>NZ_QXIS01000031.1 GCF_003570925.1 Candidatus Cryosericum terrychapinii | reverse complement strand
ATAGTGTAATGCGTCCGGCTAGGTCCACCACGAGGATTCCATCAGCCGTCGATTCCATGGTGGCCTTGAGCAGAGACAGGGATGATGCCAGCGCCTGCTTCTGCACTACGGCAGCCTCACCTGAACGGATTTCCTTGTCAACCATGATCGCCCCTCTTGCCTGTTTCCGGGCCACGTTTGGCGACGCAAGTCCCCCGGACTGCCCGCGACTGTCTTGCGCATGCTCTTTGCATTCGCACTCCTTGACTTCGTCGAATGGGAGTTCTCTGGTCACACGCGCGAGAAGTGGGGAACTCGCACGATCCTGCTCTCAGGATAGCCGTGGCACCGAACGGGTCAAGTGCTGCATCGACTCATCCAGCATAGAGGTGAACTGCCTCCGTAAACGAGTGCTGGTCCACCTCCGTGCCTGCGTGAGTTGACACGTCAGTGATCTGGACAAGTAGGCGCCTTGCCATTCACAGACTTGCCCCGTGGAGTCATTGACGCAAAATGCTACACTACTATATGTATAGTGGTATTTGGATTCCTAAACACAGATTTCCGACCTGGCGCATGCTCGCCGGGGAACAGGAGGCAAGGAATGGAGCCAGTACGCAAAATCTTGATCATACTCTCTACGGCCGAGCGCGAAAAAGCCATGGCAGGCTTGATGTTTGCCAAGAACACTCATGAAAACCATGTGTTTGATGATGTGCGCGTCGTTCTGTTTGGCCCAATCGAACGACTTCTCAGCGAGGACAAGGAGATCAGAGACCTTGGTGCGGAGGTCTTCAAGGTTACGGCTCATCCCATGGCCTGCAAGGAGTTCGCAGAAGAGGTGGCCGTGAGCGACGCTCTCAAGAGCCTGGGGTGCGAGATCGATCAGGTGGGGGGCATCATCTCGGAGTGCATCCGAAACGGCTACGTTCCCCTTGTGTTCTAGACGTTCCATCGCACCATAGTCGCGTGAATCACAAGCGCCCCGGTTTCCCGGGGCGCTTGCTCTTAAGATATCCTCTGCGCTACTTCTGTTTCCTCTCGCACAACTCAAGCAGAACACCGTGTGTTGACCTGGGGCTAACGAACGCTATCCGGGCACCGCCCGCGCCGTTGCGAGGCGTCTCGTCGATCAACTGGATACCCTTGGCTTTCAGCTCCGCGAGAGTCGCTTCAATGTCGTCGACTCGGATCGCGATGTGATGCAGACCCTCGCCGCGCTTCTCGATGAACTTGGCGATGGAGCTGTCAGCACTGGTAGCCTCCAGCAACTCGATGTCTGTGTTGCCCACAGGCAGGAATGCCGTTTTCAGTTTCCGCTCAGGTATCTCTTCGATACCGTGCGGCTCGATACCCAGAGAAGCCTGCCAGAATGACAGTGACTCCTGTATGCTGGTAACAGCAATTCCGATATGATCGATGTTCTTGATGTTCATGTGTTCCTCCAACTTTGTTCAAAGATGATGTCTGCCAGCGAGTACGGGTCGCTCTGCTTGCTGGCGACCTTTTCCAGCTCGACCTGCACGGCCGGCTGCTCCAACTGCTGCTTCATCATATCTGCCAGGCGCGCCTTGAGAATCTCGAGCACGTCGAGCTTGGCCATCCGTATCTTGAGTGCGTCCAGCTTCCCAGAGGCCACGAGATGCGTGTGATGCCGTTCGATCGTGTCCACAACGTTGTCGATACCTGTGTTCAGTTCGGCCGACACCTTGAGTACGGGTGGATTCCAGCCCGTCGTCATCGACAGTTGCAGGACAGATTCGACCTGGGTTGCCGTACGGTCTGCTCCATCGTGGTCCGCCTTGTTGATGATGAACAGGTCCCCGATTTCCATAATGCCTGCCTTCATGGCCTGGATATCGTCTCCCATGCCAGGTGCCATGACAACGGCTGTCGTATAGGCGACATCGTGTACGTCAACCTCGGCCTGACCCGCGCCAACGGTCTCGACAAAGATCCAGTCGAACCCCGCTGCATCAAGGATGCGGGCCGCCATCCGAGTGGCACGGTTGAGGCCGCCCAGTGCCCCCCGGGTTCCCATGCTGCGGATGTAGACATCGCGTGTGAGAGCAACGTCGAACATACGGACCCGGTCGCCCAGGATTGCCCCACCCGAGAAGGGACTGCTGGGATCGACCGCCAGAATGCCGACCTTCTGCCCACGAGCCGCCAGCAATGCCGCCAGTCGCGAAACCAGGGTACTCTTGCCCGCGCCGGGCGAACCGGTCAGTCCAACAATGTAGGCGCGTCCTGTACTCGCATAGACGCCACGGATCACCTCGGCGCCGCGTGGATCACCATTCTCAACCCACGTGATCGCACGCGCGACCGCTCTCGTATCGCCTGCCAGGACACCCAGCTTGACGTCCACCTGACTAGGCTTCCTTCTTCACGTGGCTCCGAATGTAGTCCACGCAGGTGGCGAGTGGAGTTCCCGGTCCAAAAACCTCACTGATCCCATGCTCTTTGAGGAACGGGATGTCGTCTTCAGGAATGACCCCTCCGCCCATGACCAGGATATCGTCGGCTCCTTTCTCCTTCAGCAAGTCAACGACCTTGGGAAACAGCGTGTTGTGCGCTCCCGACAAGCACGACAGGGCAACCACGTCCACGTCTTCCTGCACAGCGACTTCCGCGATCTGCTCGGGTGTGCGGCGAATGCCGGTGTAGATGACTTCCATGCCCGCGTCCATGAAGGCCCTTGCCAGGACTTTGGCTCCGCGATCGTGCCCGTCCAGGCCAGGCTTTGCTACGAGGACTCTGATCTTCTGTTCCATGGTCTCCTCCTTAGAACGACGCGTCCGGCCGATACTCGCCGAACACGGAGCGCAGCACGTCGCAGACTTCACCGAGAGTCGCATATGCGTCGACCGCGTCGATGATTGCAGGCATCAGGTTTGCATCACCGCCGGCGACAGCTTTCACCTGGGCGAGGGCAGCTTCGACCTTGGCAGCATCGCGGTGGCTCTTCATCGCAGCCAGCTCCTTGTGCCGTTTCTCATAGAGGGCGGAGTCGATGTGCATGAGGTTCTTGAATGGCTTGTTCTCGACCTGGAACTTGTTGACGCCGACGATGACCTTCTTGCCTGACTCGATTTCCAGCTGGTACTGATAGCTGCTGTTCTGGATCTCCTGCTGGATGAACCCTCGTTCGATAGCCTTTACCGCCCCGCCGAGCTCATCGATCTTGGCGATGTACTTCAAGGCCTCTTCCTCGATGCGGTTGGTCATGGATTCCACGAAGTAGCTGCCTGCAAGAGGGTCGACCGTATCGGCCACTCCCGACTCGTACCCGATGATCTGTTGTGTCCGGAGGGCAATGCGCACCGAGTCCTCGCTCGGCAGCGACAGGGCCTCGTCACGACTGTTTGTATGGAGTGACTGGGTACCACCCAGCACTGCGGCAAGCGCCTGCAGCGTCACACGCACGACATTGTTGTCCGGCTGCTGGCTTGTAAGCGTGCAGCCTGCCGTCTGCGTGTGAAAACGCAGCATCAGGCTCTTTGGATTCTTTGCATGGAACCGCTCTTTCATGATCCGCGCCCACATTCGGCGGGCAGCGCGGAACTTGGCGACTTCTTCCAGCAAGTTGTTGTGCGCATCGAAGAAGAACGAAACGCGGGCCGCAAAACTGTCGACATCGAGTCCTGCCTTGACGGCAGCGTCAACATAGGCTATCCCGTCGGCGAGCGTGAATGCGACCTCCTGGACCGCAGTACATCCGGCCTCACGCATGTGATAGCCACTGATGCTGATCATATTCCAGTTGGGAGCTTCCTTGGAGCAATAGGCAAAGATGTCACTGATGATGCGCATTGACGGAGCCGGCGGATAGATGTATGTGCCGCGAGCGCTGTATTCCTTGAGGATATCGTTCTGAATCGTGCCATTCAGCTTGTCTGCACTGATGCCCTTGCGCCTCGCAAGCGCGATGTACATCGCCAGCAGAACCGCGGCAGGAGCGTTGATGGTCATGGACGTGCTGACCTGATCGAGCGGGATGCCATCGAACAGCACCTCCAGGTCCGCCAGCGAACTGACCGACACGCCGACCTTGCCGACCTCACCCTCCGAGAGTGGATGGTCTGCATCCATGCCCAGCTGAGTTGGAAGATCGAACGCGATGGACAGACCGGTCTGGCCCTGGTTCAGTAAATACTTGTACCGGCGGTTGGACTCCTCGACGGTCGCGAATCCCGCGTACTGACGCATGGTCCACAGGCGGCCGCGATACATCGTGGCCTGGTATCCTCTCGTGTACGGGTATTCTCCGGGGAACCCAATGTCGCGCATGTAGTCCATCTCGCCAAGGTCCTCGGGCGTGTACAGCAACTTGACGTCGATGCCGGAACTCGTCGTGCAGTCCGAGTAGGCCTTGCATGTCTTGCCGGCGGGAACCTTGTCAGCACCCCGCTGCCACTTCGATGTTGCAGCTTTCAGTGTCTCCGCACGTTCCTTGTCATCCATTCGCTCACCTCGCCTTTGACACGTCCATGGTAGGCCTAGGGCGTCATGGCACCCCATGCTCGTCTCCGAGAAAGTATAGCAGGAAACGAGGACCTCACCACCTGCGCGGCGACTCTGGCGTGGGTGACTCCTTGGTCCGTCATTCCCCCGAGCACTTTATTCCCATGCGAGGGGTGCTTTCGCCGCGCAGGCGGGAATCCATTCCTTCTCGTCCTTCTGTCCCGAGGATGCACCGTAGAGGTTGCCCGCCTCCCCCTGAAGCATCACGGCGATGACTGCAAGTTGGTTCGCTACTGGAACAAGGAGCGGCTACCTCACTTCCAACAGTCGTCCTGTCAGTGGATCAGTAGTGGTGGAAATAGGGGCGAACAGGCAGTCCTGTGACCCATCGACAACGCTACTATTCAAGCTGGTCTTGGAGGCGGTACTCGGCGTAGCCTCATCGCCGTCAGAGAGAAGTAACACGAGAGACAGATACCGCATTCCGCATGAGATACCATGACAGGTGGTGTCGGCTCCATACACTAACACGAAGTTATGCCGGACAGCTTCGGACACAACCACTTGGGGTGCGAAAAATCAGTCAAGTTGCGTGGCGAAACGGGGTCGAAGCCTGGCACAAAAGCCGACAAACGGTAGTATGATATGCGAGAGTAGATTGGGATAGTCCTGCAGCAGCCGGGTGTTGCTGCATTCTCTCGAAGGGGGAAGAAGTGGCAAGACAGATCGACGCGGTTCAACTGGTGCAAGAACCTTGACGAACCCGAAACCAAAGGCTTTCGTGACGACTCTCAATGCCAGCGGCACAATGAAGAAGGACCAGGCCGAAAGGATAAATGGCACGCGTTTGCATGGCTGGTTAGCAACGGCGGGAACCTTGATTGCGTACGGCGTAATTCTGATTGTGCCTCACTTCTACTTCGTGACTTGGGTTCCCGACGCATACGTTGCGCTCGCGTCCGGGTTCCAGATAGCAATGCTCGGGCTCGCCGGGTCCGTCCTCATCCTCATCGCTTCGATTTCGAGGTCGGACACGATGCGGCTCAGAACGCTCCTCCGCGGGGGTGATGTTCAAGGAGCTTTGTTTGAGCTGCTGGCGTGGCTCGTGATGTTGGTCCTGGGGAGGTACTGGCTTTGCCCCCTGTCGGTTGGGATGGGCCTTTTGCTGAGCGCCTTCGTGTTGGCGAAGATGCTCATCCGAGTGCTCTCGATGCTGCTCAGTCCGAGCAGGTACTGGAACGAATACACAGGCGTCCTTGGATTGAGATTCTCTTCTGTCGTGTCTGGATCAGCCAAGTATCATCAGAGGTACGTCCAATTCCGGGCCTGGATTGACACTTTTGATGCCAGACTGTCCTTCCGATACATTCCCCTGATATCCTGCGAGGTGACCAGTACCCACGTTTTGGTGGCATCTACGACGTCTGGCCGGATCGAGGACATCAACCTTGGGAGACTGAAGCGTCGTCTGGTCGGATTGAAGACTGACGTAGCGCCACACGTCCGAGAGACAGCCGGGGTTGGCCCGGGCGGCGGAGACGGAGGTATAGAAGAGATCGGCACTGATGGCGGCGCAAGCAGGACTCCTTCAGCAGCCCTTCCAGTCGTCGTTTTCTTCGAGGCTCCGGGTCGGTCACTGGAGGTTGGGGATGCGCTCCTAGGCGTGCGCAAGGATCATCTGCGTAATGGAGGGCTCTCTGCATCTCAGGAATCGGGCCTCAGGGAAAGCTATGCCATCCGAAACGGGACGGCCACCTTTGAGAGCGATGTGGCGATAGAAAGGGGAGAGCTCCGCGACAGAGCACTAAGGTCTCTTGAAACGGGTTCGATCAACGATGCCGTCATAGCAGAGACAGCGTTCAGGCGGCTATTTGGGGAGTTTCTGGCTGTGGCGACGACCTATGAGTCGTCTTGCGCAGCTGAAGCACATCAGCCCAAGAGGGATTACGAAGGGGAGCCTGAATGGAGCGAACTCGACGACCTCATGTCCGATGCCGACGCCATAGTGCTGTCTGCGAGGAGAACACGTTATGACGACGTCTTCGAGTGTCTCCAACCGATACCGTATCAATTTGCGGTGCTTGCGGAGCAGTACAAGGCAAATCGACCGTTCCGCCGCAGCTGCGCACTCATGGCGCGAGAAGCTGTCGAGATGGGAGTCAGTCGGAAGGACGAGCCGGCTGGGACTCGGAATCGACACATGGCGGAGTTCCACGTCCGTATGCTTGCTCTGTTGCTCTACAGCGTATCTAGTAGCCTGGAGCGTACTGAGGAATGGCAAGGGAGCTGGCCATGGTTCGTCACCGAGATCGACGCTCTTCTGTTGAAATTCTGCATGATCCTGTATCGGGCAGTAGAGGACTTGGATTTTGGCAAGTACGTTGCAGACAAGCTAGATGAGACCTGTTCGATTCTGCCCCGGAACGCCAAACCATCTCGGCCAGCGCTGCAGAGTATCTACGAACTATGCAACAACGTACCTACATCGCAGAGCGACGCAGGTCGCTTGATCGGCGATGCCGTCGGCGACCTTCGCGTAGCGGCGTCGCTCATCGCCTACGGTCTCGCCACGAACGATATCTTGAGTCCGCATTTCCCCATAAGCTTGATAGGCACAGGGCATATGGGACTGGGCACGGTTGACTTGAGGGGATTCCTCAGGGGTTACGCTTTGGCACAAGGGATGGCCAAGAGTGACCTGTGGGACTTCGATCTCTGGCGGGCAAGCGGTGACGTGCACGACCATGAAGATTCTCAATCTCTCGTCGCGATCGGAGCAGTTGGCTTCCTGATGGTCAGAGGAATTCAGGCGCCAAAGGGAGACAGCGTTCTGGGTGATCTCAGGACTGCAGTCGATGACCACGAGAGAGCATTACGGCTCTTTGGGGAAGGGAGCTTCCTTTATCGAACGCTAGAGGATGCCATGCATCAGCGAGGAAGATGGCCTAGATCCCTGACGCCAAATGTTGAAGTGCTTGAGTCATGGAGGTTTTTTGCTCATGCGTTGATGACGGCAACGTGGCCGACCTGACGCGCGCCCGGCAGGGAAGTAGTCTGTGTGTCTACGTTGGGTGACGTCACGGTTATCTATGTGGGCTAGGGTGGTGTAGAGACATGAAGCTTCGCGTCATACAGTGGAACATCAAGAAGTCTGGATCGCCGGCGATCAAGACCTTCCTCAAGCAGAGAGTCGCTCAAGGCCCGACAATCTTGTGCCTGGAGGAAGTCACGCGCTCTGCCTATGACCGTCTGACCGAGTTCTTTCCCCTTGCCCCGTCCTGTTTCAGTCTCGATATGCGCATGCCCGGGCACCACGAGGGCCGGGAGCGGGCAATAGGCGTTGCGGTTCTCGCACTCGGACTCCCGATCGTTACCCTGGAGTTGATCGATCGTGCGCTATTCCCGGAGCGGACGCTTTCCGTGCTGCTTGGCGGTCCCTTTGGGCCCATCCGGGTGGTTGCCTTCCACTCGCTGACCGGATCCGGGTACCTCAAGGCCAAGTCCAGCAACTTCGCATCCATCGCTGACTATCTTGAGCAGCTTCGAGCAAAGCTTGACTTCCTTTGCTTCGATGGGAACGAGCCGAATGAAGACAGCTCGAAGGTCGAGAAGATAGTATTCTCCTCGCACGGCGATAGAGGTCGAGTCAAAAAGATGTCACTGATCATGGGACCTCAGAAGGTACATCACCTGAAAGACTCGTACGTTGCCTATCTGAAGAGCACGGGCGGAGACATCAAGAGAGACCCCCTTGCCTTGTCCTACAAGAAGAAACTGGCGGATAGACGGTACGACTACGTTATGCATTCGCCCAGGAAGTGGAAGGTAACTGACTGCCAGTATCCATACAAGGAGTCCATTGCGGCGCACAGTGATCACTCTGCAGTTATCGCGGACTACGAACTGAGATGAGCCCTGTCCAAGGAGGATGACATGGCAAAGGACTACCTGACATACTGGAGACCCGAGACTGTCGACGTTCAGGAATGGGGACTGCTGGGACATTCCGCGGGCGGTCAACTCCATAGGGTGGAACCGGGGGATACGGTGTGGATCGTAACGGTATGCCCTCCATGTCAACTGCTAAGCACTTGTCTGTGACATACGTCGTGAATCTCAGACGCAGTCCCGTCGCTGACCATGGGGTCACTCGGTCCAGCAGTCAAGACAAATCAGGAGTCTTCACTCAGGCAGAGAGCAAAGGCACGGGCCGCCTCCCGGGAAGATGCCCCCAGACAGGACAGCAACTACGTTGGAATCTGGTGTTGAAGATGCTTCACGTCCATGCAGAAGGGTTGGGTCGTGCCAACCGCATACCGCTTTGTGGGGTCTCAACGCACGAAGTGCTCGCTTGCCCACGCGGCTGCTGACACTGCGTCTATCGCAGGTTGGGGCTTGCAGTGCCACGTAGTGGCCGGGATTCGGTTCAGTGCTATACTCGCTAACACAGAAGCGACCATCCTAGAGGAGGGATCAATGCAGATCGAGGCTCAGGAGTTGCGGGGCAGAGCAATACGTCTGTTTACCTATTTGAAGGATCTAGCTCTCCTGCGAACCAAGACAACCTACTCGATATCGGACTTCGAGGACCACTTCTGGCTTGCAGACCTGCCTCAATCGAACGCTCTGTGCTACTCTTGTCTGCTCGGCGAGCAGTCCCAGACGGCACCTGGCCCGCTAATTGAAGCCCGCAAACCGAGACTCCTGCCCTTGCCTACTCCTCCCAATACCTTGTGGCCGTGGATCCGCCCGGGATCCTTGGATGATCCGTGGATCGACGTCCCTGAGCTCCTCACAGACATCGCTGATACATCCGATGGAACCGCTAACGATGACAGTCTACATTTGGTGGACTTTCCGGAAATTGGCAAAGCTTGGGATAGCTACATTGAACACGCTTGGTGGCCCTGGGCAGAGAAGCAGCGCCCCTTGGTGCGCGTGCAGGAAGTGTACACGAAGCTGTTCTCTTTCTACACAAAGCAGCAGCGGCTGGGCGAGCTCTACGAGCTGGTACTGGCTCTGGGGTTCCTTCAATGGAAGACTCCGAACAACCAAGAGGTAAGGCGACATTTGCTCGTGACCGCCGTCAGCGTGGAATTCGACGCCGACAAGGGGGTCATCAGAGTCCGCCAGCCTGATGACAGTTCTGGCGTCAAGCTCGAAGAAGATATGCTCGACGGGGATAGCCGCCCGGAGACAAGAATCGAGCTGGCTCTCGGTGACCTGGTTGATCAGTTGGGCGATCGCGTGTGGGACCGAGAAGGCGTGGGGGTGATTCTGCGGTCCTGGGTAAACGGCGTGTCGCCGGATGGGCGATACGAGGATGAGCTCCGGCATGCTGACGAAGTCACATCCAAGCCCATCGTCTCCTGGAGTCCCGCCCTTGTCATCCGGCAGAGGACACAGTTGGGACTCGTCCGTGCCTACGAGAGTATCGTGGCCGATATCCAGACCAAGGAGGCCTTGCCTGCAGGAGTACAGAGGATCATTTCCGTGGTGGACTCGTCTCCGGCGCGAACGGACACTGGACTGGGTGATGAAGTTGTCAGTGAACCGCTCTTCCCGTTGCCGTCAAACGCAGAGCAGCGAGCTATTCTCGAGAGGCTGGCGGGAGCTGATGGTCTTGTCGTGCAGGGTCCCCCGGGGACGGGAAAATCGCATACAATTGCGAATTTGGTGTGCCACCTCCTGGCACAGGGAAAACGAGTGCTGGTCACGAGTCAAGCCCCTCGTGCCCTACGGGTCCTCCAGGACATGATACCTCAAGACATGAGAAGCCTGTGCATATCGGTGCTGGGAACAGATCGCACGTCTGCAATGTCAGTCGAGAGCATCGTGACCGGGATCCTCAGCCGGAGAGAGGGATGGAACGTGGACGCCTACAACACGGAGGTGGCGTCACTCTATCACCAACTGGAGCAAGAACGCGCCGAGATGGCCGAGTGTCAGCTGCAACTCCGCATGGTACGTGAGAGCGAGACACGCGACGTCTCGACGGGTATCGAAGGGTACCGTGGAACGCTCACAGAGATTGCCACTACCCTTGCCGAGGAGGAACCCCAGTACTCATGGCTACAGGACTTCGCGATCCCCGACGCTGACCCTCCGCTATCCAACAGCCAAATGCAGGAGCTACTGAGTCTCATCCGATGGGCCACGCCAGACGTCGAGAAGCAGGCGACAAGGGCGTGCCCAGAGGCAGAGTCGTTCCCAAGCGCCCAGCGCCTCCAAGACTGCCTCGATGCTGAAGAGAAAGCAAGAGTCTCGGCAGGAACTCGAGGTAGACTACGCGAAAAACCACTGTATGGCAGTATTGCTGGACTGCATCTGCAGGAGCGGACGTCGCTGCTGTCAGAAGCGCGCATCCTCTCCGCAGAGTGGGAATCGTTGACGGGCAGGAACACTGTCTGGACTGGTCGGGCATTGAGCGACGTCCTGAGCGGTCAATCAGCGCTGTGGAAATCGCTACTGGACTCAAGCACAGGGCAAATCGACAAGCTCAAGTCCAATCTTGACTGGAAGGCGTGCATGGTAGCACCCATCAGCGGTGTGGAGGAGGACGACGATCAGCGTCTGCTCGCCGATACGCAGGTGCTCCTGGACAGGTGGGAACGTGGCCGTAGAATCGGCATGCGGCTCCTTCTTCCAGCTGATGTCAAGCACGCATGCTACATCATCGACCGAGTCTGTATCGATGGCCGCCGGTGCACATCTGCCGACTCCGTCATGTACCTCGTTCGCTGTCTCAAGACCCGAGGTACCGTCGAGTCACTCCGTCAGCAATGGTCATCCTTCGTCGATCTGGGGAGCCTGTCAGCAACACAAGTACTCGCCATCATCGAAGAAGAGACGGAGATGCTGAAGAATGTGCTGGACCTCGGAGGGCGGGTGACGGAATTCTGGCGAGACTTCGCAAAGAAATCCGGAACATCCCAACCGGTAGCACCATCAGCCGATGCCATGGGTGAACTGTGCGCGATTGCGGAACAGGTGGAACTCGACGAGAGGATGGTGGAAGCCGAGAGATTCCGTCGTGAGTTGGTCTCGGCACTGAGACTCGCATGCCTTAACTCGAGTATCCACCCGGCGGTTCAGTCTGCGCTGCAGGCTGCCGTCAAGGGAGACTGTCCACAGTATGCCTCCGCCATGGGCGACCTGGAACAGCATCGTGCGGTTCGTAGGAAGCTCTCGATCCGCGCTTCCATGCTGGAGAAGCTTCAGACAGCAGCGCCCTACCTTGGAGCTCGTCTCGCAACAACCTCAGATGATGCCTCGTGGGATGAACGCCTTCCGTCCTTCCAGAAAGCATGGCAATGGACACGGGCTGATCGATGGCTTGATCGGATGTCAGATTCGAGCCGCGGGCGCGAGCTGTCGAGGCAAGCCGCAGACCTCAAGATGAAGCAGCAACAGCAGACCACAGCGCTAACGGCAGCGAAGGCCTGGGGATTCTTCCTGCATCGCATGACGGAGGAGCAGCGCAAAGGACTGGTGGCCTGGCTAACCTTCTGGCAGGCTGCCGGCAGGCAGAAAGGGAAGTACACATCTGCGAAGCTCGCGAATGCTCGACAAGCTTGGGACGTGGCCAGGCCCGCCATACCAGCATGGATCATGCCCATCTACCAGGTGGCAGATGTCGTCAGGCCAGGCCAGGATGCGTTTGACGTCATCATCGTCGACGAGGCAAGTCAGTTGGGGGTTGAGGCTGCATTTCTGCAGTACCTCGGGAAAAAGGTCATAGTCGTCGGTGATGACAAGCAGATCAGCCCTGCAAACGTTGGACTAAACGTCCAATCTGTCATGGACCTCCAGAAGAGGTACTTGACCGATATCCCATTCTCTGGTGGCTTGGGGCCAGACGCCAGCTACTTCGACCTTGCGAAGATCTGGTACCCATCAGATCTCACGCTACGGGAGCACTTCCGATGCATGCCAGAGATCATTGAGTTCTCGAACCGGTTGTGCTACTCCGCGAAGCCCCTGATTCCACTGCGCCAATATGGAGAAGACCGGCTTGACCCATTGTGCGAGTGCTACATCTCAGATGGATACAGGAGAGGAACCGAAACCCGCATCACCAATCCACCTGAGGCACAAGCCATTGCAAAGCAGATTGCAGAGTGCTGCAGAGACCCACGCTACAAGGGGAAATCCTTTGGAGTCATCAGCCTGCAGGGTCCCTGGCAGGCTGCAGAGATTGACCGGATGCTCATACGAGAAATCGGGCCAGAGGAGATGGAGCGTCGGAGAGTGGTGTGCGGTGACCCATATGCGCTCCAAGGAGATGAGCGGGACGTCGTCTTCCTCAGTCTGGTTGCAGCTGTCTCTGAGGAGCACCATTTCAGGGCTCTGACAGATCGTGGGGCTCAGCAGCGCTTCAACGTCGCTGCAAGCAGAGCCCGTGACCAGCTGTGGCTGTTCCATTCGGTCTCATTGGACGATTTGAGTCCTGAGGACACACGGTTCAAGTTGCTCAACTACTTCCTCCACCCTTCTGTCAGCTGGCTGGCCACCAGCCCTGGAACGGCCGTGGACGACATGTTCGAGAGTCCGTTTGAGCGCGAAGTCTACCAGATGATCCGGAATCGGGGTTTCACTGTCGTGCCGCAGGTGCCGGTTGCAGGCTACCGGATCGACCTAGTCGTCAGTGGGGCACAGTCTCGATTGGCAATCGAATGCGATGGCGAGCAATGGCTTGGTCCTGACCGTTACGTGTCGGACATGGAGAGGCAGAGACAGCTCGAACGCTGTGGATGGACGTTCTGGCGAGTCCGAGGAAGTTCCTTCTTCCGAAACCCGGAGCGTACCCTGAGTGAACTCTGGCCATTGCTGGACAAACTGGGCATCTCGCCCCACAATGCGGCGGCCGTTGCAGTGACGCCTGTGGCCGCCGTTCCCGAGCCTGCCGCAACATTCCTTGTCGAAGACATGAAGGCGTCTGTAGAGGATACACCAGCCCAGGGTCTGTTCTCTTGCCTCATCAATGGCCCAAGATCGAACGACAATTCCACGAACCAGGTTATCCAGACTGTTGACTCGCAGCGAGACACTCCAGAAGCTGCCCAACTACACATGCGCCCATACAAGAGCTGGGAGCTAGTACCGGCACCTGATCCCCGGGTGGCTTCATGGACAGACACAGTAGAGGTTCTCATCAGTATCGTAACCGCAGAGGGTCCCATGATTGCCAGTCGTCTCATACGCCTGTATGCCAGAGCGGCCGGATTTGACAGGGTCGGGCGGTTGATTCGAGAGGCCCTCGATCATGTCATACAGGTAGCAGCACGAAAAGGGATTCTGGCACTTGGCCAGGCTCAGGGTGAAGCACCAGAACTTCGAGTGATTTATATGCCTGAGGGTAGTCCAGTCGTCTTACGAACGCGAGGCTCACGCGATTTCGAGGAGATCCCTTTGTCAGAAGTGGCTGCTATCATGAGTCTGCTAGAGCCTGGAATGTCAGCAGAACCCTTCGGTAAAGAACGTGACCAGCTCTATCGGAGAGTATTGGACCAGTATGATCTTGTTCGCATGACATCGGCGGTCAAAGCTGCTCTTGACGAGGCGCTTGAAAGAGCTCTCTCGGAGAGTGATCGGGAGGGCTGAGGGCTATCATGCTGCGCGAGATTCGTGGCCGGATCCAAGAGTCTCCCCTACGCGAACACGTCCAACTCCCCAAATTCCTCGCCATGGGACCGAAGTCGCACTAGGCACGTACGCGGGAGAATCCGGTCCGCTGAGACTACTGCTAGCAAGTCTGAGTTCTGCCCAAGAGCAGCCTCCTACAGTCCCTGAAGTTGTCCCCAGCGCAGAGAAAGGGCCGGGACTAGGTCAACTGCGCTCAGAATCTCTGCTACATCGACTGCTAAGTTCTTGTACGCGCGGCTCCGCGCCGCATTCATGCTCGTGAAAGATGGTCGTTTGCGGTGGGGCTATGGCAGGTGAAACAGCAGCCGGATCGCATTGTATATGATTGGCAGTGCCTGGATCAGAACTGCGGAGTCCTTCGCAATTGATGCGACCTTGGCGAGACCGGACATGATCCCAGCTGCTCCAAGCCGGTCGCCGGCTTGGAGCTTCGTATTGAGGGCCTCCCGGTTCGCCTGAGCGTCCTCAGATGCAGCCGCATCAGGAGGCAGTTGCCGGATTATGGTGTCAAACCTGTCCAGCGTGGCATCTGCATCATCCTTGGAAATCGTACTGGTGTTCATCTGCACGATAGTGGATTCGATGGCATTGAAGTTGCCACCGACGTTGATCGTGTTTGTCTGTGTCACGGACCTCTCTAGTAGGCGAAGTGTATCCAGGGGACGCTCAACATAGTCAGTGCCGGTGGCTGTGAGGGCAACAAGAGCGCTATGCGAGCCACCCCATGTTGCTCTCAACAGGTCAGATTGTTCAAGGTATCGCATTGCCAGAACCAAGTCCAAGTAACTCACGTGCAGAAGCTCCTCTACCCGATTCGAGTGGACGCCGCGCGCGGTAGGCCTCTGACGGCTGAGATAGTAGACAGCTGCAAGAATCTTCAGGTACTGGTCATCAATCATTGCGGCCTCCTCGGTCGATATTCGTTCTTACAAGCATGCCCTCCTCCTCTTGGGAGAGACTACCCAAGTAGAAGACGAGGCAGTCGATGGCGGCCTGAAGCTGAAGGGCAAGTCTCCCATGATCCGGGGCGGTGCCGGTGAGCGTGGGATGAAGCTACAGGTGCTCAGGATGGCACGACCTGCAGGGTTTCTTTCCCGCGCGCCGTGCCGACTCGTGGCTGCCGTATACTGTTCTATGGCTCGCACTGTGCTGGATGTGCGGACAACCAAGCTTATGGTATGTCATCGAGTTGTCTAGCGATACCACCCCAAATGCACCGAGGAAATAGTCAAAGAGCAGGATCAACTTGAGTGAGTTGATCTGAGTGGCGTAATGCGTGTCGATGCCGTGGAGAATGGCATGACGGCTCAGTCCTGGCACTGGTTCGCCTAGGTTGAACTCCTGCAGCAAGGTGTCCAAGAAGAAGCGTTTGGCCATATCGTCAAGGAAGTCCAGTCCGTCACTGCACAACGCCGTCGCAAGTCTCATCTCTTCTCGCTGGAGGCATCTGCTGGTGCTGCCATACCCTTCCCAAATGACTCCCTCTATCTGTGGCAACAGCGTCGGAACGGAGAGTTCATAGAGTCCTTGAACATGAGCGTTCACCGCGGCCACAAGTATAGGAAATCGGTTGCTGATCCAACTATGGTGCTTCCATTCATCGAGGCGTTCTTTGACGTAGTCGGAGCCGTGTCGCTGGAGCATAAATGCGTCGATCTCTGTTTCGGCTTCCGTGTGCGAGAGGGAATCACTTATGTTGACGATGTGCTGCATGTCGCCGGAATCGGTTTCCATGGTTGGTGGTGGCCAACGGAACGTTATGAGAGTCGCCGTGTACTTGATGACAAGAGCACGAAAGCCGCTAGCGGATTCGGCTAGACACCCTGCAGCGTCCTGCCACTGCTTCATAAAATGCGGATTCCAGGCTATTGATGACTCAGGGATCTGGGTTAGCTTCCCTATTTGCGACCACACGTCCCTGACGGGCTGCAAGATTGCAGCGATGGATTCTGCAAGACCCTCCGATGCTCCGATGACCCCCTTCATTATCTCGGCAGGGAGACTCATAGCAGATGAGATGGATCTGCCCACTTTGGCCGTATCTCCAATGCTTGTGGCCGCCCCAGCTTGCAGAGTCCTCAGTTGCGATGCAGATGACAGATCCAGATTGCGCCCGATCAGCGAGGAACCTGTGGGTTTTCCAGCGCCATTGACATCGCTCTGGGCAGGAAGGGTGGTTCCGGGGGTCTGTTGAGACTCATGCCTGCCTTGGCCCTCTGCCCGAGCGTCATGTGCGTCCGCAATGGTTGTCTCCTTAGGCGCTATTCTCCGTGCCTTGCCCACGTTATGCTCCTGCCTCGTTCAGATCCAAGTCAGTGCCATCCGCCCAGCACTGGAGTACGTCTCGGCACCGTCCAACGAGGTCAGGTGTGAACAGGGCGCTGGCCCTGTGTTGATAGATGTACTGAAGAACGCCCTTGCCGCTCACGATTGGAATGTAGCTCCCAGTATTGGTGGTCCCCAGATACAGACCCTCGGGTACGCCAGCAAATGGGAACGCCAGGATTGACTGCACAAACAGTTGCTCCGGGATACCGTGTTCAGTCAAGTAGTCTCTGACTTGATATGCTTCCTGCCTCGCCTGCCGCTGGTAGTTCTTGCGAGGTTGACCTCCTTGGTCAATCTCCAATCGACCGCGTTCGTCAACCGAGACGTTGCCGTGGTTTGACTTGGTCTCAATGATGAACGCTCCGGTCGGACCGATAACAACGTGATCGATGTCTCCATATCTACGGTAGAGCCCATGAAAGACGGCATACTGACGCTCGTCGAGGTTCGCCAGGACGTTCCGGACCTCCTGTTCGGCCTTCTGAGCTTTCCTGTCCTCGGCAACCTTTCTGTTGAACTCGACAACTACCTTGCGAAGCGTTAAGGGGACGAAAGCCGACAGCAGGAAGGCAAGCGAGACAAAGAACGCGAGATCAATCCCGATGAGGGCACGCATGAGCGGTTGGCCTGAAGACAAGAGCGGTAGCAGCACAGATGACGAGAGAATCAGAAGGAGCATGAGTGATATGCCACCGAGGAACGACATCAGACGCGCCCGGTTCACCCTGCCCATCGAATCCTGTAGGTCACTTACTTGTTGCTCGAGGAACGTTCTTGATCCTCTGCTAGTATCCATCGTTGCCTTCCTCCTATGGCGCTGCTCAAGTTGTCAAGCTAAGATCGTCCGTCCGCTCTTGATGAAGGGCGTGACCGTTCAGGGATGCCTGTGACTTCCCAATCCAGAGGTCGAGAGAATCCTTTCCCAGCGTGACCGTGACCCTGCGCGTAGAGGACTCCCAGGCAACAGATCCGCCGAATGCCTCGATAACGGCACGAATAGGGACAAGGGTCCTGCCTGCCACGATGACAGGTTTGGTTCCCTGGGTGTCGATCGGTTGCTGCACTCCGTTGACGGATGTGGACGTGTTGCCGATCCACAGTTTGATCGTCGCTGACGACAAGGCAGTAGCTGTCGACGGGATAAGGAGTCCCGCGACCAGGAGAATGGTTGCCAGGAGTTTCAGCAGACGCGATCTTCTCATGAGTTCCTCCTTCATTAGGAACAACAACGTCATAGTGCGCACCAAGTCCCCGTCTAGGTCAACAATCGCATCGACTCATCCAAAATGTGCGTTGAATCCTTGTCCTCATGTCCACCGCGGTTGCGAAAGGAGTCAGTTCGAGAACGTGTACTCATTGAGGTGCTCAGACAGGAACAGGAGGTCGCGCCAGGCTCGCACGTCGGCGGAGCTGAGACTGTATTCGTCATAGTACTGAGTGCCGTTGACTCGTACTTTGAGCGCCGCCGTGCCGGGGTAGTCGGCAATCGCCTGGAAGAGTACTTCGGTTCCCGCGTCTGACTGTCGAAAAGTCACACTCTCATACACGCCGCCGGTAATGACGTCAGTCTTGACATCGTCGCTGAAGGAGTCTTTGACCACCGTGGAATATGTGATGTCCCCGATCTTGACCATGACTTGGTTGGCGAAGAGCCAATCGCTGCGATACAAGGTAAGATGCAGAAACCACCAGCTACCCGATGCATCTTTCCCAAGGTAGGGGAAGAAATGAAAAGGTCCCGAGTCTTTATCCCTGTCGGAGTAGATGAATGTCAGATTGCGAAACTCGTCCTTCTCCACCCGGCACAAGTTGACGATTCTCTTGACTTCGCTTGCGACAAGCTGTCCGTACAGAGTGTCCTGTTCGCTGGACCATACTGAGGTGCTGCGAACTGGGTCAAGCCGCGATATGGCGTCTCGGAATCTCCCCTTCTGCTGCAACGACTTCGCATCCTTGACTGCGAGCTGAAGCTGGGCTGCCTGCTTCTTGCGAAGCTCTTCGGCGGCTTTTGCCGCTTGCTCCGTCGCGAGCCTCTGCGTTCTGTCCTTGTCAGCCTCCATCTTGCCGAGAGCTGTCTGCAGGGTTGTCATGTTGGCAGCTGTAACGTCGATGTAACTCATTGGAAGCGACGAGCCCCCATCGGATCCTGTGACTCCAAGAGAGGCCTTCAATGGACTGCCTGATGTTCCGCCGGTGACAGAGAAATCCTTGAATTGGAGGTACGCCTCTCTCGCGCTTGTCACACTGCCAAGCAGGGTCACGGTGTTCCCCGTAGGATCCAGAACGACGATGTTCATTGCTGTCTTCGTCCAATAGCGAGTGCCGCTCAGGGAGCGGAAGTAGTCGACCTGGTTTTGTGGTATTGGTGTCGAGGAACAACCCGGCAAGACAAGCACAACAACCAGCGCGAGGGCTGCAAACAGTCTTCGATCACCTATGGGTGCAATCCGGAATTCTCTCGTGGCAGATCTCATTGCAGCAAGAAGAGAAAGGCGCCTGGTTGGGTCTGCCACATCATTGTTTTACCATCGCTGGTCACAGTAATTGGAACATCGTATGCTCGTGACTTGTATAATAGGTTGGCAAGGCCATTGTAGTTGTTTCCACCAGACGACACGAGTGTTACCGAGTGCACCGTCAGTCCGTAACCGCTGTACGTAGGGTCTGTGTTCATTTTCTCTTGGAACGAACTCATCACTTGTTGCTCCAACTGCTTCTTGCTTGTTCCACAGCCCGTCAGCAAAAGGACCAGAAGCACCATACCTACCAAGACGTTCAGCAGATGCGTTCTTCTCACGAGTTCCTCCTTCAGTAGGAACAGTACGCCATATGCATACAACATTGCAGTGGAGATCACACTCTCTATGATAAGTATGACACGATGACAATGTTTTTGCTAATCGGCGGGGGAGAAGGGCCAACATGCAAGTACGTTGATCTCTCATTCCAAAAAAACCCTCACTAGAAGGGCTTCTTCGTCGTTCGCAGGTATCCGGCGTTAGCGCAAGATCGCTTCGTGCTGGCCTTTCGCCTCGATGTCACCATAAGCATAATGCCCGCGGTAGAACAACTTGTCCTTGAGGATCCGATCTACTGCCTGCTTGCGCCAGGGCTTCCCCGTGGTCGTGACCCATCCGTGAGCGTTGAGCTCGTCCGCAATTTCTGATAAGGAGTACTTTCTTGCGTTGAGAGAGAAGACCTTTCTGATAACATCTACCTTCGCAACATCAGGAATCAGCGTCTTCTTTGGCGAAGTCGTGTACCCGTAGGGAGGGCGTCCACCGGCGTACTTCCCTTCTCTTGCTTTCGCCAATGCACCGCCTCGGAGACGACCCTTGATCTTATCCTTTTCGTATTGGCCGAACGAACCAAAGATGTTGCGGATCAACGTATTGCTGGCTTCGTCGCCTGCCCCGAGAGGTTCTGCGACAGAAACAACTCCCACGCCGTGCCCTCGCAGGTCTTCGATGGTGCCGATCTGCAGGTAGAGATCGCGGGCGAGACGATCAAGTTTGGCGACCACGATCATGGAAAATGACTTCTGCTTTGCGTCAATGAGCATCTGTTGGAAGCCGGGACGGTTCGAGGTGGCACCCGAGATGATGTCAGTGTACACGGCGGCGATTGCCAACTTGTTCTCTCGGCAATACTTCTTGCAGGACGAGAGTTGCGCCTGGACACCCCAGTGCTTGGATTGCTCTTCCGTCGAGACTCTCAGATAAACCGCAGCGTTCTTGAGCATCAACAAGTCCTCCTATGTGAGTTATGAACGTATTATAGCACGGATTGGCGTCCCGTTAAGTTTAGAATTCGGGACGATTCTTGGCCTTTGTCTCGGCGTTTCTGACCTGGCATGAAAGCGCGAGGAGATACCCGCGTGCCAGATTCTGGAACGGTCCGTCAAGAAGAGCAGCAGTTTCTTGTCGATTTTCTTGAATTACGTCAACTACTTGAACCACGTTAGTCGGAGCGGCCAAACATTAGCGGTCGCGCTCAGACTGAAATGTCTCGCTCCAGATTGACCGTGATACACTGCTCTTAGACAACCATCCGTGCGGAGCTGGACATAACGAGCCTCCTCCATGAGATCTTCCTCCCCCGAGGATGTTGTTGTATCCGAGGGGTGTGTTGGCCAGGGCCAACTGGATGAGATTGCCAAGAGGAGACAACCTACCAGGTGGATTGTGGAATACTATGGACGATGCTGTAGAAGCCGGCATCAATGGGACGCGTGTTTTCCGGGGCCCTTCTCCTCGAACTGCTCTCGTTGTTGCCTGTTGACATCTACTGCATATGTAATACAGTGTCGTACATATAAAACAAATGAAAGGAGGCTACGCCATGGCGATTGAAGAAGTCATCTCTCTCCGCGTCGAGGGAGACTTAAAGAGAAGAGTCGATGAAGTTGCTCGCCATACGGGACGGTCGAAGGCATGGGTCATCAGGAAAGCTGTCGACTTGTACCTTGAAGATATCGAAGACATCGAGATGAGTGAACAGCGCCTTGCTGATCCAAAAGACAACGTCATCTCCTCTGATGAGTTGATGTCGCGTCTATGACCATCTCTGCGAAGGAGAGCGTCAGGAAAGACCTGGAAGGCCTTTTCGATAAGTCCGAGGACCGGCGCCGCGTATGGTCTGCGGTCGTGAAGGCCATAGAGGCGGGCAAGTATGAGCATCTGACAGGCAACCTGCGGATGTTCTATCGTGTCCGCGTGGGCAACTACCGCGCGGTCTTCACCCGGATCACCGGCGGCGTGCTCGTCACCCGCATTGCCGACCGGATGGACGTGTACAAGGAGTGACATCTTTTGGGGGTCTGACAGGCTGGCCCTTTCGTGATCCTGTTTGACCATGCCCGAGAAGCCTGCGTCAGGACCGGGCTGTACCTTCCTACAGCTCGTACCCCTTAGCTGTGACCTCGCCGTCTTCCGGGGAGGCCCTATATACTGTAGACGACATCCCTGCAGTGGAGGCGACAATGGAACAGCATGGTCTGGTGATGGTGTACACAGGCAACGGCAAGGGGAAGACGACTGCGGCGCTGGGTCTCGGCCTCAGAGCCATCGGAGCTGGACAGCGCGTCCTGCTCGTCCAGTTCATGAAAGGGGACCCAAGCTACTCCGAGCTGAAAGGTATCGCCTTTCTGCCGGGATTCGAGGTTGTCCAGACGGGTTTGCACCACTGGGTCACCAAGGAACAAGTCAGTCTGCTGGACAGGATGGAGGCACAACGGGGAATGAACATCGCCCGCAACGCGTTCGTGGAAGAACGACATGAACTTGTCATCCTGGACGAGCTCAACTGTGCCATCGACTATCGCCTCATTCCTGAGGCTGATGTTCTCGAGCTACTGTCACACAGGCCCCCGTTCATGTCGGTCTGCATAACGGGGCGTGGGGCTCCTTCACACCTGCTGGACGTTGCCGACATGGTCAGTGAGGTCGTCGAGATCAAGCACCACTTCCACCAAGGCATCCCCGCCCAAAAGGGAATCGAGCTCTAGCCCGCCGGACGGAGCCAGTGAACCCGTCGAAGCGCAATGCCTGGGGACTGTTCAACCTCGGGGCGGCAATGTCATCGCTACAGTCGCCACCCACCCCGCGCTTGTTGCTGCTATCGCGTACCTCGGCATGCTGGTTCTCCATGAGCACGTCACCGCGCAGACCATCATCGGAAGTGGATTCATCCTTACCGGGCTTCTGGTCTGCATGAACAGGCCACGGGTGAATACACTGTGAAGAATGAGTCGAACGTTCGCCCCGGCATCCGTGTACTAGAGGTGGCGAAACAGACTTCATACCAACCTCCTTCCCAGAACGAAAAGGGCCTCCGTAGCAGCCGGAGGCCTTTTTCATTGATCATCAACTCAATTTGCTGCCAAGTCGGCACGCCTCTGTGTTCTTGTCTGTTTCCGGATATCCTTCTGATAGATTGATGACAATTGCCATTTCGTCATTGAGAGGCGTGTCCTCACGAAGAGACAGTATCTGGGCTTGGATATCCTGAGGGGCTTGGGCGTGTTCAGCGTGGTGTGGTTGCACTCCGCCTTCTACTACTTCGACGGTCTATATGATCTGGACTTCAACAATCCCCCGCTGATTGTTACGATCATCGGCCTCTTGCTGATGTTCGCGGGTCTCTTTGCCATGATCAGCGGTACAGCTCACACCCTGCAGCTTCACCAAAAAGCAGATGCTGGATACGGACCGAAGAAGATCCTGGTCTTCAATACCGTCGGTGGCTTGTTCATATTGGCCGTCGGATACGCCTATTTCATCTTCACTGGGGCGGGACTCGTCCATTTTGAGACCAGAAGCGTGAACAATAGCATGCTGGTCGATCTGATCCGGTACGGCAGGATATCGACGGTGCTGTCTGAGAGAGTCCTTTACATCGACAGTCTGACCATGGTCGGCATGAACATCCTCATCATGGGACTGATCTTCGTCCTTGCCAATCGATGGGTAAGGAACAAGAAGCTCCATAGCTGGTCATCCTTCTATCTGCTGTCTGCTCTCGGCGTCTTCCTCTTCTCACTGGTCCGCATCCCTCTGTATGACATCTACCTGAAGGCCGTGGCCGGAAAACAACTTGGCATGGTCCTTCTCCTGAACGGATTCGTCAACAAGAACAACCCGTTGTTGCCCTATCTGGCGTTTGGACTCATGGGCGCATGGCTGGCTTCCATGCTGAAAGAGCGAGGATGGCATTCGCTCGTGCGCACAGCGCTTCCGCTCAGCCTTGCACTCCTGACGACGGGCGTGCTGCTGTACATCGGCCTTCCCGATACCATGCTTCAGAGGAGCATCGACCTGAAGTGGTATGCGATCATGACTGCGCAACTGGGACTGTTCCTAGGCATGATGCTGGTCGCTCTCCGGCACTATGATTTCAGACGCGAGGAAGACGCCCGGCGCATATCCTCTGTCAGCGCCTTCATCTACCGCTTCGGCGTCGCCGGTCTGACGGCGTTCTTCCTGGAGAGTGTGATCAGCGCCTGTATCTACCGGGTCCTGTCGCTTTTTGTCCCTGGCCTCCACTTCGGTCTGCCCGCCGCGCTCCTCTACGGGGGCGCACTTGCCCTCTGCTGGGGCTTCTTCCTGATGCTTTGGGAGAAGGTCCAGTTCCGGTACGGCCTGGAGTACTTCTACTGCAGGGTACTCGACCACTTCGGCACGAGCGAGAAGAAGCGCAAGCTGAACGGGATCGCGGGAGAGTAGCAGGCAATGAACATCCTCCAGGGCATCCGTGACTACCGGCTTCTGAACAGGCATCTGTACCGATTCTCCGAAGAGGAGATTCGCGCGTACCAGCTCTCGGAACTGCAGAAGCTGGTTGCGTTCTCCGTAGAACACTCGCCCTTCTACCGCGACCTCTACAGAGGCTTATCCGTGAAGAGTCTGGAGGACTTCCAGCGGCTGCCGACTATCAACAAACAGATGATGATGGAACATTTCGACGATATCAACACATGCGGCCTGAAACTCGAGGCGGTCCGGGACTATGCCGTCCAGAAGGACCTTCACAGGGAATACCTGGGCTACTATCAGGACCAATATGTGATCGGCCTATCCAGTGGCACCAGCGGCAACAAGGGGATCTACATCACGCCAAAGGCGATGACCGAGCGGCTTCCCTTTGTCTTCCTGGCCAGGAGCGGCCTGCCATACAGGGATCTCCCCTTCCGCATCTTGTTTCTGCTCAGGGTCTTCAGTCAGGGCTTCGAGGACGTCAATGCCCCCTTCATTCACGTGAATTATCTGACCACCATGACACCAGTCGATGAAATCATTAGCCGGATCAACCACGACCGCATCAACATCCTGATGGCGCCCCCCAGCCTTGTCAGGCAACTGCTGCCCTGGGCCGGCACGATCAAGAAGCCGCTTCAGATGATCGTCTGCTACGCGGAGGTGCTGGAAAAGGAGGAGAAGGAACGTTTCCAGGCGTGTTTTGGAACGCACGTCATCGAGATATACCAGGCCAGTGAAGGGCAGATCGGAAGCACCTGCCGGTGCGGCAACCTGCACATCAACGAGGACCTGGTGTATATCGAACTCTATGACAAGGATGGGCAGCCGGTGGATCGCCCAGGGCCCCTGGCAACAACAATGCTCCTGACAAATCTCATCAACACCGCGCAGCCCCTGATACGGTACGAGATGAATGACCTCATCCAGCTGGGCAAGCGCTGCCCCTGCGGCAGCTCCTTCAGAGTCATCGAGAAGGTACTGGGAAGGAATGACGACGTCCTCTACCTCTGGAACAGGGATCACGTCCTGCAGCCCGTCTACCCTGATCTGGTGAGCCGATGGATCATCACGACCAGCGACAGCATCCGGGAATTCCGGGTCAGCCAGATCTCTCATTCCAGACTGGAGGTCGCGATTGACTTGTTTGACTCGACAGATGAGGCAAAGGCTGCCGTGACCGAAAGGCTGAGGAACCGCCTGACAGGCGAATTGTCCAGCTACGCAATCGATGCCGACGTGGATATCCGAATAGAGGCCATACGACTTCCGGAAACCATGGCCAAGTACAAGCGCTTCACAGGTCTGAAGTCGGAAGGTATAGATAATTCCTAGTCCCGCTGACGTAGTCATGTCGCGGGTGAACCCACTGTGAAGAACGGATTGAACGTCCACACGGGCATCCGTGTACTAGAGGTGGTGAAACAGACTTCATACCAACCTCCTTCCAGAGATGAAAAAGGCCTCCGTAGCAGCCGGAGGCCTTTTTCGTTTATCACCAGAAACGCTACTCGAAAAGCGCCGTGCTGGCGTAGCGATCGCCCCGGTCGGGGAAGATGACCACAATCACACCGCTCTCCAGCGTGCGGGCCAGTTCCATGGCTCCCCAGAGGGCCGCACCACAGGAGATGCCGACACTGATGCCTTCCTTGCGGTAGATTTCACGAGCGATGCCAAAGGCTGGGGCGTCCTCGGTCATCCGCAGCGTTACGTCCAGGTTGTCGAAGCTGAAGATACCCGGTGTATAGGCTGCCATGTTTCGCAGACCCTGGATCTTGCTGCCGGCAATCGGCTCGACCCCGACAACCTTCACCTGTGGCGCCTGCCTGTGCATGAAGGCGGACAGTCCAGTCAACGTGCCACCTGTACCCATGCCGGCGACAACATGGGTCACGTCAGGGACGTCCCGCAGTATCTCAGGACCGGTTGTCTCCTCGTGTGAACGCGGGTTGGCGCTGTTCTCGAACTGGTTGAGGTTGACCCATGACGGATCCTCCGAAAGCATCTGCTGTGCAGTCTTGATGGCCAGATTCGTGCCGCCGGCGGCGTCGGTGAGCACGATATCCGCGCCGAACATCTTCATGACCTTTCGCCGCTCGATGCTCGCGCTCTCGGCCATCACCGCACGGAACCTGTAGCCACGCAGAGCCGCGATCATCGCCAGGGCAATCCCGGTATTCCCGCTGGTGGCTTCCAGCAGCTGAGCACCGGGCTTCAGCACCCCTCGCTCCTCGGCGTCCCTGAACATCGCGAGGACGGGGCGGTCCTTGAGGGATCCTCCGGGGTTGTTGCCCTCCAGCTTTGCCAGGATGCGAACCTCCGGGTTTGTGCTGAAGTGCTGGAGTTCGACGACCGGTGTGTTACCGATGAGGTCCAAGATGGAATTTGTCGTCATGTGGTTTCTCCTTTAGTACCGCGAGAGGTACGTTGACACCATGGGGTCTGTCCGGAACGATGTGGCGCGAGGTCTTGGCAGGCATGAGGTTCCCGGTGAGGCCCGCTCGCATGACCTCTGCCTTCGTGACATGTTCGCCAGTTCTCCAGGCAACGACTGCTATGCGGTCACTGCTGTAGTCGACGAGATAGACCGGCACGTACTTGTACCCCATGCGCTTGAGAGCGTTGTAACGGTGATGGCCGTCCAGGATAACCATGGTCCGCTGGTCCACGATGATGAGGTCCTTGATCATGTCGTCCCGTACCAGATCGCGCTGGATTCTCATCATGTGCTTGTTCAGAACCTGCTCGTGTTGCCGCAAGGCGTCTATCCGTACCAGCGTTATCGTCATTCTTTCTCCTTCTCTGCGAGCTCTCCAGTTACCAAAAAAGCCTCCCGTCTCCGGGAGGCTTCGCATGTTCAGTGTAGATATATGCGACTAGCGACGCCCCTCGGTATGCTCCGTTTCACAGATGCAGGTGTCCATCGCTATAGTTGTCATATAGTTATTTTGTCCCGACAGGACTCCGCGTCAACCTCTCTACGTGACGGTATCATGAATTCTGGCCGTCCAGAGCCATCTGGTAGAGATACCAGGTCTTGTAGCGGATGCCGCCTGCCCCTTCGATCTCGCGCCAGCTACGCACATTTTCCTCGCCGACCAGCGACCCCTCGGCTACGCGATAGCCGTGCGTACGCCCCCAGGCGAACAGCTTGGAGAACATCGCTGCAGGAACTCCCCTGTATCGATAGTCGGGAACGACGAACATCACTAGCGCACGCCCGGCGTCAATCCGATTGCGAGACAGGAGGAACGTCAGCCACCCGAAGGGAAACAGCCGTCCGTTCATGCGTCGGAACACCTGATTATAGTCCGCGGACGAGGCGACCAGCCCGATCGGGCGCCCGTCATCGGTCCTGGCGATTGCAACCATCTCGGGCCGCACGAACTTCTTCATGTCACGCACCATGATACGTACGTCCTCGATAGAAGGAGGTGCCAGATCAGCCCATTCCACAGGCATCGCCTCATCCAGGATGCGCTTGATGTCGCGGGCGGTTCCCTCCAGGTTATTCATGTCCGCGTTGTCGACATGGTAGTGGTCACGCGCCATGACCTTCTGCACCAGCTTCTCGCGGTGATCGTTCACCGTGCGCACGTCAAAGCGCCAAGCCCCCAGGCGGGTATCCACGGTGAAACCGTAGCGCTGCATGAACGCGTTGTAGTAGGCATGATTGTAGTTGGTATACATCATCGGGGGGTCATCGAAGTTCACGGCCAGCATGCCATGGTAGTCATCGCCATTGGTCGGCGAGACCGGGCCCTTCACCACTTGCATACCTCGACTCCGCAGCCAGCTCGTGCCGGCATCGAGCAAGGCTTTGGCCTGGTCCCAATCGTCGACCACGTCAAACAGCGTGAAGGCACCATATTGCACACTCTTGGCCGCGCTGAGCTTCGTGTCGACCAGAACCGCTATGCGGCCCGAGACCCGGCCCTTCTCGTCGCGTGTGACGAAGAATGCGTGCGGGTTGTCCTTGAGGACAAAACCAGCGCGCCCGGTGACAATCGCCATCATCTCTGAACGGAGGACCGGCACCCAGGCATGGTGCCCACGGTAGAGGCGGTATGGGAACTCGACGAATTCCCGGAGCCCTCGCCTGGTCAAGACTTCTTCTACGACGGCCTTCATACGCCCGTTCCCGGAGGAACAGCAGCTTTCCGCTCAGCCAGCTGCCGCTGGATGTCCTGGTACCGTTCGCGTGTGATGGGATAGAACAGCATGGCCACAATTCCTCCCAGGAAGATGAGTCCCGAGAAACCTCCGACGAGCAGCCGGATCGTCAAGACCGAGCGGGGAGACTGTACCACTCCGGCGACGTATCCTCCCACGCTCAGCATCACGCCGACAAGTGCGATGCCGCCTGCTGAAGCAAGCTTCTGAAGAAATGTGCTGAAGCCGTAGTACATGCCCTCACGCCGCGTGCCGCTTTCGAGTTCGTCGAGTTCAATGCAGTCGGGGATGATTGCGCTCGGCAGGACGTGCGAACTGCTGATGCCGATGCCGGCGAGGAAGAGGAGTGTATAGACCACCCATGGACTGGGGACCGGGACAGCGGCAATGACCGCCAGCACACACACCACAAATGCCGTCCCCGCGATGTACGCCGTCTTCTTGCCCAGACGCCCGGATGCCCAGACCCAGAACGGGAGAAACAGAACGGCGGTAACGAAGAGGATGGCAAACAGGAGCGAGCTCTGTGCCTCCATATGTACCACGTATGTCGCGTAGTAGAGAAACACCGCAGACACGACATCCACGCCCATCCACGTGAAGAGGTACATGAGCAGAGCGGCCCTGTACGGCTTGTTGGCAAGAACCTGCTGGACTTCGGCCATGAAACTGTCCCGCGCGCGACGGCCCACGGCGGCGAGTGGCGGTTCCCGCGTTGTGACAAACACCACGATCGGTGGGACGACGATGATGGCTGCGGCTACCCACGCCATGGCGACGTAGCCCCGCGGCGCGGAAACGAATCTCTCGACAATGGCGCGAGGAACGACAGCCGCAACGAGTCCCAGAATGATAGAGAAGAACATGCGAAACGAGTTGAGGGCGGTCCGTTCGTCGTAGTCTCCCGTCAACTCTGCGGCAAGCGCCTGGTAGGGGACCGCGTATGCAGTGAAGAACGTTATGTGCAGCGAGTAGGCAAACGCATAGTAAACGAACAGTCCCCCTTGCGATAGCTGTTGTGGAACGATCCACATGAGAACAAACGTCAGGGCAAACGGGAGGGCTGCTCCGATGAAGAACGGTCGGCGGCGGCCAAAGGGCGTACGGAGATGATCAGAAATATAGCCCGTCAACGGGTCAGTTACAGCATCCCAGAACTTGCCCGCCAGGAGGACGACACCCGCCAGCGCGGGATTCAGATGCGCCACGTCCGTCAGGAAGAACAGAAAGAGGAGTGAGGTAATCGTGTACGAGACGGTATTGCTGGTATCACCAAATCCGTAGAAGAACTTCTGCCAGAAGCTCAGCCGCTGCCTCATCAATTGTTCAGGATGTCTTGCTCTGGTAGTCCTCAATCGCCAGATGCAGCGCCTGGACGGCATACCCGGCACACCGCCACTTCGATTCAGGCAGGCCTTCGAGCAGACCCGACAGATACGGCATATCGAGAGCCAGAGCCTCGTCAATGGTCTTGCCCGGCAGTTCCTTGCTGAGAACAGAGAGCGTTGCAATAAGAGCCGTACACCCTGCTATCCGGTATTTGGCATCCGCGATGCGACCTGCTTCAACGCGTATGGAAAGGGTCAGTTCGACGGCGTCCGCGTTGTCGGTGATATGCCCCGTACCCGAAGGATCGTCGATGTACCCGATGTTGCTTGGACTCATGAACTCACGGATCGTAGCACGACTGTACTTGTCCATGCTGCCTCAAGCCATCGAGCGCAGGAACTTGACGAGACCAGGAATGACGTCTGCAGCATAGTCCACGTCCTTTGCTGTCGTCACATACCCAAGCGAGAGACGTATCGACGACTTCGCTTCCTTCAGGTCACAGCCGATGGACGTCAGCACATGCGATGCCACCGTTTCCTCGGCGTTGCATGCCGAACCGCCCGCTGCGATGATACCAGCCTCGTTCATGGCAACGAGCAGTGGCTCGTTGTCGATCCCCTCGATGCGGATATTGAGGTTCTGTGGCACACGCTGCTTCATGTCACCGTTCGCGGCGATTCTGTCGATGCGCGCCGAAAGCTTGTCAAACAGCATGTTCCGCAACGTCGTCAGACGTTCGAGCTCTCCCGGCAGCCGTTCCTTGCCCAGCTGCGCCGCCTTGCCGAGCCCGACGATACCAGGAACGTTGTGGGTTGACCCACGCAGGCCCCACTCTTGTCCGCCTCCATCGATGAAAGGATACAGGGCAGCGTGGTCACGAACGAACAAGATGCCCACACCCTTCGGTCCGTTGAACTTGTGACCAGAGAGACTCAGGAAATCGACCTCCAGGGTGTTCACGTCCAGGGGAATATGCGCAGCCGTCTGGACAGCGTCCGTATGCATGAGAGCTCCGTGTTCATGAGCCACGCGTGCGATGTCGGCGATGGGCTGTATCGTTCCAATCTCATTGTTTGCGTGCATAATCGAAACCAGCACAGTCGTCGGGCGCATGGCGCGTCGCACGTCATCGGGGTCCACGATACCGCTGCGTCCAACCTTCACGAACGTGACCTCATATCCCTGGCGCTGCAGCGCCAGGGCGCTGTGCAAGATGGCGTGGTGCTCGAACTCCGCCGTCACCAAGTGCCCGGGCTTATGCAACCGCTCACGTGAAGTTCTTTCCACTGTTCCCTTGAGTACCCAGTTGTCCGACTCCGTCCCACCACTCGTGAAAACGACCTGCTCGGGATTCGAGCCGATGAGAGATGCTACGCGCACGCGGGCTTCCTCGACCGCCGTGTGCGCCACATCGCCCGCAGATGAATGCATGTACGTCATGGGGTTGGCAAATCGCTCAGTGAAGAACGGTTCCATCTCGTCAAGGACGGCCGCGTCTACAGGTGTGGTCGCCGCGTTATCCAGGTAGACTATTCTCTCCATTCGTTCCTCCAGTGCCTTCAGTACTTGTTCCCCTGCGCCGGGCGCGCAGCGACAGCCGAACCACGGTGGACGTCCTGCTTGGCTTCAGGGCTGCAGAACGCCCTCCGTCTCACCTTCAACGGACAGTATAACCGATTTGATGCCTGGTATCGTCATGAGTGTTGCCTCGATCTGCTGCCGAATGCCCAGGACGCGCATGGAACCGCCTATCCCCTCCTCCAGTCCTTCGCCGAAGTCGGCCCATGCAACGCCCGACTCGCCGACAGACACGGACCGAAATGCCGCCTTTTCCGGAATCAGCGATGTCAACCCCTGCCGACGCTCTGCAGCCGTCGGACCCTTGAGGAGCTCTCGCAGAACAGCCTCGGCGAGGGGCATCTCGGCAGAAACACTCCGTGGCACCGCGACAAGCTCGATCTCTTGGGATGACGTTCTGACCAGGAACACCTTCGCGTCCACTTGGGGCAGCGAGACCACACGACAACCGGTCGCCGCAACTGCGACGAGCATAACGACACAGCCTGCTGCCAACAGTTTCCTCACCATGAACCTCCTGTATGAATGATGCCTCACCCTATGCCCGGGAGACGTACTCATCGCCTTCCAGCAGCGCCTGCACGGTCTCCTCTGTCCGGGGGGCCTCGCGCACGGTCTTGTCGCCCACAACGTACAACCGGTCCGGAAGGACGCGTATGGTCTCCAGATTGTGCGTGGACAGCACGACCGACTTGCCCTTCGCCGTAGCCCAGGATATCAGGCCGTGGAGTTCGCGCAAGCTCGGGAGATCGAGGTGGAGTTCAGGCTCATCCATCAGGAGGACGTCCGTCCATTGCACCACGAGAGCCAGAAGCATGATCTTGCGCTGTTGCCCTGACGACATCTCATCCAGAAAGCGTGCACCAAAGCCGCTGACCTCTGGGAACACGTCAGGGTGGTCGGAGGCCTCGAGCTGTTCCATGGATTTGAGCCGTCCAAGAGAACTGAGCTCGATGACCTCATCCACCAGGATGTGCGCCTGAGGTATCTCAGGCGACAGGAATCCAACGGTCGCCGCCAGGGTTTGCGGACTCATGGACTGCAACGGGTGGCCCTTCAGCGTGACTTGGCCATCGAAGGGCGCCAGGAATCCGCGCATCGTCCGAAGGAGCGTCGACTTCCCTGTCCCATTGCGACCGACCAGCGCAACAGCCTCTCCCGGGCGAATGCTGATCGTCACGTTCCTGAGAACAGGTTCCCCGCGAACGTACCCGACCGCGACGTTGCTGAGCTCGAGGACAGCGGGGATCACATCACCCTCCTCGACTTGATCGACAGCCAGATGAGATATGGTGCCCCAAAAAGTGACAGCACCGTGTTCAGCGGCACCTCGGACACGCTCACTGAACGGGCTATGAGATCCCCGACAACCACGACGGTCGCACCCATCAGCATGGTCAGGACGACGAACGTGCGGTCTGTGCGACGCGTCAGCAGGCGTGCCAGGTGTGGCGAGAACAGTCCGGCGAATCCCACGACTCCCGAGGCGGCAACGTCGGTGGCAGCAAGGACGACGCTGATAAACAGCAGTAAGATCCTGGTTGTTCTCACGTTGACCCCCAGGTTCTGCGCAAAGTCGTCGCCTACCAGGTACGATCGGAGAGGGCGCATCAGGCTCATGACGACCGGTACAGCCACGATCAGTCCTGCAGCCACGACTGCCATGCCCGTTCCAGACGCCCTGTTGAGTCCCATCCAGGACCAGAAGATGGTGCTGGAGAGAATGTCGGGCCGTGTCGAGACCAGGATGGAGTACAGGGCGTTCAGCATGTAGGAGAGCGCAAGCCCCGACAGCAGAAACGCCAGCAGGTCATGGCCGATGCGCCTGCTGATAATGAGCAGCATCGCCAGAACGAGGAGGCCTCCAGCCAGTGGGGCTGCGATCATGACACGGACGGAAGCGACAGTCCCGGCAACACCGAAAAGAGCAACTAGTGTGACGGCCAGCTGCGCCCCTCCTGAGACCCCCAGGAGGTAGCTGTCGGCAAGCGGATTCCGGAAGGCCGTTTGCAGCAGAAAACCCGACAACCCCAGCGATGCCCCGACGAGGACGCCTAGCCCGATGCGCACAAGTCTCAGCATCACGATCTGGGCTTCCGGCGTTCCCATGGGGGCGCCCCCGATCATGAGACGCAGTCCGTGGAGTACCTCAGAAGGCGTCAGACCAGCACTGCCGAAAAACACACTGATGCCCGTGACGACAAGCAGGACTGCGGCTGTGCCCACAAGCACAGCCGCATCATGTCGTCGAACCTCGGCGTCAGGGACGGGAAGCACGCTGGACATAGTCCGCGATCATTTCGAGACCCTCGATGATACGGGGAGATGGGCGGAAGATGTAGTCACCCACCATGTCATACACGTGTCCCTGCTTCACGGCGTTGACCGTGGCAAACGCGGCTCTCCCCAGGATGTCGCCAGCCCCCATGCCGGATGCTACGACGATGACGTCCGGGTTGCGGCTGATGACAAACTCCTCGGACAGCACCGGCCATGGAGTATTCGCCTCATCAGCGATGTCGGATCCGCCGGCGATTGAGATGAGGTCTGAGACAAATGTCCCCTTCCCGGCACTCATCAGTGGGCTGTTCCAGATCTCGACGTACACTGCCGGCTTGCGAGTTAGCTTCTTCGATGCCTCAGCCACACGTGCAATGGATCGGTGCATCGACAGTGCCACCTCGAACCCCCGATCCGGGACACCGAGCACTACTGACAGCGAACGGATGGCATCTACGATACCTGATAGAGACTTGGGATCGTCGGCGTACACCTGACGCCCCATCTTGCGGAGACGTTCTACGACTGCAAGCGGCGTGCCGTCTGTCACCAGGATGAGGTCAGGCGACAGGACCAGCAGCTTCTCGAGTGAGGGGTTGCTGAATGCGCCGACGGTCGGTATCTTCTTGGCCTCCTCAGGGTAGTCCGTATACTCGGACGTAGCAATGATGTTGCTGCCCTGACCAAGGGCAAAGCAGTTCTCTGCAAGATTCGGCGCCAGGGTCACAAGCCTCATCTTCCCGGCCTTCGCAGGGAACGTGTCATGTCCATAGCCCAAGACGTCTTTCATGACAGATGGGATCTGGAGGACGATCGACGTCAATCCGTTCTTGACAGACAATGTCATCGTCCCGCCGGACGCGGTCACCAGGCCCTTGAGAATCTCAGCCGACAGATACAGGGTACCGGTCTTGCCGGAGGCACGGACCAGGTCCTTCCGGATCGACGTGTTGTAGGAACCGTCCACAAGCGTCCTGCTGCCAAACTCGTAGGCGCCCGCGACGGGTCCAAGCGCAAAGTAGACAGTGTTCTGCGACGGCTCGAACCGCACCACGCCGCCCGCTGCCTCGATGACGGCACGCATTGGGAAGGCAAGGCTGGTACCAAGCTCGACCGGAACAAATCCCCTGGGGAAGCTCCCTGCAACGCGCTTTGAGCCTGTGGTGATGACAAAGCCAGCCTGGCCTGCGCGGAAATCAAGGGAAACGCGACGCATCGAGGTGGCCGAGGCGATACTGCCGACCTGTCTGGCTGGGACCAGAACCAGTATGAAACCTATAATGACAACAAGCACAAGCGATATGATCTGCTTTCCACCTGCCGGCCTGCAACCTGCCGTCGGGTCAAGATGCTTGTCGATCCAGTTCCGATATCCTGTCCTGAACATTCTGGTTCCTCCACGCCTGTGAGTTTTTGGTCCGGCCGCCTGCGGTGAGTCACTGGAGACTCCCACTCGGCCACCGGTTGCATCCGCTTCTGAGGGCGGACCGCACTTCTCAACCCAGACAAGCGACCCTGTGTACGGGGTCGGTCGTCTCCTGCATTGGTGGTTCCAGTATATGAGTTCCTGACCTCGGTCAACGTTGTCGCTTCTCAGGGGTGACAGTTCGCTGTCTTTGCCATATACTGAACAAGTACAGAGATGAAGGAGGAGGAGACGTGATACGCGCGATAAGCCTGGACTTGTGGAAAACACTTATTCTAGACCATGACCAGGATGAGGCTCTGCGCGACCGCATCCGGGCTCAAGCCATTCGTGAAGTCCTTGGCGAGCATGGTGTGGCCGTTTCCGAGGATGGGCTGTACGAGAGTCTTCGTCGCATCGACGTCTTGCGCAGAGACGTTCGTGAGATGCGCGACTGGACTCTGACAACCTCAAGCCAGATTCGTTTCGTTTTGACGCAGGCCAGCGTGTACCCTTCCAGGGATCTGGTCGATGCTGTCCTGCCCCACTATGAGGCGGCGATCTTCCAGCTGATGCCTACCCTCGTCGAGCCAGACACTCCACAGTTGCTCGCAGACCTGGCTCGGCACTACTCTCTCTCCATGACCTCCAATACGGGAAAAACGCCAGGGCAGGTTCTGCTGAAAGTACTGGACATGCTGAACATCCGTATGCCATTCACACATTTCGTCTTCTCGGACGAAGCCCTGTATATGAAACCCGACAAAGGTATCTGGGGGCTGCTGATTGACACCAACGAACTGAAGCCGGAGGAGATCGTCCATGTGGGGGACTCGTACACCATGGACTACAAGGGAGCCCGCGCGGCTGGCCTCCAGGCCATTCTCTTTGGACGCCAGGAGTCGTTGCCTGCAGAAACCCTCGCGATCGACTCACTCAGTGAACTCGCACCAACTATCGAGGAGATGAACAGATGAACATACGTCTTACCGGTTCCAGCCTGACCTCCAGCGAAGTCGTCCGTGTCGCTCGCCAGGGTGCCGTCGTCGAACTCGGCAAGGAAGCCGTGGAACAGATCAATGTTGCCTCTTCATTCGTACGGAAGATCGTACAGGATGAAGTCCCCGTCTATGGCATCAACACGGGGTTTGGCTCTCTGTGCAATGCACACATTGGTTCCCAGGATTTGGGTAAGCTTCAAGAGAATCTCATCCTGTCCCACGCTGTCGGTGTCGGCCGCTGTTTCACCGAGGACGAGGCGCGAGCAACAATACTCGTACGTGCCAATACGCTGGCCAGCGGACATTCGGGTGTTCGTCTCGAGGTAGAGCAACTGCTGCTTGAACTTCTCAATAAGCATGTCTACCCCATGATCCCATCACAGGGATCTCTCGGCGCCTCGGGCGACCTGGCTCCTCTTGCCTCGCTGGCACTCGTACTGATTGGCAGGGGAACGGCGACTGTACACGGCGAAATCCTCCAGGGTCAGGCAATCCTCGACGCCATCGGGGCCAAGCCGGTCGTCCTGGAAGCCAAGGAAGGTCTGGCCCTCATCAACGGCACCGCCGTCATGACTGGTGTAGCCGCTCTCGTCTTCGCGGATGCACGCACGCTCCTTCGTACCGCCAACCTGGCAGCCGCCATGACCATGGAAGCACTCCGCGCCCGTCTCGACCCCTTCGACGAACGCATCCACGATCTGCGCCGGCACGCCGGACAGGGCGCTGTTGCCAGGGACATTCTGAGCTACGTTGCAGGCAGCAAACTCATTGGCACATGCGACGACGTCCAGGACGCCTATAGCATCCGCTGCATGCCGCAGGTCCATGGCGCCATCTCCGATACGATCGACTTCGTGGAAAACATGTTGCTCAATGAACTCAATGCAGTCACAGACAATCCCCTCCTGTTCCCTGCCGATGGAGACGTCCTGTCGGGTGGAAACTTCCACGGCGAACCCGTGGCGTTGGCCATGGACTTCCTCGGCATTGCCCTGTCAGAGCTGGCAAGCATCAGCGAACGGCGCACCAA
>NZ_QXIS01000030.1 GCF_003570925.1 Candidatus Cryosericum terrychapinii | reverse complement strand
ATGCTGATGAACAACCTGGATCCGGAGGTCGCAGAGCGGCCCGAAGACCTGATCGTGTACGGTGGCGAGGGCAAGGCCGCTCGCAACTGGCAGGCCTACGCCGACATCATCGCGACACTCCAGAGCATGGACGTCGACGATACGCTGGTCGTACAGTCCGGCAAGCCTGTCGCCGTCTGGAAGACTTACATCGACGCGCCACGTGTCGTTATCAGCAATTCGATGCTGGTTCCACACTGGGCCACCTGGGACGAATTCCACAAGCTGGAAGACAAGGGACTGATCATGTACGGCCAGATGACCGCCGGCTCCTGGATTTACATCGGGGCTCAGGGCATCCTGCAGGGTACCTATGAGACGCTGGCCGCTGCCGCGCAGCAGGCCGGTTGGCAAGACCTGAGTGGACGGTTCGTCCTCACAGGTGGCTGCGGTGGCATGAGCGGCGCACAGCCTCTGGCCATCACCATGAACGGGGGCGTTGGACTGATTGTCGAGTGTGACCCGGCCCGAATCCAGAAACGTCTCGACGCCAAGTTCATAGATATGATGATGACCGACCTGGACGAGGCGCTGCTGATGGTCCAGAAAGCCGTTGCAGAGAAGCGCCCTTTGTCCATCGGACTCGTCGCCAACGCGGCCGATGTGTTTCCCGAACTGTTGCGCCGTGGCATCATCCCGGACGTCGTCACCGACCAGACGTCTGCCCACGATACGCTGAATGGCTACGTCCCCAACGGCATGCCCCTCGCGGAAGCATACGCTCTGCGCGAGAGCAACCCTACCGAGTACGAGAGACGCGCGCTGGACGCTATCACGGTCCACTGCAAGGCGATGGTCGGTCTGCAGGACCGTGGCGCTGTCGTCTTCGACTATGGCAACAACATCCGTGGCCAGGCCCTGGCAAACGGGTACGAAGACGCATTCAAGTTCGACGGCTTCGTCCCGAAGTATATCCGTCCTCTGTTCGAGGAAGGCAAGGGCCCCTTCCGCTGGGCAGCACTCTCAGGGGACCCGAAGGACATCTGGACGACCGACGAGGTTATCCTGAAGGAGTTCGCCTATGATCAGCACTTGGTGAAATGGATCCAGATGGCGCATGACCAGGTCCAGTTCCAGGGGCTTCCTGCCCGCATCTGCTGGTTGGGATATGGCGAGCGTGAGCGGTTTGGCCTCATCATCAACGACCTCGTGAAATCCGGCAAGATCTCTGCACCTATCGTCATCGGACGCGATCATCTTGACTGTGGCTCTGTCGCCTCACCCAACCGTGAGACGGAGAAGATGATGGACGGCAGTGACGCCATCGCCGACTGGCCCATCCTCAACGCTCTCCTCAATACGATCGGAGGAGCTACCTGGGTCTCCGTGCATCACGGCGGCGGTGTCGGGATCGGTTACTCCATCCACGCCGGCATGGTGATCGTCGCCGACGGCACGGATGCTGCGGCCAAACGGCTGTCGCGTGTTCTCACCTATGACCCAGGCATGGGCATCGTACGGCACGCTGATGCAGGGTATCCGAAAGCCATCCAGTTTGCCAAGGACCACGGCATTCGCATGCCGTCACTCAAATAGGAGGCTCGGCCAATGAAAAAGGAACTCAACTACATCGACCTGATACGCACGCGCCATTCGGCACGCGACTATGAACAGCACACGTTGACTGACGCCGACAGGACGCAGATCATGGAAGCGGTCGCCAGCGCAGTCCCGCTCAACAGCACTGTTCGCCTTAAGTGGAAGATCGCCGACCGCTCACCCATGGGGTGCAGCGGTCTCGTGTATGCCGAGTGCGGCACGTCCGACGAGGAGCTGGCCGAATATGGTTACCAGGGCGAGCAGATTGTTCTGGCGTTGCTCGCGGACGGATGGGGAACTTGCTGGTATGCAATGATGCGGATGCCCGGCAGCCCTTGCTCAATAACTGTCGGCAGGCCGGCCGCGCGAGGGGTCCGATCAGTGGTCATGGGTACTCTGTCACGGGGACAGATGCGCAAGTCGCTGGAACAGCTGGTCACGGGTGGCATTCCCGAACATTCGTCACCACTGGTGCGCACGGTTCTGGAGTCTGCCCGCCTTGCCCCCTCCGCCATGAACCACCAACCCTGGAACTTCGAAGTAACATCAGACACACAGATCGTCATCAAGTGTGATACCGGCCGTTTCCCAGACATTGGCATCTGCCTGGCGAACGCCATGGTCACTGCGCGTCAGCTCTCGGGCAAGGCAACCGTCTCTCGCCTCAACGAAGGCAAGTACAGCATCGCCTGGTAGCCCCCTCTACAGCAGAGGCCAGAAGCAGCCGTTCGCCATCGCACGTGCCGTGCTCCAGGCGAACGGCAACCCCGGAAATGAAGAAGGCGCAAGTCCTGGTTTTGTCCCGGGCTTGCGCCATTCCATCTTGGACACCATCCACAGCTTCTGCTGTTTCTGAAGGTGCCGGATCTTCGCTGGTTTGCTACGTGTCCGGCGGTTCTTCTCGATGGGCCGCGTGGCCTTCCTCATCATGCTGTCTTCGTCCATGAGCCACCTCCTGATTGTCAATGCTCGTGCGAATGAAGCCGTAACAATGTACCGGAGGACAACTGGATGTCAAGCTCCAGGCGTGAAGGACGGCCGTGAGCAGATAGCACTCCCGGCCAGGGTCCCTCCGATTGTGAATTCCAAACTCTGTCTAGGATGCGAGGTCCTCCCTGGTACGCAACTGCATCCGAACCTGCCGCTCGCTGAACTTGTGGGCGAAGTCAGAAGCAACACGCGCATTCTCAAGTGCACCTGCTTTGTCATCATTGTTGCTGCTGTGCAGAATGTCGGGAGTGGCACCTCTCTTGGCCAGCAATTCCATGCCCCTCGACCATCATGCTATCGACCAGCACGGCCCCCGCGATTGTCGAGCCAAGACCGGCCTTAGCTGGGCTACCTTCGATAGAGACCAGAGCATCACCTGGTTCGCCACACGTATCCAGAACAAGGTCAGCCACCTCGATCGTCGTCTCAGACCCCAAACTCGCCTGCGGCAAACCTCTCCAGCGCCACCGCCGCACCCTGCTCATTGTTCGACGGCACCACGAACCTCGCCAAGGACCGTGTCTGTTCGTCTGCATTTGCGACCGCAACCGATACCAAGGCTACTCCAAACATGCTTCGATCTGCCTCGCAATCGCCCACGGCCATCACGTGGGAACTCTCGAGCCCAAGATAGTCGATCAACCAGCGAAGTGCAGCACCCTTGCTGACGCCTGCGTCCATAATGTTGACGAAGTTCCGGTCAGCCTTGACCACGTTCGCCCGGGGTTCCAGACTCTCGGCAATAAGTTGCCTGGCGGCATCGGTATTCTCAGGCAGGCACACGATGGAGATTTTCCGCACCCCGTCTGTTGCGATCTCCCTTGTCGCTGGAATATAGCGCAAGTGACTGGTATACCAGCTAGACTTCCACTCGTCGATAAAACTGGGTGCGCCCGCGTTCCGGAACACCTGTGGGTCGCCCCGACCATATAGGATCATATTGACAGGAATGTCCATCGAGCGCACCGTCTCCACCGACCCGAGGAGAACCTCTGGAGATATGGCTCGCTCCATGAGAATGAGCCCATTCTGTGGGTCGACGACTACTGCCCCCTGTTCTGCGATGACGGGAACTGAGAGCCAACCTAGCTGCTGAACGTATGGTGCGATGCGCTCAAGATCACGCCCGGATGCAACTGTACATGCAAACCCAGGAGCACTGGCAGCTCGCAGACGTACCGCTGTCTCATCGGAAATGGCCGACCGGTCGTCAAGAAGCGTCCGATCGAGATCAAAGACCGCAAGTTTTTGGATATGCATCGAGACCTCTGGTTCAGGCGTGATACTCGCCGCTCACAAATCGCTGAACAGCGGCAACGACGCCCCGTTCATCGTTCGACGGGGCCATATACCGAGCCATACGAATCACCGGGGATCCCCGTTGGCCATGGCTACGGAAACCCCTGCCACCTTGAACATGCTGGCGTCCGACTCATTGTCTGCCAGAACCATGATGTTCTTCATCTCCACGCCAAGCATGGAGGACAAGGTTGAGACGGCGCTGCCTTTGCTGACACCTGCCCCCCATGGCGTCGATACAGTTTACGTCGGCTTTCACGACCGTCGCAGTGACTCCAACTACGTGCTCCAGGTCCAGCTCGAGAGCGTCCGTCTCTTCCAGGTGACACCGGATGGCAAGCTTGCGATAGCCCTCCGTATCGTGCGTCTTCCGGGCCCCAATATCCTCAAAACGCGAATTCAGTTTCGCATATGGCGTGTTCTCCAGGAACAAGGGTGCGGCGGCATTCTTGTAGAGCACGACGTCCTTGCCTTTCAACAGAAAAAAGTTGAAATCGTATGGGCCACGTCGCAGAAGATCGAGGACCCCTCCTACCACAGAACCTGCGAGATTCCACTCAACAATGATGTGCCCATCAAACGGATCCTGGAATCCTTGCCCCGGGTACCATGGACAGAAGAGCTCCTGCCATCACGACCAATACGGCCATGAGCAGACGCTTCGCGACATTGTCCATCGTCGATCAGGTCTGTCGTGTGTACGGCTCCGAACCGTGCCGACCATTTCGTACCGGCGAACCGGCCTTGTTCTTGTGTTCGCCCATTTCTCGTTCCTCCACAGTCAACCAGCATTGCGAGTTGACCAATCTGTCAGGAATACGATATTATCGTAGTCGAAATTGGTCAAAAGCAAAGGAGGACGGTCTCGGTCACGACAGAAGGCGGTTAGCTACCCTGTAAACCACAGCCCGAGCTTCAGTTGCTACATTGATGGCACGCACAACACGTTGGTCAACGCTCGAGTCCCTTTGATGATGTACTGTCCCTTGAAGTACAGGGTCGTGGAGCTTCCACCGTCAAGCGTCACCACGTTTGTGAAGAGTCCGAGCCGGGACAGCGCCAGGCTGACGTCGCCAAACTGCAGGCGCACGTATGCCGGCGTCACGATGAAATACAGATGCTTCTGGTCGTCTATGCCGACAAATGCACGGGAACCAAGCTTCGACGTGCGACCGATGTCCTTGTACGTCCGATAGTCGATGTACGGCTTGCCTCCGCGCACAACGACGGGTCCACACTGCACGAACGTAGAGCCGGTGCAATCACGCGTACCCACGTAGGAGCGCAGTTCTGCCCCGGCCGACGCTCGCAGGGCCGCGGCTACCACAGGGTTTCGTGCATATAGTGCTATCTGTCCCGCAGCCAGCGTCCGCGGCGTAAAATATCCGCCGGACACGAGTCGGACGACCCTTCCTTCCCAAAGCACCGCAAGCACTTCGGTCGCACTGACGGACAGGCCGCCAGTGAAGTAGTTGGAGTACACAGAAAGCGATTGTGACGACGGTTCGGCCGGGGATTGGTTGACCCGGACCACCGGAAGCTCCTTGCCTGTGTCCAGCCGCACGACGGCGCGAGCCGTGCCCTCGACGTAAAAGGGAGTGTTGTCTGCGTCAATGCCGATCGTCGAGATATACGTTCCTGAGTAGTAGACTGGGGTGCCCTGGTTCTGAACCGATCCGCTCATGATGTAACTCGTCATATTGAAGGGTGTCGCGTTCATGAGCACAAGCGGTTTCAGACTGTCCACGTATGCGGATGGGTAGCGACCCGTTCCCAGACCACCCACCGACTGGCAGCTCAGAACGCGGATTCCCTTGCCCGCCATGTTGATACGAACGATATTGAAGTCCACTGTCTGCGTGAACACTTGTTCGCGACGAGTCTCGAGAGTGACGGCGCCATAGTCGACAGGCCCCTCCACAACTGGATCCGGGGTAAACCTCGTGAAGACCGACTCCCGGTCGACCGAACCGCGGGAATACTGCACCGGGAGCAACAGCTGCACATCGGCAGCAGCGACCAGCACTTCGCCGAGCAACCCTCGCGGGGTTGCGGAGAGCCCGACGATGTACCCGTCTACGAGAGTCTCGAGACTGCCTGGAGTCACGCGTACTGTGTGCTCGGCGCTTGAAAGCGTGATGCCCACGCTCTGGGGCACGGACGACACACCAAAACCGAATTGCCTCGCGACAAATCCGATTGGGACGAGCGTCTGTTGAGAGGCCTGGTCGGTCACCGGGGGGATGAGCATAGTTACCAGGCGACCGTCCACAACCGCCCGAGCACTTCCCGTCGTAAGAACAACTGTCGTGCTTCGAGCGCGCACAGCCGGCGCCGGCGCACATAAGAGCATCAATGTCACGACACCACACAACGCTTTTCGAGACAAGACCCTGAGCCTATGCAACATTTCACAACACCTCCTGCGCAAACAGTGTATACACGTATCTTAGACGGCCGAGCCTCTCCGCATGTTCCGCATCCCCACTTGTCAGGACTTTCTCCTGATGCTGAGCCGCTGAAAGGGTGGTGGAGCAGCCACACACGTCAGATTTCAGCTTTACAGAGGAGGTTTGCGGGGTATCATATATATGTGTTGACAGCGGGCAGAGCAGGGAGGGAAACCTCGATAAATACTGGTCGTTCCGTGCGGCGGGAAGCAGTTGGGACGCAGTACGCTCTGCATCGAATAGTCGCGCTTGCTGCCGTCGCAGTCCTCCTTCTCGAACCAACATCCCAGGTCCATGCCACCACTCCGGTCTCGGCTTCTCCCCAGCTGGTGGTTGCCGCGAACGTCTACGAACCCTTGGCTTTTCCGCGTGACGGCCATCTGGTCGGATTCGACGTCGATCTCGTGAATCTCGGCAGCGATCGGTTGAGAACGACACTGCTAGTGCTCGGGGGCATCGCGCTCGTCCTGCTCGCCGTCTTCCTGCTTGCTTCACGTGAACGCGCGGCGCGTGCCGCCCGTGACCGGGCCGCTTACTATCAGCAGCTGTTTGCCGCAGTCCCGGAACCAGCTCTGCTTGTGGACGACGCTGACGGACAGCTGCGCATCGAGGCCGTCAATGGAGCCCTGTGCACTCTGCTTGCTCGCAAGGACTCTGACCTGCTCGGCGCTACACTGGGGTCCATCATGTTCGTCGGACAGGCAGATATGTCGAAAACTCTGACGTCTCTGCTGGACCGAAGTCTGACGTCAACGCGGTGGCAGTTTGTCGCATCCGACAGATCCCTCATCCCTGTCGAAGTCATGATGTCAAACCTGCCGGGTCCCAGCAAACGTGCGCTCATCGTCGCCCGTGACCTGCGGGATCAGCTCAAAGCCGAACAGACCGTTCGCACGGCGTACCAGCAGTATCACGCCCTGTTCGACGAAGCTCCCGATCCCATTCTGATCCTCAGCAACTATGTCATTGCACAGGCAAACACCGCCGCAGGGCGAGTTCTTGGCACCACAACCGAACAGTTGATGGGAAAGATCGTCCCCGATATCAGTCCCGCTGTACAGCCCGACGGTCGTCTATCTGGTGACGCCATGCGCACGTTCGAAGACCAGGCCCTTGCCGGCCAGGCACAGCGGTTTGACTGGGCCTTTGTCACCCATGACGGCCGTCAGGTCATCTGTGAGGCTTCCCTGAAATCCATACCATCTGCCGGGGCGTCCATTGTCCAAGGAATCTTCCGGGACGTCACAGAACAGCGACTCACAGAGAAACGAGCGCGGCAGCTGGAAAAAGAGCTCTTGCAGTCACAGAAGATGGAAGCGGTCGGGAGACTCGCAGGGGGAATCGCACACGACTTCAACAACCTCATGGGCGGGATCATGGGGCATGCGTCGCTGCTCAGGGTCGACGCTACGGAAGGGACCGAACTCTACCAGGGACTGGACACCATTGAACACACCGCCAGGCGCGCCGCTGAACTGACGCACCGGTTGCTGTCCTTCTCGCGCAACGGCACGCCGACCATCGCCGACGTCGATGTCGGCGGGGTCCTGGCGGATACGCTCTCGATCGCCATGCCGGGCTTCGACAAACGCATTGTCCTGGTGCAGAGCATCTCTCCAGATCTGGCATATGTTCCCGGTGACCGGACGCAGCTGGAAGAGGTCATCCTGAACCTGGTCATTAATGCCCGCGATGCCATGGGACACCACGATGGCACGCTCACGGTCGACGCCTGCAACGTTATCATCGACGAATCCTTCTGCACCAGCCACGGCGTTCCTGTCCTGCCAAACGGCAGCTACGTGCAGATAAGGGTGTCAGACACCGGGTGCGGTCTATCACCTGAGGCCAGGGATCACCTGTTCGAACCGTTCTTCACGACGCGGCCTGAAGGAACCGGGTTGGGACTGTCCATCGTCTGGCGCGTCGTGCACGACCACGGAGGAACCATCACGGTGGCTTCAGTGCCAAACCAGGGAACGACGTTCACGCTATACCTTCCGGCTGTTTCCCGGGCCGAAGCACAAGAAAGGGCCCGCCAGACGCCCATCTTCGGATCACTGCCAAGGTCTATCCGGGGAGAATCGGTGTTCATCGTGGATGACGAAGATGTTGTCCGCAGTGTCGCCGTCAAGGTCCTCTCGAGTCTCGGATATCATGTCACCGACACGGCCGATCCAGTGAACGCGCTGGCCATCTACAAGGATTCATGGCGGTCTATCGACCTGGTCCTGATCGACATGATGATGCCACACATGAATGGCAAGGACCTGTTCGAGAAGCTTCGTGAGATCAACCCATCGGTGGCCGCAATCCTGATGTCCGGCTATGATGCGACTGACACTCCTTTCACCAGTACGGGATTCGTGGCCTTCATCCCGAAACCTTACACGCTTCAGGAACTGGCCACACGTGTGCGTCAGTCTTTGTCCACCCCAGCCGCTCGGGCGTCCAACCCGTCGGAGGAACCGACCGTCTGAGAACCACCTCCGACGGATGCGCTAGCCACAGCGAATGTTCGCAGACCCCGGAAGGTGCGGCGGGTCACGAAGGCCATCATCACACCAAGGAACACGACGCCAATGACGCCGCTGACGAAGAAGCCCATATTGGCGCCAAGAGCATCGCAGATCTTGCCCGCATAGAGCGCGCCAATGGGGGTCGAACCAACGAGAACGAGGTTGAAGGCAGCCATGACGCGGCCGCGCATGCTGTCGGGCGACTGCAACTGGAGCGCGGTGTTGCATGTCGTCGACAATATCGACATACCGAATCCACAGAAGACGAGCAGCAGGCTGGTCACGTAGAAATTTCGCTGTATTCCGACGAGAACCATCGCAACCGCGAGGATAAACCCCGAACCATAGATATAAGCAGGGGTCGGTTCCAAGCGTGCTCCACCGAGGGACAGGAGCACTCCTGCCGCCAGCGCCCCGACCCCCATTGCCGACAGCAGTCCCCCGTAGCCATCTGCCTGCAGACCAAGAGTCAGCTTGGCAAAGCTGGGGATGAAGATGTTGAAATTGAACAGGAACAGGCTGATGATGCCCGCTATCGTCAAGAGATTCATGATGACTTGATTTCTGGCAATATACTGGGTGCCCTCGCGGATCTCCTGGGCATAGCTCCCCTTGTTGCTCTTGGTCGGCTTGCGGCCTGCTTTCATCAGGAGCAAGCTGACGATAACGGCAATGAAACTGATCGAGTTCAGGGTAAACGTCCACGGGATGCCCACGGCAGCGATCAGGACCCCGCCGATGCCAGGACCGATGACACGGGCGATGTTGAACATCGTGCTGTTCAGCGCAACAGCATTAGCGACCGCGGACCTGTCGTTCACCTGTTCGACCACGAACGAATGTCTGGTCGGCCAGTCGATAACACTGATGAAACCTGTGAAAGTGGCAATAACCAGCACCTGCCAGTACTGCGCATGACCCCCGAACGCCACCACGGCCAGAGCAGCAGCAGCCAGTGCAAACATGATCTGCGTGAACAACAGGATCGAGCGCTTTGGATAACGATCGATGATTGGTCCAATGAACACCGAGAGGATCAGAGATGGGAGAAACTGGATGCTGGTCAGCAGCCCGAGCTTGAGGGGTGAGTTTGTCAGCTTGAGAACCAGCCAGGACTGTCCGGTGGTCTGGAGCCACGTGCCGATAAGAGATACACTCTGGCCGGCAAACCAGAGCCGGTAGTCTTTGGACTCAAAAGCCGGCAGCCGCTTTCGAATGTTCACTCAGTCTCTTCCTTTCGCTAACCGAATTATCCGATGGTTACAGTCTACTCTCGTTGTTGTAGAATCAAGAACCTAGTTCCTCACCATCTGGAGCATGGTCTGGACCGTCAGCGTTGCCGCCAGGATGATCATGACGATCGCCTGCGCCCATACCGCGATGTTCTTGCCTCGACTGTTGACGTATTCACCCATCAATGACTTGTCATTGATCAGCTTCAGCATGAGGACGAGTATCAGGGGAAGCAGAACACCGTTCGCCGCCTGCGAAAACAGCATGATGCCGATGAGCTTGCTCTCCGGTACGAACATGATCATTCCCGCACCCAGAACGATGAGAGCCGTATACAGACCATAGAAGAGAGGGGCGTCACGGAATGACTTTCCGACCCCCGACTCCCAGCCAAATGCTTCGGCCACGGAATACGCCGTCGAGAGAGGAAGGACCCCAGCGGCCATGATCGAGGCGTTGATCAGGCCAACGGCAAAGAGAATCGACGCATATTTTCCCGCGAGTGGCGCCAGCGCGCCTGCCGCTTCTGCCGCAGTATTGACCCGGACGCCCGCAACAAACAGAGTACTCGCGCATGCGACGACGATGAAAAAGGAGACGAAGTTGGTGAGGAAACTGCCGATATAGGTGTCCAGAACCTCATAGCGGTAGTGCTTCAGGTCGATCGCCTTCTCCGCGACCGAAGACTGCTGGTAGAACTGCATCCAGGGCGCAATCGTGGTTCCTATTGTCGCGATGAACAGCGAGATGAACTCGGGGTTCATCTGGAAACTCGGAACGACAGTGGATCTGGCAACGGCCCCCCAGTTGGGATGTGCCATGAAAGCACTGATGACATAGGTCAGAAACAGGATACAGAACACGAGTAGAACCTTCTCCACAGCGCGATATGAACCCTTGACGACTAGAAGCCAGACGAAAAATGCAACCACAGGAATGACGAGGAAACGGTTCAGGCCCAGAATCGAGCTGGCTCCCGCTACTCCAGCAAATTCTCCCATGGTGTTGGTCAGGTTGGTAAACACCAGCAGCAGCATGACGACCATGGTCACGCGAATGCCAAACCGTTCACGGATCAGGTCTGCCAGTCCCTTGCCCGTGACGACGCCCATGCGGGCGGACATCTCCTGGATCATGGCCAGCGTGAACGTAATCAGCACGAGCATCCACAACATGGAGTACCCGAACCTGGCCCCGATGACACTGTAGGTAGTAATGCCCCCTGCATCGTTGTCGACGTTGCCCGTGATGATGCCGGGTCCAAGAACGGCGAGCATGATGGGCAGCGTCAGCGCGAAACGCCGGGCCCTGCCCCTGACGCGTTCCCAGATTCGTGCCATGGCGCCAGGCTAATCCATCGCCTGGTCGAGGACGTCATCGACCGTGACAATGCCTTGCAAGACGCCCTCGTGGTCAACAACCGGCAGCGCAAGGTAGCTGTACTTTCCGATGATCTCGGCCACTTTGCCCTTCGGGTCGTCCACGAACAGTGAAACGGTGCGTTTCTGCATGATGTCAGCCACGATGGTGCCGGGCTGCGCGACAATCAGGGCCCGAAGCGACAGGATCCCCGCCAGATGCCCGTCATCGTCAGTTACGTACAGGTAGTAAATGGTCTCCGTGTCTGGAGCTTCCCGACGGAGAAGCTCGATGACCTGCGCGGCCGACATTTCCTGTCTAATCTCGAGATAGTCGTTGGTCATGAGGCCGCCGGCCGTGTTCTCATCATAGGCAAGCAGTTCACGAACGTCCGCACGTTCTTCCGGCTCCATTTCCTGAAGCATCGCCTCCTGCGTTTCAGCCCGCGTGTCCTGCAGGATGTCCGCAGCGTCATCCGGGTCCATCTCCTCGAGAATGTCGGCTGCGCGGGCTACGCCGAGCCGTTCCAAGATGGTGACCTTGACCTTGTCGTCCTCCAGTTCGGCCAGCGTATCGGCCGCCTGCTCGTCGTTGAGCGCCTTGAACAAAGCGTCGCGCTCGTTGAAATCCAGGTCGTCCACAATGTCCGCCAGGTCCGAAGGGTGCAGTTTCGAGAGCTCTTTCCAGGTCGCCCTCACCTGCACGCTGCGAACATCACGCCCAAGGGGCTTCACAAAGCTCCACGGAATCGAGTTCTCGCCAATCTTGTGATGGCGTCTCTGTTCGACAACATGGATGAGCCATGCGAACCCAGCCCTGCGCATGAAGCTCCGGAACCCGGCATCGGCCGCTATGACACGCAGCTGCCCATGACTTTCCGCCAACTCGATATCGTTCACACGTACGACCTTGGCACCTTGGATGTCGACAATCTGTTTGTCGAGGACATGGTTGAGCAACAGCATGGAGGTGTCTTCCAGCTTGAAGTTAGGCTGAAGTTCTGCATCAGCGAGTTTGAGAGTGCACTCTGTGATGCCCAAGCCGCGCACGTTGTGCCATGCCACGCGCGTCAAGCCCCGCCGCGTCGTGACGAGGACAGCCATAACGGCCGGGAACTTCTCGCCGGTCGCCACTTCAAGATCAGCTATCGAGCCGACTACGGCTTGCTTTCGATCCAGAACGCGCATGCCAAGAATGTTGCTGAGGTAGAACATTCGCGCCTCCTGGGGCGAGAGAATAACGCAGCGCCTGTATGCTATGCATGATGGCTTCTGGTGTCAAGCATACGCATGGCAACGCGACAATCAGGTCGACGAACGCAGGTGCAGATGACCTACAGACGGTCGTCGACCTCAATTCCGGAGACGGACGATATGGCTTCCTCACCCATGAGGAGAGCCTCAGGAAGAGGCAAGTGCTCGATGACGTTCTGGCGCCAGTCCACTGCGAACATGAGAATGAGCGAGAGCAGGCCCGCCGCCACGTTGCTCACAGTCATGCCAATCCACACGCCACGTGATCCGAGTTTCAGGACCATGGCGAAAAGCCACGCCAGCGGCACGCGCAGACCCCATAACCGGACCAGGTCAAGGATCATATTTGGAACGTTGTGCCCTGAGCCCTGGAACGCCGATTGGACACCCATCATGAGCCCAAAGAACGGATTGGCCCAGAGGAAGATGGACATGAAGAGGACTCCTTCGGCGATGATTTCCGGCTGGCTCGGGATGAACGCCCGGAACACCATGGGCGTGATGAGGCGCAGAAGAACGCTCGCACCCCCCATCAGGCCGACGATGGCGATCGTTCCCTGCCGCACGACGGTTGTGGCCCGGTCCTTCATGCCGGCACCCAGCGCCTGTCCCACCATGGTGGCAATGCCCACACCTGCCCCGTCGTTGATGAGGGAGGTAATGCTGAACATCCTGTCCCCGATCCCGTAGGCGGACAACGCTATCGTGGCGTTGGGAACCCGGCCGATGATTCCCGTCAGGACAATGAACCCAAAGGACGTGCCGGATGCCCCGACTGAAGCGGGAAGGCCGATGCGAAGGATGCGTTTGACCCAAGCTGTCTCAGGACGCAGGTCGCGCCAGGTCACTCTCAGCTTTCGTCTCCCGGTCATGAGAACCCGGAGCGAGATAACGGCGGACAGGACCTGACACAGGACGGTCGCAAGAGCGGCGCCGGCTACCCCCATGTGGGCGAACGGGCCCCACCCGAAGATCATCAGTGGGTCCAGGAAGACATTCAGACCGACAGTGATCGCGTTTATAAGCATCGGCGTCACTGTATCTCCATAGGCATTCATGATGTGCGCGTACACGGCCGAGACGAAGATGGCGGGCATTCCGATGAAGATGATCCGTGTGTAACTTATCGCGTTCGCTGAAATGGCGCGGTTTGGAGTCAGGACGGGAAGAAGAATCGGCGACAGCACAACGCCGATGACCGCCACGGCAAATCCAAGCATGATTGCCAGAGACATGGTCTGACCGGCCGCCTTCTCCGCATCAACCTCGTTGTGCGCTCCCATGAACTGGGAAACGAGAGCGAGACCCGAGGACCCGAATCCGAACGCAAATGCGACGAGGAACCATACGACCGGTCCTGCCACCTGCAGCCCGGCGACTGCCGCCGCATTCTCGGCCTTTGGAAGGTGCCCGACCCAGAACGTGTCGGTCATGTTGTACACCATGTTGAGCAGGGAGCTTACCATGACAGGCCACGAGAGACGGAACATGGTCCTGACAACCGGACCGTGGAGGATCTCCTCGCGCGTGGGCATTCTGGAGCGATCGCTCATACCCTTCTTCTATGCCTGGGGTTCAGCTGGGACAGCCGACACGTCAGGGGTTCCTCCCTCAGAGACTTCGCCCGCAACAGAGGGAGAGTGTTCAATTACCTTGTGGTGCCAGTCGACTGTCGCCAGGAACACGAGAGCGAGTATGGCCGCAAGGACGTTGCTGACCAGCATGCCGGTCCAGATGCCGCGCGATCCCATGTGCAGGGCAAACCCGAAGAACCATGACAGCGGGACGCGAAGACCCCAGAGACGTACGAGCTGCATGATCATGGGCGGCCCGTTGTGTCCTGAACCCTGAAATGCTGCCTGGACCCCGCTGACGATGCCGAAGAACGGAATCGAGGGCAGGAACAGGGTCATGAACAGGATGCCTTCGCTGATGATCGCCGGTTGTGTCGGAATGAAGGCCCTGAATAACCATGGCGTAAGTATCCACAGAAGGGCCCCTTCACCCACAAGCATGCCGAACATCAGCGCTGTGCCGGTCCATACGACACGGTTGGCTCGTTTCCGCAGGTCCCCGCCCAAAGCGTGCCCAACCATCGTCGAGATGGCCAGTGACAGACCATCGATGGCAATGAAACTGATGTTGATGAAGCGGTCCCCGATGCCATACGCCGAAAGTGCTACCGTCGCGTTGGACACACGGCCGATGATGCCCGTCAGAACCAGGAATCCGAATGACGTTCCGGACATCCCAATAGATGCGGGAAGGCCGATCCTGAGAATACGCCTGTACCAGGACCAGTCTGGCAGAAGGCTCCGCCAGTCGACGCGAAGACCGTGTCGTCCCCGGAACAGGACGACCAGCGAGATGGCGGCGGCGAGCGCCTGGCAGATAATGGTCGCCCACGCAGCCCCTGCAACCGTCATGCGCGCGAAGGGCCCCCAACCGAAGATCATGAATGGGTCCAGGACGACATTGGCGAGAACGGTCGCCAGGTTCACGAGCATGGGCGTGATCGTATCCCCGTAGGCTGCCATGACCTGGGCGTACGCCGCGGCGACGAACTCAAAGGGCATGCCTATGAAGATGATACGCGTGTAGACCATTCCGGCGCGGGCGACAGCAGGGTCTGAGGTGAGGAGCCTCAGCAGGGCAGGCGAGAAGATGACGCCTGTAACCATGATGAACAGCCCGAAGGCAATCGACAGGGAAAGCGTCTTGGCGGCTGCCGTATTCGCTTCCTCTTTTCGATGAGCACCCATGTACTGGGACACGAGCGCCAGCCCTCCGGAGTTGAACCCGAAGGCAAATGCCATGAGGAAGAAAATGACCGGGCCCGCTATCTGGAGTCCGGCGACAGCGGAGGCATTCTCCGACACGGGCAAGTGGCCTACCCAGAAGGTGTCGGCCATATTATACAGGTAGTGCAGCAGGCTGGAAATCATCAACGGCCATGCCAGTCTGAACATGGTCCGGACGATGGGTCCCTCGAGTATCTCTTTTCTTGATGCAGTTCTTGCCACAGACTCCTCCAGACGGCGGGGGCACGAACCCACACCTGCTTCAGACGTCTAGTAGTATACCCTTATTCGTACTACGAACAAGAAATGGCATGGATCCCACATACGGAAGGGAGGCGCCGTATGGCGCCTCCCTTGGTCAACTCAATCTCGATCGAAGCTAGTGGTTGTAGGGACCGCCCTTGCTGCCCCTGTGATCGCGCGGATCACCGTGCCCTCCGCTGGGGCGGTGCACCGAACCGGGGCTTCCGCCTGGTCTCGAAGCACCGAAACTCCCACCACGTCTGTCGCTCTGAGAACGCGCGTCTCCGCTTGAAGAACGACCAGAAACACCAGGACGAGGTCCCCCACGATGCTCGTTTGGACGAGGACCGCCGGTGCTCTCGGTGCCGTCCGGACGGACGAACCGCGGCAGTTCGGTCTTCGCCTTGCCATCCCAGATGCTGTAGGAACCGGTAGCCGCCTTCTCGTGGCTCACCGGCTTGATGTCGGGAGCATAGCGGCTGACAAACTTGCGACGCGGTTCCTCTGTGCCACGAGGACCTCTGTGATCAGAAGAACCACCGCGCGGAGAAGCCTGAGACCCTCGACTGTCCTTACCTGGACGTCCCGTTCCGCGGCTCGTCCCTGGCGTGCCGTCGAGTCGAGGTCCCTCCGCCTTGGGCCGGTCAGAGTACGGCCTGTCGGTGCGCGCCCGATCCGAATATGGTCTATCTGTATGTGGACGGTCCGACGCAGACCGTTCTGTATGCGGCCTGTCTGAATACGGGCGGTCTGAATGCTCACCTTGGAGATGCGGGCGGCTGGCATGCGTCCGGTCGTCTCTGGACCCTGTGCTCCTCGAGGAGCTGCTCTCGCCGGTGGCACTGTGATGCTCGCCGTGCCACACGTGTCCTTCCTGCCCACGACTGTCCGACCGCTCATGGCGGCCCGGTCTTTCCTGGTCGGCCGCAGCCATAGGCGTCGGAGGTGTCCTGTGCACCTCACGAGTGTCTTCTTCTGTCCTGCGATGCCAATGAGCGTCGTCCTCTCCCTCAGGCGCGATGTCGAACATCCCGAAGCCATGAGAGTTCTTGCCTCCCAGGCCGGATTCGTACAGGAACGACAACAGCTTGGCATCTCCAGTCAACTGGAAACGTCCGGTATAGCCATGCACAGGCGTGTCCTTGAACGAAATGACGGCAAGATGCGGTGTATGGTCGAGACAACTGATGCTGAACCCATCGCTGGGGGCCTTCTCCTGTGTCCAGGCGTAGTACTTGCGAACGGCATTATCCAGGACAAGCTTGGCGAACAACGGGTCATCGGGCGCAAAGTAGTGTGCGGAGTTGTTATCCTTGCCCTCGCTCTGGTACACGGTGATGGGGCTGATGGTGCGAATTCGCCATGTGACCAGCCCGTGAGTGGGGATGGTAACGGGGTAGGCTGCGACAACACGTACCGATTGCACTAGGTTCCGCTCAAGGTGAAGGTCATGGGCCTGTTCCAGGCGAGGCACAAGCGCCTCGATGAACTCGGGACTGGGCGACGACAGGTAGAACCAGGCAGGTGATGACATCACCAGCTGATAGTGAACGTGTCCGTCCGCTTCAACTCCATCACGCGGGGCAATATCGATACGCTCCACCGACTTCGCATACAGCTGTGAGAAGGTGAAGAGCTTGAAATGGGCTTCTTCCGTGCCCGTCGCGATGCCAGACCACTTGATGTCTTCGGGGATGCACGCATTGACAAGCCCCTGCACATAGGGGTTGTACCCCTGAGGTAAAATGAACTTGTCGAGAGCGCTCTGTACTTCGATCCTGATACGCATAGAAACCTCCACTCAATTCAGAGAACAGACAACCGGAAAGGTGAGCCATTATGGCCATGAAGCGCCCCATCCACTGGGGTGCTCGTTCGAACGTCCTGCCGTAGATATATTATTATAGGAGTTGTCAGGCGCGGTACAACCACAACTTCAAGAGGAACGGACACAACCCGCCTGCAGACGCTTGATGGCACACTTGGACCACGTATACTGAGGTCATGAGTCTGCGCACACAGATCCAGGAAGCATTCAGTGGTCACAATCCGCGTCTTCAGGCATTGGAGCTCCTGAAGTACATTGGTCCCGGCTTTCTCGTCACCGTGGGTTTCATCGACCCTGGCAACTGGGCCTCGAATGTTGCTGCAGGCTCCCTCTATGGTTACCGCCTCCTGTGGATGGTGACACTGTCGACACTGATGCTTATCGTCTTGCAACACAATGCCGCCCACCTTGGCATCGTTACGGGCCTGTGCATCTCCGAGGCAGCCACGAAGTTCATGCGTCCCTGGTTCGCCCGCCTTGTTCTGGGCTCGGCCGTTGCCGCCTGCATCTCCACGGCCCTTGCGGAAATCATGGGAGCCGCCATCGGGCTTAACCTGCTGTTCAAGCTGCCTCTGCGTATCGGCGCCATTCTCGTGTCGGCCGCTGTCATCTGGCTCCTTCTCAGCAACGGCTACCGGCGTATCGAGAAGCTCATCATCGCATTCGTGTCGCTGATAGGGCTTTCTTTCCTGTATGAGTTGTCGCTTGTGCATATCCCCTGGGCAGAGGTGGCGACCGGATGGGTTACCCCCGCCATACCCCTGGGCTCCATTCCTGTCATCATGAGTGTCCTCGGCGCGGTCGTCATGCCGCATAATCTCTTCCTGCACAGCGAGATCATCCAGAGCCGCCAGCTGAACCAGAAGGGCGCAGACGTCATAGAAAAGCAACTCCGGTTCGAGTTCGTGGACACCCTGAACTCCATGGTGATCGGCTGGGCCATCAACAGCTCCATGATCATCCTTGCCGCAGCGACCTTCTTTGCCAGCCGAACCGCCGTCACAGAACTTGGACAGGCTCAAGCCATGTTGCGGCCGATGCTGGGCCGGGCAGCCGCCATCGTCTTCGGTGGAGCACTGCTCATGGCCGGCCTCTCATCTTCGGTCACTGCGGGCATGGCAGGCGGCAGTATTGTTGCCGGCATGTCGGGGGAACCCTATGATCCGTCGGACAATCATACCAAGCTGGGCATCATGATAACACTGCTTGGGGCTCTGCTGTTTACACTCGTGATCACCAACCCGTTCAAGGGCCTGATCTTCAGCCAGATAGCACTCTCCATTCAGCTACCGTGGACGATCGTCCTGCAGATTCTGCTCACCTCAAACCCGCGTGTGATGGGAAAGCATGTAAACACTGTACTCGACCGCGTCTTCCTGTGGACGACGACCGTCGTCGTCAGTGGCCTCAACGTCCTTCTCCTGGTCGACACGCTTCGCAATCTCCTTCGTTAGCGACGGAAGCGGCAGATCGTACCCTGGCACTCTTGACAAGACAACCGGCTCGGCTTTAATGAACTCGGCAGAAGGGAAGGGTACCCCTTATCTGGCCATCCCAAGTCCGACCACGCGGGAAGAGAGGAGTTGTACTGTGATAAACTCGAAACCAGGTGCACGGTGGAGAAGGCAGATCGTCGTCGTCCTGGCCATCATCGTGGCGACCGCCTCCGCGATGGTTCTCTCTCCTGCCCCACGCGTCAGCGCTGGGACGTATAACCCTCTTAAAGCCATCCAGTATGCCGACCAGTGGTGGAACAAGCGCAATCCCAAGTTCCAGAGCTACGGCTTCAATGATTGTGCCAACTTCGTTTCACAGTGCCTTATCGCAGGCGGCCTCAACCTGCGCACAAGCCCTTCGGTCGACAAGAGCGGAAGCATTGCGCAGTGCACAAACCTGGATGCCTTCCTGACGAACACCCTCAAAGCCACTGTCTGGAAGACGTCCTCGAGTTTACGTGCGCCGACCGGCCTGCAACCTGGCGACGTTGCCATTTTTGGCAACTGGCTGGGCCAGCGTCACGCCGTGTTTGTCTCGGCCAAGCAGTCGAACGGCCAACCCCTCTTCAACGCCCACACGTATGATCGGAAGAGGACAACCCTCGGTTGGCTGTTCAGCGGCTGGACGTACGTCACATACTACCACATCGTCAAGTCGCCGATCACTATTGCAGTAGCTCCCAAGCCTGCAACTCCAGTGAAGACAGCCGTCGTGACCAAACCTGCGACTTCGGCGAAAACAGCCGTCGTGGCCAAACCTGCCGTGACAACGAGAAGTTCGGTCCCCGCGACGATTCTCACGCCTCAGTCCGCTCCAGTCGAGCTCGAAAGCCTTGCCACGACACTTGTCCCTTCATCGGTAACGTCGGCGTCGGTAGTGTTGAACGGAGTCATCAAGCCTGATGGTGAACCGGCCCTCTGGTTCTTCGAATATGGTGTTTCCGAAATCTACAACTACGCCACGGACAAGCAAGGTCCACTCCTCGGAAACATGACTTACAATGTCGACCTTGCAGTTGTGGGGCTCAAACCAAGTACGCTGTATCACACGCGCCTGGTGCGGGTCGCACCAGATGGCAGCCTCACGACAGGGTCGGATACCACGTTCCGGACCCCAGCGGCTCCGCGCGCAGCTATACACGAAGACTGAGGGCGGGCCGACAACGGCCGTTCGCTGCTGTTCACGATTCTGCGTTGTAATTCCTGCCTCGGAAGTACACTGACAGTCGACGCCCCACCACGACGGAAAACGTGGGGAAAGCCAGGGGAGGCGACAGCACGATGACAGCGCGAACGCTTACTGTTCACAACAAGACTGGGTTGCATGCACGTCCTGCCACATTGTTCGTTCAAACAGCAGCGCGCTTCAAGTCGAAGATCGAAGTCACCCGTGAAGGCCGTACAGTAGATACCAAAAACATCCTCGGTGTGCTTTCCCTCGGCGCCGGCAAGAACTCAGTCATCGAGGTGGAGGCTGAAGGGGCTGACGAAAGTGCGGCACTCGACGCTCTGGAGACTCTGCTGACAACGGGCATTGGCCAAGAGGAATGAGCACTCTCAAAGGAATCGCTGCATCGGCAGGAATCGCCATCGGTCGCGTGTACATCTACCGCCCGGACGACGTCATCCTGGATCTCGAATCTCACGACTCAGTCTCCGTGGAGGAGAAACTCAAAGCAATCAGTCTGGCGACCGAGAGCGTCCATCATCAGGTCAAAGCACTGCACGCACATATGGAAGAACAGGGCAAGAGCAAGGAAGCCGAGATCTTCTCCGCCTATGAGATGTTTCTGGACGACCCGACGCTGCAAGAGGCCATGGAACGGTATGTGCGGGAAGGATACAGCGCCGCAGCAGCCGTACACCGTGCCTATGAGGACAGTGTTCAGCTCATGGACAACTTGGCCGACGCCTACTTCCGTGAGCGGGCCAAGGATATCCGGGATGTCGGGGATCGTGTGGTCCGTGCCCTCCTGGGGATGCCCAAGGCCGACCTGCGCGCCCTGCCATACCCGGCGATCGTCGTTGCACGTGACCTTGCCCCAGCGGATACCGCATCCGTCGACCGCGAGAATGTGCTGGGCTTTGTGACAGAACAGGGTAGCACAACAAGCCATACGGCTATCCTTGCTCAGGCACTCGGCCTTCCCGCCGTTGTCGGCTTGGGCACAGCGCTTGCAGACGTCGATGAACACGCACGCCTGGGCGTCGACGGAGCCGCCGGGACGGTTGTTCTGGACCCCACCCCCGAGGAACGTGCGACCCTCGAAGAAGGCGCCCGCGCCCTTGCAGCAGAACAGGAGCTCCTGACCCAGTACAAGGATAAAGAAGCAGTCCTCGGGAACGGCAAGCGCATTGAGGTTTCTGCCGACATCGGCGGCCCTGGTGACGTCGCCACGGCCCTGCGGTTCGGCGCGGACGGAGTCGGCCTATATCGCACGGAGTTCCTGTTCCTCGACCGGGACAGCCCACCCACCGAGGAAGAGCAGGTCGAAGCGTACCGCTCTGTTCTCACTGCGTTTGGCAGCAGGCCTGTCATCATCCGGACCCTTGATATCGGAGGAGACAAACAGATTCCATACCTGCACCTGCCCGCCGAGGCCAACCCGTTCCTCGGCGTGCGCGCGACCCGCCTTGGCCTGCGCAGACCAACACTGTTCAAGACTCAGTTGCGCGCCATTCTGCGGGCGAGCACGGCTGGCACGACGCGAATCATGTACCCGATGATCGCCGTCGCTGAAGAGATCGAACAAGCCAATCTTCTACTCCAGAGCGTGCGCAAGGAACTGGACGCAGAAGATATCCCTTATGACCATGACCTCGAGGTCGGCGTCATGGTGGAAATCCCGTCTGCGGCGCTCGATGCGGAGCGTCTTGCGGACAGGGTCGACTTCTTCTCAATCGGTACCAACGACCTGACACAGTACACCTTTGCCGCCGATCGAACGAACCGCGACCTCAACTATCTATACCAGCCGCTGCACCCGGCCGTGCTGTTCCTCATCCGCATGACCATCGAGGCAGCACACTCCCATGGCAAATGGGCGGGCATCTGTGGTGAATTGGCGGGAGCCCCGCAGGCGATCCCCGTTCTCATCGCCATGGGCATCGACCAACTGTCCATGTCCTCCGCAAAAATCCCTCGCGCCAAGCAGATCATCCTGTCCCTCTAGCTGCCTCTTTTCTCGTGGAACAGAACCGGCTCCGTTCAAAGGCGGGGCCGGTTCTGCTACTGCAGTGAAACAATGGGGGCAGACCTCACCTCCGTTACACCCGAGCGACGAAGAAGACACGGGGCTCGGACTCCGGGTCGGCAAGAGGTACGGTCAGGTCTGCGGCACGCGCCTGGTAGACCGCACTGAACCCGACCTCCAGCAGCGCCGTGGTCACCTCTCGCACTGGCCACGCGTTTTCCACAAATGTCTCGTCGAAGCGAAGCCAATTGCCCAACTCCTGCCGGACAAATCCGGAGATCTTGATGCGTCCCTGACGCTTGTCTTCGTCGTACATGCCGCGGTTGATGACCATGGCGTCCGGGGCATCCTCCACGGTCACATTGTTCCAGCGTCGCAGTCCCATCACCGTATTGAGGTCAAACGCAAACAGGCCTCCCAGCAGCAGGCACTGGTGCACACAGGAAAAACAGGACAGCAAGGTGTCGATGCCGGACAGATGGTTGAGGGCATCGAACGTCGACACAGCAAACCCAAACCGCGAGGACAGCGAGAAGTCAGCGGCGTCAGCCTGGACAAAGGACATCTCGCCAGAGGATACGAACGAAGCGCAATTGATGCGCGCATGAGCTAGCATGGGTTCCGAATTGTCCAGGCCCGTCACGACATACCCCGCCTGCAGGAAGTGCAGCGCCAGCTGTCCAGTGCCACAGCAGACGTCGAGCACCGACCGCTCGCCCCGGGAGCAGACCTGTTCGTACAAGGTCCGCAGCTTCGGCCCGACCAGCGTCACGAACCCGGTCCATCGTTGATTGTATGCCTGTGCAAATGGTGCCGTGTAGGACGACTCCATGCAAACCTCCCGCCAGTGCGCTTTCAGCCAATCTAGCACCAGCCCGCCCTTGGGTCAACACCGATCACGCTGACAGACCAGTTCGCATCAGCAGAAGGTGCCGACCAGAGATGATCACAGCGCCCCTCCATACGGAGAGGCGCTGTGATACTGATACGATCTGTCCCCCATGTTACAAGGCTAGGCGATCACACTCCACTGCGACGGCTTAACCTCGTCGCCCAAGGTCTTCTGTGCTTCCAGCAGACGCGCCCGCTGGGCCTCGAGCTCGGTGAACAGGACCTCGGGCGTGTCGTGCGTGCTGTTCTTCCAACTCGCGATGACGCGGTCGATCTTGCTCAGGTTCTCGGAGATGCGGAGAGAGAACTCGGCCTCATACTCCTCGTGCGTGTACTCGCGACCGATGATGTCCTTGAACAACGGGGCAAGGTCTTTGTACTCCGGGATCCAGCCCGTTGCGGTCTTGATAGCCTTGACGTCACCGTTGCAGCGCAGCTCCATCCACTTGTACCAGACCTTTTTGTCATTCTTCCCGTTGAGGAACTTGCCGTCACGGCTCTCGAGGAAGTAGTTGACGCCGAAGATCTTTGGCAGCCGCTTGGCTCCCTTGGCAAAATCGACATTGACTTGCAGGTACTTGCCCAGCGGGATAGACAGGAAGTCCAGGTTGGACATCGGGTTGTGCTGACGTACGCCGGCCTTGCCAATGGTTGCAGCTGTCGTTTCGGACTCGATAGAAGCGCCGAAGGCGACGATGCCGTGAGCCCAGTCGATGGACTCCTGTACCGGGACCCATGTGTCTGAATCGCGACCGCCGTAGACATATGCGCTGACCTCGACACCATCAGGATTGTCCACATTCTTGTCCAGGTTCTCAAGCATGCTCAAGCTCAGCGTGAAGCGGGCATTTGCATGAGAGGCGGGAACGGGCTTGCCGTCCTTGTCGAGTTTGTCCGGGGTCCACTCGCCCTTGAAGTTGACACCATGGTCCGGAACTGCCGCGTTCTTGCCATCCCAGTACACACCGCCGTCATCCGTCTTGAGAGCGTTGCTGAAGATGACTTGATGACCGGGCGCATGCAGTGCCTTCCACTGGATAGGGTCGTCCTTGCTGTTGATGCCCAGGATGATGCCAAACATGCCGTGCTCGCAGTTGACTGCTCGCACGACGCCATCGATTTTGCGGAGATACGCGATGTCGTCGCCAATGATGCTCTCTCCGTCCAGCATGGCGGTCGAGGTCTTGCCACACATCGAAGGGAACGCGCCCGTGAAGTAGGTGACACGATCATGAGGCCCGTGGATGCCCATGACCAGCATGTGCTCGCACAGCCAGCCCTCCTGCGACCCACGGTGGATGGCAAGGCGCATGGCCATCTTCTTCATGCCCAGCGTGTTGCCGGCATACTGCGTGTTGGCACTGTAGACAGTATCATCCTTGAGGTCGATGTAGATGCGGCGCTTGTCGATGTTCTTCGTCGTCTTGCTCTCGGTCAGCTCGCCCTCGGAGTGCACGAACTTGAAAAAGTGTGCCTGCTGACCTTGTCGGATAAACTCCTCATAGCCCGGCCGATACAGCAGCTTCTCCGAATGTGCGACGTAGGGGCTGTCGGTAAGCTGAACTGCAGGGATGGCGAACGTGGAACCGTTCGGCCCCAGCGTAGCGAAGACGACCAGCATCTGACGTCCGCGCATGATGCCGTCCATGACCTCGCCTATGTCCTTGAGACCCTCGGTGCGATCACGCGTGGAGATGTCGGGACCCATCTCTTCGCCCGGATCCACCAGGATGTTCGTATGCTCCTTGTCGCGGCCCTGGTCGAGAGGCGAATCGAAGTGAATCGTATGGCCATTCATTGCCAAGCGCTGCTCCTCACCATCGTGGATGGCCTTCTCGCTGATGTAGGAGAGATCCTGGGTCGAGTCATCACAGACGAAGACACTCGCTGGATCGAGCAACTTGATGAAGAGGGCAATGAAATCGTACAGCTTCCCATTTGAGATCCTGCTGAGCTTCGCGTACTGCTCTCCGCCGAGCCGTTCCTTCAGAAACTTGGCGACGTTGTCGTCCATGTACACACCTCCGTCGATATTGGCCCACCGGCCATTGTCACTACTTCAATATCGTACACCATTGTGCGGAAACGCACAGAGCACAGCTATCGACTGACCAGTCGAATCATCAGTTCGCAAGCACTTTCGGATTGAGTTCACGTGCGAAGACGGCGGGGGCCGTGATATCGTAAAACGGGTTTGAGTCTCTTCCAGGTGTCAGGACCGGATCATCGTCAGCAGCCAGATACATGGCTCCAGCGCATCGACGGCATGGACGACGCCGGCCGGCATGATGATGGCGTCTCCCGCTGTCAAGGTGTGATGCACGCTGTCCAGGATGATATCGACGCTCCCCTGCAGTGCCGTCACCAGTGCATCGAATAGAGCCGTGTGCTCACTCAGCTTCTGCCCCTTGTCAAACGCGAACAGCGTAATGGTTCCCGTTGGACGGTCGACCAGCGTCTTGCTGACAACTGCCCCCGGCTGGACTACAATGAGATCGACCAGCCGTGCCGGTTTACCGTGAAGTTCGTTCGTCGCCATGGAACACCTCCTGTCAGATGCTATCAGGATATACCAGGTTCGGTCAGAGTCCACGGTTGTCAAGGTATTCCCCGGGAACCGTGCCGGCACTCCTTACGTCCTACGGATGACAGTCGGAAATACAGACTGGTTCAAGGAGATGAAGGGATGAAGAGAAGAATTTTGGTTGTTGTCTTGGCTGTAGTGGCGGTTGCCGTCGTCGTCACCCTGGTGCTGACCCGAGCCTCTGGAGGGAACAAGGTCACCGGGGACACCTTCGAAACAACCACCGGGAAGACGTTCACCATCGCACTCGACGCGAACGCCTCCACCGGATACAACTGGAGTCAGACGACAAAGGACACGAACGTGGTTGCGTACGTCGACAACGCATATATGGCAACAGCCACCGACCCTCAGGTTGTCGGAGGAGGCGGCACCGACACCTTCACGTTCAAGGCTGTCGGCAAGGGAACGACAACAATCACGCTGGCCTACGCCCGCCCATGGGAGAGCGTCCCCCCTGCCCAGACCAGGACCATCACGGTCACGGTCAAATAGCACAACCACGAGATCCGTACCCCGCAGCCGCAAGTTGCGGGGCATGGCAGCTTGCCGCAACGTCTTGGCATGCTCGTAGCCGAACACTGGCAGCCGGAGAAGCAAGCCAGCTTGTTACAGTATTTGCTGCTCGCCTTGTCCGAGGAGGGCCAACTCAGAGAGCTTTGCATGTAGAACTGCAACATGTTCATAGCTTTCAAACAGAACTCGACTGCGCATGTCACGGAATGCTGTCAAAGCGATCTTGTCCGTAAATTCGCGCCGCCGCAAGGCGTCAGCCACAATGAAAAAGCGGGCTGCGAAATCCTGCAACTGAACGAACTTTGACAGTGCATTCAGCATATCGGTCGAGTTCTCAACCTCAAAGAAGGCGTCAGGCATCTTCCTTTCGTTGAACCACACAACGTCCACGGTCTGAGCCTTTCTCAGCATCTCGTCATACGTGAACTTGTACATTACCGAAACAGTTGTGACCGATGCCAAGGTTCGTCGCATGAACGGCTTATTCTTGTCCTGCAAGGGCACAAAAGTCTCCATGTGGCGCATCGCACCAACTTCGGCCAGCAGGCCCTGGTAGTATGCATGAGTGTTCTCATTCACTTTGGCGACAGGGGTCTTCCCGGATGGCAGGATGCTTCTTGGCAGGCGATCTCGCCAGTCGTTCAGTGCCCAAAGGCCCGGACGAATTCTGAAGAAGAAACGCGGGTCCTGTACGATCCTGCGAATCGATGCGAAGGGCGTCTTTGTCGCCCATGTGCACTCTGTGATGGTTGGTACGACCTGATAGAGTCGCCCGAGTGTCGCATATCCACCTTCGCGCTCCATCGCCTCGATAACGGCTTCGTGCTGCTTCATGTTGGTCCTCTCCTATTTTCTTCGAGCAGGTCTCTCAGGCAACTCCGACGCGTCAAACAAGCTTTCTGTCTCCAGTTCTCCTGACGCAGTCGGACCTTCCTCGCCGAGGAGCCAGTTGTGGCCAGACAGGAAGGCCTTGAGGTCGCCCTTGCGGCGCTCATACATGTCGGGACGGAGGACGGGGTGCAGCTTCTGCACGGTGACAGGTGGGTCGAGGTAGTAGACAAAGTTGGCACCCGACCTGCCATGCTCGAGCAGTTGCTCGGGGATCTCCGCATCCAGGCGTGAGACCCGCATCAGCGCGAGGTAACCGTCATGCAGATCTTCAAAGTAGGCTAGCGGCGCCGACGGGTTCCACAATGAGAACCAGCCCTCAGCGCACAGTCCCGCAAATACGTCGTAGGTGACGGGGATATGCAGGTAGCTGTCCACTTCGGCCAAGTAGGACAGGACATACTCGGTCTGATTGGCTGTCTCCTGAGCTGTGGCGCCGAGCTGCGACAACTGAAACCGAGGGCGACCCTTGCGCGGGTCGAGGACGAACGGGCCACGGTGTCCGATGGGGCGCTTCTTGCACACGAACAACTGCGGCTCCAGACGTATGCCCATGCTCACGCCACTCAGAGCGAACACGTTGACCCGTTCGTCGCGCCACGCCATTTCGATCTGCATGCGATACACCTCCGCCTTCGACAGGCCTGTACCAATTATGCTAGGCCTGCTGGACAAAACGTCAACACGTCGCTGTGGAACTTTAGCGCCCCGGGCAACGTCAATGTCATTGGAGCATCATCGCTTTTCCAAGGTTGAAGCGGTGGTGGATGTGGTACAATGAACCATCCATTTGACAAGAGTCTGGGGGTCTTGCTGTATGAAAATCGCAATCAAGGTGCTAGTCGTTCTGCTGGTGGTGCTGATCGTTGCAGCCGGGGTCGCATGGTACATGCTCGGCCACGGAGGCCAGCAGCCAGGAACGCAGGTTCCGACAACAGACATCACACCTGCACGGCAGCTCCTGAGCGACCTGAAAGCGAACAGCAGCCTCAAATTTTCGATGGCTGTGCCGCACGGCTTTGACTGGTATGTCGCCAACGGCCAGGGCAACCCGACACAGTTGAGCCTCTCGGGCGTCGTCATGATGGCCAAGTCGGCGACCTCGGACGAAGCCGTGAACATCGATGCCTGGCTGCGCCAGCAAGGTTTTGCAGGTGACACCGAAAACAACAGCTTTGGCGACACGACGGTCTGTGAGGGGTATGCCAAGGACTCGCTCGTGGTCCTGGTTGTGACGCCGGTATCGTCCGACGGCACGACGACGGAGGCAACCCAACTCGTCGTCTATGCCGGTGTCCTGCCCAGCACCTCAGCCGCCAACTGACCTCACGACACAGGAACTGCACAAGGCGGGGGCATCGCTGCTCCCGCCTTTTTCATTGCGCATATTCCGTGTCGGCTACTCCGGCATCACCACGACGATAGGTGTCATCGAGTCGTCGTTGCCCGCCGGATTGTCCTCCAGCGAGCGCCTGAGCCAGTCCTCGTCGACGCCTTCAGTCGACGCGACGATCTCCGCGCCAAAGACATCATTGACGTCGACCACGCTGATGTGAGCTCCATTGCATGCCAGGGCGGCAATACTCTTCTCTACGTCGAGCGGGCCGGGGACGAGGCACGCATCGTAGGGCATGACCTTATCGCTGTCCACGGCCTTGGCCACGGGACCAACGACCGCATAGAACCATCCCTTGCCGTGCAGCAGCTTCCCCAGTACTGTGGCGCCCGCCCCAAGAAGGACGCGGAACGTCCCCGCGAGTTCGATGTACGCCTGCACCTTCCACGCCGCCTCCTTTGGATAGCTGTACCAGTGCACGAAGGTGCCGTTCCCATGCCCCGTGTACGGGCCGAGGAACCGGGCGAGACGTGACGGCTTGAATGTGCCAATCCACATCAGCGTCCCCTCGCACATGGACATCACACTGCTCGCAATCGTAACGACGCCCGTCGGATGCTCCTGGTGGACCCTGTCCACGATCGACGAGAGATCGCTCGCCTCGGTGAGCAACCCGGTGTACACATTATGTCGGATGGCCGCCGTCCCCGAGGTCTTCACCTTGTACGGAGGAAGCTGGCCGAATCCGAGCCTCTCCCAGCACGTTGTCAGCATCGAGTCCCCGCGATAGAGGTAGAAACCACGGTCGAGCATCTCCCTCGCCTTGTCCATCTCGCCGCGTGATGCCAGGATGTCAGCGTAGGCAACGATGTCCTGCTGGCGGAAGTTGTCGGTGTCCAGCTCCGCAAACCGCTCGAGCAGCACGGGGTCTCTGGTGACGCGACACAGCCTCTTGAGCAGGAGACGCGCGGGATTATCCAGTTCGCGGGCGCTCTTCCAGTCCACCCTCTCATACGCCTTGCGCCACCATTGAGCTCCCTCGTTCTCGCGGTAAAGAAAAAAGTACAGCATGTCACCCAGGAAGACCTCTTCCCAGATGCCCATCGGAGGACTGTAGAGCTGGACGGCTTTCTCGGGGTCGCGACGAAGGTACAGTGTTGCCAGAAGGCGCTTGCTGCGTTTCCATCCGGGATGAGTAGCACGTACACGTGTCAGGAGGCCTAGTGCCTCCTCGTCCTTGCCGGTCTGCATAAGACCGACCGCACCCCACCATGCGGCATAGTCTGAACGTGGAGCAGCAGCGAACAATCGCATGGCGACATGCTTGGCGCCAAACCAGTCGCACAGCGAGGCGATGGCGTACATCATGGTTTCTCCCGTCCGTTATCGCCTATTGTGACTTCTTCTCCGTAATGACGACTCCGATCATGTCGGGCCCCGAATACGTCCCGACCACAGGCCCAAGCTGGGTCAGAATGCTTGGAAGGTTGTACCTGGTCGTGAACTCACACTGGAAGTCCTCCAGCTCGACCCGGTTGGCGCCATAGTGGAACCCGATGTATTCGATCCCCTTCTGCGCATACTTGTCAATGATTGCCCACAGATGTTCCAGCGCAACCTTCTTGGTACGGGGACGGTCCACGACATCTGTGACCCCCTCGATGTAGGTGAGGACGGGCTTGATCTTCAGGACGCTGGCGGCGATAGCAGCGGCCTTTCCGATGCGCCCGCCCCTCTCGAGATATTTGAGGGAGTCGAGCACGAAGTAGGTATGGGTCCGCAGACACAGCGCCTCCACCTCAGCGACGACCTGCCACAACGGCACCCCTGCTTCGGCGAGCTCCACTGCTCGCATCGTCGGGAATCCGACACCGAGAGCAGCATTCCAAGTGTCCACAAGCCGAACGTGAACCGTGTCCAGCTGGTTGCGCCCGGTGAGAGCCGAGTTGAGCGTGCCCGACATGCGGGAACTGATGTGAAGCGAGACGATGTCTCCTTCGGGATCTTTGTCCAGAATGGCGCGATATGCCGAGGCGAACTCTTCGGGTGACGGCTGTGTGCTGCCCGCTTTTGCGCCTGCCACGAGACGGCGGTAGAACTCATCGTTTGCAATGTCGACGCCATCGCGGAAGTACTCGCCATCGAGTGAAACCTTGAGTGGAACGACGGTGACACCGTGCTCTTCGGCATACCCTTGCGGCAGACACGCCGTGCTGTCTGTTACGACGTGGATGGCCATTGTCGACTCCTTTCTCCGCTTGCGCATTTGTCCCGCCGGCGGAGACAACGGAACTGCTCACGTGCCCCTGAATGGGGAAGGCTTCTCTCCCCTCGCTTCACATTACACTGCTTTTTCGACGATGACAACGCCCAACGTCTCAGGTCCCGTATTGCCGCCGACGACAGGGCCTAGCTGGCTCAGGATAGACGGAATACCTGTCCGGCGTTCAAACTCCTGTTGAAGAGCCTCGACTTCGGCACGGTTGCCCGCATAGTGAAATCCCACATACTCAACTCCGTGCCCAACCGCGTCGTCGATAAGCACCCAGAGGTGCTCCCTCGCGACACGCATGGTGCGCGGCCTGTCATACACATCGATCATGCCGTCCTTGATCGTCAGGATTGGCTTGATCTGCAGGATGCTGCCCGCGACTCCGGCCGCTTTGCCGATACGAGCCCCCGCCACGAGATATTCCAGTGTGCCCACCAGAAAGTAGATATGTATGCGAGCCTGCATCGCATCCAACGCAGCCACAATGTCAGACACGGCTGCTCCCGTCTCAGCCAGATGAGCGGCTTCCATGACCATGAATCCAAGACCCAGGCCACTCATTCTGCTGTCATACAGGACCACCTGCTGCGACTCTATCATCGCGGCTGCAGCATGCGCACTGTTCAGTGTTCCACTCATGAGACTGGAGATATGAATACTGAGAACCTCATCCTCCGGGTTCTGCAACAACCTCTTGTAGAGCCCGACAAAATCCTCCGGTCCCGGCTGCGATGTTACAGCCTTCGCGCCGGACTTCTGTCTCACATAGAATTGATCTGAAGCGATGTCCACGAATTCCCGGTAAAGCACCCCATCAATCGTAACCCGGAGGGGAACAACGTCGATTCCGTGCTGATCTGCGTAACCCCCCGGCAAATAGCTCGTTGAATCTGTTACAATATGAATGCTCACGCTCGGCTCCTTCTCCGACCCATGTTGTCTGCACTCACCGCTGCGCCCACGTTGGCCATCTTGTTCAGACTGCTTTTTCGACGATGACGACTGCCACGGTCTCGGGCCCCATGTGACACCCGACGCCTGGCCCCAGCTGGCTGAGGACGGACGGAATGCCTGTGCGCCTCGTGAACTCAGTCTGCATTGCCTCGACCTCGACCCTGTTGCCCACATAGTGGAACCCAATATGCTCGATGCCCCGTACAACCGCCTGGTCGATGAGTGCCCACATGCGGTCCAGGGCGGCCCGCATGGTGCGCGGCCGCTCGAACACATCGATCATACCGTCCTTGACCGTGAGAATGGGCTTGATCTGCAGGATGCTGGCAGCGACGCCCGCCGCCTTGCCGATGCGCCCGCTCTTGATGAGATACTTCATGGTACCGAGAAGGAAGTAGATATGCGTGCGTGGCTGCATCCCGTCCAGCGCCTTGATAATGTCGTCGATGCCGGCTCCATTCGCAGCAAGCTTGACGGCCTGCATGACCATAAACCCGAGCCCGAGACCGGACGTCCGCGAATCATAGAGATGGACACGCCTAGGATCGGTCTGCTCGGCTGCAATGTACGCGCTGTTGAGCGTGCCACTCACGCGGGATGACAGGTGAATGCTCAGCACTTCGTCGTTCGGGTTTGCCAACAACTTGGTGTAGACCGCGATAAAATCCTCAGGACCGGGCTGCGTGGTGCCATACTTGGCTCCAGCTTTTTGTTTCGCGTAGAAAACATCAGGAGATATCTCCACAAACTCGCGGAAGAATACTTCGTCGACCGAGACCTTGACCGGCACGACGGGAAGGTCGTGCTGTTCGGCAAAACCAATGGGAAGATAGCTCGTTGAATCTGTTACAATATGAATGTTCACGCTCGGCCCCTTCTCCGACCCACGTTGTCTGTACTCACCGCTGCGCCCACGTTGACCTTCTTGTTCAGACTGCTTTATCAACAATGACGACTGCCATGGCCTCGGGCCCCGTGTGACACCCGATGCAAGGGCCCAGCTGGCTGAGGACGGACGGAATACCTGTGCGCCTCGTGAACTCAGTCTGCCATGCCTCGACCTCGGCTCTGTTACCCGCATAGTGGAACCCAATGTGCTCGATGCCCCGTACGACCGCCTGGTCGATGAGTGCCCACATGCGGTCTCGGGCTGTCCGCATGGTGCGCGGCCGTTCGAAGACGTCAACGATACCGTCCTTGACCGTGAGGATGGGCTTGATCTGCAGAATGCTGGCTGCGACGCCCGCTGCCTTGCCGATGCGCCCGCCCTCGATGAGATACTTCATTGTGCCAACGAGAAAGTAGAGGTGCGTGCGTGGCTGCATCCCGTCCAGCATCGTGATGATGCTGTCGATGCCGGCTCCACTCGCAGCAAGCTTAACGGCCTGCATGACCATGAACCCGAGTCCGAGACCTGACGTCCGCACATCGTAGAGACGGATGCGCGTGGGATCGGTCTGCTCGGCTGCAATGTACGCGCTGTTGAGTGTCCCACTCATGCCGGATGACAGATGAATGCTCAGCACTTGGTCGTCCGGGTTTGTGAGCAACCTGGTGTAGACCGCGATGAACTCCTCAGGGCCGGGCTGCGTGGTGCCAGACTTGGCTCCAGCTCTCTGCTTCGCGTAGAAGACATCAGCAGATATCTCCACGAACTCGCGGAAGAATACTCCGTCAACCGAAACCTTGAGCGGCACGACGGGAAGGTCGTGCTGTTCGGCAAAACCAATGGGAAGATAGCTTGTGGAGTCCGTTACAATCTGAATAGCCATAAGGGTCTTCCAATTCCTCCTAGTCGAGAATCTCGGACACCTTAACGATGCACACGTCCTCGACGGGACGTGAACGTTCGCCCCGCTGCGCCTGGGCGACGGGTGTCGCCGCGATGGCCCCAAGAACGTCCATACCTTCAGTGACGTGTCCGAACGCGGTATAGTTGCCATCCAGCTGGTCAGACGTGCTGGTCATAATGAAGAACTGCATGTCGGATTGGTCAACGTGGGCCTGCTGAGCCGCCATGCTGATGACTCCGGGAACGTGTTTGACATCGGAGCCCTCGAACTTGACGTTGCCGCCACCCATGCCGGTGCCCTGTGGGTCGCCGCCCTGAACCATGAAGTCCTTGATGATGCGATGGAACTTGAGGTCGTCATACTTGCCGGCGTTGACAGCCGCCATGAACCGCTCGACGGTCTTGGGCGCCCGAGCGGCGTACAGCTCGAGTGTCATCGTGCCCTTGGACGTCTCCATACGGACAACTCTGTTCTTTTCTTCCATGTGACGCTCCTAGTTGGCGACTTCGGTCGCCCGGATGATGGTGATCTTGGTGAGAGGGGCCGACATCTCGCCGGGTACACTGGGATTCTCTCCGACCGGCACATTCGCAATCTTGTCGACGACATCCATACCATCGATGACCTTGCCGAACGCAGCATACTTCCCATCCAGAGAGGTTGTGTCTCCCTGCATGATAAAGAACTGCATGTCCGACTGCGTTATGCCAGCCTGTGACGCTGCCATGGAGATGACGCCCCGGACGTGGCTGATGCCGGTTTTCTCAAAGGAGGCCGTTCCGCCTCCCATACCGTTGCCATTTGGGTCCCCGCCCTGGATCATGAATCCCTTCATGACCCGATGGAAGGTAAGTCCATCGTACTTGCCTGCCACGACGTTCTCGAGGAACTGGGTGACGGTCCTGGGAGCCTTGTCCCCGTAGAGTTCAAGCTTGATCGTGCCCATGCTTGTCTCCAGCACAACGTACTTGTTGCCCACCACCTGTGGGGCCTGAGCCTCCTCGAGGAAGGCGAATACCAGCAACATCGACACGATGACTGTCGCTGCCAGCGTGATGACTACTGTCCGCGTCCTCAGCGGAATGGGCTTGTGGTCCGGATACTTCTTCTGCAGCTCCTGCGTCCGACTCGTCTTCGGTGTAGCTTTCCTATTGTTGGTACTCATCCGTGGTTGTGCTCCTGACAGTCTCCAAGTTGACCATTTCGGTCTGACGCAAAGGGACCTGCTTCTGCAGGCCCCATGACTGTCTTTCTGACGCTAGTAGTCCTCCGACTTGACCTGGTAGAAGCTCTGCGCATGGTGACACGCCGGGCACACATCCGGTGCCTCCACCCCTTCATGAACATACCCACACTCGCGGCAGACCCAGACCACCTTGTGCCCCTTCTTGAAAACGGAGTGGGCCTTGACTTCCTTGAGGAGCTTCCTGTACCGTTCCTCATGGTGGGCCTCGGCTACCGCAATGGCGCGCAGGCGCTCCGCGATTGCCTTGTAGCCTTCTTGATCGGCGACGTCTGCAAAGTCCGGATACATCGTGGTCGTCTCATAGTGTTCACCGTCGATGGCCGCCTGCAGGTTCTCGGCCGTTGTCCCCAGCACCAGCGGAACTTCCACGTTTGCGAGCTTCAGTTCGCCACCGTTCTTTTTCTTGATGTCCTGGAGAAAATGAAACAGGATGCTGGCATGCTCCCGTTCCTGATCAGCTGTCTCGGCGAAGATCCCAGCTATCTGCTCATATCCCTCGGTCCGGGCCACCTTGTTGTACATGGTATACCGGTTGCGAGCCATGGATTCACCTACAAAAGCTGCACCCAGATTGAGAAATGTCTGTTTCAACGCTAACCTCCTTGTCATAGCTCTAGTACTGAAAACAGTATACACAGTCCGGTCGTCTGGCACAGAAGCCATCCTTCATGGTACCAGGCACAATTCTACCGGTTAGCGAAGGCCGGTGATGACCCCGTCTCCGGTCACGTCAATATTCACCAGTGCAGGGACCTTGGAGAGTGCCGGCATCGTCTGCATCGTTCCACCCAATGGATACAGAAAACGCGCCCCGGTCGCAGCACGAATGTCGCGAATTGGGAACAGGTACCCGGAGGGTGCGCCCTTGACATCGGGATCATGGCTGATAGACAGATGTGTCTTTGCCATGCAGATGGGCCACTTGTCATAGCCGGCCGCGGTGAACTCCTTGATGCGCTCGGCCGCCACAGGCGTCAGATCGATATCACTGGCACGATAGATCATGCGGACCAGTCTGCGCATCTTGTCCTCGATGGTATCGGTCAATTCATATGGATAGTGGACAGCGCCCACCTTGAATGTCGATGCCGCTTCCTGGACAGCGCGTGCCAGCTCCAGACCACCCTCGCTGCCATCCACAAAGAACGTGTGCGGAACGGCGGCCAATGCACCAAACTGCAGGGCTTTGGCCTGGACCATCGCTACCTCTTCGGCCGTGTCATCCGGGAATCTGTTGACAGCGACAACAACTGGCAGGCCATAGGAACGAACATTCTCGATATGCACCCGAAGGTTCTCACAGCCCAGCTCGAGTGCCGGCATATTGACTGCTGAAACAAGAGCAGGATCAAGCTTCTTGCCTGGCTTGATGGTATACGCACCGCCGTGCATCTTGAGCGCGCGGATCGTAGCAACGATGACCACACAGTCAGGCGCCTTCATACCGGCCTGTCGAAGCTTGATGTCCATGAGTTTCTCGAAACCCATGTCGGCACCAAACCCACTCTCTGTCACGACATAGTCACCAAGTTTCAGTGCAATACGGTCGGACAGCACCGAGTTGTTGCCAAAAGCGATGTTGGCGAATGGTCCAATGTGAACAAAGGAGGGCGTGCCTTCTTCGGTCTGAACCAGATTGGGATAGATAGCATCCTTGAGGACAGCAGTCAGGCCCCCGGTTGCCCGCAAGTCCGCGACCGTTATGACCTTTCCACTGCGGCTGTGCGCAACGACAATCTCCGATAGACGCTGGTGCAGATCTTCAAATCCTGTCGTCAGGCCCATGATGGCCATGATCGGCGAAGCGGCAGCAATGTCGAAACCGGTGTCGTACGACGTCTCCGTCTTGACGCCATCTTTCTTCTCTGTCAACTGAATCGTGAGCTTGCGCATCGACCGGTCCTCTACATCCATGGTCCGGCGCCAGCTGATGCTCTGAGGATCAATGTCCAGTTCGTTTCCCTGAAAGATGTGGTTGTCCACCACGGCGGCCAGCAGGTTGGTCGCTGTCTCTACTGCATGGATGTCCCCCGTGAAGTGCAGGTTGATCTGCTCCATCTGAAAGAGAGACGACTTACCACCACCTGTTCCACCGCCCTTGATACCAAAGACTGGACCCATGGACGGTTCGCGCAGTGTGTTGACCGTCTTGAATCCAAGCTTGTTCAGCGCCATGCCCAGCCCAATGGTTGTGACGGTCTTTCCTTCACCAAACGGTGTCGGCGTGATAGCTGTCACATCGATGTACTTGCCATCCGGTTTATCCTGCAAGCGATTGAGGATATGGTAATCGATCTTGGCCATGTACCTGCCAAAGAAATCGACTTCCTCATCACGGATACCGAGCGACAGCGCAAGACTGCCAATGTCTTTCTTGTCAGTTGCCTTTTCAAACATAGGTCACACTCCCCTTTCACGTGGTACGTTTCATTATTGTACCTTCAATCCGGTTCCTGCGCACCGGGCAGGACTCAGATAAATCCAAAATAGTGAGCTGCAAACGTGAAAACTGCCGCGGCAACACAATAGAGCGCAAACCATTGCATCTTGCCTTTCCGCGCAACCTTGAGCAGCAACCCGATCGCGACGAGGCTAGTCAGTACGCTGACGACGACACCGGTGCCGATTTCGGTGAGGGCACCTGAGGACATCCCCGCCTGCAGGAAATCCTTGAGCTTGAAGATCGCAGCGCCCGCGATGGTCGGGATGGCCATGAGGAAACTGAAATGGGCGGCATCCTCCTGCTTGAGACCCCTGTAGACGCCCACGGACATCGTCGTGCCACTGCGCGAAAGACCCGGCAGCAGCGCAAATACCTGGCCGATTCCGATGGCCAGTGCATCCTTCCAGCCGACCTCACGGATAGTTCTGGTCGTCGACGCAAAATACTGCAGAAACAACAGGGCGGCAGTGACCAGGAACATGGCCGCCACGACATACAGACTGGCAAAAGCCTTCTCTATGGTCGCACTGAACATGACACCAATAACTCCAGACGGAATAATGGCCGCGACAATGAGCCAGAACATGTTGCGCTTGCGCGCTTCCTCATGAGACAGTTTGCCGCGGAAGGTACAAAGGAATCCCCGGAACAAGCCCGCAATGTCACCCCAGAAGAAGATCACCAGTGCGATCAGGCTGCCGAAGTGCAAAGCCACGTCAAAGGCCAGCGTCGAACCGGCCTTGAGGAGTCCCGAGAACACGACCAGATGCCCCGAGCTGCTGACAGGCAGGAATTCGGTCAACCCCTGTACAATTCCGAGCACAATGCTTTTCCACAGTACCATCAGTGGTGCCTCCAGGTATGACGTCAACCACATGACATATGGTAGACAAACGCTTCCAAAAAGCAAAGGCGCAGCTTCCAGGAAACCGCCGAATCTTTCTGCAGGCCGGCCCCTGTGGCCTAGCTTCAGACCAGCGAGACGAGTGTATGACCTGCGGGCGTCAGGACAGCCAGCGAGCCGTTGGGCAACCATTCCCAGGAACCGGCGCCAAGGGGTTCACTGGCCACGAGTTCCTTGCCACTCTGATGCTGCAGGTACATGCTATGTCGGTCCGGATCGGTGCTGTAGTGGAAGGCGTACATGCGTCGTCCGTCGCACAGGAGGAAGTTGAGGCCGGTGAAGTCCCCGACGGACGCCACCTCGCGGACAGCACTTCTCAGAGCGTTGAGGGGGTCGGTCGCCGACTCAAGGTGCTGCAACAGCAACGCGAAGTAGACTTCACTGTCGGTTTCACCCTTGATGCCATTCTTGAACCTGGGCAGCAGATGCTCCATCAGACGTTCGCGCGAGCAGTGCCCGTTATGGCAGAATGTCCAGCGTCCCGCGACGAACGGGTGCGTGTTGACCAGCCGGCGAGACGTACCACTGCTGCGGCGGATGTGAGCAAGAGCAATGCGAGCATTGACTTCGCGCGCGGTCAGCTCGAAGAGCGGCGATTCGTCGGCAGGTTCCGGATTCTTGACAACATGGGGACAGTCCTGTTCACCGTCATACCATCCGATACCCCAACCGTCAGGATTGGCCTCACCAGATTTGTCGGCAACCGCCAGTGAACGTAGTGAGGGCTGAGTGTCAGTCATCCATGGAGCTATGGATTGTGGTGTCGTGGTGACCATTCCGAACATCCTGCACATCAGCGTTCCTCCACAGGCAGGCTATCCACGGCCGCCTTGCGTTCAGGATACGTCGACAGCGTCATAGTACAATTGTGAATACCGAAAGTACCTGGTACAATGGTGTTCACAATTGGAGTCGGGAACGCAGATCAGTCACGAATTCGGCTTCGTCATCAGGCGAGATGCCGTATTTGTGATGATCGGCGGTCTCTATGAGGACGACGTCCCTGAGGGCGTGTGTCGAAAACATAGTCACGATGCCCTCGTCACTATAGAGAACATCATACAGTGCCAGACCGGGAAGACGATAGCTGGAAATGAGGTTGAACGCGAGATTGACCACCTCGACGCGGACGATGTCCTTGTATGGTATCCGGCGCAGATTGCGCCCCGCACGTATCTCCGCTGCTTCTGTGGTCAGGATGTAGCGCAGCGTGCGGACGACGCCGACCGTATTCACCGACACCGCGATCGCGGCGACCGCCATGACAGCTATCATGAGAACCGCCCACCATACCTCGCCCCAGGCATCATGCGCCGCGATGATGAGGCTGATGGACGGAATTGTCAGCACGACTGCAAGCAGCCAGGTGGAAGCATGGGTCCATCCACTCACGCGCGGACGAAAGACGCGGCCCTCCTCTGTCAGTTCAACCATGCCTGTCTCCTCCCCGGTCACAGCGCCAGGACTCCCCATGCCCGCAATGCCCGGACAAACCCGTCAAGGTCGTCAGGAGCCAGCATCAGGACCCTGTCTTTAAGCTCGATCACAACACATGCTGGTCCAGACAGCATCAGGACAGCAGAGCGCCCGTCCTCGAGTCTGAAGTTCCCCACGAGATACGAACCGACGGCCGTGCCGTTTGTTCTGATGGCAATGGCCAAGTCCGGTTCCTGCGCCCGATCGGCTACAATATAGGCCCGAAGGATGTTGGCCCGCTCGACACTGACCGAGGCAAACGGAGGGGTCTCGACGACCATCTGGTCACCGACGACGACTCCCGTACGGAGTTCACCGACCAGGAAGAACGCACCGAGAGCACCGACGGACAAGGTGACGCAGGCGACAAACGTGGTCACGGCGATACGCTGGGACCGCGGGATGCTTCTCAGGCTGAATACTGTCGCGAGGCAGATGAGGAGCGGCAAGCCAATGGAAAATGCCGCCACAACCGCAGCACCACCACTAAGTGATAGCCCGAAGCGCATAGTAGTCTCCTTCTCAGCGTGCGAGGCTGTTTGCAAACAAGGTGCCGGCGACTGCCACGAGGAGGATTGCGGCGAGCCAGCCGATGAAGAGTCCCGAGAACAGCCGCTTGCGCTCGCTCTCAGTCATGCTGCGCAGGCCGAGGAACATGAACCCGAAGACGCCGGACAAAACGGAAAGAGTCAGGCCTGCCTTGAGGTTGACCTGATGCCAGACAGCCGGATCGGCGAACGTCGCAGGCACGCGAAACCCAAGCCATGGGTTGGGTGTAGAGAATGCTGACAGAACCCCGGCGACGGCGACGGCAAAACAGCCGATGGCGACCAGGAGAGGTGTGGTCCTGCCGACCTCCATGTCACGCGCAGTAACGCCCCTGTCCCGCGCGACCCGTTCGGAATAGCGCCACAACCAGACACTCGCGATGAGGATGTACACGACAAGAGCTCCTACAACGTATTGCCCCACATCCCGCGTGACGACCCCGGCGACCGCAAGCAGGTCGACGATCCCTGCCACCGCTCCCCCCGCGACAAACATAAGTCCCGTCTTCCGATTCACGACGTCCCAGACGCGGTCGTCCGCCATAGTGGCAGGGAACCGGGCGCCGTACAGGCTGTTGCGCTTCACCTTGCCCAGCATGAGTGGAACCCCAAGAACTATAAACAGCAGCGCCAGCCCAAGGCTTGCTAGAACATTCTCCATCAGCATTCATCTCCTCGCCGGAGCCCCGGACCCCGACATGGTGCTTGCTCATCACGTCCACCTGACATTATATATATTACTATACACATCCTTGGCGTGGAAACCACGATGACTCCTGCAAACGAAGACCTCCGGGGCTCTTCGCCAAGTCCCGGAGGAAAGGAGTTGTATATGTATCAGAGCTCTGACACATGCACCAAAGTGGTTGGAGACGGTGTATCCAAGCCATCCGTCTTCATCACTTTATGCTTGCTTTACTTGACTTAAAACACTCCCTGTAATATATAGAAGAGTTGAGATACACGAAGGAGGCGGAACACATGCAACATAAAATTCTTTGGGTCTTGCAGGTTGTTTTGGTTTTCGTACTCGCCGGCGCTTTGCTATTGCCGAACACTACTGCTCTGGCAGCACAGGCTACTCCTGCCGACCACTGGGAGCAGGTTTCGACAGTTCCAGTCACGTCTTTGACGACGTTGACAGCCGATCCAACGAACTCGGATAGGCTGTATGCCGGAGGTTCGAGCGGGACAAGTGCTGCTGCCTTCCGTTCTGATGATGGTGGCCTCAACTGGACGAATATCTCGGTTGGCCTTACAGGAGGGAAGGTCGGCTTTATTGCCGCTGCCTCAACACAGCCAAACACAATGTACGCGGCGACAGACAAGGGCATCTTCCGTTCCACAGATCAAGGGGCACACTGGACGAACTGCTCGGGCAGCCTTCAGGGGAAGAACATCAATGACATTGTCGTTGACTCATTGACGCCCGCTGTTCTGTACGCTATGACGCTCAGTACACAGGGAGCCCTCTTCTGGCGATCTACCGACAGCGGTACCCATTGGACAGCCATATCGGCAGACGTGATGGCCGTCGACCCCACAACGCCAACAACAATCTATGCTGGAGACCAGATGGGCGTGCTGCGGTCTACGGACCGGGGTGCTCATTGGAAACGGCTCAGCACGTCTGGCCCCACATATGTTGCACAAATCGTTGTCGACCCCGTGAAGCCCGCTACCATCTACGTAGGGACGTCGACCCCACCGGGAGACTATTCGATCCTCCGCTCGGATGATCAGGGGTCTCACTGGACAAGAATCTGGGGTCAATCGATCCTTCTCCATCTAGCCGTCGACGCGAAAGGAGATCGCACACTGTATGCAGCGACGGCAGCCGGTATTGTTCGCTCCGACGACAACGGCGGTCACTGGGCTTCCGCCTTCACGGGCCTGACGGCGCAGAACATATGGTTATGGAATATGACAGTTGGAACAGGATCCAACGCGACCGCCTATGCTTGGAGGACTGACGACAATAAGCTCTTCCGTCGTGCCGCCGTGATGACTCCCTCGCTTGACGTTACTCTGACACTTATCCTGAACGACAAGCGAATGACCGTGGCCCCGCGGGATGGAAGTGCAACGACAACAACGCTGGATGCCGCCCCGCTCCTAGGTACAGGCAACAGAACGCTGGTGCCTCTGCGGGCTGTCGCTGAAGCATTTGGCGTCACCGTCGCCTGGGATGCAACAGCGCGCACCGCGACCATAACAGGAGGCATAAGCACCCTCAAGTTGACCCTTGGCAAAGCAACCGCCATTGTCAATGGTCTGGACACTCCTATCGATACAAATACGAAGGTCGTCCCGCTCATCGTCGCAGGACGTATGCTCCTTCCAGTCCGCTTTGTCGCAGAATCGCTGGGGGCCACTGTTGGCTACAACCAGACAGCCAGAACGATCACGATAACCTACCTAGCGTACTAGATTAACAGCAGCTACGCCCTTTGTCTTCAGACGCCGGCATGTGTCAAGATCGCTGCTGCTCCGCTAGTTAATGTTACAGGGGAAAATAGTCTGCCCGATCAAAACGCACGATCTCATATTCGATGCCCTCGGAATCCTTGAAAAAGAAAGCGTAGTAATCCTTGCAATACTCCGGATACAACCGCGGCTCATGGACGATCTCTGCACCAAGGGCTTTTACTTGCAGATAAAGTCTGTCTACCTCCGCACGCGAGTCTGCATGGAATGCAAGGTGATGGAGCGCACCCGGCTTCCTTCTACTTATCGTTTCATTGGTGTATGCAGACCGTGGGCTGACGATGCCGAAGGAAAAACTACTGTGGTGGTATTCGACGATGGCGTATTCGTGTTCAGGAACAGCGTTGCGTTCCTTGTTCGCCAGATCAAATCCCAGCAACGGCAGGAGCCTATCATAGAATCTCTCTGCGCGTTCAAGATCAGCAACAGTAACATGAATATGGTCAATAACTGGTTTCATATAGGCACCTCTGCCGGACTGCGAATGTTCCACAAGCATCCTACCATGGAGCCCCTGGCATGCAATTTATAAATGTTACAAAACCAGGTGTGTCCCCAAAATTGTAATTTGTCTCTTACGCTGTTACGATTATTTCATAACTGAGGTCGAAAGAGAGATGGTCATTATGAACGAACTTTCTTTATCTAAGGCATACCGCTTCCTTGAACCGGGTCCGGTCGTACTGGTGACGACTGCGTATAAAGGGAACACTAACATCATGACGATGAGTTATTACATGATCATACAGGACGGCAGCGAGGACGGCAGCGTGCCTTTGATCGGCTGCAGCATCGGACCTTGGGATCACAGTTTCACGGCACTATGCACGACCGGAGAATGCGTGATCGCTGTTCCCACGGTCGATCTCGCATCCAAAGTGGTCGAGATCGGCAACTGTTCGGGTGATGACGTCGACAAGTTCGATGCCTTTGGTCTGACGCCGGTGTCAGCCCAAAAGGTGAAGTCGCCACTCGTGGCCGAGTGTCTCGCCAATCTCGAATGCCGGGTGTCAGACAACAGCCTGGTCGACAAGTACAATCTCTTCATCCTGGAAGTAGTCAAGGCCTGGACTGATCCGGAGCGCAAGGAACGCCGGACGATCCATCACAACGGGGACGGCACCTTCGTGGTCGACGGCAGAACCATCAACCTCAAGAGAAAAATGGTGAAGTGGCCAACCTACGTGTGACCGCTCGCGCGGTCTTAATCTTATACAAAAGCGAGCAGATAGGTCAAATGACAGGTTCAATCCGCAACCCTCGGCGGGTTGCAGGATTTAGTGAAAACTCCTGTTCACCTAGGTCTTAGATGCTTGCCAGCCTGACACCCATGTCAAAGGCTTTCTGACTATCAATTGGGAATTGTTCCGCTCTCACTTGAGACTTATGTTTTTCGTTGAAGTTGGATGCTTCATACTTGGAGTAATCCACAAACTGATAGGTATCGGTGGAGAGCAAGAATTCTGAAGTTCCGTTGAATAATCTTTGCAGGAGATCTCTGTAATGGTGGAATACCGCTTCTTGGTAGTTGGTTTGTTTCAGGAACTCCTCCGGAGCGTTCATCGTATAGATGAAACCCGAAGACAGCTTGCCTTGAAAAACGGATCGATGACTGGTGCTGTTATAAGAAAGATTTGAAAACAGCAGGCGTTCTAAGAAAGAGTCCATTTCTCCGGTGATATTGCCGAAATAGATGGGTGAACCCAGCAGGAGAACATCACATCCCAGAATTCTTTCGAGGACATTCGTCAGGTCATCCCGCATAGCACAGCGCCCAGCATGCACAGCGCCCTTCCTTTTACAGGTGAAACAGCTGATACAACCCTTGAAATTCAAGTCATACAAATGGATGAATTCCGTTTGCGCTCCCACAGATCTGGCTCCATCAAGAGCTTTTTGTAGTAATGTAGCGGTATTCCAGGTTTTTCTCGGACTTCCGTTGACGGCGATTACTTTCATAGCAATTCACCCTCTTCTGTCAATACGCCTAATTTACGTTATGATCGACAATATCATTATGCTGGTAAGGAACAAAGAGGCAAGGATGCATTTTGTGCCTTGAGTTTTGAGTTAGGATCAAGGGACAACATGCACTACACCTAGGTACGTACGGTCCCTGGTCTGCAGCCTGCTGCGGTAATTATGAGCAGGACCAGAACAACCCATCTACAATTCGTGGCAACCTCCCCAACCGACATGAACGCCCCTTTGACCGACGATCGACCACGAGATTCGCACTACACAACGTCGCCTTGACTCATCCTGACGCTACCCTACAATGGAGGCGCGTTACATCTACTATTTGTATGTACGAATGGGGGTCGACTTACAGATGAAAATCGGAATCCTGACAGGTGGCGGGGATTGCTCCGGGCTCAACCCGGCGATACGCGGTGCGGTGTTCAGAGCGCTCGACTATGGAGACGAGTGTGTCGGTATCGTTGAAGGCTGGCAAGGACTGCTGTCCTGTGAGACGGAGCCCCTTGACCTGGTCCGCGTCGACGAGATCATCGACCGGGGTGGCACGATTCTGGGCACCTCCAGGACCAACCCGTTCAAGGACACCACTCTTGTCCAGCAGACGATCACCAACATCGCGGCCCTGGGTCTGGATGCCGTCATCGCCATCGGCGGGGACGATACGCTGGGTGTAGCCACCAAGCTTGCAGCGCTGGGCGTCAAGGTCGTCGGCGTTCCGAAGACGATGGACAATGACCTGTCAGGAACGGACTTCACATTCGGATTCGACACGGCAGTGAATGTTGCCCTCGACGCTTCGCGAAGGCTGAAGGACACTGCACTGTCCCATCGGCGCATCATCGTCCTGGAAGTCATGGGCAGGCACGCCGGATGGGTTGCGCTCTACACCGGCATCGGCTCAGGAGCCGATTACACACTCATCCCCGAGGTCCCCGTCGACTGGGATGTCATGGTGCGACAGGTCATGACCGCCTACAAGCGCAAGAAGTACGCCTTCATTGTCGTGAGCGAGGGAGTAGAAGTCACGACGCAGGCCAGCGTCGAGAAACTGGACGACTTTGGCCACATGCTGCTGCAGAACCGGGGTGTGGGGCCAGAAGTGGCCAGGATCCTCGAGGAGAAGACGGGGGTCTCGACGCGTTCGGCCACGATAGGGCACATCCAGCGGGGAGGCAGCCCCACTCTGTTCGACCGCATTCTGGGATCCCGCGTCGGTGTGAAAGCCGTCGAGATGGTCCATGACGGCGACTTTGGCAAGATGGCAGCCCTCCGCGGCACCGAAGTGATCGCAATTCCGCTCACCGAGGCTGTCGGCAAGCTCAAGACAGTCCCTCAGGAGTGGGTCGACCTCCTGAAGGTCTTCTCAAAGTAGTCATGAAACGCATCGGACTTCTGACGAGCGGCGGCGATGCCAGCGGCATGAACGCTGCCATCCGCGCAGTTGCACGCACGGCGGCGTCTATGGGAGTCGAGGCTGTCGGGTTCGAGCGCGGCTACGACGGACTGGTATCCAACACATGGGTAGAACTCAACGCACGCAGCGTCTCCGGCATCCTGGAACTCGGAGGCACAATGCTCAAGAGTGCCCGCAGTGAACTGTTCCGAACTGAGGAAGGTCGCAAGCAGGCGGCCCTCGTCGTCCAGCAGAACCGGCTGGACGGCATGGTCATCATTGGGGGCAATGGCTCACAGACTGGTGGTTACCTGCTCGGTCAGTTGGGCGTTCCCGTCGTCGGGGTCGCGTCGACCATCGACAATGATCTGTATGGATTCGACTACACCATCGGGTTCGACACTGCCGTCAACATTGCCATTGATGCCATCGACCGCATTCGCGACGTGGCGGAGTCTCACGACCGCGTGTTCGTCGTCGAGGTCATGGGCAGAGACAACGGCTCCATTGCACTCGAAGCCGCTCTGGCGACGGGCGCCGACATCGTTCTGACCCCAGAACTACCCTTCAGCATACCCAAACTCATCACACGCCTGCACGACGACGTCATGGCACACAAGAAACACCACATCATCGTCATGGCAGAAGGCGCAGGACATGCGGAAGAGCTGTCTCATTACATCAGCGCCAACCTGCCGGTGGAATGCAGGGCGACCGTCCTTGGCTACGTCCAGCGAGGAGGGAGCCCTACACGTTTCGACCGCATCCTGGCCAGCACATCGGGCGAAGCGGCTGTTGTCGCCCTCAATGAAGGCCACTCGGGTGTCGTCGCAGGAACACGCGACGGACATATTGTCCTTCAGGAAACACTCGAAGCAGTCACGCGGCGCAACCTTCTCAAGCCAGAGCTTGTGGAACTACTGAAGAGAGTATCCATCTAGTCTTGCTTCATCCCGGGAGGACCAATTGGGTCGAGTCTTCAAGTCGCTGACCTTCCAGATTATTGTGACTGCCCTGCTCATCGTGGGCGTCTCGATGGCGATTCTGAGCAACCGCCTCATTGTTGAGTTTCAGGACGAGCTCATCAAGAAGGAAAACGAGACCCTCCAGGCTATAGGGTCGCAGGCTGTCGACCGCTGGAACCGAATGTACCGCGAACTGTCCAACAGCTATAAGTTCGACAAGTTGAGCCAGAACAAGCAGAACGAGTTGGTGAGCATCTTCCTCTCCAAGCCCTATTATGACTACATTAACGTTTTTAAGGACAACTTCCCCAGTATCAGCATCGGGTACCAGATCAACCTCTTCACACCAAGTCTCGTCTACCTGACCGACGGGTCGCGCAACCCACTACCTAGGCTGACCGTCGCTCTTCCCTTGAAGGCAGGCACACAAACTATCGGCTATCTGGTCGTCGACAGGGACATGCCTCAGGTCCTCGCTCCGTTGCAGCGCGTCCGTTTCGAGGCCTTCAAGACTTCAACTGTCTCCATCGGGCTGAGCGGCGCAGCGACAATAGTCTTGCTGACCTTCTTCCTGATACGGTTGCTGTCTCTGCGCCGCAGCGTCGTCCGACTCAAGACCAACCTGGACACGCGCGTGCCACGCGGTGGAGGGGAGCTGGGAGAGATCTCGCGCGCTGTCGCCGACCTGGCACACTCACTCAAGCGGAGTATCGAAGAAGCGAAACAGACCGAGGCCCTCAAGACGCTCGGCATCTTTACGACCGGCATCGCCCACGAGGTACGCAACCCGCTCACAAGCATCAAGGGATATGCAAGTCTTCTGGAGAAGAAGTTGCAGGGGCGTCCCGAAGCCAAGTACATCATCCCCATCCGCAACGAAGCCGACCGTCTCGAATTGCTGGTCAAGGACCTCCTCACCTTCGGGCGCCCTGCGCCGCCGCAGCCGGTCGAGTTTGACCTGCGCGGGTTCTTCGAATCGATGGGAGAGCTCATGGCACAGCAGTTCGAGGACGGCCACGCGACGCTCGACCTCCAGGTGCCACACGTCATGGTCACCTGGGATGCGCGCCAGACCGAGCAGATGTTCATGAACCTGCTGCAGAACGCCATACAGTCGATGCAGGACAAGAACGGCGGAACCGTTACCGTCACTGCAAAAACCGAAGCGGATCGCGTCATCCTCGAGGTATGCGATGTCGGTGTCGGTATCAGGAATGAGGACAGGCCCAAGATGTTCACCCCGTTCTTCACGACCAAGGAACACGGCACAGGCCTTGGCCTTCCCATTTCCCAGAAAATCGCGTCCTTTCACAATGGAGCCATCACCTATGAGAGTACGGAGGGAGCAGGCACCACTTTCACTGTCAACATGCAGCGAATCATCAATCCTGATGTTTGACTCGAACTTCGAAACCGGTAAACTATGCAATTGCCTATGAAAATCCAAACCAAGCTCATTCTGGTCGTAGACGACGAGGAAAACATACGCGAACTGCTCCGCGAATCACTTGAAGACGAGGGCTATCGCGTCAACGTCGCCAAGAACGGCCAGGAAGCAGTCGAGAAGGTCAGAGCCATGAGTCCGGACACCGTCCTGATGGACGTCAAGATGCCCGTCATGAGCGGCATGGATGCTTTTCTCAAGATCAAGGAGTCCCAGCCCGATCTCCCCGTAATTTTCCTGACAGCGTTCGGCTCGTCGGATCTCGCCATTTCCGCCATGAAGTCCGGCGCCTATGACTACCTGACCAAACCGTTTGACATCGATGAGGTCAGAATCAAGGTGAAGAGGGCTCTCGAGCTTCGCGAGCTGTCATCCCTCTCAGGACGGACCCGCCCCGAGGACCTTCCCATCATCAACAGCGACGAGCTGGTCGGCCAGAGTCCACTCATGCAGGAAGTCTACAAGCAGATCGGCAAGGTCGCCAGCTCGGACGCGACCGTTCTTGTTCTCGGCGAGTCAGGCACAGGCAAGGAGCTGGTCGCCAAGGCTGTTCACAATAACAGCCATCGGAAGGACCGTGCGTTCGTCGTCGTCAACTGCGCGGCCATCCCGGAGAACCTTCTCGAGAGCGAGCTGTTCGGTCACGAAAAGGGAGCCTTCACTGATGCCTTCGAGACACACATCGGCAAGTTCGAGCAAGCATCCAGTGGCACCATCTTCCTCGACGAGATCGGCGACATGTCTCTGCCACTTCAGGCCAAACTGCTGCGAATCCTGCAGGACGGAGGCTTCGAACGCGTCGGCGGCCGAGAGCACTTGACGTCTTCGGCACGCGTCATCGCGGCCACGAACCAGGACCTGACCAGATTAGTCTCTGAACGCAAGTTCCGCGAGGACCTGTTCTACCGGCTCAACGTGATTACGCTACGGCTTCCCCCGCTGCGCGACCGGCGCGGTGATACCGCGTTGCTGGCTCGCCACTTCCTCAGAAAATACACCGCCAAGTACGGGCGCGATGTCACCGAGATTGCGGATCAAACCCTGGAGCGCCTCGATGCATACGACTGGCCAGGGAATGTCAGGGAGCTGGAAAACGTCATCGCCCGGGCAGTCATCATCTCCCAGGCACACGTGCTCCTTCCCGAAACAGTGGACCTTTGCTCTCAGCCTATTCTGCGCCGGCGCGAGGAGTCTCCGGCTCCTCAGGATCAGCCGCTGGTGGCACAACCCGGGCAGCCGCAGCCCGTCGCCGCAGACGGGAACGGTGGGCTTCGCCTGTCAGACGCCATCCAGCAAATGGAGATCAATATGATTCGCAAGGCGTTGCACGAATCCGGCGGCAACAAGACCAAGGCCGCCCAGATCCTCGGCATCTCCCGCAAATCGCTGTTCAACAAAATCCGGGACTACAAGCTGCAGGAGCGGGACCAGTAGCGACAACATCCTGCAACTGATCTCCTCACACTACGAAGCCCCGAACATGAACCGCCGGGGTTTCTCTCGTTCTCGGCAGTGCAGGTGCAGCCTTGCGTCCTACTCTTTGACAAGAGCTGCTGAGAGAGGTACCATCGTTCAATCATGCGAACAAGCAGAACCAGCAGCATAGCGTCCGTCGTTGGATCGGCGTTCGTCTGGGGAACGTCCTTCGCCGTTTCCAAGCTGGCTCTGCGCTCTATTCCCCCGCTTTGGCTCGCGTGGATACGCTTCGTACTTGCAAGCACGATCCTGCTCGTCTGGCTGCTCTTTCGTCACGAAAACCTCCGCCTGGACCGCCGGGCATTCGGCGCCATGATGCTGGGAGGAGTTCTGGGCTATGCGCTGAACCACCTCTTCGAGAACGTGGGACTTGTCCTGTCGACGGCCTCCGAGATCTCGCTCATGATGGGCGTCTTTCCCGTGCTGTCACTCCTGGTGGAGGGTCTGGCGTACCACAGGAGGTTCTCCCATACCACCGTCGCGGGCATTGCGCTGTCCGTCGTCGGCGTCGTCCTCATCGTCGACCCACGTTCGCTGGGAGGGACCCTGGGAGGGAAACGCCTGCTTGGCGATGGACTCATTATCCTCTCGGGCATCTGCTGGGCATTCTACAGCATCCTGGTCAAGAACCTGTCCACAAACAGCTCAGCCAGCAGGACTGCGATGTTTCAAATGGCGTTCGGCAGTGTCGTCCTGCTTCCTCTGGCAGGGGTATTCGAGCGGCCGGTCTTCCCAGTCCCCGCCGCAGCTGTCTGGGCTGTCATCTATCTGGCGGTCTTCTGTTCGGTCGGAGGGTACTCCCTGTACAACTATGGGGTCGCGCGAATGGCATCGACCCAAGCGGTCAACATCCTCAACCTTATCCCGGTCTTCGGTGTGCTGACCTCCTGGGTCGTGCTGCACGAAACAGTGACAGTGATGCAGCTGGCCGGCGGAGCCGTCGTCCTTCTGGGCGTCCTGCTCAGTCTACGCGATTCTTCGCTTTTGGCTTCTCCTTCATGACGACGACGGGCCCCAGAACCGTCGGCCCCACGTGACAGCCGACGACACAGGAGACCCTGTTGTACTCGACTGGTACGTGGAGCACCGATTCCATCCAGTCTCCGAACTCTTTGGCTTCATCCCAGTTGTCGGCCCAGTGTAACCCTGCAGACACTACACCATACGAGGCCATTTCCAGAACCAGCTCCTTGAGCCGTTCCTTGCCCGCTTTGATTGTGCGAATCTTGTCGTGTGTTACCATGCGGCCAAGGTCGTCAAACCAGACGATAGGTTTGAGCTGGATGATCGTCCCGATGAGGGCCTGCGCCCCTGTGAGACGGCCGCCCTTGTATAGCCAGTGGAGCGATTCCATTATGAAGTAGACCCACGTGCGGTCCCGCAGCTCGCTGAGCGCTTCGACGATCTGAGCACGACTCTTGCCCTCATCTGCCATGCTCTTGGCCAGCCTGCCCATCGTAAGCTGGCAGTAACCGCTTTGGCGAGAGTCCACGATGGAAATCCGATCCTCGGCCTCCAGCGTCTGGGCGGCAACGCGCCCCGCATTGACGGACCCCGAAATTGCTCCCGATATCATGACACAGACGATCTCGTCTCCAACCTCCAGGATTGGCCCGAAGATCCGCACCAAATCGTCAGGATTGGTCTGCGCGCTCTCGAAGATGACGCCCTCCCGCTCCTTCTTGTAGAACTCGGCCGGCTTCATGTCCACGCCGTCGCGATAGAGAGTCTCTCCTTCACGGATGTAGAGAGGCGCCATGACAATGCCTGCCTTCTCGAAGTCCTCGATAGTCATGCCACACGTCGAGTCCATGACGATTCTGATCATTCGACTCCTTTCCAGGGCCCCTCTATGGACCGCCTGTCACCATTTTCTGTTGTCACTTGCAAACGCGTCCATCGTGCTACACGACAGCATGAGGGTCGGCGTCGCCGGCTGGTCCGACTGGATGATGTGGTCACGACGCCTTCATGACGATGCAAGGCCCGAGAAGGTCAGGGCCCGTGTGCACGCCCAGTACACACGACAGCTTGGTATATGACACGGGAGCCTGGAGGATTTCCTCCATCTCGGCGTGGAACCCCTGAGCCTCATCCAGATTGTCCGGCCAATGCAGGGTCGCAGCCTCGACCCCGTTCTTACCGCAGTCTGCGACAAGCTGGCGCATGTGATCCTTGGCAACCTTGATGGTTCGTGTCTTGTCGTAGGACGTCATGCGTCCAGCCTCGTCGAACCAGACAATCGGGTTCAGCTTGATCACGGATCCAACGAAGTACTGTGCTCCCGTCAGGCGACCCCCGTGGAACAGCCACTTGAGTGATTCCATGATGAAGTACGTGCGCGTCCGACTCCGAATGTCGGCAAGAGCCCGAACAATTTCCACGCGATTTTCGCCGGCATCGGCCATGTTCTTTGCCGTGTGACCAAGGTATGCCTCACCGTAGCCGGATTCCAGAGAATCTACGATCGTGATCCTTTCTTCGGCCCCGAGCATCTGGGCAGCGACATGTGCTGCGTTCACAGAACCCGAAATGGCGCTTGAGATGAGCACACATACGACTTCGTCGCCAGCTTCCACGATGGGCTTGAACACGGAAACCAGGTCTGCAGGATTCGTCTGAGCGGTCTCATAAATGAGACCCGCCCTTTCCCGCCGGTAGAACTCGTCGGGAAAAATATCCATCTGTTCCCGGTAGAGCTTGTCACCGTCCCGGACGTAGAGAGGGATCATCGTTATGCCGGACTGGTCGAACTCCTGTCTGGTCATGCCTGTCGTCGTGTCCATGACAACTCGTATCATGTGTCGTTCACCTCCGCGTATTTACTTGTATAGTTTACCAGAAAAGACGATCCACAACAACCAGCCAAGGTTGGGAACTCGCCCCCGGTGCCACTGTGACATCCTCTTACACCGCTCCAGCATTGCAAATCAGCCCCGGCGCCGTACAATACCCGTAGTCTGCAGCACGTGACCGACTGGCAAAGAGGTGGTCGTGGCATGAGGCACTCGGGACTATATACAAGGCAGGGCGTGGACGCGTGAGGGCGGCATGAGGAGAATTCTCCGCGTCGCAGGATGCGCAATCCTTATATCCTCGCTTGCGGCGAGACCCCCGAAGAGCTGGTGATACGGGCCCGTGAACAGTCCGAATCCGTCGCTTCCTTTCTGGACCTCCTTGTGACGGCATTCTACCTGGCCCGCTACTCCGATCAGGACGTTCAGCCCCAGCAGGCTATCGCGTGCCGGGATGCGTACAGGAGTCTCGTCGCCGCCGCCGTCAAGACCGAGATTGAGAGCAAGCGGTCCTCCGATTCGCGCGTCGTCACAATCAAGTAGATAATTCAGCGCGGGATGTCCTTCTCAGAACAGGTATTTTGGTTCTGTCAAGCCCCCGAGCCGCCTCTTCACAATGCTTGACGCACTCCCCTGCCACCATAAAATGGTGATGTGCCTGCTGAGGGTGCGACAGTCTGAAGTATCTGGCGCAGAATAAGTCAAGACCATCAACAGTAGCTGGGGGCGATACGCATGCGATATGTAATCAAGCGCACAGGTGAGAAAGTACCCTTCGACCAAGCCAAAATTCGCATGGCCATCACGAAAGCCGGAAAGGCTACGAAAGAATTCGACGAAACTGAACCGGAACGCCTGACGCGCATCATCGTCGCCCAAATCCCCGACGACATCGCCACGGTCGAACAGATCCAGGACCTCGTCGAGCAGACGCTCATGGAGTCGCGCCATCACAAGACAGCCAAAGCCTACATCCTCTACCGCGAGCAGCACCGAAAGCTGCGCGACCTCAAAACGCTTCTCGACCCACGCGAGACCATCCAGAAGTACTTGGAGAAACTCGACTGGCGGGTCAACGAGAACTCCAACACCGGCTACTCTCTTCAGGGGCTCAACATGCACCTTGCAACCAGTGTCGTGAGCCGGTACTGGTTGAACGAGGTCTATCCGCCGGAAGTACGGGATGCGCACGTCAACGGCGACATGTACATGCACGATCTGGGGTACCTGGCTGCCTACTGTGTCGGCTGGGACCTCAAGGACCTTCTCCTGAGAGGACTCGGGGGCGTGTACGGTAAGGTCGAAAGCAAGCCTGCCAAGCATTTCCGCTCGGCGCTCGGGCAGATGGTCAACTTTATCTTCACCATGCAGGGCGAGGCGGCCGGCGCACAGGCGTTCAGCTCGGTCGACACCTATCTCGCGCCCTTCATCCGCTACGATCGCCTGTGCTACGACGAGGTCAAGCAGGCCGTGCAGGAATTCGTGTTCAACATGAATGTCCCCACACGGTCAGGCTTCCAGTCCCCCTTCAGCAACATCACCCTGGATCTGCACCCGCACGGCGCGACGGCCCGCGAGGCAGCTATCATCGGCGGAAAGCCTGTTCCCGAGACCTACGCGGACTTCCAGCCAGAGATGGACATGTTCAACCGTGCGTTCGCCGAAGTCATGCTTGCCGGCGACGCCAAGGGCCGTGTCTTCTCGTTCCCCATCCCCACGTACAATATTACCAAGGACTTCGACTGGCAGAACCCTGTCTACGACCCCATTTTTGAGATGACCGCCAAGTTCGGCATCCCGTACTGGAGCAACTTCGTGAACAGCGACATGGATCCGGACGACACACGCTCCATGTGCTGCAGGCTTCGCCTGGACACGCGCGAACTGCAGAAGAGAGGAGGAGGACTGTTTGCGTCCAACCCTCTCACCGGCTCCATTGGGGTGGTCACCATCGACCTCCCGCGCATCGGCTACCTCTCTCACAGCAAGGACGAACTGTTTGAGCGCCTGTCCCACGTCATGAACGTCGCTCGCACATCGCTCGAGATCAAGCGCAAGATCATCGAGAACCTGACGGCGGCAGGGCTCTACCCTTATTCGCGTCATTACCTTGATGCAGTCAAGCAGCGCAACGGGCTTTACTGGACCAACCATTTCAACACGATCGGCATCAACGGTATGAACGAACTCCTCCTTAACTTCGCCAGCGTCACGATTGCCGAACCCGATGGACGACGTCTGGCGCTTGAGATCATGGACTTCATGCTGGGCAAGCTCGAGGAGTTCCAGCACGAAAGCGGACAACTCTATAACCTTGAAGCGACTCCCGCCGAATCAGCAACCTATGTGCTGGCCAAACAAGACAAGGCTCTGTACCCGGACATCCTCGTGGCAAACGAAGAGGCCGTCAAGAACGGTGCTGACCCCTACTACACGAACTCCACGCAGTTGCCCGTGGCGTACACGACCGACCCGTTCGAAGCGCTTGACCTCCAGGATCCTCTTCAGGTCAAATATACAGGAGGCACGGTCGTCCATCTGTTCCTCGGCGAACGCCTGGAAAGCGCAGACCAGGCCAAGCAGCTGGTCCGCTCAGTCACGAACAGCTACCGACTGCCTTACTTCACGCTTACACCCACGTTCTCCGTATGCCCCAAACACGGGTACATCGTCGGCAACCATCCATTTTGCCCCAGGTGCGACGAAGAGCTGGTCGTCGAGGCACAAAAGGTGGCTGCGGGCCCTGCCTCTGGAGACGTCTCGTTTGCAACCCGTCCTGAACGCTAAGAGGTGTTTTTCCCATGAGAAGATTTCGTCGTCTCAAGAAGAAAGCCATTTTCCTTGCCGTCGCCGTTCTGCTTCTTACTGTCTCTGTGCTCCTCGTCGCACACAACCTGAATTCGAACAGCACACCAGGGACCACGGCAAGCCCCTCGAAGAACGATGTCGGCGTGTATTTGGACAAGGGCGACCTCTGGCAATGGGTGAATGGGCGCAAGACACAGCTGACCAAGGTGGGCACGATCATCGCCTTCGACTGGCACCCCGCCGGAGGAGAGCTCGTCTACATGACCAGCGAAGCCGACGGTTCGTACAAGGCTGTCGACCGCAAGCTCGCGTCCAAGCAGGAACTGGTAATCTACCAAGGAAAAACCGAGATGTCGCCCAAGGTGCTGTGCTCCTCAAGCGGCGTCCTGCTGGTCGAGGCTTCGTCGACGACGACTCCGCGGCTGCTGCAACTGAACATAACCTCTGTGAGCTATGATGGCACGACCAATGGCTCATTCTGGACGCAGGTTCCACTGACAAAAGAGCAGTTTGATCGGACCACGCGACTGATTCTGGACGGATCGACACCTCTCATCGTCTCTCCCGGCGGCATCTGGACTATCACTATCATCACCTCAAGCCTCGGCTTCGACACGACTCATACTTTTCTCGGCCCCACAGGAGTCACGTTTGCCGACGGCACGTTCTTTGGCCCCATGCAGGATACGAAGGGGACGTTCCTCGGCATCAAGACCAAGGACGGCAAGGTCACGAGCGTGACTCCCCCGCCCACCTCAACCGGAATCCTCCAGCCGTTCGTCCGTGGCGCGTCACGGACAACCGATGGCAAGACACTTGTCTACGAACTTGGCATCTACGGTTCCGGCACGAGCGCCGATGGCAAGACCGCCCCGCTGACCTATGAGACATGGCAGTACGTCGAGGGCTCCCGCAGCCCCAAGCTCATCGTCAAGAGCAGCGTCCCATCGCTATTCGCCTATCAGTTCACGGGCGGCAGTGCACCCGTTGCCGCCGGCAAGCAACCGGGCGCGACGCTCACGACCGAAACGGGACTCATGTTCAGGGACCGACCCATTACAATCGACAGCACCGTCCTCGAAGTAGCCGCGCCCACGGAGACCCGAACTGCACTTGGGCTGGGCCAGGGCTGGGTTCAGGCGAAGGGACTCGGTCAGGCGAAGGGAAAGACCGGCTGGGTCTATGGCGGATACGCCAGAATAACGCGTGGATCGACAACGTATGTGCCGTTTGCCAGGGTGACGGCCTCCACATCCGTCAAGGTCTACCTCGACGAGAGTCTCAGCGGAACGGCTACGACAGTACTTGCAAAAGGCGACAACGTCGTTGCGCTGGGAATGACTGCGGACAAACGGGCAATCCAAATTCTGCTGCCGTCGGGAACGAAGGCGTTCGTAGCAACGGGCAGTGTCACTGTATCCAATTGACGTTCTGACTATACTCTACTCGGTGAGAGGAGGTGGCGAGTGAAGGAACTAGAGAATGGGGACCTGTTGCTGGACAATGGAATGACAGTACCAGCGTGCAGGCGTACAAGGACTGAGGTTTACAGCCGCGTGGTTGGCTATCTGAGGCCTGTTTCCCAGTGGAACAAGGGAAAGAAGGCGGAGTGGGCCGACAGAATATGCTTCGAGGTCAAGACCCAACACAACACGGCACAATGAACGTAATGGGTGAAACGCCGCTGGACATGGTCCTCCTGCAGGACTGTCAGCGACGTTTTCATATCGTCACGCGGGAAGCACCCATTGGTGAGAAAACAGAGACATGAGACTGGCGCACTATGAACCACTATCGCTCAGTGACTTCCCGGGTAGACTGGCCACAACCGTGTTCACGGTCGGCTGCAACTTCACATGTCCGTACTGCCACAACCCTGAGCTCGTCACCGCGATGGAGGATACGCCGCAACTGACTGAAGACGCATTCTTCGCTTTTCTCGAACGCCGCAGGGGCAAACTCAACGGCGTCTGCATCACCGGGGGAGAACCGACGCTTCATGCCGATCTGGCCGGATTCGTCGGCCGCATCCGCGCTTTAGGCTACGCTGTCAAGCTGGATACCAACGGATCCAACCCCGAGACGCTTGGGCACCTTCTGGAAACAGGCTCTCTGGACTACGTTGCCATGGATGTGAAAGCCCCTCCCTCACGATACAGTGACGTGACGGGCAACCCGTATGCTCTCGTCCTCGCGGAGACCTCAATACGGCTTCTGGCCCAATGTGACACCGTCCATGAGTACCGGACGACCATCTTGCCTTTGCTGTTCAGCGAAGTCGACGTCGACAATATCGCCCGCATGCTGCCCCCTGGATCGCGCTACGTCATCCAGAACTTCGTCCCTACCAAGACCCTCGACCCGAACCTTCTCCACGCCAGAGGATTTGAGCCCGGAGACCTCGAGACCATTGCGGACCACACGCGCTTGCTCTACCCTCTCCTCCACATCAGCACACGAGGCGGCATTTAGGCTGAGCCGGCTCGTTCACCGCTCCTGCTGCCTGAGACGGCGCTGTAGATCATCTCCGACACCTCGGCCATGACGCGTTTCGCCTGAGCGGCCCGTTCAAAACCTGACGCAAAAACGCAGAGCGAATAAGTGGGTCCTCCCGACACGGTGATGAGCTCTGCGTCGAGAAGCGAACCACTCATGCCACCCGTCTTTCCCGCCAGGGCAGCACTGCCAGGAAGCGGCCAGGCGACCAGGTCTCTCAGCTGGTTCATGCGCAGATAGCCAAGTATGCGTTCACTCGCCGCGTTCGAGACCAGACGATGGGCATGTAGTCGCGCCAGCATGTCGGCGATATCGGCGGCGGTCACGCTATTGTCGATTCCACGAGCGAGCGTCTCACGGTCCATCATCTGACGTCGGATACTTGTCGCCTCATACCCAAGATCGTGCAGGACATCGTTCAGACGCTCTATGCCGATCTCCTCGATAAGCTGGTTGCAGGCCATGTTGTCGGACACACCCATCATCATGATGCACAAATCCTGGACCGACCACGGGCCAGACTTGTCCAGATACTCGAGAAGGCCGGTCCCGTGAGGGGCTGCTACTGTCAGACGAATAGCCCGGTCCCATGCTAGCTCACCCAGTTCCACCAGTTGCGCAACGCAGACCAGGAGCGGGAGCTTGATGATCGACGCAGCTCCGAACGGGAGATTGCTGTTCTGAGAGAAGATGAGACAGCGGTCTTCTGTGCTCAAGAGCTCAGCGTGCACGGCGCATGGAAATGCCACCGTCGCAAGAACCCCTCGAAGCGCTTTCTGAACGGGAAGGTACCGGGTGTCCTGGTTCATTCCGTCTCGGGCTTCGGCCGGTCGCGGTATACGTGGCGAACCAGCTTGCCGACTGTGGAGAGGACCTCGTAGCTGATCGTCTGGGCGAGTGATCCCAGATCACCCGCGGTGATGCGCTGGTTTCCGGCTTCACCCATGAGCACAGCTTCGTCGCCCACCGTCACACCTTGCACGTCCGACAGGTCGATCATGGTCTGATCCATGGTCACCCGTCCTATGACCGGCGCTCGCTTGCCACGGATGAGCACCGAGGCCTTGTTGGACAACATGCGGGAATACCCATCCGTGTAGCCGACTGGAAGGATTCCCACCATCGTCGGCTTGTAGGTCAAGTAGCTGCGCCCATAGCTGATGCCGTAGCCGGCAGGAACCTGTTTGAACGCTATCACCCGGGACTTCATCGACATCGCGGGCCGCAATCCCGCGATCGGCACACCTTCGAGGGGCGAACAACCATAGAGCAGCAACCCCGGACGAACCCCTTCGAAGGTCGCAGCCTTCATGGTCAGGATGCCTGCCGAGTTGCAGAAATGGGCAACAGGAGGGCGCATGCCCTCCACGGTCGACTGATGGAGAACTTTCTCGAACCTGCGCAGTTGCATGGACGAGTAGGATTCGTCAGAGTCCGCACAGGAAAAGTGCGAATAGATCCCCTCTACCACAAGACCTTTCATGCCGTTCAGCTTGTGCAGCACGTCCAGCGCCCCTTCTGCAAGAACGCCGTTTCTTCCCATGCCCGTATCCACCTTGAGATGGACCGTCAACTGCTTTCCGGCAGCTGCTCCGACGAGTTCGCGTGCCACGTCGTCGTTGGGGATGCTGAGTGTAATACCCTGAGCGATTGCCTCCTGAACTCCTGATGCGGGGATATAGCCAAACACGAGCATGTGACCTTTGATGCCGGCCCGTCGAAGCTCAAGAGCCTCTTCCAGCGTGGCAAGCGCGAACCAGTCGGCACCCTCTTCCTGGAGGACTCGCGCCACATCTACCGCCCCATGCCCATAGGCATCGTCCTTGACGACACACAGAACATGGGTCTTCGCCGGCACCATCCCACGGATGACATGATAGTTACCCCGTACGCAAGCCAGATCGATCTCCAGCCACGTAGGACGCCCGAATTGCTCGACTAAAACACTGTCCTCTCTCTTCATGACAAAACCATAGCACGATTCAGAGGGCGTTCAACACAAGAATACTCACTGATACACACTCTGCAGGCATACTGTCCATGGCCACCGCCAACTATGCAAACGTTGCCATTGACAAGAATCAGGTATTCCGTATAGTAGCGGTGTAATCGGTAACTTTGTTATCGGTTACATGCCCTCCTTCGAAAACAGCCCGGACCGCAATCGCGCTTCGGGCTGTTTTCTTTGCTGCCCGTCCTACCAGAACCTGACGGGCTGATAGTCTATGGTCGACTGGTGCAGTGGTGGCAACTCCCTGTCTCCTGCCGCGCTCCGCAACGCTTCTTCCATCGCAGCTGCGAAGAAACACTCAGAGCTGTAGTGGTCGACAATAGCTACACAGCCTCCTCCCTGAGACACGTCGAGCGCCTCGTGATATGTGACATCTCCCGTGATCAGTACCTGGGCTCCCGCTCTGCTTGCAGCTGGGAGAAGCGACAATCCCGCTCCGGAACAGAAGGCCACGCGTTCGATGGCCTTCGGTAGAGTCCCCGCCACCGGCAACACCGCAAGAGCGAAGAACGACTTGATGAACGTGATGAACTCTTCCGGATCCATGACATGAGGCAGCCTCCCCATGTGTCCGAACCCAGCAACTGGGCCCCCGGGAAGATGTTCCTCGAAAACGTCGACTGCCGGCTCCTCATATGGGTGAGCCCCGCGCAGGGCCTTCAGGACAGATGCCAGGTCCCGGCCGGACACGATGGTTTCGACGCGGTCCTCGGCCACGCTGGTCATAGCATTCTCCTCACCCACGAAGGGATGCGCCCCGGGGTCAGGCACGAACCCGCCCGTCCCAGTGGCCCGGAACGACGCATGCGAATAGGAACCGGTGTGCCCTGCCCCGGCGGCAAACATCGCTTCCAGGACCTGTTCCCTGAATTCGGGAGGAATAAAGGTGACGACTTTGTACAACCGTTCCGACTCGTGAAGCTCAAGGATACACAGGTCAGTGAGGCCCATCTGACGCACCACAAATGTGTTGAGACCGTCCGGCGCAGCGTCGAAGTTCGTGTGTACTGCCAACAGAGCCATGTCCATACGAATGGCGGCCAACAGCGCCGAGTGCTGGATCGGGTCCAGCTTCTTGATCGCCCTGAAGATGGGGGGATGATGGGACAGAATGAGATTGGCGCCAACCCGGTCCGCTTCCTCGACCGTCTCGTGCGTGACATCCAGACAAAGGAGGACCCCACGTACCTCGTCGTCCATTGAACCGACGATCAGTCCTGCGTTGTCATACTCCTCCTGCAGCCGAAACGGGGCCACAATATCGATGAGATCATACAATTCCCGGATGCGCATTGCGCACCTCCTGTGTCAGCACATTGCTTTCGACAAGAGTATACGCCACGAACGGCCGAACCGACAAGCGACCTGCCAGGGGAAAAGACCCAGGACTAGCTTCCGGTTTCAGAAAGCCGGTCCTCGGTTGAACCAGCGTGTGCTGTTCTGCCCGCTCGTACCATCCCGTACACCAGAGCGGCTTCTCCCGCAAGAGCCAGAAGATCGCCCGCGCTGTAGGCCGAACCCATGTCGCCGAGAAACGGCAGGACGATATAGTCTCCCATAAAATTGAGGTGCGTCCGGTCACTCATGAGAACAACGTTGGCTGCGGCACCATCCCTGACCAGCTCCTCTGCATGGGAGCCCTGTCCAGTGGCGACAAGTGCCTGCGGATCAGTCGGCATACGCCCATGGTTTGCGCCGACGACAACGACGTTCAACACCAGCCCGGCCAGGAGGAACGGAACGCCAAAAACCCTGCGGTTCACCAGCAGAAACGCCAGGAGCGCAAGAAGGGTCAGGACATAGACTGCGGGAAGCAGCGTGCCAAGCAGAGATTCCCCGCGGGACGTAAAAATGAGCAGCTGAACCACGAACGCCCCCACTCCGAGAGGCAGGGCCTTCAGGTGAAAGTTTTCGATGTAGCGCAGCCGTCCGCCGGTAACCAGACTCAGGGAGAGGGCAGACGCGAGAACGACAAGGACAAACACGGTTAGCCTTCCCCTGCTGGAACAGCATCACTCACAAGAAACGCGTTTTCAGTCATCATCCTCGCACCCCAGTTTTCTCCGATATGGTAGAACTTCCGAACAGTTTCCGTCGCTATAGTGAAAGTAGGCTAGTCACACCCTTTCTTCCGATTGATGACCTGCCGGTTTCGCTCTCAACACGCCGAACACGACCACGGCTTCACCAGCAAGTGCAACCAGATCACCGACGCTGTATGCTGAACCGACTGGCCCACCCAGTCGAATCACGATGTTGTCCCCCAGCATGTTCAGCCTTGTGAAATCACTCATCAGGATGCAGTTGGCAGCTGCTCCACGCAATCGCAGCAAATCCGCCTCCTCGACGCGGCCCGCTCCGGTAAGTGCCGCCACAGAAGCAGGCATCCGTCCAGCATTGGCACTGATGACAAGCATATTGAGCATCAACCCGGCCAAGAGAATCGGAACACCCAGAACACGTCGATTGACAACCAGAAATACCACCAAAGCGCTCAGCGTGACGACGTAAACGACAGGGACCAGCGCCTCGCCGACGAAACCTGTTCCCCACTGAGTGAACAGAGCTGTCTGGACCGCAAACGCCCCCAGAGCCATCCATAGTCCCTTGAGCTGCCAGTTTCGGGCATACTCCAGCCGTCCCCCGGTGAGCAGACTGGAAACCAGTGCAACACCCAGGACAGCCAGAACCAGCATGCTAGACTTGAGCGCCCGCTGCGATGCTGACTTCGTCCGTCGAGTCGATCTGAACGGCGGAGGGAAAATTGGTCATGTCTCCTGTCGCAAGGTGTTCACGAACAAGCTTCGTGAATGTGACCACGAGCTCTGGATCGAACTGTGCCCCGCGCTCGTGGTCCAGGATCTTCAGAGCTTCAGTGACTGTGAGGCTCTTGGCCCGGTAGGGTCGCATACTCACCATGGCATCGAATGAATCTGCAACAGTAATGATACGCGCACCAAGAGGAATGCTCTCGCCCGCGAGATGGTCCGGGTAACCATTGCCATCGTATCGCTCATGGTGGTGCAGGACAATGTCCCGTCCGCCCTGGAACAGCGTCAGCCCCTCAAGCAAGCCGGCAGACACCGCGGGATGTTCCATGATCTGATGGAACTCCTCTGCACTGAGACCAGGTTTGCGCAGCAAGTTGTCGTCCAGCCCGACCTTCCCCAGGTCGTGCAGCACGGCAGCCTGCAGTACCATGTCCGCTTCGCCACTCTCCATGCCAAGCTCATCACACATATCTTCAACCCACGCCCGCACGCGCTTCGAGTGCTGTGCGGTCTCGGGGCTCTTGCTTTCCAGGACATCAACCAACTTCTCAAGAATCGTCTGTGTTTGGCTTCGTAGGGTCTGCTCTCTTTTGAGAGCATAGGACAGTACGACGAAGACAGGAACCAGAAACAGGACAGTCCATGGGTCCTGCCAGTACAGAACGGTGATGACCATCCCGAGAAGAAGCAACGTCAGGTTGGTGAGCCATGTCGTCCTCACAAGCGAACCCAACGTACGGACGAAGCTACCACGAGACAGCAGTAAAAACAAACCAGCAAGAAGCAGGTACTCGCTTCCAAGATACCAGACGGCCGAGAGCACAAGTGCCCGCCCGTTCTCTATGGCCAGAAAGTCCAGCGATACGTCTACAAAACGATGATAAACAAAACTTGCCCCGCCAACTGCTATGGCATACTCGGCCATGTTGTAGATGGTCTTGATCCCCTCTTTGTGCGTCAGCCGATCGCCCACCAGTGTCCCAACGACGGCAATGCCTGCAGCAACTTGGGGTGGAAACAGACAGGCGGCTGCAAAGGTGACAGCCATGGAAACCGAGATCTCCATCTTCGACACACCATAAGCCTGCCACACGATAGGGAACGTCTCCGCGAGGATTGCGACTGCAAGGAAGAACGCAGCCCAGAACCAGGAAAACAGCGGTGTGGCCCCCAAAAGCCTCGGGCTGAACACAACCACGGCTACGCCTATCAGTGCAACCGCACATATATAGACAATCCCGCGAGCAGAAACACGGTCACTCAATGGCAGACCTCCACCGATGCGACGTCAGGCATCGACCAGCACCTCTAATTGTGCTGCCAGTCTGCCGTTTGTCAACGACGTCAGAGCTATCGATCTGTCAGCTTGGCGGCTAATGCCACTTCATGTTGGC
>NZ_QXIS01000003.1 GCF_003570925.1 Candidatus Cryosericum terrychapinii | reverse complement strand
TTGAAAAACGAACAGGAACTCGTCTTCTTCGATCTGGAAACAACAGGCCTCGATCAGGCTTCCGATCAAATCATCGAGATTGGTGCCGTCAAGGTACGCGGAGGCAAGGAGGTTGAACGATTTGAGCAGTTCTGCCGCCTGAAGGAAGGGGCGCGTCTGCCCGAATTCATCTCTGCACTCACAGGGATAACTCCTCTTGACCTCGAAGCGGCAGAACCCGTGGATCAGGTTGTCGACCAGTTCCTGCAGTTTGCGGGTGGCAGTCTATTGCTGGCGCACAACTCCGGCTTTGATGAAGGTTTCCTGCGCAGAGCGCTGCACGGTCATCTCGCGAATGCCGTGTTTGACACGCTGGAACTCGCACGCATTTTCTTCCCGAACCTGCAGAGTCATAGTCTCGTCGCATTGGTCGACTCGCTCGAAATCAAGAAGGAAGAAGCTCACAGAGCTCTTGGAGACAGTCTCTCCTTATTTCGCTTCTATCGAAAACTGAAAGACAAGATTGCGCAGTCTGCACTCCCTGATTCCATTGTGCAGCGAATCCAGTTTCTCTATCCAGTTGTGGCAGACTTGGGGCTGCTGGACACCGGCGATACCAGAGCGACGGTCCAGCCATCTGAGATGGCGGGCCTGGAAGCTGTTCTGACGGACCTCGATGATTCCCATCTGCCGCATCTGAAAGCTCTGAAACCGGGCGTCGCCAGCGACGTGGCCTCTCCAGAGATGGCGTTGCTGGCTTCCGGCCGCGATGTCCTCCTGCAGTGTGAACCTCAATCACTTCGAACCCGGTACCTCGGGGACGTCCAGGCATCGGCCCGCCCCGGCGCCGTACTGCTGCGAGCGCCTGCAGCCATTGAGCCACTCCTGGAGGATGCAAGTCCCGGAGATGCGCGACCGCTCTGGATATCGCAGGAAAGCCCCAACAACCTTGTCTGCCTCATGCTGCTCGATGAAGCGACCCACAGCCCCACCATGCGTCGCGAATTCGGCTTTGAGCTCTCAGCTCTCATCGTCTATGAATGGGAGACACGCTCAGTCTTCATCCCGGGCATGCCGCTGTTCCTGAAGAAATCCCGTCTTGTGAACCACATATCGGCAGCTCACTGCCAGCTCGAACCGACATGCCCGTTTCATGATGTGTGTCCCGTCCGGGAATCGCTGGCCCGTGCGCGCGTTGCCCACCTCCACGTAACCGACCTCGCCGAGGCACCACACGTATTCCACGAACTTGGCGAGTCAACACCGGTCCTGGTCTCTTCGCCCGAGACTGAGAAACTCATGAGCGACGTGCTCGATGTGCCTGAGGTGAAGATTACCTCGACCACGCTGCGTATTATCGCCGGTATTGCAGGCGAGCGAAGTGAAGTTCCAGGTCTCACCATTGTGGCCGACCTTGCTGCACGCGCAGGGACTCTTCTCGAGGGACTCTACCTGCGTGTGACCCATCAGGAGAACGCCGGCGTCCGAGGACGCATCGCAATCGGCGAAACGCTCTGGTCTGCCGGCGAGTTTGCGGCCCTCAGATCCACTGCCGAGGCAATGGTCAAGGCCTTCGCGAATGTAGGGAAGACACTGCCCGCAACGACGCGAGTGACATACTACACGCAGTGTCGAGACCTTGCTTCTGTTCTGGACAATGCAGATAACCCTGCCTATGCCGTATGGATGGAACGTCAGGGTCCGGAAATTATGATAGCGAGTACCAGGACAGTGCTTTCCTCGCGGATTCGGGCGTGCAACACCGACGCGCAGTTCTTTCTGGTCGGGACGAGCGTTTGTCCTGCTGGTGACCAGCAATTCCTCCCCGAGACATTCGGCCTCATGGATCCCGAACCCGCAGCCGTTATTGTCGACCATGAGCCGGACGGCCCTCGTGTCCCTACGTTCGTGACACTGCACCTGCCGAAGCCGAATGAGTCCGGATTCGAAAAAGAAGGTGCCCGTCTCATTGCCGAAGCTATGAGGCGCTTCCCAGGAAAAGCAATGGTCGCTTCGAACTCTCTCGAGACACTGCGCCGGATGCAGTCGTTTCTTGCGCGCGAGCCTGGACTGGCCGAATACAGCCTGTTGCTCCCCAAAAATGGGCACACACGCACGCAACTGCTGGAACAGTTTTCCGGCCAGAATAGAGCCATTCTGCTCATCCCGTTCGACTACCTGAGCTTCGGCGACATCGTCTCGGCGAAGTTTCTGTTTGTCACCAAGCTGCAGTTTCCCAACTCGTTCCTTCCAACGGTGACGCGCCTCAAACAAGCGCTCAAAGAAAAGCGGGGCGATCCCTTCCGGCAGTTCGACCTTCCCTATGCGCTGACCCTGCTCCAATACACACTGCACCAGATGGATCCGCACACGCTGCGAAGCGTCTTCATGCTGGACAACCGGAGCTTCAGTTCAGCCTACGCAGATCGTATCCGGACTGTCCTGCCCACGCCATCGCTGTTCCTGCCGATGGAGAGCCAGGAGAGCCTCTTGCAGCATCTCGACCGCTGGATACGCAACCAGACTCTCTGAAGCGTTCTTCACCCCTCGCAGAAGGACCGCACCTCGGCGTCCGACAGCTTCCTCAGCTTCGCCAGCCTGACCTGCATCTCAGGAATTCGAAACGCAAGTACTGATACAGCCTCCCAGAGAAACACCCACGTACAGACGGTGAGTCCCGTCTGTACGTGTTCGCGTTATGCAGTGATGAATGTGCTTGAGTATGAGCAGTACTTCCGCATGCTGCACACCAATTGACATCTGCACAGGTAAATGCTCGCTGCGTGCTACTCAAAAGCATATCGAAGTAAAGTTTGCTTTCTGAAGCTGAGCACAGAGCTCTTGCAAATAAATCCAGCGCGCTATAGCATAGGCAGGAAGAGAGATGAAATGATGTTGTAGTATATGGTAGATTGTTATGCAAGGAGAAAGTATGCAAGACTGGCAGAAACAAGTACGTGCACTGCTCGGCAATGCTCAGGGAGAATTTGGTGTCTATGCCGCAACACCCTCAGTTTCTTTATTCGAGTATCAGACTTCCAGCATATTTCCGTCGGCAAGCACCATCAAGGTACTCATCATGGCCGAGCTTCTTCGACAGGTTGAAGCAGGAACTCACGCCCTTACCGAACATCCTGTCCTCCCGACAGCTCCAACAGGTGGATGCGGCATCCTCGAGTTCCTGAGTTCCGATTATCGCCCTGACCTTATGGATCTTCTTCATTTCATGATCTGCTCAAGTGACAATAAGGCCACAAATGTGCTCATCCGCCTCACAGGAATGGATGCCGTCAATCAGCTGGCAGTGGACATCGGGATGACCAATACAAGGTTACGTCGTTTTATGATGGATACCGAATCGATTCAGCAAGACATCGATAATACAACGTCTCCAGCAGATATGGGACGTTTCTTCAAATTACTTGCCTGCAACGAATTGGTCAGCTCGAAAGCGTCCGCCACAATGAAGACAATTCTCAGCCACCAGCAATTTGCGGACATCATGATGTTATTCTTGCCAGAAGGAATACGTGCCGAACACAAGACTGGCGGGTTTCCCGGATCGGTCCTCGATGTCGGACTTGTCTATGGTGCCAGGGATCCCCTCATCCTCTGTCTTATGGCGACACAACTGGCCAATAATGGCGAAGGAGCAATTATTCTTGGGAAAGTCGCTGCAATTGCCTATACAAGCGGAAAGGAGAAATACGTATGAGAATCGTTGCCATAAAATGTCTTTCAGTGAGCATTCCCCGGGTCAAAGAACTCAAGGTCGCATATGCGACACGAACAGTCTACAACGGATTTCTGTTGCAACTTGTTACCGATACCGGCCTTACCGGGCTGGGAGAAGCAGCTCCCAATTTCGAAGTCTGCCACGAGACACTGGAGGGCACAGCTCAAGCTTGCCAGGCTATGGCTCCCCTAGTCCGGGGTTCCAACCCACTCACACGTGAGGCAATCCTCGAGAAACTCGAACCCTGGAGACACGTTGCCGCGGCCGCACTGGCTGCCTATGACATCGCCCTGTGGGATCTTGCCGGCAAGAGCGCGGAGCTCCCCATCCGCGATCTCATCGGAGGATATCGACAAGCTATTCCAAATGAAATGACAATAGGCATCAAAGACCTTGCTGAAACAGTGGCAGAAGCAGTGAGCATCAAAGCAAGTGGCATGTATGCCGAGATCAAGCTCAAGCTCGGGTTAGATCCCAATCTTGATGTCAAACGCGTCCATGCGGTTCGTGCAGCAGTAGGGCCCACGTTCCCGCTGCATGTCGACGCAAACCAGGGATATGACCGTGAAGGAGCTCTGCGTGTGCTGCAAGCGCTGACCGGAGCAGGAATCGATTTTGCCGAGCAACCTGTTCCTGCTGAAGACACGGAGTCCCTGCAATGGGTAAGTGACCGCAGCCCTATTCCGATAACAGCCGATGAAGCTGTCCACACACCAGAGGATGCGCTGGCATTAGTTCGTTCTCACGCATGTTCCATGCTGAACGTCAAACTACAGAAGGTTGGAGGTATTTCCCGCGCACTCGACATTCTGGCCATCGCACGAGCTGCAGGTATCCCGTGTATGATTGGGTGCATGACAGAAACTCCGGTCGGTATTGCAGCAGGAGCACACGTAGCATTGGGATCTCCAGTCGTCACGCATGTCGATCTTGACGGAGGCGTAGATCTTGCATTCCAGCCAGCAACCGGTGGCATCGAGATACAAGGAGACCAGCTGACGGTTTCTGATCGCCCTGGTCTGGGAGTGGAGCTCAACGATGAGTATAGTAATCGTTTTGCCAATGAGGAGGCTCTGCAATGAACATCTACATTTCGTGTGATATGGAAGGAGTGGACGGTATCGTCACGGAGAAACAGTCATCCCCCACCGGCCCGTTCTATGCGTTTGCCCGAGAACAGATCACGGAGGAGGTAAATGCGGCTGGGCAAGGCGCATTCGATGCTGGCGCCACTTCTGTTCTTGTGAACGATTCCCACTGGGACATGACGAATCTGCTTCCAGAGAAGCTGGATCCTCGCATCGAGTACATCACTGGTTCAGCGAAGCCCTTGTCTATGATGCAGGGTGTGGAT
>NZ_QXIS01000029.1 GCF_003570925.1 Candidatus Cryosericum terrychapinii | reverse complement strand
GTGATTATACCACAGATTGCCCGAGCATTCCCGAAGAGCACAGTCGTTCATTCGGCAGTTGAGTATGTTCATTATGACTATTTTCTGAGCAGTCTCACCGTGGAGGACCCACCCCAGCTCCTGGTGCAAAGCTTGTTGTTTGAACGGTGCGTATCCAGGCGAGCCCGCCCAACGCTTCGATGCCAGCGCCCGGTCGGCACAAGATCCCCGTACGATACTCTTAGATATTGAGCAAGACACCACACGGCGTTTTTGTCATCCACGTCATTGCTTACTTCATTGGTCATTTCGAGGTGTGTAAGAAATCTTGTAATGAAATCCTCAAGCGTTTTTCCTGTTTCTCCTTGATAGGCTTCCAACTGTAATGTCTGGAAGTATTCATTAGGAGATGAGCCTATTTCTAATTGTCTTCTGCCTCCTAATGTCTTTCCTTCGCCTTGTTGAGGCATGATGGGTAGACTTTCAACTAATCCCACAGACCAGCCTGGAACGGCACAAATACGTCCATTATTGACTACTTCCAATTTGGTCTGTCCCCGATGATTGGTTGAATATTCTTGAGGGAAATATACAAGCTCGTCTGTATCCAGTGCCTGTCGTAAGGTATCCCATATCCAGACTTGTTTTTCGGCATTGACACGAACAGGTATGAAAGGATCAGAAGGCGTACGTCTGGTTTGACAAATTTTACCTTCTGCTGCGTGTTTAAGAATAGCTGCTTTCATTCGGTCAATAAGAAGGGGTGTGGGCATTGCCATGGGTGTCAATTCTAAACGATCAAACCCTTGTGGAACTTTTCTGTCTACAAGCTCTCTATTATGGTTAAATAGTTCTACAACCTGTTCCTGGGTTGGTATTGGATACTCTTTTCCATCTATTCCAACCACCCCGATGCTTTGTGATTTCGGAAGAAGGGTGAGAATGCCGGTGCGGTATAAGGCGGTAACGCAGCGGGCATATTCCCTTTCAACACAGTGGCCCATTCAATAGGCTAGAAAGCCGACCACAGGCGCCATGCCCCCTTTCCTGTCCGCTTGACCAAGTACATTGCATCGTCGGCGCGGCTGATCAACTCCTGACTGCTATGCCCGTGCTCCGGGAACAGAGCGACACCGACTGATATGCTGACTGAAATCGGGCCCTCTGTGATCGTAAGCGGTTCATCGAACGATTCGACTGCTTTGTCCGCCATCGACGCAATACTTCTCGCATCCTTCACGCCGGGCGCAGCGACGACGAACTCGTCTCCCCCGACGCGTGCGACGTAGTCCGCGTCTCGAAAGACGGAGAGCAGGCGTGCCGCGACAGCCACAAGAACACGGTCACCGGCATCGTGCCCGTACACATCGTTCACCTTCTTGAAATCGTCGAGGTCGGCGAAGAAAACGGCGATGCTATTGTCTTCGAGTGTCGCCAACCGAATATTCTCGTCGAGGACCCTCTCGAGAAAGCGCCTGTTGGAGAGTCCTGTCAGACTGTCGTGCTCGGCCAGCCAGGAAGATGCGAGAGCCGCCTTCTCGACCTGCTCTTTCTCTCCCGATATAGTCTGATTCATCTCGTTCAACCTGATCATGATGCGTGCGTTCTCGACAGCGATCGCGGTGAATGAGGCGATCGCCCCGAGCATCTCAATAATATCGTCCGAATATGCGTGGTCTCTGGCGCTCTGCACCGTCATCACACCAACAATGTCATTCTCCCTGAACAACGGAAGATACAGGATCGTCTCTGACCTGACCGATGTCGGCTCAAACGTAATGATCGGACGATCGCCAAGAGCTGACTGCGCCTCTTCTGACGTTGCATAGTAGAGGGCGCGCTTCTCCCGCACACAGAGCGCAGCGAGACTGGACTCGTCGCTCAGAAAGACCGACGATGCCTTCTGCAGAATACCAGACTCGATCAATCCAGGAAACTCGATGACCCCCGAATCGGGGCTATAGATGCCAAATCCCAGCACCTTGAGGTCTATCGACGCTGAGAGTTCACTCCACATCCGCGTGAGGATGTCCCTGGGTTCGAGGCTCTGCGTGAGACTCCGCCCGATACGAGTCACGATCCGGAGACGCTCGTTTGCGGATTCGAGACCCTCGCGTCGAATTCTTTCAGCTTCGGCTTCGCGCTTTACTTTCTCAAGCCGATATCCTGCCGCCAAGTCCGCCAGCATCCTGGCCGCTTCCGAACTGGACCATGCATGTGCCACTTCAACCGATTTCAGGAGGTCGTGATATGCCTCATCGAAGCGATTCATGGCGGCTTTGGCTGTGGAGAGCGATTCGAGGGCAGGAGGCAGCAGGTCTCCCATCTTGTGGCTGTCGGCTACCTCGACCGCCATCTCAAAGTGATGGGTCGCCTCTTCCAGGCGGCCAAGGCTCAGTTCGATGCGCCCACAGGCAAGGAGTGACCCCGCCTCCTGCAGGGGGAAACCACAACTCCTGCTCAGCCGGAGAGCCTCTTCGATGACAGCAAGCGCTTCGACTTCGTGACCGCGACCCGCAAGAAT
>NZ_QXIS01000028.1 GCF_003570925.1 Candidatus Cryosericum terrychapinii | reverse complement strand
CAGAAGCCCGCAAGGTACCGGGATAGGCCCTGCCAATATGGACTCTTCGCATCGCCGGCTTTGGCATAGATCTCGTCTGCCGTGACTTTCGCCGCGTGGGCGTCATTGTCAGACAATGCAAAGGCATTGTCATATTGCCGCTGCAGTTCGTCCCGGAGAGAGTCCCCCAGACTGCTTCCGTCACATTCTACGTACTCACCCACATCCGTTTTCATCGCAATAGTATACCGCGTTTTCTCCATCATTCTGCCGCAGGAGCCGACAGAAACGGGAACCCGGGAGCCGACACGGTTTGTTGGACATGAAGAAAGCGCCGGACGATGAACGCCCAGCGCCATGCTTGTTGGTCAGCAGAACCCTGGAAGACCTTACGTTACGGCTTCTTCTCCTCCATCACCAGGGTTTCGATGATGTCGTCGACCTTGAAGTCATTGAAGTTCTGCACGCCCATGCCACATTCGTAGCCCTTGAGGACTTCTTTGGCGTCTTCCTTGAAGCGCTTCAGCGAGGAGATGCTGGAGTTGGCATACACGACGACGGCGTTGCGGACAACGCGGGCCTTGGCACCGCGGATGATCTTGCCATCTTCGACCAGGCAGCCGGCGATGGCACCGACACCGGTGATCTTGAACACGTCCTTGATGCGGGCGCGGCCCTGCACGATCTCTTCGAAGACCGGCTTGATCAGTCCGGCGATCATCTTGTCGATGGAGTCGCCCAGTTCGAAGATGAGGTCATAGGTATGGATCTGAACCTTCTCTGTTGCGGCGACCTTGAGCGCTTCGGCCAGAGGGACGACGTTGAAACCAACGATGACGGCGTTGCTGGCGGAAGCCAGCAGGACGTCGGACTTCGTGATGCCGCCTGTGCCCTCGTGCAGGATCTCGAGAGGAACGGTTTTGGTCTTGACCTTCTTCAACTCGAACTTGACGGCGTCCAGCGTGGAGAGAGCGTCGGCTTTCAGGATGAGGGTGAGCTTCCTCTTCTCCAGCGCCTCTTCTTCGTTGAATAGGTCGTCCAGCGTCAGCGGCTTCCTTTGTTCCTGCGCCAGGAACGCAAGGCGCTCCTTCTGCCTCTTCTCGTCGATGATCATGCGGCACGAGTCGACGTCTTCCAGCGTATGGAAGACCTCACCGGCCTCGGGTAGTTCCGACAGGCCCATGACCTCGACGGGCATGAGCGCCTTCGCTTCGCGCAGGTTCGCGCCTGCCTCGTTGGTCATGCGCTTGATCTTGCCAACACAGTCACCAACACGGATGTCGTCGCCAACATGGAGCGTTCCGGTTTGCACGAGAAGGCGAGTGAGGACGCCGATGTTCTTGTCGACGCGTGCCTCGATGACGGAGCCGGATGCTTCGACAGAGGATCGGGTCTTGAGTCCTGCCATCTCCGCCTGCAGGAGAATCATGTCCAGCAGTTCGTCCACACCCTTGCCCGTCTTGGCCGACACGGGAAGGAAGACGGTGTCTCCGCCCCAGTCGTCTGGCTGCAGACCACGGTCCGCCAGCTGCTGCTTGACACGCTCGGGGTTCGCCTCGGGCTTGTCGATCTTGTTCATGGCAACGATGATCGGGACCTTGGCCGCCTTGGCGTGGTCAAGCGCCTCGAGGGTCTGTTCCTTGACACCTTCTTCGGCGGCGACGACCAGGATGACCACGTCGGTGACCTGCGAGCCCTTGAGACGCATCGACGTAAATGCCTCGTGGCCGGGAGTATCGATGAAGATAATGGTCTTGCCCTTAATCTGGACCTCGTAGGCGCCGATCTTCTGGGTGATGCCACCCTTCTCGCGGCTGGCGACGCTGCTCTTGCGGATGAAATCCAGCAACGTCGTCTTGCCATGGTCGACGTGGCCCATGACCGTCACGACAGGCGGGCGCGTCTCAAAGGACTTCATGAACTTGTCCGACGGCGGGGCATAGTTCTCGCCGAGGATACGGGCGAGGTAGTCGGCGTCGCCGGGGTCCAGCAGGCCGCACTCACGCACCGGGATGCCGTTCTTGAGCATCATCGTATTGAGCTCGTGCTGCTTGAGGTCAAACTGCTTGGCAAAAGCAGTATAGGTGACAGACTCGACAAATGCTTTGGGCTTCTCTACGGTGATGACAGGTTCGACGGGTGCGGGCGTAGGTTTCTCCTTTTCCTTTTCATGTACGACCTTAGGGGTCGCCTTGGTTGCCTTTGGAGTCTCTTTCTTGACCTCCGACGAGGAGGCCTTCTCCTTCTCGACAATCTCCTTGACAAGGTTTGCCGTTTCTTCTTCGATTGTGCCGACCACGCCCTTGCCTGGAACTCCTAGCTTAGCCAGGATCTCCAGCATGCGTGCCGACTTCAGATTCAGTTCCTTAGCGAGCTCATAGATTCGTACTTTCTTCATGCGTCTCACCTGCCTCACGGGTTGGGGCCGCTTGCGGCTGCCCTTCCTCTATCTGAACGAGTTCCACCTTCGCGTCCAATAGCCGCTCTACGAGCCGGACATTGACCCCACCCTTACCCAGGGCGACGGGAAACGCCTCGGCAGTGGCGTGCACCACGAAGGTGCCGTCCTCCGGCCTGCGTTCTGCATCCAGCACCTTGGCGGGGCTGAAGGCGTTGATTGCGTATTTCGCGGGGTTTGGATCATATCGGATGACATCGATGTGCTCAAACGCGATCTCGCGCGATACTGCACGGATGCGTCCACCCATCGGCCCAATGACTGCGCCCACGGGATCGATCTTTGGATCGCGGCTGAAGACGGCGACCTTTGCACGCTGGCCGGGCTCGCGGACGATGCGCTTGACCTCAACGAGACCTGAGCCGACCTCAGGGACCTCCAGTTCCACGAGACGCTGGATGAAGTCCGGATGCGACCGCGTCAGGACCACGCGCGGTCCCTGCGCCGACTTGTCGACCGACAGGATGAGCGCCTTAGCGACACCCTGAAAGCGCAGCCGTTCGCCGGGAATCTGCTGATCTTTCGGCATGATTCCTTCGCACCGGGCAAGGTTGATAAGCAATCCCTCTTTGTTCTGGCGCAGGACCTCGCCGTTAACCAGCGTGCCCACCTGCGAGTGAAAGCGCTCATAGACCAGATCGTTCTCACGTTCCTTGATCTTGTCATCGATAAACTTGCGTGCTTTCACGATCACCGACAGGGGCAGCTGCTCGATCTTGACCTGGATGAGCACGTCGTCCCCGGTCTTTGCCTCTGGCTCCACCTTGCGGGCGTCCTTCAGCGTAATCTCACTGTCGCTGTCCGTAACCTTGGCCACAACCGTTTTGCGCGAATAGAGCCGGACAAGGCCGGTGCCCGTGTCAGCCTTCACCAGGAAGTTGTCTTTCTGGTACTGCTGCTGGTATGCCGCCTCGAAGGCTTCCTTGATCGCCGTCACGATGTATTCCCTGGAGATTCCCCGTTCCTTCTCCAGCTCGTAGATGGCACTCTGGATCTCATCCCTCACACGCACCTCCCAATATCTCGTCCCACAACGAGATCTTCGTCACCTGCCGCATATCGAACACGCGGTCTACGCCGAGCACCGTCACGTGCAGGCTATCCCCGCCCGATGCTCCCAGCGTTCCAATGATCGGCCCCCTGGACTCCTTGGTCGCCACGCGCACGAACCTGCCGGCGAAGAGATCCAGCTCCCGCGCCGTCTTGAGAACGCGGTCCAGTCCGGGGCTTGTCACCTCGAACGCAGGCAGATAGTCGTCGCCGTACAACTCAATGAACGCATGGCTGATCGCCCGGCTGACCCTCTCGAGCTCATCGATCGAGATGTCTCTCCCCGGCTTCATGAGCACGACGCTTACCATGCCCGGAGCGTTCTCGATGGCGACGAGCGTGGTATCGCTCTTCGCCACTTCCAGCTGCACAATGTCCGCAAACCTCGTGTCCATACATCTCTCCCTGTGAAACAAAAAAGTGGCCCGCTCACGCGCCCACTTTTCGTTTTCCACTAATATGAAACGTCCGAAAGCAAAGCTTCCGGACGTCATGTCGCTTAATTACTTGTCACGTTCATGACATTACCCCAAACAGTATACCTATGAATATCGGAATGACAACCTCAATTTCCTTTACAACTTGGCGAAACCATCGGACCCGCCGCTACGAGTAGTCTACCCCACTGGGGCCAAGTATCTCGGCAAGTCCCTTCAGGAGCGCGGGCGTGATAGTGACCCAGTACTTGTTGCCGACTTCCAGGCAGTGCTCGGTTCCGTTGCGGTACAGGATGCGCCAATGCTCTTTCCCCGGATAGTGATGCGTGAGGAGGAGAACGTCCTTGAGTATCTCGCCGTTCACCTGCTGCTCCGTCATTGTGAGCTTGAGCACTCGGCGGGGCACAGCAACCGGCTTCGATCCTTTCGCCTGTTCAGGCGTCACGAAGTCGATGAACTTCTTGGCCGTCAGAGACAATTCGTCACCATCCATGCGTACGTTCGCCTCCAGGACAATGGCACCCTCGCGGTCGAAGCACGGCTGGAACTGCCCGAGGACGTACTCGAACACCATCAGTTCCACCTTACGGCTGTCGTCCTCGAGCATGCACTTGCCGTAGGCGTGACCCGCCTTGGACTTGGCGGTCTTCGCGGACGTGAGGAGTCCCATGACCGTGACGGTGGATCCGTCATCACAATCCGCGCATTCCGAAACGCGTTTCGCCTTGTACTTGGCGAGGAGCAGCTCGTACTGCTGGAAGGGGCTGCAGAAGCAAAAGAACCCAAACGCTTCCTTCTCCATCGCCGCCGCACCCGCCGTATCGCACGAGGAGGCGGAGGCCCCGGGTTCGCCCACCGAGCCGCCGAACAGGCCCGTCGCCGAATCGTCTGCAACCGGCGCCTTGCCGTTCTGGTTGCTGAACTCCCTCAGAACAGTGACGCGGTCCTCGCCCAGGCTCTCGAACGCCCCGGCCTTGATGAGACATTCGACGGACTTGCGGTTGACCTTGCCGCCACTGGAACGCCGCTGGAAATCTTTGAACGTCGAATAGGCGCGGTTGGACCGCTCCTCCATGATCTCGTCGATCGCCTTTGAGCCCAGGTTCTTGATGGCAAGCAGACCGAACCGGATGCCCTGAGAACCGTCGGCCTGCGTCTCCACCGTGAACAGCTTGTCGGATTTGTTGATATCTGGTGGAAGGATGGAGATATTCTTGCTGCGGCACTCGGCAACCAGTTCCTTGAGACGGTCTTCGGCATCGAGGCCCGAATTCATGAGGGCCGTCAGGTACTGAATGAGATAGTGGACCTTGAGCCACGCCGTGCGGTAGACCATGATGGCGTAGGCGACCCCGTGGGATTTGTTGAACCCGTAGCCGGCGAAAAAATCAATGAGGGCGAACACGTCCTCGGCGGTCTTCTTCGGGACACCTTTCTCGATCGACTTCTCGACGAAGATGGTCCGCTGCTTGGCCAGAATGTCCGCCTTTTTCTTGGAGACTCCCTTGCGCAGGATGTCTGCTTCCTGCATCGTGAACCCGGCCATGCGGTTGGCGATCTGCATGATCTGTTCCTGGTACACGATGATGCCGTAGGTCGGTTTGAGCACACCCTCAATGCTGGGGTGGTAGTAGTTGACCTTCTCCTTGCCATTCTTGCGGTCGATGTACTTTTGGATACCACCGGCCTTGATGGTGCCGGGGCGGTAGAGCGAGATGATGGCCGTCAGGTCTTCGATGGAGGATGGCCGGACGCCAGCCGCGACACCCTTCATGCCGCCGGATTCCATCTGGAACACCCCAACTGTGTCGCCGCTGCTGATGAGGTTGTAGACAGCCGGTTCCTCCGTGTCGACATGACTGATGTCCACCGTCACATCAAGCTGATCCTTCACCATCTTGACGGTGTTCTGAATAACGCCCAGGTAGGAAAGGCCCAGGAAGTCCATTTTGAGGAGGCCAAAGGCCTCGACCAAGTTATGGTCCCACTGTGTGATGATGTTGCCGTCCTTGTCACGCTGCAGGGGCAGGTAGTTGGTGAGCTCGGTGTCGGCGATGACGACACCCGCGGCATGGGTGCTGAAATTGCGGTTGACGCCCTCCAGCTTCATGGCCGTATCGAACAGCTCCTTGACCGTGGTGCCACTCAACTTTGTGCCGTCGCCGTACATGGTCTTGAGCTGGTCGACGGTGTCCAGAGAATCCTCCAGGCCCGTCCCGAACGGGATGAGCTTGGAGATCAGGTCTGTGTCTTTAGGAAGCATACCTAGCGCACGGCCGACATCGCGGACGGCCTGCTTAGCCTCCATCCTGCCGAAGGTCGCCACCTGGGCCACCGAGGATTCGCCGTACCGCTCACGCACATACTGGATGACCTCGCCACGACGCGCATCCTCGAAATCCATGTCGATATCAGGCATCGAGATACGGGAGGCGTTGAGGAAGCGCTCGAACAGCAGGTTGTACCGCAGCGGCTCGACTTCCGTGATGCCGGTCGCGTAGGCGACGATGGCGCCGGCAGCAGATCCACGACCGGGGCCGACGGCAATTCCCTTGCGGCGAGCAAACCGGGTGAAGTCCTGGACAATGAGAAAGTAGTCGACAAACCCGCACTTCTCGATCGTCTCCAGCTCCATGCGCGCCCGGGCCGTCGCCTCTTTCAGCTGTTCGGGAGGATAGAGGCGCTGGATGCCGTCCATAGTCATCTTTTCCAGCAGTTGGCGGTTGACCTCGGCATCCCATGGCGTCGTCTGCCCTTCTTCGATGTACCGGGGCAGGTGATAGGCACCCAGAGGCATTTCGACGTTGCACATGTCGGCAACGAGCTGGGTGTTCTGGATGGCTTCCTCGTCTTCGGGCAAGCGCTCCCGCATCTCATCCTCGGTCATGACATGGTAGTATGGACCGTTGAAGCTCATGCGATCCTTGTCGGTCATCTTCTGCAACGTCTGGACACAGAGCAGGACCTCGTGCGCGGCGTAATCGTCCTTGCGGAGGTAGTGGCTGTCACAGGTAGCCACAGTCTTTGCACCGATGCGCTTCGCAACGCTGCGAAGGATGGGAAGGGCGCGCAGTTCCTCTTCTATGCCATGGTTCTGGAGCTCGATGAAGTAGTTCTCCTTGCCGAAGATGTCCTGGTACCTCCTGGCAATGGTCAGCGCCTTCTCTTCGTCACCCTTTGCGGCCGTCTCGGCGACCTCGCCCTTGAGGCAGGCGGACAAGGCGATGATCCCCTCGTGGTACTTCTTCAGGATTTCGTAATCGACACGCGGCTTGTAGTAGAAGCCCTCGAGGTAGCCGATCGAGACGATATGGCTCAGGTTCTGGTAGCCCTTGAAATCTTTCGCCAGGAGGATCAGGTGATTCGGAAACCCCACATCCTTGTCCTTGTTGAGGCGGCCGTTCGGGGCTATGTAGACCTCACTGCCGATGACCGGCTTGAGCCCGGCGTCCTTCATCTTCATATAGAAGTCCAGCACGCCGTACATGTTGCCGTGGTCGGTGATGGCACACGCGGTCTGCCCCATCTCCTTGAGACGGGTGACGAGCAGGCCGATCTTGCTCATGCCGTCGAGCAGTGAATATTCGGTGTGGAGATGCAGGTGGACGAAACTCATGCTGGGTTCCTCACTGAGCCGGGAAGCGGGCAGCAGCCTGTGCCTGGTCGACAGAAACCACTTCGACCACGGCGTCGTAGACGAAATCGAAGAACGACTGCGAGCGTGCGTTGAGGATGATCTTCATTGGGACGTTTGCCAGCGCGCCTGTCGTGCCCACGGTAACCGTCGCCGTGGCCGTGACGGCCTCTCCCTCGAACAGGAACCGGCCAGTCATGCTCCAGACGTCACACGTTTGCCCCAGGAGTTGTGCCGGCGGCTGCTTCTCGATGGTGAAGAGGCGTGGCGAGAATGTCGCCGGCAGTCCGAGAAGACCCTCACAACTTTCCTGCAGGACGTGTGCAGCTGCAGCGGCTGTCTCACCTTTGGCAACGTACGTCCCGCTCTCAAACACATACCCTGTTCCCTTGCGGACCATGAGTGATGCCGTCGGATTCACCGGGTCACCGCTCATCACAAGGATGTCACTCCCATTCTTGATGACACGGCCGTCGAACGACTTGTCTTCGCCACCAAGTGTCCGGTGGTACGAGGCTGTGAGCTCGTACGCCGGAAGCTTGGCAAGAGAGGAGAGCGGGAGGAGCTGTCCCTCCTGGAGCGTCACGTTGACCGCCTTCGCGTTCTTCCCGACCACCAAGTCGAATGTGGCGTCGGCGAATCCCTGCTTCGTGACTCTTCCCGCATAGGTCCCTTCTGCGAGCCCCTCGAACGTGAACGCTCCATCCGGTCCTGTCGTCGTGGTCGTGTTCCACACGGTCACGGAGGCTCCCGCTATGAGCTGACCGCCGGATGTCACCATCCCGGCGCCAAGAAAGAGTGGGGTCAGCTGGACGGTCGCCGGCGACTTCGTGAGGTCCGCCACTTGGATGAAGACCTTTTGATACCCTATGGCTTCGACACCTATTTGTGTCCGATCGGTCTGAACCTGTCCCGAAACCGTTCCGGTCGCATTGGAGCTGAGGGTCTCGGAGCCGCTTGAGCCGGTGAACGTCAGCGTCGCATTGGCTACACCCTTGCCTGAGTACGCAGAGACGATCCGGAGCGAAACAGCGCCTCGGCGGGCGCAGCCGGCGAGAGAGAAAATGACTAGCAGTAGAGCGAGGCCGAGCGCCAGCCCCCGAGCCCTTTGGTTCAAGCCAAGGTGCGCTTCTGCCCGGTGGAAGATAGTCCTTTTCATCATGATTCAACCTCTCGGAATTCGAGTCACATGCCCTCCCATCGTCGTTCGCGTGTCAAGCACGGACACGAAAGCGTCCGGGGCCAGCTCGGTAAGCGAGGCATTGAGAAGTGCGATGTTCTTGCGCATTGTGGTCGTCAGGATAACCATGCGGTTACTGTCCATGCCCGACCCCGAGATCGTCGTGATGCCAAAACCCCGGTCGCGCAGATGATACGCCAGTCGATACGGGTTCTCGTTGGGAATGATCAGCCAGGTCTGGTTGCCGATAGCCAGCTTCTGTTCCAGCCAGATACCAAACAGCGCTCCCAGTGAATAGCCAATGGCATAGCCGAGCATCTTGTAGATGGTCATACTGCTCAGGACCCGAGCGAGGCTAACCAGATAGACGTTCACCTCGAGAAACCCAAAGATGAACGTGTACAGGCGGCGTCCCCTGACCAGGAAGTTCGTGAAGAGAGTCGAAAGAGCCACGTCTACGAACTTCATGACGAACACGATCAGGACTGACTCGGCTACCACCCAGAACTGCACCACGCGAAACCTCCCGTTCCTGTACTGCCGAGTTCAAGTATAGTGCCCGCTGACCGCCGCACAAGCTGGAGTACGCGAAGGTCGGCGCGTGGGAGTCGGATATTGAAATGTTGCGCTGCTGTGGATAACATGTGAACAGTGTGGATAGAATTATCATCCAAGCCTCTCGGCAAAGGAGGGTTCGTGGCTCGACCGTTGCGCATTGAGTTCCCAGGTGCCGTCTATCTGGTTTCCGACACTGCTCCTGCAGGTCGCTCCATCATGCAGAGCGACGACGCTCGCTTGCAGTTCCTCGCAGACCTCACGGCGGCGGTGAATCTGGATTGGCGCATCTACGCGTGGTGCCTGCTGCCGGACCGCTACAGCTTCGTCGTGGAGACGCCCCATGGAGATCTCGGCACAGGCATGCGCCGCTTCATCAGCAGCTACACGCGGCATGTGAACCGCCAGAACAAACACTCGGGACGGGTCTTCCGCGGACCCTATCGGGCAGTCCTCCTGGAACCCGACGTATGGCTGCTGCCGGTCTGCCGCCACGTTGTCCTCCAGCCCGTGGCATGCGCTGTGGTCGCCACCCCCGAGGAATGGCCCTGGAGCAGTTATCAGGCAACGGTCATGAGTACCCACGTGCGGAGTGCCCCGCTTGCTGCCGAGTCTCTGCTGTCACATTTCGGGCGAACACAGGAAGAGGCTGTCGCCGCCTATGCCGACTACATACGAGCGGGCATCGGCCAGCCGACCCCCCTCGCGCACGTGATGCCGCCGGGCATCCTGGGAACACAGACGTTCGTCCAGGTGGTCACTGAACACCTGGTAAGCAGAGCGTCCGAGCCATCGGTCGCCGCAACGCTCCTGATGCTTGCGCGGCCCTCTCTGACACAGATCTTCGGACCCGATGTCAGGCGCGAACGCTCGCAGCTCCCGCTGCGCGTCGCGGCAGCCGTCCATCTTGGTTACTCGCTCGTACAGATCGGTGACCACCTGGGCGTCCACTACACGACGGTCAGTCGGTACCTCCGCGCGGCTCAGGGTGGGCAGAGAGATGCTTCTTCCCGCCCGCTGAACGACTCCAAGACACCCTGAAAACCAGTCCCCCGACAGCCTATATAGGCTGTCGGGGGACTGGTCATCCAAGCAAAACTGCCGGGGCTATTTCCACATTATCCACAGATATGTTATGTTTTCATACCTGATCTACTGAGCAGGATTGAGTGGGATCACGAGCCAGCCGATGAGATAGGCCAGGACTCCCGTCCCCCATGCCATCCCGAGCAGCGCCCAGGCGATGCGCACAATGGTCGGATCGATGTCGAAGTACTCCGCCACGCCAGCCGCGACGCCGCCGATCACCTGGTTCTTGCGTGAGCGGTACAGTCTCCTGGAGGAATCATAGCCGACCCCCGAAGACGCCGGGTGCTCAGCCTGCGGATGCTGCCACCTGTCCTGGATGGGTCCCTGCTCGCCGGATGCAGCGCTGGGCTGCGTTGGTGCACAGGTGTCGCACATGATCTTGCTATCCACCATCACTACTTCCTCACGGGCCAGCGCCTTCCCGCACTTCGTGCAGACGCCGACTGCTTCTTCATCTGGTCTGTCAAAACTCTTCATTTCCTGATACCTCCCTTGATAAGAACGGCCAGTCCAAGCACAAGGAACAGGCCCCCGACTGCCGATTTCCGAATGATGTCGACCACCTGAGCTGAGAAGATGTCCAGCCCCGAAAGAAATGCAAGAGAGCCGACGGCGACAGCCACGACCCCCCATATCAGCCCGTTTCTCGACCTCTTGCTTTCAATCGAGTCAAACAGCGTAGACAACAGGATGGAGAGTCCCGCGCAAATCACGGCTGCTCCGACGAAGGTCGTAAGACTGAACCGGACGACCCCCAGGACCTGCAGGAGGACGATGATACCGACGAAACCAAGCATGGCACTCCAGAACACCGTTTCACGCGCATCCCGCTGGAAGCCCGTCGCGACGCCGTAGATGCCTAGCAGGACCACAAACGCCGCCAGCGGAACGAGGATGCCAAAATCGTATCCCGTCTGGGGAAACGCCTGGAGCAGGAAGTGGACGCCAAAGACGATGAGCAGAGTGCTCAGGGCCACCCGCCGATCAATGTTGTTGCTGTTCATTGCTGTACCTCCACAAGTTGAATTTGTCCAATTGCATTGTCGATACGCATGACGAGCTGCCGGTCAGCTCCACTGGCTGCCGAGGCGTTGAGAAATGACTTACTGCCCTCAGCCACAAATCCCGACGACAGGACCTTGCCCAGAACACTCCCGATGGAAAGTTGTACTCCCGGTTTTCCGGGGATACGTAGCGTACCTTTCCCCACAGCTGTGTGCAGTGAAACGTCACAGTGCCTGCCCAGCGACCCCGAAAAGTCGAGGTCGTAACTACCGACGATGTTGCCAATAACAAGGTCTGCCATATCCAGGTTGCCGAGGCATATTGCCGAAAAACCACCGGTGACGTTCTCGATCTGGACAAGGTCGATGATCGATCCGGATTCGGTGGCGTCCAGTTCAAGTGCGGAGGACGCCCCAGCCAGACGGAGCTCCTTGAGCCGAGCCTGATCCAGGATCAGTCGGGCTTCACCGACGAGCGTCAGCGTCAGCGTACCGTTCTCGGGAACCACAACCGTCAGACGCCTGACCCCCGCCTGGACGCCAGGAACACTGTCGAAGTACAATCCGTACGTACCGGTCTTCGCACGGAAATCCTGACGGAATCCCTGGCTGCCTAGAACGATGCTCGCTGAGGTCGCGGTGGAAGATGTGCCCACGACGACCTCGAGGTTGTCTCCTACGACCGATATCCTGCTCGCAGAACCACCTAGTTCCAAGATTGTGCCCTCTGCAAACGCCGGATTAGCCTTGAGTCGACCGTTCCGCGTCACCAGTGTCACAATCCCGGAGCCAGCGACGATCAGGCTCACGACAAGGGCGGCGACCAGAATGCGCCTGGGGCCGGTCGTGGGAGCAGTCTGCATCATGCAGCCGACCCTCCGCTCAAGCCGAACAGACGCTCACTGAGGGCAAGACTGCCGAGCAGCAGCCCGCCCACGGCTGTAAGCGTGCACAGAATCAGTAAGGATCTGAGTTCGTTAAGGTTGGGTCCGACAAGGAACTGCACAACTCGAAGGACAACTGATGAATGCGCGGCAAGCATGTAGAACCCGGTCAGAAAGATCCCGACGAACAGGGCCCCAAACAACAGCGCTGCGGCAAGAACGGTCACCGGTTCTCCATTTCTCATGCGCGTTTCCATGAGTTGAGCCAGGATGCTGCGTGATGCCTTCTTCAACTCCTGCTCTGTCTCCCACGCGTCGACTCGGTTCCACACGCCAGAGGCAAACCCGGGCGGTGGAACAAGGTTGGGAGGACATGAAAGTGTGCTGGCAATCATACGTTCCACTTCCTCGTCTGTCAGACGCCGTATGCTCATGCAGCACCTCGCTCGTGCAGGGCTTCCACCTGCTTCTTTAATGCGGCCCGCGCCCGGAACAGCCGGACTTTCGCAGTGCCCTCGGCTACACCGAGTCGTCCGCCAATCGTCGCAAGAGAGCACTCTTCTGCATAGAACATCGTCAGCAGCGCACTGTCTTCCGGAGAAATCCGCGTCATTGCCTCTACGATCTCCTGCTGTTTCCACACATCGTCTCTGTCCTGCTCAGGAGCTGCCAGGAGCTGTTCGTCCGGCAGATCCCCACCTTCGCGTGCTGCCTTCCGCCAGTAGTCGACCAGACAGTTGTAGGCAATCGTCATGACCCACGGGAGAAAAGGGCGGCTTCTGTCATACGAGTCAAATCGCCTGTATGCCAGGAAAAAGGCCTCTTGTGCAATGTCTGATGCCGTTGTCTGGTCCCGGACCTTGCTCGCCAGAAAGGCGTACACACGACGCTCACTCTCCCCCATCAACTGGGCGAAGAGCTCACGGTCAGCCACTGCTCCCATCCACTTGCTCCTCTCCGCGGTTAATTGCCTTACGTGTTCACCAAGCGTACGGTGACAGGAGAGAAAAGGTTACAGGAGAGACTCAGTGCTCGCCGGGGCCGACCGCCTCGAGATATCCGCGCTCGAGCAGCCACTCAAATATCTTGCCGGCTTTGGCATAGGAGTAGCGCTCTTCGACATCCTTGTAGCCCAGCTCCACCATCTGGTTATCTTCGATCAGGAAGAGGAACTGGATAATAATGTTGCCTCCCTCGGGGGCGTCGCGGTTCTTGTCGATGAACAGGTTGAGGATGTCAAAATGGGGGATGTGGTGAGGGTTCACTCCCCCTTCACGCACGGCGTTGGCGATCTTCTCTTCCAGTTGCGCCGTGTCGTGGTAGTCCTTGACGATGATCAGTGCCACGTCCGCGTCATACTCGATGTCGCCACCGCCCGTGCAATTGAACATCGTTGGGCGCTCCTTGGACGTCTCGCTATCGAGGCGGCAGCCGTCCTTGTCGAACGACGACACAGCCACGATGGGGGACTGCAGCTCGGTGGAGAGTTGTGCGATGAGGCCGGACACCTCGTCGACCTGCTTCTGGAGGCTGGCATAGGGGTTGATGGTCGGTACCTTCTGCAGGTAGTCGAGGAAGATGGCACAACGGTCGGCGTGGTGGGAGTCCATGATGCCATATGCGACACTGCGGATATGCTCGAGCGTATCCTGACGGTCCGCCTCGAAGAGATAGAAGTTGTCCATATAGGCGGATGTCTCCTTGATCCCCTTATTGAACCGGGTGACGAGATCAGACTTGTTCCTGATGTCTCCCTTCTGAAGCACCAGCGGGTTGATGAGTGATTCCTGTGACAGAACACGAGTCAGGAGGACGCGCCTCGTCTGCTCATAGGAGTAGTACAGGACTGGGACCTTCTCGTTACGTGCAACGAGCGTGGCAAGACGCAGCATCAGGTTGGTTTTCCCACGCCTTGGAGCCCCGCCGAGGGCGTAGTAGAAGCCGGGGCGCAGCCCTGAGACCGCTATATTGAGATTGTCATACGGGGTGATGCTCATTCCGAGGATCGAAGGTAGTCCGGCGCCCCGGGTGCGGACCTCTTCGACGTACCGCAGCAGCTCGTCACGGATGGGCTCCTGCCTGCTCTGGGACGAGAGGCGCGCCACCTGGCGCAATTGCTCGGAGATATCGGCGGCGAAGTCTTCCACACGCCGGCCCTGTTTCTCGGCATCGGTAAAGCTGTTGATGTTGTCGGCGATCGTACGCAGCTTCCGACGTGCTGCGCGCGTCTTCAGCCGGTCCAGCAGCTCGACCAGCGTCGTCATGTCCTCGCCCCCGGCGTCGGTCAGCTTGCCCACCAGCGTCGCAATAGCCGGAGTCACATGACGTTCTTCGGTCAGGTAGGCCGTGAACAGCGGAAGGTCTATCTTGCCACCCTCGCCCTTGTGGTTGGAGCAGTACCACTGAAATGCGTCGAAGACAGCCTTAAGGTCACCGTCTTCGAACAGCGAAGAGCTCATACCCAGTTTCTGGAGCTTCTCAAGGTGATGAGGGGCCGCCAGAGCCCCGGCCAGCAGCCGGAATTCGGTCCTGTCTGTCGTCATGGTATTCCTCCTATCGCGAGAATGGCTTGCCTATATAGTAGCCTCCCGGCAAAAAAGCAACAGACCCGTTGACCCCTACCTGCAACCACGTGACGGACGGCAGTTCGGTGAGGCTCAACCGCAGCTGTTCGACCATGAGCGCCTCGGCCGCCTGATCCTCGGGGAGAGGAGTCATGACAAGAGACAGGCGCAACATTCCCGTGCTGGCTTCCAGAACCATGGCGGTAACGCTGGTGCCGTGTGGAACAAGTGACGCGTCTCCTCCGGGGGGATTCCCCAGCTGAGCGATCGACTTCGAGATCATGACGTTGCGTCCCATGAGCGCCTGCTTTTGTTGATAAACAGTCAGTACAGGGAGCTTGTCGCCGTCGACTTCGGTGAGACTGTAGACGGCGAGGGCCATACCTTCTTCCAGGCGCCCATCCAGCCTGAACAGCGGATCAACCGTGTCCACGTGTCCAAACAGGCCCTCCACATTGTTTCCGCCTACCAGGAGCCGGACGCGACTGACACCCGCGAGTCTCGTGAGCGTGAGGACCAGGGAGTTCTTGACCTGCTCTTCTTCCTGGGCTCCCATGTTCAGCTTGAGAACGCTCTCCTCAAAATCGACGGAAGCTGTTCGACCGGAGACAGTGACGCCCCGAAGCACTTCCGTGCCGGGCAGAGGACTCACGAGGCTGGGGTGCACTGGCCCCTCCATGAGAGCGCGTGTAGCCTGGAATGCCAGCTGAGATCGTGTCAGCCCAGTCGGAAGTGTGCGGCGTTCAACAACATAACGGCCGTCACGGCCAACAAAATACAGATCGACCAGTTGTCCCTTGTCCAACATGACCTCATTGGCGCCCAGCTCTCGCTGAGTCTTGACGAAGGAGAGGAAGGTTCCTCTGGGACGACCGTCGACCGAGAGTTCAATCGAGCGGACACCTGGCAGATTCAGCATGGAGTTGACAAGTTGCCAGTAGAGCGCATTTTCTTCCGCAAACCCCATGGGAGGCTGATCGCGTGCCACGCCCAAGACCACGTCAAGGATCCCGCCGGACAGAAGTGTCGCTCTATGCGCAGTGAAGCCGGCAGGGACAGCCGTCGCAAGCCCTTGGTCCGCTGGCGGCGTACGCAGGAGATCGATGATTCCCGCCACCTGTTCCACGCGTCGTGTCGGCAGTTTTGCCACAGCAGGATTGCTGACCAGTTCCCGGGTCGAGGCGTCGAGGTACCACAGGACCACGGACGTACTCCGTCCACCGGCTTTGCGGAAGCTTGAACCGACGACAAGGGCCAGAACCAGTGCGAGGATCAGAACAAGCAGTCCCCCATCCTGGGAACGCCGCCTGCCCCTCATCCTGCCTTGTCTGCTGCGGATTGTCATCTGTGAGCCATTTTCTGATTGCCGCTGGTCTTCATTTCGTCTATACTATATCACACAAAACGGATGCACATGGCCTGACGACGCTCCGCTGTTCCGTCACAAAGGCAGGGTGGTTGCGCTGGCGTATGCGTATGTACGGCCCACGTCGTGGCCTGGTTTTTCTCTGACCGGGGCGTGGTCACTTAGCGCGAGAGCAAAGGGAGCAGAAAATGGAAGAACAACGATCGGATTCCTGGCAGCACCTGCTCGACATCTTCAGTAAACAACTCGCGCGCCCGACGTTCGAGATGTGGTTCAAGAATGCGACGACGCTCCATGAAGACGACGCTTCGCTCACCATCGGCGTCCCTAGCGAGTTTGCGAGAGACTGGATTGTCAGTAGGTACTACGACGTCATCAAGGAGACGATCGACGCGATCAAGGGTCAACCGACCACCATCGCGGTGGAAGTTGTGCAACAGCCGCCGGAAGAGATCCCGACCGAACCCGGCATACTCCAGCACAACAATACGTTGATCCTCAACAGGCGCTACAATTTCGAGAATTTCGTCGTCGGTGCAGGAAACCGCCTTGCCTTCGCGGCATCCAACGCCGTTGCGGGCAACCCGGGCAACGTCTATAACCCTCTCTACATTTACGGCGGAGTCGGGTTGGGTAAGACCCATCTTCTCCAGGGTATCGCACACCATGTCCTGGCACAGGGCCCGGACAAGAAGATCGTCTACACGACCGGCGAAAAGTTCACGAACGAAGTGGTCAGTTCCATCCAGAACGCGCGGAACAACAACTCCGTCATCGAGAACTTTCATAAAGAGACACGCGGGGCAGACATTCTGCTCATCGACGACATCCAGTTTCTGGCAGGCAAGGAACGCACACAGGAGGAGTTCTTCCATATCTTCAATGCGTTGTACGATGCCCACAAACAGATCGTTATAACCTCCGACGTCCTGCCCAAGGAGATCGCCACCCTCGAGGAGCGCCTTACCTCACGCTTCGAGTGGGGCCTCATTGCGGACATCAGCCGCCCGGACTACGAGACCAAGGTTGCCATCCTGAAGAAGAAGGCAGAGCTGGACAAGATCGACGTTCCACCCGAAGTGCTCGAGTACATCGCCGCGAACATCGGGAGCAACATCCGTGAGCTCGAAGGCGCACTCATGCGCGTCCTTGCAACAGCTTCGCTCACCAACGAAGAGGTCACGCTCCCCTTTACTGAGGAAACGCTCAAGGATATCATCCCGGTTATCAACAAGCCGATCACCATCGACGCCATCATGCAATCGGTCTCTTCCTACTTTCACATCTCGGTTGCCGACCTCCAAGCCAAGAGGCGCAGCCAGGATATCGCAATGCCGAGGCAGATTGCCATGTACCTGAGCCGAGACCTGACTGAAGCGTCTCTCCCATACATTGGCGAAAAGTTCGGTGGGCGCGACCACACAACGGTCATCTACGCCTGTCAGAAGATTCAGCAGGAATTGAAGAACGACGACACATTGAGAGCACTGCTTGACAGCTTGGTAAAGCAGTTGAAGAGGGGGGTATAACCTGTGGAGAATTATCCCGACCATTCCGGATGTGCACAGTGTTGATAACCCGCGCAAGTTATCCACAGCTACATCCACAAGCACCGCAAGCCATGCAACCATCTTCACAAGACATACCAACACTACCAAGCCCCTTATCTTGATAGTTATGATTAAGAGAGTCTTTTCATACTAAAAGGAGGAAAGATGAAACTCACGACAAAAGCTGAAGGTTTGAGCAAGAAACTAGCACAGCACGGCAAAGTCATCCAACAGAAAAGCTCGACCTTCACGTCGGATGCCGTTCTCCTTTCTGCAAACGGTACGACGCTTCAATTAACAAGTACTGACCTGACGACGTATCTGGTAAACGCCGAACCGGCTGAAGTTGCAGAAGCCGGACGTGCCCTGGTTCCCTTCAAGTTTCTAAAGGACATTGTTTCAGCCTTGTCTGGCGAACTTATAATTGAAGGAGACGACAAGAAACTTCAGATATCATCCGGCAAGGCGCACTATGATCTCGCATGCTACCAGATGGATACATTTCCAAGCATCCCGGAGATTAAGGAAGGTCGAGAATATCAGTTTAGCCTGAATGAATATTCCAGTGCCATCGACCGTGTTCTTCCGTGTGTAGAACATAATGAGAAACGGCGCCTCGAGTTTCAGGGAATCTTGCTTGAGCAGACAAAAGACTATTTCCGGTTTGTCGCGACGGATTCACGGCGCCTCGGATACGTTCAGTTTGACTTCAAGCGTGAACCGCTGAGAGCGATCGTTCCGACAAAAGTCTTTGAATCATTCAAGCCGACTGGTGACGTTCATTGTGTTATTACCGAGGATGAGTGTCTGTTTTCGTCTGGTGATACGCAAATTATCTCTCTCCTCATTGGCGCCGAGTTTCCCAACTACAACGACATCGTACCTCGTGAATGGGAATATACGGTGAATGTCAAGAAGTCAGAGTTGCTGGACGCATTGCGCCGGGTCGGTGCCGTCGTTTTTGGCGGAACCGATGTCATCACACTCTCATTCAAGGAAGGGCGGCTGACTGTTCAGGGCACGGCCCAGGATCAGGGCAATGCCAGTGATGAACTGGGTTATGAGGGAGAGGGTGGGGGTCTTTCTGTTTCGTTCTTCGGGACAAAACTTCTGGACGGCATTTCCTCTGTCGGTACCGAGAATGCGGAACTGCATATGAACAGTGCTGTTCATCCGGTGGTTATCAAGGACCAGGGCAAGGAAGATTTCCTGTACCTTGTCATGCCACACAAGCAGATGGAGTAGTCGCCTCCTCGGAGGGCAATGTATCTGGAATCGCTTTGGGTACAGGGATTCAGGGCACTGGCCGAACAGCGTATTGACATCACTGCACCCATCACTGCTGTCGAAGGCAGCAACGGCGCAGGCAAGACAACGCTCCTTGATGCCGTACATTTTCTGGCCTCTGGAAAATCATGTCTGGGGCTGACAAATGCGGAGCTTATCAGGGACGGGGAGTCCTATTTTGTCGTCGGCGGCAGGTATCGGACGCGTGACCCGGTCGCCGGAGGGTCAGTCAGTCATGCGGTGCAGGCCATGTTCACGACGGAGGGGCGCAAGGAACTTCGTATCGATGGTACTGTCTACCATGGGTTTATCCGTCTTATCGGTGGGCTTCGCGTGGCCCAGTTTAACTTCGGTTCGCTGTTTCTGGTCAAGGGCATGCCCTCGGTGAGACGCCAGTATATCAATCTCCTGATCGCGTCGTGTGATCGCACCTATCTGGAAGCACTCTCTGCATACTCGGCCGTCATGACACGCAAGAACGCCCTGCTGCGGCAGTCGGGCTCTGGCGTCGTCGACGCGTCCCTGCTGGACCTGTTCGATGAGCAGATTGTTGCTCTGACAACCACCATTTGTGCAAAGAGGCGATCGGCTCTCGCCGCTGTGGGTCTGGCGATGACACGCCTGATTGCCGACGGGTTGTTTGAACCGCTGTCGGATGTGTCTATTCTCTATGATCCCCGGCCCATTTCCGCCGAATCCATCTGTGCTATCCGGGACCGGGAACTGGCACGACATGCGTGCCTGGCCGGGTGTCACCTCGACGATTTTGTCCTGCTCCGAGGAAAAAAGCAGTTGCGGGACTCGGCGTCACTGGGCGAGGCGAAGCTGGTGGCACTGCTGCTTATCTTTGCAGGTGCCGAATATACACGGAGGGTCACGGGAGAATACCCGGTGCTCCTGCTGGACGATCTGGAAGGCGATATCGACATACCGAACCTTGATCGGCTGGTTCATCTCCTGGCGAGGTTCGAACAGGTCTTTATCACAACCTTTGATGTTGCGCGTCTTGGAGGCGGACTGAACGCTACGTCCGTACGGTTGTGAGAAGAAACGATAACAGTATGGAGCGCATCGGAGAGGTTATCGACGAGATGCGGCGTACCGGTCGCCTCGACAAGGGCATCAAGGTTCAGTCACTGGGCGAGGTCTGGCCCGCGGTCCAGTCTTTGTGGAGTGAGCATACCATCGGCGCGTACGTCGCCCGTAACTCTCATCCTGCTCAGTTCAAGAATGGAACACTGACGATTCTCTGCGCCAATTCATCCATCATGCAGGTCTTGTCTGAGCAGAAAATCCTCATTGTAGAACGCTTGAATGCTCACATGGGTGGCAAGCTCGTGACAGATCTGTCCTTTGGGCTCGACAACGTCCACGAGGTCCGCATTCGTCGGCCGCAGGTCACGTCTTCTGTTGTCCCGGCGGATCCGGATTCTCTGGCTGCCACGATTCAGCTGTCTCCGGAGCAGAAGGCGAGAACCGAGAAGGCAGTGCAGGTCATTCAGAACCCTGCTCTGCGACTCTCGTTTCTGCATGCCTACGAGGCTTGGCTGCGCTGGGACATCTGGCGACACCAGGAACAGCAGAAACGTCGGACGAACCGGGCGACGTCAAGGAAGTACTGACACTATCCACAGGCACTGTGGATAACTTTTCGAGATGCAGACGCGTTATCCACAGCGGGTTTGACGCTGTCGCCGGCTCTGTTGAAGCCTGTGGACTGCTGTGCAACGAGAACACGGCATCAATATTGTAGTTGAGACTTACCCAGAATTGCGTTCCACAGATATTCACAATATCCTGTGGATAACCCGAACTGCGAAGGATGCCTGAAAAAGCCTTGTTGATTCATACTCTTGTATGGTAGAATGGACACATGAGAACAAGAGTTGCACTGATCGCGCATGACCGCAAGAAGCCCGAGATAATCGCGCTGTGCAGGGATTTTAAGGAGATGCTGGCTCAGGAGGAGCTGGTTGCCACAAAGAGCACAGGTGGTCTCATCGAAGAATTGACCGGCCTTCACGTCATCAGAGTGAATTCTGGAGAGAAAGGTGGGGACCTTCAGATTGGTTCGATGATCGCCTCCGACGAAATCAAGGCAGTCGTCTTCCTCAGGGATCCTCTGACCGCACATCCTCATGAGCCAGATATCAACGCCGTGCTCAAGATCTGTGATGTCAATAACGTCCCCCTCGCGACCAACATCGCGACGGCAAGGCTGGTCCTCGGGCATCTCAAGGAGTTGCAGGGCGTCAAGGAGTTACCTGAGACGTAGGTTCTTCTACAGCAAGAGCAGGCTAGCCAGCATTGTTTCCAGCGTCTGGCTCTCCTGCCACCACTCCTTGCGCTGGAGCGTCTCGAGGCGAACGGTCCATCGGTGCCCTGTGTCCTTTGCGATCAGGACCCGATAGACGAACGAGCCGTCGCGTGCGCGGAATGTTAGCGCTTCAAGAGGCGGATCGACGGGACTTGCTCGGCCGTCTTCATCCACCTTTCCCCTTCTCAGTGTTCCCTGTTCACGCAGGGCGTCTTCCGGCAAGCCGTTGCGGCGACGTTCAGACACTTCGTTCAGCGGCGAGCTGGACTCATCACACGTAACCTGCAGGGCGACACGCGGGTCCGTGGGGTTGGATGCCCGTAGTCCTGTCTGTTCGTCCAGTTCCATGACGGTCCAGTGTACAGGGCAGTCGAGCGCGACGTGGAGGTCGGGTCGCACCAGATGTGTCATCTCACTCATGAGTCCCTGCCCTGAGGTTCCGCGTTGTTCTCATCTATGCCTCCGTCCTGCTGGATTCGGACAGACTCACCTGCATCCATGTACAGGATTGCCTTGTTTTCATTGTTGGCAAGGTGGGCACAACATGAGAGACCCGGCACATTGTGCCGGGTCTCTCCTTCAAAACTGAGCAGGTACTGGAGTCTACTAGCCGAGAGGTTTCAGGATCACAGAGAATGTCTTGGTCGTGCCGCCCCGGTCAGCGACGACCTGGACCGTGTCACCGACGTTCCTGGACCTGATGTAGCTGAGGACTCCGTCGATCGTGGTCATCGGTTTGTCGTCGATTGCGGTGATGACGTCTCCGGCCTTGAGCCCAGCAGTCTCTGCACCGGACCCGGACGTGATCTGGACGATGTAGACGCCTTGGGAGGCCTTGACGTTGTACTGCTGAGCAATAGAGGTTGTGAGCGTGGCTCCCTGGATACCCAGAGCCGGCCACGTGATCTTGCCGTCCTTGATGATAGCGTCATATACCTTTTTTGCCGTATTGATGGAGACCGAGAATCCGAGGCCTTGTGCGTCCTGGTAGATCATCGTGTTCATGCCGACGACGCGGCCGGACAGGTCGACCAGGGGTCCTCCTGAGTTGCCCGGGTTGATGGCCGCATCAGTTTGAACAACGCCGACGAGGTTCTCAGTCGCTGACGCCTGAACGTTTCGCTCGAGGGCCGAGATAACGCCAGTCGTGACCGTCTGGCTCAAGCCGTAGGGATTGCCGATGGCAATGACCTTCTGGCCCACGGTCAGCGTGGACGAATCGCCGAGCTGTACCGTTGGGAGGTTGGTTCCGTTGATTTTCACGACGGCGACATCGCTGGTGGTGTCCGTGCCCACGACTTGGCCGCTGAACTCACGCCCATCTTTGAGCATGACAGTGATCTTGGTGGCATTCTCCACGACGTGGTTGTTGGTCAACACGTAACCGTCAGAGGTGATGATGAAGCCCGAGCCGAGACCTTCCTGCGTTCCGGACGAGAAGCCGAACGGATTCTGGCTGACCGAGGTGATGTTGATCTGAACCACGGCAGGCGAAGCGATCTTGACGGCGTTCTCGATAGCCTGTTCTTCGGTCGTGACGATAGTCGTGCTGGAGCTGGAAGTTCCTACTGGATACGTTGCCGATACCGTGCGTGCCCAAGGAAATGTCCCCGGGTTGGACATGACGACATAGTTGCCCAGAATTCCACCTAGAACGCTGCCCAGCAGCAATCCGATGATGAGTCCCCATACCAGGAGCACGCGGCCAGAACTCGAACGCCGGACGGGCTGAGGTTGGGGCAAGAGGGAGCTATACGCTGGGACCGTCGGGGGAGTCTCGGGGGTGACGTAGCCCTCCACCGTGTTTGATGTGTCCAAATTCTGAGCCTCCTCAGGATCTGGCTTGATGAAACCATTCTCGTCGATCATGTCGTGCCTCCTCACCTATAACAGGTGTTTACTCGTCATAGACATATATACATCTGTATATACGCAACTATGCCTGATTTCGTTACGGAGAGTGTGAGGAAATCTCCACGATATCGGGAAGTCCCTAGCGTGCCAGGGTTACTCCTCTCCCATTCTCCACGAGGCTGACGATATCTCCGAATCGTTCGACATAGCGTTCGGCATGCTCCGTGTGAATGGGGTACACATGCCGCGGAGCAAGCCGCTCCACGATACTGAAGAGGTCTTCCGGTGGAGCATGCCCGGACGCATGGATATGCACGGAATCCATGCCCGTGAGCTTCAGCCACTCGGCAAGCCTGTCCTGGCTCCAGGCCATCTCCTCGTTGAATGCCTCGGCCGACGAATGGATGTACAGCGACCCAGGGGCAGGATGCAGGTCGCACAGCTCCTGGACATCCCAGTAGCCCAGGGTGAGGAGGTATTCGGACTGGTGAGCCGTGACCTCAGCTGCCCGGACCACACGAGGACACGATCCGTTCAGCACATCGCGTACCGCTTCCTTCTTCTCTGCGACATCCAGTGAGTTGGGGGCCCAGCCCACGAAGCGAAGGATCGTCGAACGTGCCCAGTCCTGTTTGATGTCGCCCTTGTCGTAGGTGCCGCTGCCGGCGCGCTTGACGTAGAGGACAACGTCGGGATCCTGCAGGTCGATTTTTTCTTCTTTCTTGTAGTCCTTTTGGTAGCCCGCTTCCTGCGCCATCCGGACGATGTAGGCGTCACGCGGAAGAATGGCCAGCTTGCGGCCCGTCTCCTTTGCGACGCGCTGGAAGGTCATGAGACGGTCCAGGTCCTTCATGCCAAAATCCGCGATGACGAGCCCGCGTGCCCGTTGGACTTCCTCACGTGCTTTGTCCTCGACTTTCTGCTCAGCCTCGACGTCCGGCTCGGACCCGAACTTGAAGCGGCGGGCGAACGCCGGTTCCTTAGCAGCGAAGGTGTCATCTCCGCGCAGGTTGGTACCTTCTATCACGAGAACGTCAGGGTGGGCTGCAGCGAGTCGGGAGACCGTATCACGTGTGACCGGGCCTATGCGTCCATGGAACCGGAGGTCTCCCGTGTACACCAGCTTCCCTCCGTCATACTCGATGAGGTATGCGCATGCGCCGGGGATGCTGTGGTCGACGGGGAAAGCCGTGACCCAACAGCCCGGGAACTCTACCGGGACGCTGGGGCCGACGGGAAAGGCCGTTATTTGGGAGTCTGGAGACTTCACCGGGGTGGCAAGGTCGATAAGCTGCCGCTGACCGTGCTTGTTCGCTCCATCGTTCGGCCGAACGATGAAGTCGGTAACGCCGTTTTCGGGTCCTGGACTGTACTGTGTTTCCTCCACAGCCCGGAGGACGGCGGCCGTGACCGGCGTGGCGTACAGCGGTATGGTTTCGTCCAGAAACGAGATCGAACCAGTATGATCGACATGAGCATGCGTAATGAAGCACGCGTCGATATGACAGGGGTCGGCCGGTTTCCCGGCCAGGTCAGGCTGCATCTCATGAAGGAGTGCCGTGAGGTCGGAACGGTAGAATCTCAGCCTTGGCAGCAGACCTGTCGTCAGGTAGTCGGTGAGGCCTGCAGAAGTGCGCGGGGTGAGAAACTCCTCGAAGTACTTCCCCATCGTGGCATAATTGAGACCGAAATCAAACAGGAGGCGCGTGGATTTGGGCGATGATCCTGCCTCGAACAGGAGTTTGGTGCCGCCGATCGTGGTGGCGCCGTCGAGCATTGTAAACTGTGCCATGAAGAGGTCCTCCTTCGTGGTACCAGTTATCGATGTGTCTACTGCGAGGCCGGCGTGAGACCGGCGAACGTGCCAAGTTGCTGCATCCGCTCCAAGAGGACGTAGTCCGTCAGGTCGATACCCAGGGGCGTGATACTAATGTATCCGTCGGCTACGGCGGTCACATCGGTTCCCTCCTGCGGTATCGACGGGATATCTCCCCCTATCCAGTAGATGGGGGCTCCAAACTGGTCCACGCTGGCGGTGACACGATGCGCGTAGCGGCGGCGTCCCTGAGGGACAACCCGGATTCCCTTGACTTCAGAAACCGGACAGTTGGGCGCGTTGACATTGAGGAACAGGCTTCCGTTGAGTTCGTGACTGAAGCTCTTCGTGAGAGGCTGGTTGATCCCAATGAGCCCCGGGATGAGAGGGAGCATCTTCTGCAGGAACCAGGTGATGGGGCTGAAATCGAATCCAGTGCTTCCTGTCCGTGAGAATGCCGTGGAGAAGGCTACACTGGGATACCCAGACAGAAATGCTTCATAGGCGCCCGATACCGTACCGGAGTAGGGCAGGTCGTCGCCCAGGTTGTCACCATGGTTGATACCGGAGAAGACCATGTCCACCTTCTGTTTCACTAGTGTGTCGAGGCCCAGCATCATGCAATCAACGGGAGTGCCTGAGACAGCCCACGCTTCGACACCGGGATGGACATATTCCTCAACCTTGGTGACGCGCAGAGGCTTGTGCATGGTAAGGGAGTGTCCTTTGGCGCTCTGGGGAGATGCGGGCGCGACGACCGAAATGGTGTTATCCGCAGGGATTGCCGCGACGAGAGCCTGGATCCCCTGTGCCCACAGCCCGTCGTCATTGGTGACAAGGATGTGCATGTGTCCCTCCTCAGACCTCGTACTCTGTGCGGGTCCGTCCTCGCCTGCTGCTGATCCATGCAATCACAACGCCAAACAGGAAACCTCCCACATGCGCCCATACAGCGACTCCCTGAGCGGCGCCGAACGTACCCTCGAACAGCTGCATCACGAACCAGATGCCGAGGAAGATCCAGGCAGGCAGACGCACGATTGCGATGAAGATGAAAAAGACCAGGGTCTGAACCTTGGCTTTTGGATACAGGAAGAAGTACGCTCCCATGACTGCGGCGATGGCGCCGCTCGCCCCGATGGTAGGGACCTCGGAGGTAGGTCCGGAAAGCAACTGAACCAAGGCGGCCACCACGCCACTCGCCAGGTAGAACAGCAGGTACTTGCTGTGGCCGAGATGATCCTCGATGTTGTTGCCAAAGATCCACAGGAACAACATGTTGCCGAGGATGTGGCCCCAGCTGCCGTGGATGAACATCGATGTCAGGGTCGTCAGGAAATACGGGGCTATCGCCCACGACGGGGCCTGATAGGTACCCGTCAGGACGCCGGGGACGAAACCGAACTGGTAGTAGAAGTGGTTCAGAGCCGCTCCCCCGCCAAGGGACAGTTCCCATAGCCACACGAGACCGTTGGCCAGGATCAGCAGGAACGTGACCAGCGGAAACGTGCGGGATGGGGTGTCGTCGCGGATTGGAAGCATAGGTTAGCCGATGCTGGCACCCTCCAGGGCGTGGAAACAAGTGCAGTCTTCGCTCTCTCCAGGGATCTGTGGAATCATCTTCTCGATGATCGTCACAAGGTTCTTGAGGTTGGCTGTGAATGCCTTGATGACCGCTTCGTTGCTGACGGGGTCGACTGCTCCCTCTGCGACCAGCCCGGCGTCATAGTCCGTGATGACCGAGATATTGCAGTAGCACATCGCCTGCTCGCGGGCCAGGGTGACTTCGGGATACTGTGTCATGTTGACAGTGTGCCAGCCCATGCGGGTGAACCAGTTGCTCTCGGCCTTGGTGGAGAACCGTGGTCCCTCGATGACGACACAGGTGCCGCCATTGTGCACGGGCAAGTCCAGGCTCCTGATTGTCGCGACTGCGATCCTGTTCAGGACGGGACAGTACGGATCGGCCGTGGAGACGTGGGTGACGACAGGCCCGTTGTAGAACGTCGTATCAGCGCGGCGCGTCCGGTCGATGAACTGGTCGGTGACGACGAGGTCACCCACCTTGATGTCTGGCTGCAGTGAACCGACGGCGGTAGGAGCGATGATATGTCGGACACCAAGAGACTTGAGAGCCCAGATGTTGGCGCGGTAGTTGATCATGTGAGGTGGAAGCTGATGGTGCCTGCCGTGGCGGGGTAGGAACGCGACCTTTCGGCCCGCGATCTCGCCAAGCGAGATGAGGTCTGACGGTGCACCATAGGGCGTTTCGACGTTGATGTCCTGCGCGTTTTCGAGTAGAGAATAGAATCCGGAACCCCCGATGATCCCGATTTCAGCACGTTGTTCCATGGTTATCTCCTTTGTTATACACAGCGGGGCTGTGCTTGGTTGCTTACCTAAGGAGTATATCAGCAATGGGCGATGGTTAAAGCCGGAGGGTGCGCCTCCGGCGTGACAGAATCGTGAGGAAAATGGCGGCGATGAGGCTCGCGCCGAGTGTGACGAAGAAGTAGCTCATGAAGTAATTCTCGGGAAACAGGCGGATGAGTCCGGAGTCTTCAGGGAGGAGCCAGAAGTTGTTCGCAAAGGCGAGCTCGTGGAAGGTGATGAACAATGCATCAAAGCCGATGGTGACCGAGGCGGTGCCCAGAGCGGCAACGAGAGCGAGCACAGTGATGCCGGCTGCCCGGGCAACGCGGCGAACGTCGCGCCCATTTCTGCGAAGGAGAACGACAAGGACAACTGTCAGCAGACATGAGACAAACGCTGTCAAATAGACGCCTTGGAAGATCGCCTGGACGTCGCCCATGTGGGCAAGCTCCAGGGGCGAGTAGAAGCCATCGTTTGGCAGAGGTCTACGGAGCGCAAGGTACTTGAGCAGATCTGTCACGCGGCGGACGGCTTCAGCCACGTCAAAGCGAGGCACCGCACCTCCCGTTGTGCCGACCATGGAAAGCAGGAGTCTCTGGAGTGGCATGAAGTTGACGAGGAGTGAAAACGGCGTCAGCAGGACCGCCACTACTGCGGTGGCAGTGGCGAGGATGATGGGTGCTGGCACTGGCTAGTCGAACAGGCCGAGTGAACAGGAGCGGACTCGTATGTGCAGCAAATCGCAGGCCTTGCCCACGACTCTGGGGTCGATGTTCAGTTTGCGGGCGATAACTATTGCTTTGCCGCAATCGATAAATCCGTCGGTTGCCGCCTTGAGCAGCTCATCGCGGACTTCCTGTGCAACTTCTTCCATGGGAACCTCCTGGTTCCTGATTCTGCCGGCAGCAGGCACCGACAGTACAGTGTGTCATGCAGGAGTGCATTTTCAAGCGGAGCGCAGTAACGGGAGAAGGTCGAGGACAGCCGCTTCGACGGTCTCGATGAACACCGCGTCCTGTACGGATCCTGACATCTGGTTCGCGTGCGGGTTCCAGTCTCTGAGGAGTGCAAGGAGGGCGGCTTCTTCGGCCGGTGTACGGCCAGGGAACCTGTTCACGACGAGCAGGTCTGCCCGGGCAGCCATGATGCCCATGTTGGGCTTGGCACTCTGCAGAAGGGGACAGCGCAGGACGTACATATAGCGCGACCTTTCCGGGACAGATGAGCAGTTGCCTTCGATGAGGACACGTGTCTCCAGGGGCCATTGCTGAAGGGTCGTGGCCACCGCCTTCTCTGTCTCCTGATAAGGTCCGTCGAAGAGAATGATGTCACGCAACGGCCGCAACCATGGGGAGCGCTCCGACTGGCTCAGGCGTCCAGTATCGCCTCCTTCGATGGGCAGTGTTCCAGCTGCCAGCGAATGTGTTGCGAGGTGCAGGCTATGGCGCGACAGCTTGATATACACCTCAAAAGGAAGGTCTCGTACGAGCGATCGGCAGATCGTTGTCTTGCCCGAGTGGCCGGAGGCCGAGTGAACGACCAGGGTCGAATGGGCATCAGAGGACATGGCTGCCTGTTCCCTGGACTCTCCGTTCTGGTGAGTCAGGTCACATAAGTCCGTTTCGGTGAACGTACGCATTGGTGCCTCCGAGGTCCGGCTTCCTGTGTTTCCCGAGCTTGCAGCCATTCTGTCCGGAATTGCTTTTTGTTCAGATGTATACATAATACTCTATTAGAGCGTTGTGGGGAGTGCAGTGGGAGATTTGGTTCCGCGCGTTTGTTGGAAGCGGATGATGAACAAGGACAGAACCGGGGGTGCGCTGGTGGAACGAAAGGTGTTGGTAGTCGACGACGACATCGAAAGCCTGCGTCTGTACGGAGACATGTTGCGACGAGCGGGCTATGCAGCCGTCACCGCAAGCACTGGCTGGGAAGGCATTGACTTGGCCGTCAAGGAACAGCCCGGCCTTATCCTGCTGGATCTCCGCCTCCCGGACATCACCGGCCTGACAGTCCTCGAGACTCTTCGCACCACTCTGTCGACCAAGAACATCCCCATCATCGTCGTGTCTGCCATCAGCAAGGACGACAACGTCATGAAGGCGATGCAGATGGGGGCGTTCGACTATGTTGTTAAACCCATCACCTACGACGATATGATTCGGAGGGTCGAGCTGGTTTTCTTCTCGCGCGAACGTCAGGGAGAGGGCGATCAGGCGCCCGTGCTTATCGTCGAGGACAGTGCAATCGATGGGACGGCGCTGTCGGAGCAGCTGGGCAGTTGGGGGTACCAGGTCACCTGGGTTCAGACGGGTCGGGAAGGCATCGAGCAGGCGGCCACCGGCAACTTCGACGTCATTCTGCTGGATGGGCTTCTTCCTGACATCAACGGGTTCGAGGTCGTGAAGGAGATTCGTGCGACGGAGCGGCTGGGCACGACGCCCGTCATCATGCTGACGGTGCTGTCGGGGCTCGTGGACAAGCTCAAGGGGTTCGAGAGCGGTGCTGACGAGTTTCTCAACAAACCTGTGTCGTGGGAAGAACTGCGCGTGCGCATGCGTTCCCTGATGCGACTGAGAGGCATGACCAAACAGCGCTTTGCGTTGTCCGAGGTCGTTGGCGTTATCACGAACGCCATTGAACTGACGGAGGCCACGGAGCCACGTCACAACCAGAAGGTCGCAAGTATCAGCGTCATCCTTGGCAAGAGGATGGGAGTCCAGGGGCACGGGCTATGGGTCCTGGAGATGGCCGGTTCGCTGCACGATGTTGGCAAGCTGGTCATACGCAGAGAGATCCTCTTCAAGCCGGGCAAGCTCGATCCCTCAGAGTGGGCCGAGATGCAGCGACATAGCGAGTACGGGGAGAAGATCATCAAACCCGTCCATGGATTCGGCGAGGTGGCCGATATCGTCCGGCATCATCATGAGAAGATGGACGGTTCGGGGTATCCCGACGGTCTGAAGGGGGATCAGGTCTCCCGGTTCGTTCGTATCGTCAGTGTGGCCGACAGCTATGAGGCGTTGATAAGTGACCGGACATATCGTCCGGCGTTCACGCGCGATCAGGCTCTGGAGATCCTTCACAAGGAGACTGACGAGGGACGCTGGGATTCACAGGTCATCGCTGTGCTGTCCGCTTCTCTCGACGATCTCGACAATCTATAATTCGCCCCTGCTGGGGCTGAAAAGGAAGGTCATTTAGTGAACGTTGAGGTCCAAGCAATTCTGTTTCCGTACGATGGTTCGAGAACGGCGGCGGTGATCAAGGAATTCGAGAGTGCACTGGAGGCAGCTGGCGTTCTGTGTGTCGTCGGAAACATGGCGGTGAGCTGCTATGGAGAGATGGATACGGTCCTCTCCACCATCAATACGGCATATCAGGCCATCGCGGTTACTGACAAGCTCAGCATCTCCCTCGTCATTGCCAACGATATGCCCCAGATAGGGCGGAAGACCTGAGAGACCTGGTCTTCAATTGCGTCCCCAGGCGGACACTCTCCGTGTCCGTCACGGGCGAGGAATGCGCACTGCACTGCAACCACTGCAACGGACACTACCTTCAGCACATGGTTCCTGTATCTGCGGCCCGTCGCGTGCTCGAATCGGGCGAGTATCGGAGCATCCTTCTGTCCGGTGGAAGTGATCCCCACGGGCGCCTGCCGCTGATGGAACATCTGGCATTCATTGAATGGGTCCATGAGCAGGGAATACGCATCAATGCTCACGTTGGCTTGCAGTCGGACGAGGATGTCCGTGCGTTGTCACCCTATTTCGACAAGGTTTCCCTCGACTATGTGTGGGATGACGGGACTATCCATGATGTCTACCATCTGCAGCGGTCCGGCACCGACTACCTGCACACAGCCCGGGGTTGGGTGGACGCGTTCTCGGCAGCGGGTGGTTCGGAGGCACTCAGGTCCGCAAAGCAGCGGGTTAACCTTCACCTCACGATCGGTCTCAAGGGCGGCATCGTTGTCGGAGAGTATGCGGCGATCGATTCACTGATTGCCTTTCAGCCGGCGTCGCTGGTCTTTCTGGTCCTCATCCCCACGGAGGGGACGATTTACGGCAACGTGCCTGTTGTTCCGATCGATGCGGTGGAGTCGGTGTTCGCCTATGCGAGGCTGAAGCTTCGGGCGACAGACTTCGTACTGGGCTGCATGCATCCCAGAGTTGCCGGCTATGGTGAGCAGCTGGAGCATCTGGCGGGACAGTACCAGTTCCGGGGCGTCGTCGGCGTGAAGTCGAGTGCAGAGGATGCGGAACAGGTGGAGGAATGCTGTGTCTTCTACAAGTGACGTGCGAATGCAGGCAGGTGAGCCGGTGAGTCTGCGGGCAAGCATTGGCACGCTGGTTGTCCTGGGCCTGAGGGATATCCGGATGGCTGCGTCGCCCACCACGGCATACCTCATGGTCGGGGGGCAGTGTTCCGGCGACTGTGCCTACTGTGGACAGGGGCGCGGTGTCATTGGCGATCACAGCCGGCTTTCACGCATCAGCTGGCCTGAGGTCGGCGAGGAAGAGCTGGTTGATGCGCTTGTCGCACAACCTGGAGCATTCCAGAGGGTCTGTTTCCAGACAACGGCTTCACGCGGAGTGCTGAGGCAACTGCTCGCGCTTGTGCCACGGATCCGCCAGGCAAGCGATGTTCCGATCTCCGTGTCGTACAGGGTGACCACGTTCGAAGAGGCGGACCAGCTGTTTGCTGCAGGCGTGCAGCGTATTGGTGTAGCGATCGACTGCTGCTCCGAGCGCCTCTATCCTCAGCTTCGGGGTGGGTCCCTATTCGATTCGATATCGCTGGTCAAGGGGCTGGGCAGGCAGTATCGCGGCCGTATCTCGACACATCTGATTATTGGGCTGGGAGAGGACGAGATGGAGGCTGCCGAGCTGATGCTCGAGCTGCACCGGGTGGGCGTCCTGGTGTCGTTGTTTGCCTTTACCCCGGTTCGCGGCACTCGTATGGAGCACGGCGCCCCGCCGGCGCTGGTGTCCTATCGGAAGCTTCAGTTGCTACAAGGGTTGTTGGATTGGCAGGAAGAAGAGCATGTCTGCGTCGCCTACAACGCTCGGAAGAGCATCCATGGCCTCGGCCTCAATGAAGGTCAGGTGCGGTCATTCCTGCACAGGCATTTTGTGTTTGTGACACATGGATGCCCGGGATGCAACCGCCCGTTCTACAATGAGACGCCCGGAGGCACTATGTTCAATTATCCGAACGTGCAATTGGAGACGGTGGACCGCGAGATCGACCGCTTCATCGACGACCTCAAGTCAGACGGCTTCGATTTCACGGTTGCAGGCACACGAGCTGGCGACACGCAGAAGGGAGTCGTCCAGTACTACCGCGGTGCCGAAGAGAGTCTTGATTCCTGAGCTGCCTTCTCGCTGTTGAAACTGCAACACCCCGGCGCAAGCCGGGGTGTTGTCACAGATAGTGGTCGCGGGGTCAGTTTGTGGGGCCGGCCTTGTCTGTGGCGGCTTCCTGGGAGTTCAGGATTCCGAGGATGCGCAAGAGGTCTTCCTGATTGAAGTAGCTGATCTCGATGACGCCCTTGTTGACCTGTCCCCGAATGTTGACACGAGTGGCCAGCAGTTTCTGCATAGTCTCCTGGATGTTGCGCAACGCCTCGTCATGCACAGCGCCCTCACGAGGCTTCTTCGTCAGCAGGCGGCGGACAAGTGCTTCCGTCTGGCGAACCGAGAGCTGCTTGCGGATCACCTCTGCCAGCACCGTACCAAACTGCCGCTGGTCTTTGAGTGGCAGGAGTGCGCGGGCATGTCCGGCGGTGATGGTCTTGTTGTTGAGGGCAGTACGTGCGACCTCCGGAAGGTCCAGCAGGCGGATGAGGTTGGCGACAGTGCTTCGGTCCTTGCCGAGACGCTGTGCGAGGTCGTCCTGGGTCGTCGCGAATTTGGTGAGGTAGTCGCTGAAGGAGACGGCGACTTCGATAGGTGAGAGGTCCTCGCGTTCCAGGTTCTCTGAGAGAGCGATCTCCATTGCTGTGCGATCGTCGAGGTCGCGGACTGTTACCGGAAGTTCTTCCAGGCCAAGGTGAACGGCAGCCTGAAAGCGACGTTCCCCGGCGACGATCTCGAACCGGCCGTCCCGAGGGCGCACGATAATGGGCTCGAGGATGCCGTGTTTGCGGATACTCTCGCCCAGCGTTGCGAGTGCTGCCTCATCGAAGCGGCGGCGCGGCTGCAGCGGTGAAGAGGCGATCTGGTCAGTGCGAAGCATGCGAACCCCCCTGTCGCCTGTCACGGTGGGCTGCGTCGGTTCGTTGGCGAAGAGAGCGTCAAGTCCTCGCCCAAGACGCTTACTATTGTTCACGATGTTCTACCTCCTTGGCGAGATGCCGGTACGCCTCGGCACCGGTGGAAAGCGTGTCGTATTCCAGGATGGTCTTGCCATAGCTGGGCGCTTCGCTCATGCGTATGCTCCTGGGGATGACAGCGGTGAAGACGGTTTCTCCGAAGTGCTTGACGAGCTCATCCTTAACCTGTGCAGACAGGATGGTTCGTTTGTCGAACATGGTTACCAGGATGCCCAGGAGGGCAAGGTTCGGGTTCAGACGCTGCTTGACCAGGCTGATCGTCCGCAGCAGGTTCGTCAACCCTTCCAGTGCATAGTATTCGCTCTGGATGGGGACAATGACTTCGTGGGCCGCTGTCAGCGTGTTGAGGGTCAGAAGCCCCAGCGACGGAGGACTGTCGATGATGATGTAATCCCAGGACCCGTCGAGGGAAGCCAAGCGGCTCTGAAGGACGTACTCGCGGCGATCCATGTCAGCTAGTTCCAGCTCAGCGCCCGCCAGGTTGATCGACGAAGGGACCAGCGAGAGGTTGCGTTCATGGCTGGGCCGGATGGCATTCTCGATCGGATCGCCGGACAACAGGCACGTGTAGATGTTGGAAGTGAGTTCCGCTGCGTTGAACCCAAGGCCTGTGGTTGCATTAGCCTGTGGGTCGAAGTCGATAAGCAGGACGTGATGGTTGAGCTCGGCGAGCGATGCGGCGAGCGACAGTGCGGTGGTCGTCTTGCCTACACCACCCTTCTGGTTGGCAATGGCGATGATTCTCACGAGCCGTTCCTCCTGGACGACCGGCCGCTGAGGGTCGGAGTCACCTGCAGTATGACGAGCTTGGAATTGCGTTCAACACCCGGCAGGACATAGTCGAGAACCGTCGCCGTACAGTGGACGCGATGCAGTGTAGCCACGAACGGTGGGTCCTGGAGTTCGGCGAGGTCCCTTTCTCCTTTCCACAGGACCAGTCTGCCGTTGCTCGCAAGGAGAGGGAGAGCGTACTGGAGGACTGTCGCAATATGGGCGACGCTCCTGGCGGTGATCATGTTGAACGCTCGTTCGGGCAGGGCGCTCGCGTGGTCTTCGACACGTCCATGGATGACACGTGCTCCAGGAAGGGGCACGCTGCTCACCAGGCTCTCCAGGAAATGTGCCTTCTTGCCGATCGATTCGGACATTGTGACCGTCGTGGTTGGCCAGGCGAGTGCAAGGGGGACGGCTGGGAAGCCTCCTCCCGTTCCGATGTCGAGGAGCGAGTGCGGGGCCTCGAGACCCACAAGCAAAGGCGCAAGCGAGTCGCGAATGTGCGTCGCCAGCAGGTGCCCGGGATCGGCGTCAGACGTCAAGTTCATGACTTTGTTTGTCTGGACAAGCAAGGTCAGAAACGATGCCAGCCCCGCGCAGAACGTGTTGGTGCATATCGCTGGCCTCTCCCTGATAGGCAGTGCAGCAGCGAAGTCATTCATTGACTTCCGTACGACAGGAAGAAGCTGTGTTGAATTAAGCTTACCAGCAGTATCCATGGGGTCCTCCGGTTACTGTTCCACGTGGAACAATTCGATGCTCAGAACCACTTCGCCAGAATGCCCTTGATGACGCCGACCGACACGAGGAACACGATCGTGCACGCTCCCAGAACTCCCAGCGAGATGGACGTAATGGCCTGCCCCCTTTTCATCCGTGTGATCTCGGCGATGAGACACCCGGTGTAGGCGCCAGTACCTGGCAGCGGGATGGCTACAAACAGGGCGAGACCGATGAAGAGCCCGTACTTGGCCAGAGAGGACTTGCTGCGCACAGCGAGACGCGTGCGGTAGTGCTGGAACCATGCCCACCGGGATGCGACCGCAAGAAGGGGTTTCTCCAGGAGGTAGAACAGCGGCGCGATGCACAGGTTCGCAAGCGTTGCGACCAGCAGCGCCTCCCACACGGGCATCTTGAGAATGCCGATGGCATACGGCAATGCACCGCGAACCTCGACGCCCGGGATGATGGTGATGAGGAAGATATGCAGAATATTCCGCAGGAGTATGGACACACTGCCAGTATACCGGAGGCCTCGGAGGATGCAACGAGAACGTTGTAAAATGCTGCGCACCACAGTACAATAAATATAGATCATACGCTGTGGAACCGGGGGTCAAGGATGATTGAGGGGAAGTTCGGCAACTGTCAGGTGGACGAAGTCCTCCAGACGATTGTGCAGGGCAAAGGGACTGGCCGCCTCAATCTCGCGGGGACGTCGATCTTTGGCGGGCGCGTCCAGGCGACGTTCTACATTGAGGACTCGCGAATAGTCCATTTCGAGGTTGGTGCCGGTACGGCATACAGCTCCCTTGTCGACTTGTTCAGTCTCCGGGAAGGAGATTTCTCTTTCGCGAGCGGCGAGACGGCAAAAACCAGAGACCAGTCCGTGCTGATTGCGGACATCGTCCTTCAGGTAACGGCCGCTCTCGATGAGTGGAATTCGATGCGGCAGCGACTCGGTTCTCTGGATGCGGTCTATGCCCTGCGCGCAGACGGCGCTACAAAGGATCTGACCCTTACCAGGGAACAGTGGTGGGTGATGGCAAGCCTGGACGGCAAGACATCAATGCGTGAGATCGCGAGGAAGACCGGCAAGGGCAGCGTCGTCGTGTCGAAAGTGCTCTACGGATTCATGGAGGCCGGGCTCGCCGCCGAGGTGGAGGCTCCAGCCGTCCCTCAGGATGCGGAACGGGAGCAGTCACAGCGTCGTGGTTTCTTCGGTCTCTGGAGCCGGAAGTAGGAGGACGGGATGCCGGGACTTCGGGAAGGCTTGTTCTTTGACGACGTCATGCTTCTTCCCCGCCGAAGCGAGGTCGGCGCATCCGATGTAAGCCTTGAATCGAGGCTCTCCACTAACGTTGTGCTGCGTTCTCCCTTCGTCACCTCGGCGCGTCAGGCTGCGACCGACTATCGTCTGGCTTCGACTGTAGCCCGAGCCGGCGGCATCGGCATCATTCCCCTGTTCGGGAGTGTCGAGGACCAGGCGCACGAGGTGCGCAAGGTCAAGGAGCTCATGTGCAAGGATGACGGGGCAGCCTGCGACCTCAAGGGCCGCCCGGTGGTAGGTGCCCTTGTCGATCTCGAACGGGACAGTGTGCTGGAATGGATAGGTTCACTTGCGGAAGTGTGGACGGATATCATTGTCGTGGATGTGCCGCATGCCGATCGCCTTACGATTCTTCGCCAGATCCAGGCGGTGAAAGCGGAGTATGACTGGTTGCCACTCATGGTCGGCAACGTTCAGACACGCGCCGGAGCCAAAGACGTCATCGATGCCGGCGCGGACATTGTCGTCGTCGGCAGCGGGTTCAGTTCCTTTGCAGAGGCGACGGAGCTGTCTGGCGTCGGTGTTCCCGAACTGTCCGCTCTGATGGAGGTCGAGGACGTCGCGTCCCTCTATGGGAGGCCGATCATCTGCAACATGGGTGTGCGCTTTGCCGCGACTGTCGTCAAGGCTCTTGCTGCCGGGGCCGCAGCCGTCGTCCTCAACACCCTAACGCCGGACACTGCTTCCCACCTCATGGCGCACATTGCGACGCAGGTGCGCGAGAGTCTCAGTTATGTCGGGGCGCGCTCGATTGTGGAGTTGCGCGAGAAAGCCGAGTTCATCCGGATCCATCCGCCATCCGCTATCTGACTCTACCTCTCCTCAGCTATGTCAAACACCCTGACTTATGAGCCAGGGCGTTTTCATGAGAGGCAACGGTCGGGTCCAGCGACCGATCAGCGCTCCTTGACGACCTGCACGTACCTGGCCGTCTTGTCGATGATTCCCTGCAGGTCGGCGCCGTGGTCGCGCATGAACACCATGTAGTCCACGCATTCGTGTGTCATGACTTCCCCGGGGACCGTGATCGGGATGCCGGGTGGATAGGGAGTCACGAGCTCCGCGATGATGCGCCCGACGGAATCTTCCATGCGGACGCGCTCCCTCTTGGCATAGTATGCTTCGAACGGGAAGAGGACCATCTCGGGAATATTGGGGATGGGTGGCGGCGGAGCGATGGTCGAGGTCTTGCCGTGGCGTTTGCGTGAGATATCCTCGAGTGCTTTGATGAGGATTTCGACCGCTTCCCTGGGTGTCCCGATCGTGATGAATGCCAGGATGTTCTCAAGGTCAGACAACTCGATTTCGACGTTGTAGTCTCTGTTGAGGATATCCTCGACCTGGAATCCAGTCAGCCCCAGCCTCGACACATGAACAGTCAGCTTCGTGAGGTCGACATCATAGACGGCCTCGGTGTGAGCGCGTTCCCTGCCTGGAGCAAAGAGTCCCTCGAGGTTGTTGATACGCCGGCGAGCATCTTCTGCGAGGTCGATGGCTCGCTGAAGAAGGTCGTGACCGTTCGTCGCCATCTGCATGCGGGCGACGTCGAGCGCCGTCATGAGGATGTACGAGGGCGACGAGCTCTCCAGCATCGTGAGAGTAGCTCGTACCAGTTCCTTGTCCACTCGCCGTGAGCCCAGATGCAGCATGGAGGTCTGAGTAAGGCCAGCAAGCGTCTTGTGCGTGCTCTGGACAACCATGTCGGCGCCCGCATCGACAGCACTCTTGGGAAGGTCCTGGTGAAAATGGAAGTGTGACCCGTGGGCTTCGTCGACCAGGATACGACGTCCTGTGGCGTGCGCTTTCTGAACGTAGTAGTCGATGTCCGAACTGATGCCAAAGTAGTTGGGATTGGTCACAAAGACGGTTTTGGCTTCAGGGTGATCGCGGAGCACGCGCGCGAACGTTTTCTTGGATGGGAACGTCTGGAACTGCAACAGGCGGTCTTCTTCGGCCTCAAGGTAGATGGGACGCAGTTCGTTGAGGATGAGCGCTCCATACATCGAGCGGTGCGAATTGCGCTGCACGATGACGCGGTTGTTGGGATCGCAGGTCGAGAGGATCATTGCCTGGTTTCCGACTGTCGAACCGTTGACGAGGAAGAAAGATTCGATAGCGCCATAGGCTTCAGCGGCTAGCTCCTGTGCTTCCTTGACGACGCCGATGGGGCGATGGAGGTAGTCGAGTCCTTCGACCTCCGTCAAGTCAGAAAGGAACACATTCTCGCCCCAGAACTCCTTGAGGCGGGGATGAATGCCCTGACCTGACATGTGCCCCGGCATGTGGAGACCGGCGCGGTGCTTGCCGATGTACGACTGAACAGCATCAAAAAATGGGGTACGACTCTGATCTCTCATGGAAAAGAGTGTACCGGCCGGACCCCTGCTGTCAACGCGCGAGGATGAATCCTGGTGCCCGGTGCCACCTGGTTCAGAATGTCTGTCCGGGTTCCAGGACTACGCAATGGGCACTCGTCGAGGCCTCCACCTTTGTCCGGAACAGTTGTGGGTCAACGGAGATGAGGGGGAAGGTCCCATAGTGCATGGGGATCACAGTGCATGGTGCAAGCATCTTGACCGCTTCTACGGCGTCGTCGATGCCCATCGTGAAGTTGCCGCCAATAGGGAGAAGAGCGATGTCCAGCGGGTGCAGGCGACCGATGAGCTCCATGTCGAGAAACACGCCCGTGTCACCGGCATGGTAGGTCGTCCGTTCCCCGGTTTTGACGACAAAACCGCAGGGATTTCCCGTGTAGATGAGGCGGCCGTTCTCGGTCACCGAGGAGCCGTGCAGAGCCTGTGTCAGGAAGAGTTCACCGAATGGGAAGACGTGATTGCCACCGATGTGCATGGGATGCACATTCGAAACCCCTTTGCCCGTAAGGTAGGTGATGAGTTCCGCCGGGCCGATGACCGTTGCCCCAGTGCGTCTGGCGATGGCGATGGTATCGCCCAGGTGATCGGAATGGCCGTGCGTCACGAGGATGTAGGTTGGATGAACGTCGTCGGGACCGATGGATGCCGAAGGGTTGCCCGAGAGGAATGGGTCGATGAGGATGTCGCCGGCCGACGTGGTGATCAGGAAAGCCGAATGACCAAGATAGGTGAGCTGCTCATGTGCCATGGTGTCATATACCTCCAATTTAGTCTATCTCCTGGAGAATGCTGGTCAAGCTTAGATTCGATCACGCAGAGTGAAACTTGCAATTGCATGGGACGTGGTAAGATATGTCAAGTAGTTCGTTTTGCGATAGTTCGCGCGCTGCCAACACCTGTATCGAGGAATTGCGGTTGCGCCGGGGGAAGAAAACGTGATCAATAAGGTAACAGTCAGCGTTCCTGCAAGCACCGCCAACCTGGGACCAGGGTTCGACGCTTTTGGGCTAGCCCTCGAAATGCGCAGTACGTACATCGTCGAGGTGCTCTCTCCGGGAGAGAAGTGGAGCATCCACTTCGAAGGCATGGGCGCCGATGTTCTCAACGAGAAGGGTTTCAAGTTCGTCACCGAGGTCATGGACTACTTCGAACGCGCCGAATCAGTACATCTGCCACCGGTGAGCATCAACGTTCACACCGGCATTCCTCTGACGCGTGGTCTGGGATCCAGTGCCAGCGCCATCGTGGGACTCCTGTCGTGCTTCGAGGTCATGACAAACACGCAGTTCGATACCGGCAAAGTCCTCAAGTACGCTATCGCCATCGAGGGACACCCCGACAACGTCACCGCATCACTCGTCGGCGGGTTCACCATCGCTGCGAGCGACAAGAGCGAGGTGGCCTACATGAAGGTCGTTCCCCAGAACCTCAAGGTCGTTGTCATGGTCCCGTCCAGCTTCCTGTCGACAAAGAAGGCCCGAGCGTGTCTTCCTGACATGTATTCACGCAGAGATGCGGTCTTCAACATCGGTCGTGCCTCGATGCTGTCTGCCTGCATCTTCAGTGGCAATTATGACCTCCTGTCGTTCGCGCTTCATGACCGTCTCCACCAGCACTACCGTGAGAAGCTTGTCACCGGATTCTGCGAAGTGTCGCGTGCCGCCGAGCGGGCCGGAGCCTATGGCAGTTTTCTGTCGGGAGCCGGGCCTAGCATCGCCGCTCTCGCTGAGCCCGCCAAGGCGGAGAAGGTTGCCAGGGCGATGCAGAAGGCAATGATCGAGCTGGATGCAGGAGCTGAGACATTCGTCCTCGACATCTCAGCCCAGGGAGTCATCCTGCAAACCGGCGAAGATGGGAAAGCATAGCCCCTTTTCCTCTCAAATTTGATGACCGCTCACTGCAAAAGATGGGCGGTTCTCCGTTTCCCGTCCGTTCTGTATTGGAGACCTGTAAAGTGGCTTTAGAAGCGGGTGTTGATCATCACATCACGAAAGGTGGCCCTGACAGATGATTTCGGACAATATGCCGCATCCCGTACGTTTTCGATCCATTCAGCCTTACCACGAGCATATTTTACTGGAATGAACCTGGGATGCGGAGATCGGAACGGTGGCCTGAAGCCCGATCTTGTGGGGGGTTTTCCACAGTCTTTGACAGGTTGTCCACCACGCGACCGTACGTGATTCCACCAGTTTTCCACATAATTAACAGCGGCTGTGGAGAAAAGTCGATTTTGCCGAAAACATAAACAAACACCCAGGTGGGTTCATGCCTGGGTGTTTGTTGTCTCTCTTTATATCAAGATACTGGTAAGACAAACGAACAACTGACTACAGCTTTGCCAGCAGCCCCGTCCTCTCATTGAACTGGTCGATGAGTCTGTCGAACGCTGGAGCAGCAGTCCAGATCTGATTCCAGAACTCTGGCTCCCACAGTTCGCGCAGTTCCTCCGCAGTCTTCCCCTGCTGTTCGACCCAGGTGAAGTACTTGAGATTGTGCAGCTGCTTGCGGTCGCGATAGTTGAGCTCGCGATACCAGTCCGTCAGAATGCCCTCGAGATACTTCGCATAGTCGAGCGCCGCGTCCATCTCGGTATAGGGGCCATACTCGGCGCGCAGTTCTTCGATGCGTGACAGGTACAGGTCGGCGGAATCCGTGAACACGGTGAAGACGACATCGTTCTCGTCCATCTCCTCGTATTTGGCCATCTTAATTGCCGCGACCATGTTTGCCAGAGAGGAGATGCCCATCAGGTTGAGCTGCCCGATGATCTCGCGCGGGACACCCTTCTTCTCAAGGTATGCTTTGCCTGAGTCCTCATTAAAAAGGCGAAGTAGATGCATCGGATACTCGTCGTCGATGGCGGCCACAGCATCGGTATTGCGGACGTTATGGATCCAGGGGACATGCTTGTCGCCGATACCCTCGATACGGTGCGCGCCAAACCCGTTTGCATAGAGGGTCGGGCACTGCAGAGCCTCAACAGCCGTGATATGGCTGTATGGATAGACCTTCTTCAGGTACTCGCCGGCGCTGATGGTCCCCGCAGAGCCAGTGGCGGAGACATAGCCTGCCATGCGCGATCTCGGACCCTTGATGCTGTTGAAGACCTGCTCAAATGCCGAACCAGTCATGTCGTAGTGCCACAGTGCGTTGCCGAATTCCTCGAACTGATTGAACACGACGATGTTGTCGCCACGGGTAGTCTTCAGCTCGCGTACCTTGTCGTAAATCTCCTTGACGTTGGACTCGGTTCCAGGAGTTCCGATGACCTCCTTCGTTCCGATCTCACGCAGCCAGTCGAAGCGTTCTTTGCTCATCCCCTCCGGGAGGATGGCGACGGCATCCGTGGCCAGCAGAGCACAGTCGAAGGCGCCACCGCGACAGTAGTTGCC
>NZ_QXIS01000027.1 GCF_003570925.1 Candidatus Cryosericum terrychapinii | reverse complement strand
AAGTAGACAAAACTCTTGCCCCAGCCCGTCTTCTGTACGACGAGATACCGACCAGGTTGTTCGACAATGGAGCGGATGGCCTCTTCCTGTCCCTCGCGGAACTGCGCGTCCGGAATACCGGTCCCGGTTCTCAGCAGTTCCAGCGAACGTTCATGCAAATACGTGATCACGCACTCTCCTCAGCGCTGGACTCGGAGTCCGTCTCGATGGCTCCTCTTAGAGCCCATTGCATACTGTAGCAAGATTCGATAACCGAGACAACGGGCGAGGGTGGACTTGCGCCGAGTGAGTGTCGCTCCTTATGCTATGGTTTGAGCCATCCTCGGAGCCACGAGTCCAGCACGGCGGGAACCCATCTCCTATCGCAGTTGGCCAAACCGACTGTTTCAGTGATACTGTGACTGGTAGAGGTGACCCATGATGACCGGCAGGAAGATCCTGAAAGGTGCGTTGACGCAGGTGCCCATCGAGCTCTATGAGCTGATGGTGCGGGGTGCGTCACGGCGCCCGCTGCCACCGGTCGACTTCACCAGCAGGGACCACTTTCCTCATCGGGGGGCGCGCATCGAGTGGTGGTATTTCACCAGCGTGCTGACGACAGCAAAGAGGAAGGCTCCTCTAGGACTCGAGGTGACCTTCTTCAGGGTGAGGACCCTGGTCGACAGCGTGATCGTCCATGCAGCCATCACTGACGTCGAGGGCCGGAAGTTCTCCTTCACCGGCATAGTCTTGCCCGTGCGGATCGCGTTCAATTCCGACGCCCAGACAGTGATTTCAGCGTTCGGCAACCGCGTGGGGTTCAACGAGGACACCAACAGTCTCGTCATCGACACGCGTCTGAGGGGCCTGCAGGTGAACCTCTCTTGTACTGTCCGAGGCATCATGGCACAAGGTCCAGGTGGTGTCCAGGAGATGCAGAACAGTCCGGGCGACGCCTCGTATTACTTCACCATGCCCAACCTGAGGACCGAAGGCACAATCGTCCTCCACGGAGAGACTCTTCCCGTCACCGGGCTGACGTGGCACGATCACCAATGGGGCAACTTCAACGTGGTGGGGCTCAAGTGGGACTGGTTCTCGCTTCGGTTCGACGCTGACGACTTGTACGTCATGTTGTTCGACTTCGACCGGTGGGGCACGACGTACGGATCCGGGAACGTGCAGTGTCATGGGCAAATGATGCGCGTCGACCGGTTTGAAGTGCGGGCGTCGGATACCAGTGCCGCTCGACACGGTGTCAAATACCCGATCGACTGGGAGATACGGATCTTTGAGAGCGCCGACGCATCTTCCCCCTTCATGACCGCATACGTGAAGCCAACACTCAAGGAGCAGCACGTTCCATCACTGATCACACCCGACTACTGGGAGGGCCTGTGTACCGTCCACGCCGAGATTGTGGGCCCGGTCGACCTGGACGGCACCCGTTTCCTCGACAAGAGCGTACTGGACGGATTCGCCTACGTGGAACTGACAGGGTATGAACGGTAGTTGGTGCCAAGCAATGACAGATCAGAAGACGCTTGTCAGCCGCCACGATCGGGAATTATGCTGGTGGAAGAAAGCGGGTATACTGCGCGCAACAACGTCGGATACGAGCGACGGTCGTTCCACGGAGGCATTGAGATGACAGACAAGCCGTCTACGTTGTATCTCACACCAGATCAGACTCTGAAGGTGCCATATGGGCTTCATTAGGAGATTTGTCATAGGGCTCATAGTCATTGTCATCCTTGTCATTCTGGGTCTGGGATACTTGGGTTTTGTTCCAGGGGTTTCCAAAATACTTGGTGCTGATGAGCCAAGGGACTTGGGAGTAACCTACACAGACGCAGACCTCAAGTCCATGACCTCCAAGAATCATGTGCAAAGAGTAGTTGTGGAATCAGCGCCCGACATCAAGAGCAGCTTTGTCCTCAAAGGTACCCAAGCCATTAAGAATGTCTTTACCGACACAGAGATAACTGCCCGTCTTAGTCAGGAATCTGACTGGTCGCTCAATCCCTTTACCGATGTTCAGGTAAAGATCGGGCAGGATGGCACGGTCGAGGCCTCAGGGGTAGTCAGAGTTGATAGGCTCAAAGGCTACGCCGAGGCGACCGGGATGTCTCCACAAGAGATCGAGGTCATTTCCAAGGTGATGGATAAGTACAAAGTGCCGAAAACCTCCTTTCCTGCTTACGTCAAGGGTAATTTGACCATTGAGAACAACAAACTCGACATTGACCTGTCGGAGCTGTATATTGGGAAGATTCCTGTGGCGAAGGCGCTCTATAGCCAAGCCAAGATTGTGTTTGAAGGTCTTGTTGATGAGCGATTGACGAGCGGTGGCTATGGGAGTCTGGACGTAAAGTCTCTCAGTTTCTCCAATGGGAAGATGAATTTCTCTGGCAATATTCCCAAAGTCATCACGACCGCCAGGACAGTCCTCAGCGATCAATAGTAGAGGAGAGAGAGGTCAGCCGGTGACGATTGACCCCAGTGGCGTGTCTGCTGAGTGAAGCGAGATCTGCCCCTCAATATTCCGTAGCAATCTCAATGGGCGCGTAGTGGGGCCACGAGCCAAGTCTGGAAGGTCTGGTGGAACAACTCAGATGTTCAGGTCTCTCTTCTGATAGAAGACATATGTCAAGGCGGTGAAGGCCGCAACGAGCGCAAGCGAGAGAAGAACGATACCTGTGTTGAGACCGTTGCCCGCCACCATTCTGCCCAGATCGAAGTACTTGAATGGCGAGATCACGTTGAGGAATCTCAGCTTGTCCGACATATCTGTTATTCTCGCCACGAAATACGCTGTGAACAATACTCCTGTGGCAACAGAACCGGAAGTTCGTGGATGCCTCATCCAGGCGGCTAGCACCGCACCAAGCGACAGGAAGATGAGCTGGACGACGAACATGCTCAGAGTCAACATAAGTACTTCCCCGGAGATGTCGTTGCCCTTGCTGTAGAGAGGGATCACGACGAGAAACGATACAAGAGTGACGACATTGATAACGACAACGTTGAGAAGCGCTGCAACGAGCTTGGATGTGACGATGGCAGCTCTCGAGACAGGCTTTGTCATCAGATACTCGGTTGTCTTGTCGCTCTCCTCCTTGGCGATGATGCCGGCGCCCAGCAAGGCGGCATGAATTGCGGCGACGAGCTCCACATAGATGAAGAGCAGCGCCAGGTATCCCGCCATCGTCGCCATGTCGAACGAGGCGAATCCAAACAGGGCCTTGATGGAGGTTGGCATCGTCTTCAAGAGTTCATTGATAGAGGGCCCTGTGCTGGTTGCCGTCGTGTAGGCCGTGAACTTGATCGTGCCGGTCAGGACGCAGAGGAACATACTGACGCTCCAGATGATCAGTGCTCTGCTGCTGGCTTTCAACTCTCTCAGGACCATGTTCATGATCGGACCCCCCTAATCAGCGCACAGAACGTCTCAGCTGACGGCATGGATATCCTTCCTGGCGTACACGAAGTAACAGGTGACAACTGACACGATGACGATGACAGCGCCCGTAGCGAGATAGGGTGTCTCGTACCTCGAGTTCTGGATGATGTAGGAATAGTCGAAATACCTGAAGGGAGATATGAACCGGGCCCAGTCATCCTTGCCGGCGGCGACGAGCGCCCCGATGATGTAGCATCCAAAGACGGTGCCGAGCGAGACCGGAAGCACCGATCTGAGTCTGTCAAAGAACACCGAGACGACTGCTCCGATAGCGAAGAAGATGAGCTGGACGAAGAAGAGCGTGAGGTTGATCATGAAGAACAGGCCTCCGCTGTAACTGGACTGTTTGACGATGGAGGCAATGACAGAAGCGCCGGCATAGTAGACCACATCAGTGATCAGGAACACGGTGAGCCCGGCCAGAATTTTCGCGGTGACGACAGCGGCACGTGAGACGGGCTTGACGAGGAGGAAGTCGGCGGTCCGCTCCCGTGTCTCCTTGGAGAGCATGGACATGCCGAGATTCATAGCCTGAATGCCTCCACAGAGGACGACGAACGCAATGATCATCGAGTAGAAGCCCAGAAGCGTAGTGACGCTGTCGAGCGTCACGCCCAGCACAGCTCTGATGGAAGCCGGATAGCCCGCCAGCATGTCTTTGAAGTGTGCTCCATCACTAAATATGGCGGGATACAGTGACAAGTACACAAGAGCGATCGCGATCATGGAGCACGTCCACATGATCGTCGACTTGCGCATGGACTTGAGTTCGTGAAGGTACATATTCATGCAGTTCAACCGTCCTTTGAGTAATAGTGCATGAATATCTCTTCGAGGTCCGGTTCATCGATAGACAGGTTCGACAGCTCAGTCTGAGCAAGCTTCCTGATGATGTTGTTGATGTCGCCCCTGTACAGAAAACTCGCTGTCTTGCCGCCGTTCTCGAGTTTGCTGACGCCGGGCATGTCGAAGATGGTCTTGTCCAGATCTGACTGACCTTCAACCTTGATCCGCTTGAAGTTGTTTCCCTGCAACTCGCTCATCTTCTCGAGCTTGATGATCCTTCCATCCTTGATGAGAGCCACGCGTTCGCACATCTTCTGAACCTCTCTGAGGATATGGGAAGATAAGAACACCGTAGCGCCCTTCTTGTTCTCCGAAGCTATGAGTTCAAAGAATCTCTGTTGCATGAGTGGATCGAGGCCGGCTGTAGGCTCATCGAGGATGATGAGCCTGGGTTCGTGGATGAGACCCTGGACAATGCCGACCTTCTTCTTGTTGCCGAACGAAAGATCGTCGATCCTCTTCTTCAGGTCGAGGTCCATGATCTCTGCCAGCTCGTTGATTCGCTTCGTGCAGTCCTTCTTGTAGAAACTGGCCGAATACCTGAGCAGATCGATGACCCTCATGCCGTCGTAGTAGAACACTTCGCTGGGCAGGTAACCCACGTCCTCGCGCACCTCGGGGTTTGTCGTGCAGCACTTGCCAAAGATCCTGGCACTGCCGCTTGTGGGGTAGATGAGTCCGAGGAGGGTCCGGATGGTTGTCGACTTGCCGGCCCCGTTCGGTCCTATGAAGCCGAAGATCTCCCCCTGTTCGACGGTCAGACTCACGTCGATGATGCCTCTTGCCTTGCCATAATTCTTCGTGAGATTCTTGATTTCAATGACGCTCATCAGTGTTCCCCCTGTATCATCCATGAAACGCAGCGTTCCCCAGGCGAGTGACTCTCGTTGGATCCCTCAGTTGCATGACAGACAACAAGGCACACATTGTACCCCGAAAACGTAATTCGGTGAGAGCACCAGGTCGTCGGAGAAGACTCGCTGCAGGGTCCCTGAAGAGCTCCAGCCCACGGGAGTCACGCGTCCCAAAGGCAGGCACAACTGTAGGCTCAAGGGCCGAGCAAGGGCAGGCAAGGACATGCGTTCTTCACGCGTCATGGAAAGGTTCCGTGGTAAATGTCGGACCTTCGTGGTCCCTTGACACATGATGGTATTGTCATATGATGTGACCATCATGAAACCAAATACGAAGCTCGACGAACTGACATCGTTCTACAAGCTGCTGGCGAACGAGTCACGGCTGGCCATCCTGCTTGCCCTCCGCGACGGAGAGGACAACGTCGCCGGCATCTGCGGCCAAACGGGCTTGAGTCAGACACTGGTCTCGCACCAGCTGGCAGCCCTGCACCACAGTGACGTCGTCCGCTCCCGCAAGGACGGGCGCCGCACGTTCTACGCCCTTGCAGACAAGCACATCGACATCATCGTCGGGTTCGCGCTGGACCACCTTGCCGAAAAGGAAGTGCACCATGAGTGATCACTACGACCACGAACTGCCCACAGGACGCAACCTGTTCATCTCCATCCTCATGAACGTTGTCATTACCATCTCGGAGATCGTCGGTGGTATCGTTTCCGGCTCGCTGGCGCTGCTTGCCGACGCTTTCCACAACGCCACGGACACCCTGGCCGGCGTCCTGGCATTATGGACTCTGCGGCTGGGACGGCGCGCTCACGACGAGCAGTACACATTCGGCTATCGCCGCGCCGAGATCCTGTCGGCGGGCATCAACGCCGGAGCGATGGCGGTCATTTCGTTCATCCTGTTCCGTGAGGCGTATGAACGGTTCCTGCATCCGGTGCCGATCAGAGGCGGCATCATGCTGGTCGTTGCACTGGTCGGGCTGGTGGCCAACCTTGTCTCCGTTCTCCTGCTCCACCGCTCTGCGGGCGAAAGCCTCAATGTCCGCGGCGCCTACCTGCACCTGCTGTCCGACACGCTCTCGTCAGTCGGCGTCGTCGTGGGTGGTGTCGTGGTGACGCTGTGGCACGTGACGTGGGTAGACCCGCTGGTTACGGTGCTCGTGGCTGTGTGGGTCCTGAAGGAGGCCTTCTCGGTCGTCCGTGAGGCGGGGGGCATCCTTATGGAGCGTGCGCCGATCGGACTGGAGCTGGCGCGGCTGGAAGCCGACATCTGCGCGTTGTCCCATGTCAAGGATCTGCATCATGTCCATGTCTGGCAGGTCAGCGATACCGAAACGATGTTCGAGGGGCACATCAACGTGGATGACATCTCGGTCAATGATACCGGCCCGATCCGAGAGCAGATCCAGGACTTGCTGCACACCAAATATGGCATCACCCACGCAACCCTGCAGTTTGAGTTCGAGTGCTGCCAGGGTGCCGGGCTCATCGTAAATGGCAGAGACTAGCAGAGGACGGTTCGGCCCGGCTGACGTCCGCGTGGTGCCGGTCATCCTCCAAAAGAGGGCGATACTGCCCGCCCGGTTTGTCGCCGAGGAAGTGGGGGTGCAATCAGCTATGACCCGACGATGAACGCGATGGCTTCACAATCCATCTACACAAAAGGCCAGCAACCGCTGTATTGATAAACAGAGGGCAGCGAATGCCCGCCGTGTCGGTCCTTGCTTGACAAGGCAGCGTGGTCGACTATGATTGCTGCGCACTTGGAAGCCGTACGTTGGCACTTGGCGCATCAGAAAGGAGATGATTCCATGGAGTATCAGGGAACCGTCATACGTCCGGAGGACAGTGTCCGGGCATTCTTCAACCGGGTCTATGGCTGGATGGCCGGAGGACTCGCTCTGACCGCAGCTATTGCCTGGTTCGTCGGAAGCAACCAGGCGATTCAGCAGGCTATCCTAGGCAACTCGCTTGTGTTCATACTCCTCATTGTTGCCGAGTTCGGTCTGGTTATTGGGCTCACGCGCGCCATCGCCAGGATGTCTCCGCAGACGGCGGGGATCCTGTTCCTCACATATGCGGCAGTGAATGGGCTCGTGCTGTCGTCCATTTTTATGGTGTATGCGACGGGAGATATCACGATGGCGTTTGTCGCCTCGGCAGGCATGTTTCTGGCCATGTCGCTGATTGGGTCGGCCACGCACATGGACCTGTCGAAGATTGGCAACATTGCCCTGTTCGGACTGTTCGGCATCATCGCCATGTCCATCATCAATATCTTCACGAAGAGCTCCGGTCTTGACTTCCTGATCAGTATCATCGGCATCGTCGTCTTCCTGGGGCTGACCGCCTGGGATACTCAGAAATTGCGCAGGATGGCACTTAGCCTGGACCCTACGGGCGATAACCCCATCACGATGGCCGGAGGAAACCCGCAGGCCGAGAAGGCAGCAGTCATCGGCGCTCTGAGCCTGTATCTGGACCTTGTGAACTTATTCCTGTTCGTTCTCAGGTTTTTTGGTGGTCGAAGGCGCGACTGAGTTACCGGTATGTTGTGGATGCGGCTGGACCTCTCCTGATGAGCGGCCAAGCCATTCGTTCTTCAACGGAACCTTTACAGCCTTTTAGCCGGTGATATAGTTTAATCATTATGGGCACAACACGACTGGTGAGGGTGTTCCACAGAAGAAAGGCCGTCCTTTTCGCTGTTCTGGGCGTCCTTCTCGGTGGGCTCTTCCTCTGGAGTGCAGGCGTTCACATATATGTTGTCAACGATGCGGGCAACAAGACGCGGATCGTCGCGTTCCACAGCATGTCCGTAAGCACGGTCCTGGCGAAGGTGAACACTCGTCCCCTGCGCCCGGAAGACGTGATAACACCAGATGTCGCCGCGGTCATCCCTCATGGGGAAATCGCTATCGTGCGTGCCAAGCCGGTCACACTCACCATTGATCAGACAAGCGAAACCATCTACTCGACCGTTGGGACGGTCGGAGATCTTCTGGCGGACAATGGTATCAAGCTGAACGCGGAAGACAAGGTCAGCCCGGATCCAACCGATCCCGTGCCGTACAACGAGGACGTCGTTGTCAAGCGCACGACCTACGCCTACACCACGAAGACCGAAGCCATCGCATATCAGCGTGTCTACAGGAAAAACCCGTACATGGAAGTCGGACGCAGTTACATCAGCGTCATGGGGCAGAACGGCCTCCTCAAGAAGACCATCAAGGTGACCAAGGTCGCCCAGCAGGCAGTCGGTTCAGCTGTCGTCAAGACGCAGACCATCAAGCCTGTCATCCCTGAGGTCTATGACGTCGGTACCGCTCGCCTGGACCTCAAGCCCACGCGCACCTACACCATGTCTGCCACTGCCTATTCGAACAGACGCTCCACGATCCTCGACGGCAAGGACCACCTTTATGGTTACTCGGGCTTGTGGCTTCACTACGGCACCTGTGCAGTCGACCGGCGCCTCATCCCTATGGGGACCGTGCTGTATGTCGAAGGATACGGCTATGCGGTCGCAGCGGATACGGGTTCCAGCATCAACGGAAACTGCATCGACCTTTTCTTCAACTCGTATGGCGACGCGTGCGACTGGGGCCGCCGATCGGTCAAAGTCTATGTCCTTCCCATCACGCGGAATCAGCTCTACAGCAAGCTTGGCATAAAGTAGGATAGATATCTCGTGTAACAGTGAACCCCCGGCAGCGATGCTGGGGGTTCACTGGTTTGGGGTCGCTTAAGACTCCCTTCAGGTCACGCTGAACCTGACGACGTCACCGCCCAGTGCGACCTTGTTTGCGGGTTCGTCCCGTGTGTTCAGTCTCAGTGGTCCGATCTTGGGACTAACAGGCCCGCATAGCCGGTCAGGTGGAGCGCGTAAAGTCGTAGACCGACACGTGCGGGTTCGAGAGAGCAGATCGGCGAACTTGACGCCACCCTCGCTGAGGAAGTGCAGGCAGCCCAGTCCAGCGTATCGGCGTCGTTCAACAATGAGCCGGTAGCGTAGGCAAAGGCTTCCATCGCAGCGCGATCTTGTGCTCGGCGAGCCAGTCTCGGTTCTCCTCCATGAAGCGCGTGGCATGGGGATCAGGGACTTCTCTAATAATGGGAGTCCCGATGACGACGAATTCGCAGGCACGTGCTGCCGGAGCGAATCCCGCGACCGGCGACGCGCGTGTCGGTCCTAGGACTTGGGCAAGTGCCTGGACGATGTCCCGGGTGGTACCGTAGCGTGAGACGTAGAGGATACAGGTGTGGATCATGGCATGCTCAGCAGCTGCGTTCGCGAATGAGGACTGACTCTCCGTCTTCGATGAGGACTTCTGGCAATAGCGGGCGACCGTTGTAGGTCGAACTCATGGACCATCCATACGCGCCTGTGTCGCAGATGGCAAGAAGGTCTCCCTGCTCAGGAAGCGGCAAGGGGACGTCCCGGGCGAAGCAGTCTGCGGACTCGCAGACGGGGCCGACGATGTCGCACGGGATCGATTCCGAATCCCTCCGGGTCACCGGGAGGATCGCATGATGCGCTTGGTACAGCGCGGGACGAATGAGGTCGTTCATGCCGGCGTCCACGACCACAAAGGTCCTGGCATAGCGTTTGCGGTACAGGACGCGTGTCACCAGCGTGCCTGCGTGCCCCACAATGTACCTGCCCGGTTCGAACCACAGCTTCATGCCTTTGGGGACATCACGGCGCAGGAGAGCCTGCAAGTCCTCCACGGCGAAGTCGGCGCCTTCTTCATAGCTGATGCCGAATCCTCCTCCCATGTCCAGAGTGCTCACGGGGATACCATCGCCCATCAGGGAGTCACGCAGCTCCAGTAGGCGTGCCAGAGACTTGCGATAAGGTTCGAGGCTCGTGATCTGACTGCCGATATGGCAAGAGATGGTGTCAGGAACGAGTCCTGCGTCCATGGCTTCCCTGAACGCTCCGAGGGCAAAGTCGATGGGGATGCCAAACTTGTTCTCCTGCATCCCGGTGGTAAGGTACTGATGGGTGTGTGCGTCGACGCCAGGGTTGATGCGGATGCCGACATGGGCGTCCGTTCGCAGGAGGGCAATCGCAGCCAGCTCTTCCTCGCTTTCGGCGTTGATGAAGATGCTATGGTCCAGCGCAAATGCCAGTTCTTCCTGTGTCTTTCCAACACCAGAGAAGACGATGCGGTCTGCAGGACAGCCGGCATCCAGGGCCGCCTGGATTTCGCCCCGGCTCACCGTGTCGGCGCCGAAGCCTATACTGAAGACGAGTGCAAGGAGTACGGGGTTCGCGTTGGCCTTGACGGCGTAGCGGAGTGATCCGATTGTGCCCAGGCTCTGCATCAGACGGGCGGCCTGCCTGCGGATCGAGGAGGCCGCGTAGACGTAGACAGGTGTGCCGTATTCCCTCGCGATGCTGGCGAGAGGTAAACGGTCAAGCATGAGATCCGAGCCCTGGTATAAGAGGTCGTTGTTCATCCTGGTCCTTTCTGAAACAATACCGGGCATCTGTCGTTGGACGAGACGATGGCACGCGCGTCCGGGCCGAACCCGCACCAGCCTTTTCATCATGCGCTTGTGGTTCGTCCTGTCAAGTGAGCGTCCAATCAGGTGTCGCAGTCGTCCTTGAAGCCCGTCGCCCTCCCCGTATACTGAGCGCAGCACGAATGACCGCATGGCCGTCGAACCTGCACGGAGAATATGAGACTACCCCGGAGGACCAACGATGGAATCTACGAAGTTCTGTACCGAATGTGGCAAGCCTCTGCCGCCCGAAGTGAAGCATTGCCCGAACTGTGGAGCTGACGTCATCGACCTGCATCCGACCCCGTCGGATGACGTCCAGGAGGCGGTTACGGCATCGCCGACCCAGGAACCTCTCCCTCAACCTATCAGCGCAGGGCCGTACGGCATGGCACAGACGCCTTCACCAGGCATGCCCGCCTCCCAGCCCGCGCAAGCGGCGCCCTACGGTGCATCTAGCGCGGTGCTCCAAAGCCCCAACAGCAACGCTCCTGCTCCGTATCCACAGGCGACTGCCGCTCTTGGCATTCAACGCACTCGTGGTGCCCGGTTGCCCAAGCAGCTGGGCGGCGGGATCATAGCCATCCTGGGCGGCGTCGCCATGCTGGTGGCGCAGGGCTTCTTTGTGAGCAAGGAGGGCTGGAGCTCGCTGAACCTGCTGAACGTGGGGCTGGCGCTCCTGTGCTTGGTGAGCGGGGTCGTTTCACTCGTAGTACGGGGGTGGGGGTGGGTCATCCTTGGGGTGCTCCTGAGCGGTGGCGTCTTTGCCCTCTGCGGAGTCAAACTGTACCAGGCGGTACAGTGGATTAGAACGGTGGTCCCTGCAGAGGCGACGGCCTGGACTCTGCAGAACGGCGGCATCATCTGGATAGGCGGCATGATACTGGGCATACTTGCCTTCAGCAGGGCGCTTCAGTCGCTGTCCCGGCGGTGACTGGTCTCCGGCGGACTCCTGGACGTGAAATTAGTCTGTTGCTGGCGGTGCTGATGATCATGATCGCCGTTGCTGGGACCGGGTGCCACCGTCGGTCGGAGGACACAGGTGCTATCTCAGCGAACGATGCTGTGGCTCGTGTGTCGGAGGACCCCATGGTTGGAGTATAGGTCACGGCTGTGAGGAGCCAGAGTCCGCAGAACAGGGCCGTCATCGAGGTCGATTCCGAGGATGCCGCTGTACACACCGCCACGCCTATGAGATTGTGGATGATGAGAGAGGTCAGTCACACACCGCTACCTTCGGCTAGTACGAGGTCAGCAAGAAGACGGGCACAGTCACTCGGACTATGCCGTGAAGCCAGTCGAGCCTGGACCGGTTACGGTGCGTGATGCAGGTCGCCCATGTTGGCCCCCGTGGCATAGCCTGCTACACTGAAGATGGGAAATAGATGAGACTCTACAAGTCACGCAGTTCATACACGACAGCTCCTCGCCCATCTAGGAGTGCGGATGGAACCCGCTATCATGCCAGGTCCCGATACAAGGTTGCGCCCTTGGCCAAACCGGAACAGGCACGGTCCGGCTGGCGCGACTCGGGGGAACTGGCGAAGGCGAAGCGCGGCCTGCCGGTCTTCCTGACATTCTGCGTTGTCCTGGGGATGGTTCTGCCCATTTTCTTCGGACAAGTCAAGCGCGTCATGACGCCAGCAGGCGAGACTATTGTCCATATCCAGGCGACCCGGAAGGGGACGGCATGGTCGGGACGCCTCGCCTTCCGATTGAATGGAGCGCAGCAGTGGACTGCCTCAATGGTCCCCTACGAAGTCATCGTGCGCCCAGGTGTGTACACCCTGACCGTGACCGGCGGGGGACCTCCTGATGCCAGACTGGTCAGCGTTGCACCGGTGGGTTCCCAGCTGGGTCGCGCCGGGGAGACGATCACATTCACGGCGGAGTTTGGCGCTCCATAAATCTCGGTTTGCAGTTCCACTCCCAGCCTCCCCTGATTGCGCTGCAACTGACCGGTTGTTTGTGGCTGTCATTCTCGCGGACGCGCGGAAATCTATTTCTGGCAGCAGCGCCAGAAGACCGCCTTCGCGGGCAAGACGAGAAGAGAATCATCGAGCAGAACAGCTTTACAGAGGCTCGGTCGGCTTTGTCCGGGGGTCTGCCGCGCCCCATGGGCATCATCGAGATCTTGGCTCACTGGCAGATGCATGGCATACAGGAGACCTGCACGGCTCACCCGCGTACACTCACGATCTTAGGGTTTTCCTGAGGAGCTGTACCATCGCGGGTATCCGTGTCCAGGGTCTCCCCCTTCACAAGATGGGGCGTACGGAATCCCGAACGGAGTCGTACTAGAGGTGGCAGCATCCATGGGTGCCGCACTCCGGGGGTGACCCCGTAACAGAGGAGACCACATGAGGAAATCATTAGGGAAGGTTGTCCTGGCGGTCGTCATCGCCGGACTCCTTACAGGCGGTATCGCCATAGCGTCAGCAGCGACCAAGGTACGGACCGTGACGACGCCACAGGGAACCAGTGTCGATGTCATTTCGGTGACAGGCATGGTGACGGAGGTTTCGACCCCGAGCACTGCTGATTCCGGCAAGGGTTTCATGGGCATGTTCCGCCGTGGACCTGAGGGCTATGCGAAGATCAAGGACAGTGCTGACGGGACGGTCTACAGGCTCGAACTCGGCCGCGAGGAGGCCGCGGGTATCACGATGAAGGTTGGTGACACCGTCACTGTCGAAGGGACGTCTGAAACGCGAAACAGTGTCAACGAACTGCAGATCTGGACGTTCACCGGCGCGGACGGCAAGACCGTCACTCTGCGCAAGGCCGACGGGACACCCGACATCGAGACGGTGAGCGTCGCGGGAACGGTCACTGAAGTCAACGTGCCGACGACGACCCCCTCGACTGGCGACACGACGAAATCAGCTCCAACGGCAATGGCGACGATCAAGGTCAAACAGGCCGACGGTACCATCGTGACAGCGGTCATCGGATATGATGTAAGCACCATCACCGTGAAGGTCGGTGATGCGGTCAAGATCGAAGGTTTCAAGACCCCGATGGACGCGAATACGATTATGGCTACCTCGTTTACTGGTGCAGACGGCAAAGCAGTTACCCTTCGTGGCCTGGATGGCATGGGTGGTGGCCGGGGCATACGGGGTGAGAACGTGAGCGTTTCGGGTATGGTGACTGAAGTCACGCAGGCGACCACGACGACCCCTTCGACTGGCGACACGACGAAATCAGCTCCAACGGCAATGACGACGATCAAGGTCAAACAGGCCGACGGTACCATCGTGACAGTGGTCCTCGGACATGATGCAAGCACCATCACCGTGAAGGTCGGTGATGTGGTCAAGATCGAAGGTTTCAAGACGTCGACTGACGCGACCACCATTATGGCTACTTCGTTCACAGGTGCCGATGGCAAGACCGTGACTCTTGGTGGCAAAGGATTCGGAGGTTGCGGTATGCGCGGCGGCCGAGCTGACGGGCAGGGTATCGGTCGTGGGGTCGGTGGCGGCATGAAGGGTCCAGGATCTGCCTCGGGCTCCACTACACCGTCCAACACGTAGCACGCTCTTCCTCTCAGGACGTAAATCGACCCCCGCTTCGGCGGGGGTCGAACATACATAGATGGGGAAATCCCTCGCGTTCCTTTCCGTCGTTCCCGTGAAGGCGGGAACCCATGTCCCTGAGAAAGGACTGATGGCCGTCTGCCCGGGCATGACGAATCAGCGAGCTGTCATCAGCCGACCGGGATGTGACAACGGGGGTTGTGCCACATCGGGACACAAATGGGGTATAATGACGAAGCACAGGAGGCAGAGGGGTCCTGCCGGGTTCGAGGTGGAGAAATCGCTGCAGAGGGGGTTCACGTGTCAAACAAGTTCAACATGAACGTCGGTGGTAAGTCGTTCGACGTCGAGATT
>NZ_QXIS01000026.1 GCF_003570925.1 Candidatus Cryosericum terrychapinii | reverse complement strand
GTCACCAAGATTCTGGAGTAGGTAGCTGTCATGAGAGACATCATTACGTTCGAGTGCACAGTGTGCAAGAACCACAACTACACCAGCATCAAGAACAAGAAGAATGACCCAGACAAAGTGCATGTGAACAAGTACTGTTCGCATTGCAGAAAGCATACGGAACACAAGGAGACAAAGTAACCGCAAGACCCCAGGTAGGCCCGTAGTTCAACTGGTAGAGCATCGGTCTCCAAAACCGAGTGTTGGGGGTTCGAGCCCCTCCGGGCCTGCCACCTTCCTTTGAGGAGGAACATGTGAGTAATATAAAGACAGTCAAGCCGGCAGGTATACGCTTCAAAAACTGGATTCGGTCTATGTGGACAGAAATTCGGCATAGGGTCACGTGGCCCCGGCCTCGTGAACTTATGAAGTCCGGAGTGACCATCATCGCCTTCGTTGCATTCTGGGCCATATATATCGGTGCTTGGGACTACTTGTTTGCAGCCGCCCTGAAGTGGCTCATCTCGTAGGTCTGGATGGCTGACCGCAACTGGTACCTCCTGCACACATACTCTGGTGCGGAGGAAAAGGCCAGAAACAATCTGGAACAGAAGGTCAAGACGTTGGCTCTCACGGACCGCGTGTTTTCTGTGGTTCTCCCCGTGGACAACAAGGTGATCATCAAGAACGGGGAACGGAAGGTCAAACAGGAGAAAGTCTACCCGGGGTATCTCGTTGTCGAGATGATCATGGATGACGAGACTTGGAATGTGGTTACGCACACTCCCGGCATCCTGGGATTTGTTGGCAACTATGGAAAGCCCATCCCTCTTTCGGACGAAGAGGTTGAGCGGATTATCAAGAACAGGGTTTCCGAAGAAGAGGCGGTGGCGAAGCTTCACTTCGAAGTTGGCGATACCGTACAGATTATCGGTGGCCCGTTTGATGGGATGCAGGGTAAGGTCGAGAGTATCTCGCCTGAGAAGGAAAAGACTCGCATCAGGCTTATGATGTTCGGACGCGAAATGCCAGTCGAGATCGATTTCGGCTTTATCAAGAAGATCTGACAGATCTGAGTTTAGGGGGTAGTATCTGCTATGGCGAAGAAGATCGTAGGGTACGCGCGCGTACAGATTGAGGGAGGGAAGGCAACGCCAGCACCGCCTGTTGGTCCAGCTCTTGGTCAGAAGGGTGTCAATATCATGGAGTTCTGCAAGCAGTTCAACGAGAGGACCAAGGACAAGGCTGGTTTGGTCATCCCTGCAGTCATAACTGTGTTCGAAGACAAGTCGTTCACCTTTATTACCAAGACTCCGCCGGCATCGTCCCTTATCAAGAGGGCCATCAAGATCGAGTCTGGATCGGGTGAGCCGAACAAGAAGAAGGTTGGTCGCATCACAAAGGCTCAGTTGGCCGAGATCGCCAAGATCAAGATGGAGGATCTCAACACTGCTGACATCGAGCAAGCTATCAAGATCATTGGGGGCTCCGCCAAGAGCATGGGAGTCACGGTCGTCGAGTAACGGATTCATAGCGCACGTGGGAGGAGTTTCTCCACGTAACCACGGAGGTAATTCATGAGCAAGAAGGGAAAGAAGTATCAAGAAGTAGCAAAGCTTGTCGACTATGCCAAGATCTACACTTTGGATGAGGCGGTCGAATTGCTCCCCAAATTGAGGACTGCCAAGTTCGATGAGACGATCGAGGTCTGCATGAAGCTCAACGTCGATCCGAAACAGGCTGACCAAAACGTTCGTGGCGTCGTGACACTTCCGGCTGGTACGGGCAAAACTGTCAGGGTTGCCGTGTTTACCAAGGGTGACAAGACTGCTGAGGCTCAGGAGGCAGGCGCTGACTTCGTGGGTGGCGAGGAACTCGTCGAGAAGATTAAGGGCGGCTGGCTGGACTTCGATGTTGCAATCGCAACCCCGGACATGATGGCGACGCTTGGAAAGATAGCCCGTGTATTGGGGCCACGTGGATTGATGCCCAACCCTAAGGCGGGCACGGTGACGCTGGACGTAGGGAAGGCTGTTCGCGAGTTCAAGGCCGGTAAGATCGAGTTCCGCGTTGACAAGATTGGTACGGTTCACTGCCCTCTTGGCAAGTCGAGCTTCGCTCCTGCTGCCATCAAGGAGAACTTCATGTCTCTTTTTGAAGCGATCCAGAGAGCTCGTCCTTCCTCGGTCAAGGGAACGTATCTTGGCAAGACCTATATGTCGCTCACCATGAGCCCGGCAATCCGACTGGACACGAGCAAACTTTAGAGTACACTTCTATTACGACTAGTAGCCCAAGACAGCGAGCGGGGTTCATCCCCTCAATCTTGCCCGCCGAGGCGTTTGCGCTTCTTGACCATGTGCAATACGGCTCTCTGTTGTTGGCAGAGAGCTTTTCTTTTCTACGCAAAGAGGAGGTGAAACATGCTAACTAGGGATCAGAAGAAACAGCTTGTGGGTGACCTTGTCAAGCAGCTGAAAGAGTCGGAGTCGATCGTTTTCGTGAGCTACCAGGGGCTGAAGGCGTCGTTCGTTGCGAACGAACGCAAGAAACTGACGAAGCAGGGCATTGAGTATGTTGTTGTCAAGAATACTCTCCTCGAGCGGGCCATGAAGGAAATCGGCCTGAGTTTGCCGGAATCTCTGTTCACACAGATGACCGCTATCGGACTCGGCAAGACCGATCCATCTATTCTGGCAAAGGCTCTGTACAAGAAACCGACTGGCAAGCTTGGCGAACAGCGCTTTGTAGTCAAGGGCGCAATCGTTGACGGGAGCTTTTTCGACGAGCCGATGGTCGAGCGTCTCGCGCTGTTGCCGACCAGGGACGAACTCATCGCTCAGGTGTGCCGCGGCATGAATGGGCCAGTCACAGGGCTAGCCATGGCACTGAAGCAAACTGTAAGCAGTATTGCCTATGCACTTGACAAAGTCCGTGAGCAGAAGGCTCAGGTCACACCGCAAGCATAACATCATTCAATAGGAGGAATGACATGACCAAAGAAGAAATCCTTTCAGCTATCGAGAGCATGACTGTCCTTGACCTTGCTGACCTCGTCAAGATGATCGAAGAGAAGTTCGGCGTTTCGGCTGCAGCCCCAGTTGCTGTTGCTGCGGCTGCCCCAGCCGCCGTTGTCGAAGTTAAGACCGAGTTTGACGTGATCCTCAAGACCGTTGGCGAGAAAAAGATCGAGGTCATCAAGGTTGTCCGCGAGATCACGGGCCTCGGCCTCAAGGAGTCAAAGGACGTCGTCGATGGCGCTCCGAAACCCGTCAAGGAGCACATCCCCGAGAAGGAAGCCAACGAGATCAAGGCCAAGCTCGAGGCTGCAGGCGCTACCGCCGAGGTTAAATAGTCTCTATAGAATCTCCGCAACAAATGTCCGCGCGGCGCTGACGCGTTGCTGGACATCAAGGGCAGCTGTCTCAGCAGCTGCCCTTTCTGCATATATACCGAAGACGGCACTCCCTGAACCGCTGAGACCGGCGAGAATGGCGCCACTTGCGAGGAGCATGCTGCGAATGCTCAGGAAACTGGCTGTGTTTTCGCCGAGAGTTGCCTCAAAGGAGTTCAGCCGAAAGGAACCAGAGCGGGACAACGGTTCAAGCTTCTGGAGGGCTTCTAGAACGATGTCAAGCGAGACAGAAGGGTCCACGGCTGAAGCCCCGTTGTCGGCCATAGCATTGTCCAGTAGTTCGTATGCGTGTCTGGTATCTACGCGAAACTCTGGGAGAGCTACGCAACACGTGAGATGGGGAAATGATGGCAGCGGTTCTACTCGGTCTCCCATACCGCGTACGATGCACGGACCCGACTGGACGAAGAATGGAATGTCCGAGCCGATCCGACAGGCGATAGCGTGAAGCTGGCCTCTGTTGAGGGGGAACCCATGCAACTGGTTGAGGAGAAGAAGCATCGTGCCCGCATCACCGCTTCCTGCACCTAGGCCAGTCTGTTCGGGGATACGCTTGTCGAGATGCACAGTTATCTGGAAGGATGGTCGACCACGGGCAGGGGGACACGAATCGACGAATGCATTCCATGCCTCCTGAACTGTGTTGCTAGGGATAAGATCCGGTCTGTTGGACGAAAGGAGAAACCTCGGCGTCTCGGAGAGCGACGTATCGACAATGAGGCGATCACCCAGCGCGATCGGAAGAAACAGAGATTCGAGTCCATGCAGCGCGGCACCCTTCTCCTTCGGCAGCACGCGCAGCCAGGCATTGAGTTTGGTCCGTGTCTCAATTGTCAGGCGCATCGCGTCTTTTCGATGGCCAATGTTCCTTCGGCACTCATAATCTGAGTATAGTCATGACCGGACGACATGCCACTCTCTGACAAGAGCAACCGCTGCGGTCGGTCAGCGCTTGGGGCAAGCTCCGGAATCAGGCCGCTGGCCCTGTTGCTGGAATACGCGGTGGAAAGTGTCGGAAGGGAGATGAGGAGACGCAGCCCGGAAGAAAGAGACCGGGGGATTGACAGGACCATTCCGCCTCACTACTATCTTATTTGCATGTTGCTCAACATTGGTCGACGTCCAAACATGGTGGCCTTGAAGCAGAATTCATGGGCACGAAATGGCTGGAAAGCGTCGAAGCTGCGGTTTATCTGATGTCTGACAGTCAAACCCTGACTGGGATTTCGAAACAAGGAGGCTAGGATATGCCAAGTTGGCTCTGGTGGATCATCATCGGTATCGTCGCAGGTTGGATTGCGGGCCAAGTCATGAAAGGCAGCGGTTATGGCTTGCTCGGCGATTTGGTCATCGGTGCGATCGGCGGATACATCGGCGGATACGTGTTCGGGTTGCTGAAAATTCCGAGCAGCGGAATATGGGGAGCCCTGATTACGGCAGTGGTGGGCGCGATATTGCTGATCGCCGTGGTGCGGGCCATAAGAGGCGGAAGGAGATAACCTGGCGAAAAGTCGTACAATCGCCTGCATCGGAACTGGTGGCTGGGTCGGCGGCGATGATTCTCCGTTGAAATTCGCCCGGCTGCCAGTTCATTACCGGCTGTTTTCTGCTGCGCATTGACGAGCCGCTGCTTGTCCTTGAGCGGGCTGATGTGGTTTCTCTTCTTGGCTGCGATCAGAGATGGGTCCTGCAGGGTCTTGGGACAAAAAAAGACCCCAAGGGGTTCATCACACAGAGTCTTGTGTTGGACGAGCAACGCCAAAATCGGCGGGTTAGACTCTGGCTCCCCGAGTAGGATTCGAACCTACAACCCCCGGATTAACAGTCCAGTGCTACCACCGTTGAGCTATCGGGGAACGCAACAGTAAGTGTAGTGTTGACAGCTCGTATGTCAAGATGTCGACTGTCAATCAGGTCTGAGAAGGCGAGCGTCTTCGATTCGACGACGTACGATGCCGGATGACATTGCCATCGTTGTGCATGTCCTCCTCGCTCATCCCATTCTCCTTGGCAATCATCTCCTTCAGCTTGCGCTTGGCTTTTGCCTCAATCTGGCGGATACGTTCACGTGTGACCTGGAACATTGTGCCGACTTCTTCCAGGGTGTGCTCGTATTCACCCTGAAGGCCCTCTCTGTAGATGAGGATCTTCTTCTCGCGTTCCGGGAGCGTCTCGAGGATGCGCTCCAGCTGTTCTTTGTAGTACTTGTTGAAGGTTTCCTTCTCAGGAGAGGGACTCTTCTCGTCCTCAATAAAGTTCTCCAGACGACTCTCTTCCTCATCTCCGACGGTGTTCTCGAGAGACAGTGGCTGTTGCCCGAGGCGCAGATACCGTATGATCTTCTTGACGGGGATGCCCATGGCGGTGGCGAGCTCTTCTTTGGTCGGCTCTCGCCCGTGTTCCTGCAAGAAACCCTTCTTGATCTTGTCGATCTTGTTGAGGTTCTCGACCATGTGTACCGGAACCCGGATCAGGCGTGACTGGTCTGCCAGCGCACGCGTCATCGACTGTCGGATCCACCACGTGGCGTACGTGGAAAATCTGAATCCACGCTTGTAGTCGAATTTCTCGACGGCCCTGATAAGGCCGAGATTGCCCTCTTCGACCAGGTCAAGGAAGGACAAGCCGCGCCCCGTGTACTTCTTTGCGATACTGACGACCAAGCGAAGGTTGGCTTCGATAAGCTGGCGACGGGCCTCCATGTCGCCCGCCATGACGCTCTTGCCCAGTGACTTCTCCTGATCTGGTGTCAGCAGTGGCACGCGGCCGATATCACTCAGATAGGATTGGATTGGGTTCTGCTCCTCCTGGGTCGTAACGCGGATGATCGAGGGGATAGAAGGCGCTGCAATGGTCTTCTTGGCTGTGGATTTGACGAAGCGGGGAGTACCAAAGACGATTCCCTCGAAGTCCATCCGCTCATAGAAGATGTCGAGTTCTTCGACGGAGAGGTCGTGTTTTTCCAGCGCATTCATGATGGCTTCGTAGTCTAGGACGCCCTCTCGACGGGCGCTGTCCAGCAACTTGATCAGCTCACGCTTCTTGGGGAGCGGCGGTTCTGCGGCAGGACCTTCTTCATGCGAGCCCTCCTGTTCCTCTTCCAGATCTAGGCTGGCTTCATGCCCTTTCTCATGGATAGGTTTTTTCTCCTTCTTCAGGGCCTTGGCTTTGGGAACGCGCTTCACGTGAGGAGCGGCCTCGGAGGTTTCGGCCACGGCAACGGTCGCGGGCACCTTCGGGGACGGCTTGACGCGCTTAGTCTTGGTGGCTGTCTCGGGCAGGGCTACTGTTTCTGCCAGCTTCTTGTGCGGGATCCGTAAGGCCTTGGCCGGATGAGCCTTTTCCTGAACCTCGGTCTTGCGTACCGCATGCTTCTTCTCTGCCATCATCCACCCCTTTCATGGGCTATCGAGCCATCTCCCGGTATCACGGCAGACGACCCCGTTCGCAGCCACTTGGCTGCATCTCTCACATCCTGACAGCTTAACTTGTGTTCTTCGAGACTCCATCGACCGACCAGGGCGGCAGCTTCCGGTCCGAGTTGTGCAACCAGTGAGGGCACCAGAGCTGCTTCCCCGGAGGTTTCGCGGCGCAGTACGCTGAGAATTTCCTGACAGGATTCATTCTGCAACGACAGCCCATCGAGGAGTGGCGAGAGCTCCGAAAGCCGGTCGAGATTGTGTATCAGACCATGGATCAGATCCTGCTCAAGCTTGGAGCGCGTGGTCTGCAGAGACCCCCCTGTGGGAATCCTGGAGTGTCCGAGGCTCTTGCGCGAGAGTCTCCACGGATCGGCGACCGTAGGCTGTTCGACGTGTGTGCGGCCCTTGTGATAGATTGCCAGAACCTCTTCCTCACGAACATCGACCCGACGGGCAATCTGGGTAAGGAGCTGAGTTCTGAGCAGTGAGTCCTGCATGTCGTCCACGGACTCCATCATCTCCTGTACAAATGCCCTTCGACCGCTTACCGAGTTCATGTCCCTGCCCACGACGGCAGCATCGAGCAGAAAATCGCCCACGGATATTGCCTGGTCCAGGGCGACCTGGTACTGAGCCTTTCCCCCAGGTTCGCGCAGCAGCTCATCTGGGTCCTTTGCCCCCTCGACCCTGACCACGGCTACGTCCAGCCCGGTTCGGTCGGCTATGGAGAGTGCAAGTCGAGCGGCGCGCTGGCCGGCTTCGTCACTGTCGAAATTGAGCAGAACGCGAGAGGCGCTCCGTCTCAGCAGGGTACCCTGTTCCTCTGTGAATGCCGTGCCAAGCGAGGCAACGACATTGGTGAAACCTGCGGCGTGGAGAGCGATAGCATCCATGTATCCCTCGACGACGACAGCCGTCCCGGTTTCACGTATGGACGGCTCAGCGAGAGGGAGCGCGTAAAGCGTCCTTCTCTTGGCAAACAGCGGAGTCTCGGGGCTGTTCGTGTACTTGGGCATCGACCCGTCGATGGCTCGTCCACCAAATGCGATGATATTGCCGATGCTGTCCCAGATTGGAAACATCAGTCGATGGGCAAATGGCGAGAACGAGTGCCCTTCATGCCGTTGCACGATGCCGGTGCGTGCGAGGCTATCCTCATCGATCCCGTGTTCCGCACACCACTTGACGAGACTGTCTGTGTTGCGAGGGCAGTAGCCAAGAGAGAAGAGCTTCACTGTCTCAGAACTGAGTCCGCGACTTCTGACATACTCCTGGCACTCACCTGCTTGACTGCTCTGCAACGTAGCAGCAAATGCGGTCGCGACGAGCTTGAGCGTTTGCAGGAGTTCCTGACGTTCCCGTGACGCCGCCGTGGACATATGCCATGGCGGCAGCTCGACATGGAACTCCTTGGACACAACCTCGATTGCTTCTGGAAGTGACACGTTGTGTACCTTGCGCACAAACGTCAGCATATCTCCGGATGCTTTGCAGCCAAAGCAGTAGAACATGTTCTTGTCGGGACTGACCGTGAATGACGGTGTCTTCTCATGATGGAAAGGGCAGAGGCCCACATAATTGCGACCCTGTTTGCGCAGTTTGACATAATGGCCAATGACGTCAAGGATGCCAATCTTGGTGCTTATGTCGGCGATGTACTCTTTGTATTCCATGTGTGGGTGGCTACCACCTAGGTATACGAGAGAGGAGGCCTGAATCGTTCCCGGCCTCCTCACAGATGTACCGCAATCGGCGCTCTCGGACTTCCTAGACGTAGATGTGGGGCATCACCAGGTCTGTTGCCACCTTGAGCGCCATTCGGTCCGTCATCGAGGCGACATAGTCCGTCACGATCCGTGCCGTGCTCTGGAGGTTTCCACGGAGCATGGGAGCCGGATCGTCTGACTCGCAGGTCATGGGGTGCTCTCGCAGATAGGGCTCCATACGCCTGACGTCCTGCATGCAGAAGTCGAAAATGCGGGACAGCAAGTCACGAGCTTTCCCTTCTTCGCGTTTTGGCTCCGAATGCACGTATACCCTGTCTTTCAGGAAAAGCATGAGGTTGTCCATGGCCTCCTGTATGGGTTGGCTCATGACAATCTCTCCTGCGGCGGAGCTGGATCGGATGATGTCCAGCACCATCGTATCGAGGCGTTGCGAGTAGAAGCTGCCCAGTGCCTCCACTGTCATTGCCGGGACGTCGGTCGTATCGATGATGCCGGCGTGGATGGCATCGTCAAGGTCGTGGTTGACATAGGCGACTCTGTCGCAGAGGCGCACGATCTGTCCCTCCAGAGTCTGTGGACTCAGCATGTCCTCCAGCTTGCTCATTTCTTCAAGCCCCTTGCTGTGAGAGGCGATACCGTTGCGGGTCTCATAGGTGAGATTGAGCCCAAAGAGCACCTCACCGTGTCCACGCTCACGGCGCTCCAAGCTGTCGACCACGCGGAGGCTCTGTCGTGCATGTTCGAATCCCAAGCTGGGATCAATCTCCTTCAACTTCACATCTAGGACTGCCTCTCCCGTGTGCCCGAATGGCGCGTGGCCAAGGTCGTGTCCAAGTGCAATCGCCTCGACGAGGTCTTCGTTGAGACCGAGGGCGTCGGACACTGAGCGTGACAACTGCGCGACCTCGAGGGTGTGTGTGAGCCTTGTACGTATCTCGTCACCCTTGGGTGCCATGAACACCTGTGTCTTATACTGGAGTCTTCGGAACGCGCTCGCGTGAATGATGCGGTCGCGGTCTTTCTGGAATGGCGATCGGATACCGTCATCACTCTCAGGCAAGACTCGCCCCTTACTGGCAATGCCGAAGGCTGCTCCCTGAGAGAGCAGCCTTCCTTCCCTATCCCTGTAGTTCGTGATAGGTAGCATGTATGGGAATTCTGTGTTAACTGGCGGCCGGCCTGTTCTTGATGACGGCCTGTGCAGCTGCAAGGCGCGCAATGGGGACTCGCGGTGCCGAGCAGGAGACATAGTCGAGACCAGACACATGGCAGAACTCAATGGAATCGGGGTCGCCGCCGTGTTCCCCACAGATACCGATTTCAATCCTGGGGTTCGTCTGACGGCCAAGAACTACAGCGATGCGCACAAGCTTGCCCACGCCCTTCTCATCAATGCTCTGGAAGGGATCAACGTTCAGGATCTTGGCATCAAGGTAGGCTGGCAGGAAGGTTCCAGCAGCATCGTCACGGCTGTAGGCAAAGGTTGTCTGTGTGAGATCGTTGGTCCCGAAGCTGAAGAACTCGGCGTACTCGGCGATCTCGTCCGCAGTCAAGCAGGCGCGGGGAACTTCGACCATGGTGCCGATCTTTACAGCAACCGTGATGCCTTCGCGCTCGAACACCTTGTCAAGTTCCTCCTGAACCAGCGGCTTGAGTACCTTGATCTCGTTCACGTGACCAACAAGGGGCAGCATGATTTCGGGCATCGGGTGCAATCCTCGCTTGACGAGTGTGGCAGTTGCCTCGGCGATTGCACGGACCTGCAGCTGGTAGATGTCGGGATACACGATTCCAACGCGGCAGCCGCGGAAACCAATCATCGGGTTGAATTCCTTCAGCTCGTTGTACCGCTTCATGACCTTCTTCAGATAGGTGATGCGTGCTTCGTCGTGCGCCGTCTCTGCCTCGGCCATTTCCTCGGTGAGTCGGTCTATCTGGGGAAGGAACTCGTGGAGAGGCGGGTCCAGCAGGCGGATGATGACCGGGAAACCGTCCATGGCCTCAAGGATCTTCTCGAAGTCGTCGCGCTGCATCGGAAGCAGTTTCTCGAGGGCGGGGGTGCGCTCTTCGAGCGAACTCGCGATGACCATCTCCTGCATGAGGGGCAGACGCTCAGGATCATTGAACATACGCTCCGTGCGACACAAGCCAATGCCCTCCGCACCAAAAGCGCGTGCCTTGTGGGCATTCGCGGGCGTGTCTGCATTGGCACGTACGCCGAGACGGCGAATGCCGTC
>NZ_QXIS01000025.1 GCF_003570925.1 Candidatus Cryosericum terrychapinii | reverse complement strand
TTTGGCGTGCGAATGCCGGCGACCACATCTTCACCCTGGGCGTTGACAAGATACTCGCCCGAGAAGTGTTTGGCTCCGGTGGAATTGTCACGGGTGAAACAGACGCCTGTTGCCGAGTCGTTGCCCATGTTGCCGAAGACCATGGACTGAACCGTGACCGCCGTACCAATAAGACCGCTGATTTTCTCGATCTTTCGGTAGGTGATGGCTCGCTCGGTATTCCATGAGCGGAAAACGGCGCCCACTGCCCCGAGCAACTGGTCCATCGGGTCCTGTGGAAAGGGCTTGCCCGTCTTTTCCTGAACAAGCGCAAAGTACTTCTGGACGAGAGCCTTCAGGCTGTCGACGGACAGGTCTGTATCCAGTGTGACACCCTGAAGCTGCTTCTGCTCTGCAAGTATGTTCTCGAAGTCGTTGTGCTCGATACCTAGCACGACGTTGCCATACATCTGCGTGAACCTGCGGTAGGAGTCCCAGGCGAAGCGCGGGTTCCCAGTCAGAGTCGCAAGACCTTCAACGGTCTCGATGTTGAGTCCGAGGTTGAGGATCGTGTCCATCATGCCAGGCATCGAGACTGCCGCACCTGAGCGGACGGACACGAGCAGCGGGTTCTGCGCTAAGCCGAACTTCTTGCCAAGCTTGCCTTCGAGTCTGGCAAGATGTTCTCTGGTCTCATTCTTCAGAGTCTCAGGGATCTCGCCGATCTTGAGGTACTCGGGGCACATCTCCGTCGAGATCGTGAAACCGGGAGGTACGGGAAGCCCGATTTTTGTCATCTCTGCGAGGCCCGCTCCCTTTCCTCCGAGGATGGTCTTCATCTCCTTACTGCCTTCTTCGAAATCGTAGACAAACTTCCGCTGGTCCATGGTTCCTCCTGTCAGGCCTAGGTTAGCTTGGAATAGTCACAAACAAGTCCAAGTATATACTTCAGGTAGCACAAAAGCAATAAACGTGCGCTTCGCACGCGTTCGTCGGTGGCCATGACGAGGATGCGGTCAAAGAAAACTGTGACAGGAACGGCGAGTTCCTCGCACGTCCGGATGGCCTCTGGATACTTCCGCACTGCCAGGAACTGGAGAATTCTCGGTGCAGCAGCCTCGGCTGACTGTCTGAGTACAAGTTCCTCGGGATCCGTCAGCAGCAAGTCTGCAGGCAGGCTCGTGGCAGCAGGAAGCCCCTTGGTAATGTTCTGTATCCTGCGATGGCTATCCGCAAGAGTCACGAGTACGGCGCCGCCGGCCGCTTCATGCAGCGCCTGCATGCGTTCGGGGATGGAACCCAGTTCGACGAGCGGGAGGTATTCGAGTGGGGCGAATTCCCTGGTCAGCTGTTTCTCCTTGAAATACTGAGTAATGCGTCCTTTCAGATAGTCCAAGACTTTCTGCTGCAGGTCTTCAGGATGCGGCAGGGATCCAGTTGCCTGATACCCCTCGACTGCTTTCTTCACAAGAATCTCCAGGTCCACAGACTCACGTGACTCGACGATTGTGCGGACAATGCCGTTGCCGGCACGCCGGAGGCCGTAGGGGTCTTCTGACCCGGAAGGGTTGAAACCGGTAGCAAGGATCCCTGTGAGTGTGTCGACCTTGTCGATGATGCCGAGCAGTCGGCCGACTCTCGTTGCTGGAATGTCTTCCGAAGGAGAGCGAGGCACGTACTGCTCACGAATGGCGGACACGATGTCTGGTGAACCGCCAGCACGCGAAAGATAGACGCCACCGATTTCCCCTTGGAGCGATGTATACTCCTTTACCATGCTGGTAGCAAGATCTGCTTTGGAGAGGTGGGCTGCGGCGAAGAGCGTTGCTTCCTCTTCCGGCGTCACCGAAGCGTACACGGTCGTGCAGGCTGCCAGTCGCTCGAGCCGCAGAGTCTTGGCGGCCATGGTGCCGAGCTTGTCCATGAAGATCAGGGTATCCAATCGGCCCACATATGCCTCCAGAGGCTCACGCATGTCTTCCTGGATGAAGAAGGCTGCATCCAGAAGACGGGCTTTTGCGACGCTCTCATTGCCTCGTCGCACGATGTCGATGAAGTCGGTAAGGCCGTTGCGCACACTCAGGAAGTGTGGAACGACGTTCCCATTCTGGTCGTACACCAGGAAAGAATGCATCTGTTGCTGGAGCACAGAACGGACGACGCTTTCGGGGAGCTCGGTCGCTATTTTCGGGAGGTCTCCCAGGAAGACGGACGGGTATTCGACAAGGTTCACGACCTCGTCCAGCAGATCGCTCATATTGTCTCCGAGCTTGAAGCCAAGAGGCTTCAACAGTTTGTCTGCCTGTTTTTCGATCAGGCGGCGGCGTTCGGCAGGGTCCACGATGACGAATGCTTCGCGCAGCCGTCGCATGTAGTCTTCCGGTGACGCTACTGTTATTGGTTTCGGTTTGCCGACGCGGAGGCCGAAGGTGGTGTTCGAGCTCTGTACTCCGGCTATTTCCCAGTGAAGGACTTCGACGCCAAGTAGCGCGAGCAATCCGCGAATGGGGCGCGCAAACTGGAACCCGGACTCCTCCCAGTGCATCATCTTGGGGAACGTAATTTCGTGGGGCAGGCGAGGGAGAAAGGCCTCGACGAGTTCAGAGGACTTCTGCCCCGCAACTGTTTTCCGGGCGTAAATGTATGACTTGTCGGCGACGTCCACGGTATACGTGTCGGCAGGGTCTACGCCCTGCCCCCTGCAGAAGCCGAGCAGAGCCGGCGTGGGACTTCCCTGAGCGTCATAGCTCGACGCCCTGGCCGGTCCTTTTGCTTCCATGGTTCGGGCTTCCGTCTGCTCCTTGACGTTCCTAGCTAGCACAACAAGCCGCCGTGGCGTGGAAAAGCCACGGATATCTCCATGCACGATGAAGGACTCGTCGAGGTGTGTTGTGACATGTTCGACCAGTTGCGCCCGAGCGTTGTCCACGAAACGTGCCGGAAGTTCCTCAGTCAAGATCTCGATCAGCAGGTCACTCATGGTTTTCGTTCTCCAGGTAGAGGTCCGCGCAACCGTACGCGAGACGGCGCACGCGGGCAAGATATGCCATACGCTGAGAAACCCCGACGGTGCCACGGGCATCAAGGATGTTGAACGTATGTGAGCATTTCAGGAGGTACTCGTAGGCGGGAGTGATGAGTTTCTTGTCGATCATGCGTTGGGACTCCTTTTCGCAGAGGTCGAACATCGTGACGAGCGCCTCAATGTCGGCTTGCTCAAACGAGTAAATACTGTTTTCGCGCTCGACCTGCTGTCGCAGGTCTCCATAGGTGACGCCTTCATGCCATTCCAGCTCGTAGACGTTCTTCTTCTCCTGAACGAACATGGCGAGCCGTTCGAGACCATACGTTATCTCGACTGCCACAACGGGGACTTCCTGGCCGCCTGCCTGCTGGAAGTACGTGAATTGCGTTACTTCCATGCCGTCGAGCCAGACTTCCCAGCCGACGCCCGCGGCCCCGAGTACTGGCGTCTCCCAGTTGTCCTCGACGAACCGGATGTCGTGTTCGGCTGGCTTGAGACCGAGCAGGTAGAGGCTTCGCAGGTAGGTGTCCTGGATGTCCGTGGTGGGAGGCTTGATGATGACCTGCAACTGGTGATGCATGTAAAGACGGTTGGGGTTCTCGCCGTACCGACCGTCTGCTGGACGTCGTGACGGTTGTACGTAGACGGCTTTCCAGGGTTTGCGCCCCAGGACTCGCAGGAATGTATATGGGCTCAGCGTACCCGCCCCTACCTCCTGATCATACGGGAACAGACGCGTGCAGCCTTCGTCTTCCCAGAAGCGCTCTAACTTGGAAACCATTTCTTCAAAGTTCATGGCATCACTCCTTGGGTTCTTCTCTTGCGTCGACGTGAAACAGTGTAGCAGCGTTCTGCGCGAATCGCTCGAAGGCTTGTGTGACGGCCAGTTTGCTGGCAGCAGACCTCAACAGTCGCAGCGTCAGTGCAATACCCATGAGCGTACGACGCGCATCGATGCTGCCTTCTCCGGTCCGAAGAAAGCTGACGAGCTCCGGAGAGAGGACAACATCTGTTTCAGTTGTCGCACAGGGGGGACAATGAAAGGCATTGTCTCTCATGGAGAAGTGCACATTCTCGTCCAGTGCTGCTCCGCACCGTTCACAATGTAGAGAACTGATACCAAAACCGAGTTCAGTGAGGACATCAAGGGTGAACTGCAGAAAGGCTCTGTCCTCCTCAACGGCATTCACCGCGATGTTGAGCCTCGATAAAGCCGTAACGTAGGCGGCAAACAAGCCCGGTTCCTCCGAGGATGGCTCAAGAACGCATTCTGCCAGCTGGTTCATTGCCATGCCTTTCAGCGACCTCGACAGAGACGATAGGACACCGGTGTAGACTACTCGTTCCTCCGAACTGACTACAGTCAGGAAGTGGGAACGGTCGTACAGACGGAGGTAGAGGAGCGAAAAAGGTTCGAACGAGGTTGACCACTTCGCGTCTGGGGCTGCTGCCCCTCGAGCAACAGCCGTGACTTTGCCCAGTTCTCTGGAGAAGAGCACCAGGCGTTTGTCCTTCTCTCCTACCCTCGAAGCATTGAGAATGGAGGCGAGCGTCCAGTGATAGACCATTGAGTGCTACTGCTGTGCCTCCGCAAGAATGGCGGCAGATGCAGAAACCCCGAGGCGGGTCGCGCCCGCGTTGAGCATAGCGATGGCAGTGTGAAGATCGCGGATACCTCCTGCGGCTTTCACGCCGAAGAGGCCCCCCACGACCTCACGCATCAGCCTGACGTCGTCTTCTGTAGCACCTGCCTTGCTGAAGCCGGTGCTCGTCTTGACAAACCCTGCTCCGGCCGAGACGGCGATGGCACATGCCACCCGTTTCTCCTCATCGGTAAGCAGGCAGGTCTCGATAATGACCTTCACGAGAGCGTCTCCGGCCGATTCGACAACTGCTGCGATGTCCTGTGCAACTCCGCGGTAGTTCTTTTCCTTGAGCCACCCGATCTGGATAACCGTGTCGATCTCCGACGCTCCGTGGCGGATGGCCAACTCAGTCTCCCGCGCTTTGGCAGCCGACAGAGGCGCGCCAAGCGGAAAGCCCACGACAGACACCACGCGTACATCAGACCCATTCAGGGAGGCAGAGGCGGTCTCAACCATGGACGAGTTGATACATACCGCCACCGTTCCGAGCTGTATGGCTTCGGCACATAGCCGCTCGATGTCAGCGCAAGTTGCATCGGGCCTGAGGAGAGTGTGATCCATGAAGCTGGCGAGCTCCTTCCTCGTAATCTGATCGGTATACATTGATTGCCTCCAAGTATTTGAATCCTCTATATTATCGCGTTACTGCGCCAGAAATCAACGGTTTGTGGTGACTGAGCGCTTGACACCAGCATGCTTTGCATTACAATTGTGGGACGATTAGCAGTCATATGGCGAGAGTGCTAACGCCCAGAGAGTTCAAGGCTGCATGCAGCCTTTATGGCGAAAATTGACCGGAGAGCCTACATATGATGAACCGAAGCAGGTCCTATGTTGCTGGTGAAGAACGAGGCACAGACAGTGACGAGGCAAATGGTGTTCAGTCCGCGCCTGAGGTGCCATTGGATGCGGTTCCCGACCATGAAGAAGGTGACGGAGGGGAGGCATTGAGAACGCTTGGGTTCAGAATACGTGAGTTGCAGCAGGAAGTAGAGCGCCTCAATAGCGCTGTACATGAGGAGCAGATGCTGCGCATCCGCGAACAGGCGACGCTTCAGCGTGACAAGAATTCCTTTGAAGCCAGGACCAAGTTGGCACTGTTTCTTGATCTCCTTGCAGTCGTCGATAGTTTCGACCAGCTCGTGAAGCATGGTGAAGGGACTCAGGACGATTCGAGCCTCCTCGTAGGTTCTCAGGCTGTCCTCGGGCAACTAAACCAGTTTCTCGCCAGGAATGGAGTCCACAAGCTAGAGGGGCTGGAGGGCAGTGTCTATGATTCCGCGACGTGCGAAATAGCCCATGTCGTTACCGATTCGGGTGCGCCTGCCAATACGGTCGTAAGAGTCCTTCGTGATGGCTACAAGCTAGGGGAGATGTTGCTGCGGCCGGCGATGGTGGATGTCGCCTCAGCACCTCAGGCAGTCGTCGAGAGCAGTGATACTGGTGAAAACTGACCAGGTTCTTGTTGTAAGGTATTCTAACTAGGGAGGTTTGTCGAACATGGAAGAGAAGATTATTGGTATAGATCTTGGAACTTCAAATTCTGCAGCAGCTGTCATGGTCGGTGGCAAGCCAACGATCGTGCCGGCGGCGGAAGGTGTCAGCATTGGAGGAAAGGCTGTCCCATCCTACGTCGCGTTTACCAAAGATGGGCAGGTGCTCGTTGGAGAGCCGGCGCGTCGCCAGGCAGCTCTGAACCCCGAGACGACGATTCAGGCCATCAAACGAAAGATGGGAACCGACTACACGGTCAGCATCTTCGGCAAGACCTACACGCCGCAGCAGATCAGTGGGTTCATCCTTCGCAAGATCAAGAATGACGCCGAAGCTTTCCTTGGGCAGAAGGTATCCAAGGCGGTTATTACCGTACCCGCATACTTCAACGACGCGCAGCGCCAGGCGACCAAGGATGCAGGCGAAATCGCCGGGCTCGAGGTTGTCCGCCTGATTAATGAGCCGACTGCCGCAGCATTTGCCTATGGACTTGACAAGACAGAGGGTGAACACAAGATCCTGGTCTTCGACCTTGGTGGCGGTACGCTGGACGTGACCATCATGGAATTCGGAGGAAACGTTTTCACAGTGAAGTCGACGTCGGGTGACACCCAACTCGGTGGAACCGACATGGATAATGCTCTTCTGAACTATGTTGCAGAAGACTTCCACAGTCAGAACGGTATCGATCTGCGTGCCGACAAGATGGCCATGCAGCGCCTTCGTGAGGGCGTGGAAAAGGCCAAGGTCGAACTCTCGACAACCTTCGAGACAACCATCAACTTGCCCTTCATCACTGCAGACGCGAATGGTCCAAAGCACTTGGTCATGCCCATTACGCGTGCCAAGCTCGAGTCTCTGGTCCAGCCCATCATCGAGAGGTGCCGTGAACCCGTCAACCGTGCTCTCGCCGACGCCGGTCTCACGCCGCAGCAGATTGACAAGATTATCCTTGTCGGTGGCCCGACCAGGATGCCTATTGTTCAGAAGTTCGTCGAGAGCTACTTCAGCAAGACTCCCGAGCGTGGCGTCGACCCCATGGAGTGCGTTGCCATGGGTGCTGCGATCCAGGGCGGCATCCTGGGCGGCGAAGTCAAGAGTGGGATGGTCTTGGTTGACGTCACCCCGCTCACGCTTGGCATTGAAACGCTCGGTGGCGTTTTCACCGAGATGATCAAGCGTAATACCGCCGTGCCTATCTCCAAGACCCAGACCTTCACCACAGCGAGTGACAGTCAGACGCAGGTCGAGATCCATGTCCTGCAGGGCGAACGCCCGATGGCGAAAGACAACATGTCGTTGGGACGCTTCATCCTCGACGGCATCGCGCCCGCCCGCCGTGGCGAACCACAGATTGAGGTCAGCTATGATATCGACGCAAATGGTATCGTCCATGTCACTGCTAAGGACAAGGCTACTGGCAAGGAACAGCATATCACCATTGAGAATGCGACGAAACTGAACGATGACGAGATCGAGCGGATGAAGCGCGAGGCGGAACAGTTCGCTGATCAGGACAAGAAAGTCAAGGAAGAAGTTGAGCTGAAGAACCGCGCGGATCAGATTGTGTTCAGCGGACGCAAGACGCTGACAGAGAACGTGGCCAGGATCTCACCGGACGTGAAGGCAGAAGCAGAGAAGAAGCTCACCGAACTCGAGGACCTGGTGCGCGACAACAAGACCTCGGACATCGAAGCAAAAATCGACGAAGTGAACAGTGCGTTCTCTAAGGTTACCGAGGACTTGCAGCGTCAGGCTGGCCAGCAGGGACCGGCAGCTGCTCAGGAAGATCAATCTGAGGCTCAGCAGCCCCCGCAGGACGGAGAAACCGTCGAGGGTCAGGGGACTCCGAAGCAATAGGAACGGCAATTCGAGTCAAGCGCTTATTCCTGAGTGGAGGTCGACGTGGCGACTGATCGAGAGTACTATGACGTTATGGGAGTACCCAGGGGGGCCTCCCAGGATGATATCAAGAAGGCCTACCGTGAACTGGTCAAGAAGTATCATCCCGACCTCCACAAGGATGATCCCCAAGCACCCAGGAACATGTCGGACGTCAACGAGGCGTACGATACGCTGAGTGATCCTGCGAAGCGACAGCAGTATGATGCCTATGGCAAGGCTGGCCCCACCGGCTTCCCTGGCGCGGGCCAGGCTTGGGCTCCTCAGGGGGGCGGCTCCGGCCAGACGTTCGGGGGCTTTGACATTGGGGACCTCTTTGGCAGTTTCATGGGAGGGTTTGGTCGTCAGCAGAGCGAGGAGACGCCGCATGGACGGGACCTCAGCGTGAGCATGACTCTTACGCTGGGACAGGCTGTCTTCGGTGTCAAGGAAGAAATCCAGGTCAGACGGTACGATACGTGTGTGACCTGCCACGGCACTGGAGCGGCTTCAGGTACGTCCCCCAAGGCGTGTCCCACCTGCAATGGCAGGGGCGAGGTCCGTCAGGTTCAAGACACCATCTTCGGGCGTGTCGTCACTGCGGGGGTCTGCCCCACGTGCCGCGGCGAAGGCAGGGTCATAGAGTCGCCATGCCCAGCCTGCAAGGGTTCTGGTGTCACCAAGGCCGACAAGACCATTGAGGTGACGATTCCTGCAGGTGTCGACAGTGGCATGAAAGTACGTATCGCAGGGCAAGGAGATGCAGGCAAGCATGGTGGCCAGTCCGGCGACCTGTACCTCTTCATAACCGTCGAGCATGATTCCCGGTTTGAACGGCAAGGGAGTTCCCTGTATCACACCGTCCGAGTGTCGCCTGCCAAGGCTGTACTTGGGACGACCCTCTCAGTTCCTCTCGTGGAAGGCGGAACAGAGACAGTGACGATACCGGCCGGAAGTCAGCATGGTACCGAGGTACGGATTCGCGGAAAAGGAGCTCAGACGGTCGGAGAACGCCGCCGGGGGGACTACATCGTTCGTATCGAGATAGGTGTCCCCAAGACGCTCACGACTGAGCAACGGAAGCTCTACAAGCAGCTTGCCGATATCGAGAAGTAGTCACGTCGAGGCACACACAAAACGGGCCTGGATTCTGCCGGCCCGTTTTTTCGTTGTCGGTCTGGCATTCGTTCATTGCACAGGCAGTGCGTGGCGTGTATACTTGATGTCGGCAGCCCTGAGCAGACGTGGACAGGCTGATGGAGATGAGCGTGAGGGAATCAGAGACAACATTGTGGGACATATAGCCGATGCCAGCGAAACGGATCCGTGATTCGGTCGCTGACTGTCCAGCTACTCGATGTCTTGAGGCAGCTCTCGTCTCACACAGACTGGCACATGCATATCTTCTCGTGGGCAGAGATGAGTACGCCAAGCTTGCGCTGGCGACCGCTCTTGCCAAGGCGGGCAATTGCCGGGGCGACCATGGTCCGGGGGAATTCTGTGACACGTGCTCGTCGTGCCGTGAGATAGATGCACGAAGTTCGGCAAACATCAGGGTTTTTGGAGACTCAGGCTTCCTTAGTGTCGACATCGTCGACCAATTCATCTCGTATGCGTCGGTCAAGACTGCGTCGGGTTGCCTCAAGGTCAGTGTTTTCCGCGGAGTGGACTTCTTCACAGACGTAGCAGCCGACCGAGTGCTCAAGACCATCGAAGAACCGGTCCCGGGCAACGTCTTCCTGCTGCTCTCTCAGAATAGCAGGCGTGTTTTGCCCACGATTCGATCGCGGGTCCAGGTCATAAAGGTCGAGCGGAGTACTCAGGTGGCCGCGGATCTTCAGAATGCGGCATCCGCACCTGGCGAGGACGCCTGCCTCGAAGTCCTGCTGGAATTCGCCAAGGCAAACGTAAGCCTCTCCGAGACCGTTGGCCGCCTTCTCAGGATGGCCAGTCAGAACAGTCTCCGGGACAACGCGACGGCGGGTTTGCAGACGCTCGCACTTTTTATGGACAGTGTTCTGCGGGCGAGGGGCAAGGTTCCCCCTTTGGCAGGCATATCACTCTCTACTGAACCTGAACTGGCCCGCGTGAACTTCGTGCTGGACGAATCCAGGGTTGGGCTCTTTCTGGACCACCTGGGGGAGCGCCTGAAGCACATTGAACAGAACGTGAACCCCGAACTTGTCCTGACAAACGCTCTACTGGAGCTGAGGAGAATGACCACTCATGAATGATTCCACCTATATGTTGCCGGCGAGTTGTTCCTCGGTACGCTATCTGAGCGCTCGCTCAGCCAAGTCGTACCAGACGTACATGGTCGAAGTCAGCGATAGTGTTGCGTTGCTCCCTGGTGACGGAGTCCTTGCAGTTGGTAGCGACAAGGAGCTGATACACGTCATCATCGGCTATCCAAGGCACGACGCATCAGGTAAGAAGCGGGCGGCGGGTGGCCTTAAGTACATTCGCAAACTTGCTCCGACCGACGTCGAGCGTCTTGAGGAGAACCAGCGAAAACAGGACGCAGCGGTGATTCTGTGCAAGGAGCAGGTGCGGGCGATCAGACTCCCTATCCACCTCGTAAACTGTGAGCTCTCGTTTTCGGGCAAACAATATGTGTTCTATTTCACGGCCGAGACCCGTGTCGACTTCCGGGCCCTCGTGTCCACTCTGTCCCGGTCGCTGAAGGCCAAGGTGCAGATGTGGCAGATCGGCTCTCGCGATGAAACCCGTTTCTTTGCCACGGTGGGCATGTGTGGGCGCGAGCTATGCTGCAACTGTTTCCTCAAGGAGATCAAACCGGTCAGTCTCAAGTGTGCCCGGGTGCAGAACCTGAGCTTGAACCCTAACAAGATAACGGGCGTCTGTGGCAAGCTGATGTGCTGCCTCAGATACGAGACCTACGAGTACGCCGATGCGTCAGGACTTGACGTCAAGAAGAAACCCAAGGAAGGAGCCACCCAGTAGTGGACGTGGCTCGAATGTCACAGGATTCCGCAGTGCAACCAGGATGGCCGTTGCTGTTGCGATTCCAGGAGCCTGTCTAGTGGTTAGATTCTGTTCATGAGCGTCGTGGTCGGAATGAGCGGAGGGGTAGACTCTGCTGTCTCTGCGTTGCTCCTGAAAGAGCTTGGTGAACATGTCATCGGGGTCACCCTGCACCTCTCTCAGTACAGTGCCTGCTGTGACGCCGGCTCCACGCGACGGGCGAAGGCCCAGTGCGAGTACCTTGGAATTTCCTGGCACAATGTCGACGTGAAAGACACCTTCGACTGCCAGGTCGTCCAGCCGTTCTGGCAGGCAGTAGCCGGAGGGGTCACCCCAAATCCTTGTGTGTTCTGCAACGAACACGTGAAGTGGCAGGGACTGCTTAATGTAGCCGATGAGCTGCATGCCGACCTTGTTGCGAGCGGTCACTACGCGGGAATCGTCCACAGCGAGGATGGGGACCAGATCTGCCGCGGCATGGACCAGGCAAAGGACCAGTCGTATTTCCTGTACCGACTTTCGGCAGAGCAGCGTCGGAGGGCCATCTTCCCTCTCGCAGGGCGCGTCAAGAGCGACGTGATGGCACTGGCCTCACGATGGTTCAGTCCTGATCTCTTGGCAAGTCGCGAGAGTCAGGATTTGTGCTTTGTAGAAGGTCTGGTCAGCGAAGAGGTCCGTCGTCGGTTGCCATGTGTGCCCGGAGACGTGGTCCTGACGGATGGAACCGTCATCGGGACACATCAGGGACTGGCGTCATATACGGTCGGCCAGCGGTCGGGCCTCGGCATCAGTGCCGCAACACGGCTCTATGTCGTGGAGAAGCGACACGCTACAAACGAGCTGGTCATCGGGCAGCGGAGTGCGTGCATGAGGGATGTGTTTGAAGCCATCGATCTGAAATGGCAGCACCTTCCCACCGGCAAGTCGCTGCACTTCAGCGCAAACGTCGTGGCACGATACAGGTCAAAGCCAGTCAAAGGCTGTATCGATAGGGTTTCTGAGGATAAGGTCTCCGTTCATCTGGTCGATTCGTTGTTTGCAGTCACTCCGGGACAAGCGGTTGTCTTCTACGACAGTCGGTGTATACTTGGAGGAGGAACGATAGTCTAGGACTTGTTCTTGGCGTTCTTGCACGAATTGTGGTAAAAAGTGGGAAATTGTGGTATACTTACGCCATGAACAAGGAGAACTGTTTCATCGGCGAATACCGCTACTCCGTGGACGACAAGGGGCGAACAATGTTTCCTGCCCACTACCGGTGCGACACCGGCTCTCCCTACGTTCTCACCAAGGGCATGGATCGATGCCTTTACCTGTTTGATGACAGAGTGTGGACCTCTATCATCGAGCGGTTCTATGGTGATCTCATCCCTGTCTCATCCGACAATCGGGCTTTCGTCCGCATTCTTTTCAGCGGAGCTGCAACGGTTGAACTCGACAAGATTGGTCGTATTTCGATACCTCAGCACCTGCGTGAGTATGCTTCACTTGACAAAGAGGTCGTATTCGCCGGTGCCTTGACGCACCTGGAGATTTGGGACGTTCATATCTGGGATACCTACCGGTCTAAAGCGGAGAAGGTTTTCGAACAAAATATTGGAGCTTTGCAGGCCAGATGACTGAGTTTGCACATACCCCGGTCCTCTTGGGCGAAGTCACGACATACTTGCAGATTCGACCACATGGAACCTATCTGGATTGCACGACAGGGGAAGGCGGACACGCATATGAGGTTGGGCGCCAACTTTCTAGCGAAGGGACGCTTTTCATGATAGACGTTGATGCAGCGGTTCTTGCCATTGC
>NZ_QXIS01000024.1 GCF_003570925.1 Candidatus Cryosericum terrychapinii | reverse complement strand
GATGCAGCGGTTCTTGCCATTGCCCGCGAGCGGCTGAAAGATACTGCCGCCCGCAAGGTTATCATCCGCGGAAACTTTCGGGACATGACGCGGTTGTTGAAGGATTATCCGGACACACGATTCGACGGAATCCTGATGGATCTGGGTTTTTCTTCAGAGCAACTCACGGGCACAGGCAGGGGGTTTTCATTCAGCTATGACCAACCACTGGACATGCGACTGGACGATGATCTCAAGGTCACTGCCAGGAATATCGTGAACTCGTTTCCAGAGGAAGATATTGCTGACATCTTGTGGAAATATGGCGAGGAGGGAAGGTCACGTCAGGTCGCTCGCGCGATCGTGCGCCGTCGGCAACGAGCACCGATCGAGACGACGAGTGAATTGGCGGAGACAGTAGCCGCTGTCTTCCCTTCCAGGCACGCCCGCATACATCCTGCTACCAAGTCTTTTCAAGCTCTGCGCATATATGTCAACGATGAGCTCAATGCTCTCGAGAATGGTCTCAAGTCCGCAGCATCGCTCTTGAATCTGAACGGAAGACTCCTGGTCATCAGTTACCATTCGCTCGAAGATAGAATTGTGAAGAGAAGCTACCTGGCTCTCTGCGAGAATCCGGTCTCGGGGGAGCCAGGATTTCGCCTGGTCAACAAGAAAGTCATTCGGCCTATGGACTCAGAAGTCGCAACGAACAGACGTTCTCGCAGTGCCAAGCTGCGCGTACTGGAAAGGGTATAGCCATGAGTATTGCAGTCAGAGGCAACTATACAACGGTCCGTCGCCCTGCAGCGACAGTTTGCGTCTCGGCCGTGGCGAGAAAAGCAGCACGTCGGTATGTTGTTCTGGGCGTGACGATCGTCGGTCTGCTGTGCGCCTATGGCTATGTGTACAGCACGACTCTGTTCTTGGAGCGTCAGGTGGAGTTGAACAGGACGGCCATTCAGGCACAGCTTCAGCAGCAGGAATCGCTGCTCGAGCGCGACACAAAGCTCATGTCACCCGATCGGGTGCGGGCTGCCGCAGGCGCTATGGGTATGGCAGCCAACAACACGGCGGTGATCGGCACACTGGACAGTCTTCATTAGCGGGAATACCTGCGTCAAGACCATACGGAATTGATGAAGAGAGGCGTCGTGTCTTTCAATGATATGTTCAGACGACGTCTTGTTGTCGTCTTTACGGTATTCCTGGTTGCAGTGCTAGGAATTGAGTCACGGTTCGTCTATCTGCAAGTAGTGGCCCGCACTACGCTTGTGAATAAGGCTAACCAGCAGCTTGAGACCGAGTCTATTCCTATCAAGGCAAAGCGAGGAATGATCCAGGATTCGACAGGGCGCGTGCTGGCGCAGGATGTGGCGACGTGGTCCCTGGGCCTGTACATGAAGGAAGTCAAAGACCCTCAGCTGACCGCGGCCCGCATCGCCCCTGTCATCAAGGCATCCGTGTCACAGCTGGAGAAGCAGATACGCAGCACGTCATCAAGCTTCATCTACCTAAAGAAGCAGGTTGGCGTCGAGGAATATGACGCACTGCGCCAACTCGATGTACCAGGAATCGTGCTGGACAAGGGCTATCGCCGGGTCTATCCGCTGGGAGCTCTCATGTCTTCCGTGGTCGGTATTACCGGCTCGGACAACCAGGGTCTGTCGGGAATCGAGTTCCAATACGACAAGGAACTCGGAGGTACGGACGGGCGACATACCTACAAGGTCTCTGGCTCGAATCCCGGTGAGCCCGCCGTCACAGAGGATGTTCTCGAAGCTGTACCAGGCAAGAACATCGTGCTGACGATCGACTCGAACATCCAGTATTTCGCACAGCAGGCTCTCATGGAGACCCTCAAGACATATGATGGTAAGCGGGCTACGTGCACGATCCTGGATCCAAAGACTGATGCAGTCCTTGCGATGGTCGATGTGCCAAGCGTAGATCCCGAACACTGGCAGGACGCTCCGATGAGCTCTCTCTCGGAGAAGGCAATCAGTGCTAATTACGAGCCTGGTTCTGTGTTCAAGGCAGCGACATCGGTTGCCGGTCTCGAGACGGGTACGATTACGCTGCAGAGTACGTTCTACAGCGGCGGTAGTCTCAAAGTCTTCGACACGGTCGTTCACGATCTCTATCCATATGGGACGATGAACCTCTACGCAATGTTGCAGCACTCCTCCAACGTGGCGTTTTGCCAGTTGAGCATGAAGATAGGAACTACACGCTTCTACGACTGTCTGAGCCGGTACGGTTTTGGCAAACCGACGGGCATCGATCTGCCTGGAGAGGAGTCCGGCATTCTGCTTCCAACGTCTCTCTGGTCAAAGACAACGCTTCCTACCATGGGATTTGGCCAGGGCGTAGCGGTGACGGCGATCCAGATGGCGAACTTCTATGCCACGATAGCCAACGGAGGCCTCATGCAGCGACCCTACGTGGTCGATCACATCGTCGACGCCTCAGGAACGAGCCAGCGCACAGACACGCCTGGAGTCGTCGGTCAGTTGTTCAAGCCGGAGACTGCCAAGGCTGTTCTCGAGGGCCTCCACGGAGTCGTGCAGAAAGATGTCGGCGTTTTCAGCGCCTACATTCCCGGCTACGAAGTTGCCGGAAAGACTGGCACTGCTCAGATAGCCGCTCCCGGAGGAGGCTATCTGACTGACGGATCGTACGTATTCAGCTTCGCAGGAATCCTCACGGCGAACGACCCCAGGGTGGTCGTGTTCCTCAGCGTCCATGAGACTCGAAAAGGAGCACGCACATCGTTTCTTGTGGCAGGGCCGACATTCAAGAAGATTGCGCTGCAGTTGATACAGTATCTGAGGTTGAAACCATGAAATTCGTCGTTGAAGAACGGGAGCTTGCTGAGCTCCTTCATACGCTGCCTCCTGGGTCTTGGGATTCCACGCGTTCCTCGCTTGGCCAGAGGGCAATGATCAACCTGATCACGCCTGATTCGCGTGAATGCGGGCCGGGGGCCATGTTCATCGCCATCTCTGGAACCAGATTGGACGGAGCGTCCTACATCACCAGCGCTCTTTGCGCCGGGGCGGCCTGCGTTGTCGCTGAAACTGAGCATCCTGAGGTTCAGGATGTGCCAGTTGTCATCGTCTCGAGCTGTCGTGAGTTCCTGAGTCTGGTATCGCAGGCCTTTTTCAACTTCCCTGCTCGTCGCATGAAGATGATCGGCATCACTGGAACGAGCGGCAAGACGAGCACAGCATACATGATTCGTCGTCTCTTGCAGGGACTTGATATCGCGAGCGTCATGATAGGGACCACAGGCTATGTCATGCCTGATGGCGAGTTCTTTCCTCCTGACGCTCTGCCCGCCACGACGCCGGAGGCCTTTGCGCTCAATTGGTATCTGGACCATGCAGTTCACCAGGGGGCACGGGTTGCCGTGCTCGAGGTTTCTTCGTTTGCGCTCGCTTTCGGCAGAGTTCACGGCATGCGCTTTGATTGTGGGGTTTTCACGAATTTCTCGCAGGATCACATGGGATATCATGGCACGATGGATGCATATCTGGCGGCCAAGCTGCGCCTGTTCACGTCACTTGATGAGAACTCTGTGGCCATTCTCAACGCTGACGATCCTTCGTTCGCTTCCTTCAGGGACGCAGCCGGGCGCTCGCAGGTCAGGACGTTCTCCCTGGAGCGAGCAGCTGATCTGCGTGGTGACCACGTCGTGTCCAAAATGGGAAGAACCACGTTTCAGGTCCTTGCGCGCAACGGAACCTCGTTTGACGTGGAGCTTTCCATCGGCCCGGCGTTCCAGGCATCCAACTGTCTGGCGGCAATCAGTTCGGTCGATGCCATTGAACCCACCTGCGACCTGGGCAAGGCTGTACAGTGTCTTGCTGCCACACTCTACGTCCCCGGGCGCTATGAGCGCATTGACTGTGGACAGCCGTTCGAGGTCGTCGTGGACTATGCCCATACGCCAGAGGAGTTCTCGGCACTGTTCAGCGCTGTGCGGCCCACCGTGCGGGGAGACCTGCTGGCCGTGTTTGGTTCTGTTGGCGCCGATGACCGCGAGAAGCGGCCGATCATGGCCCGCCTCGCAGAGGACGCCTGCCGCTGGTCTTTCGTGACCGTGGAGGACCCTCGTCATGAAGACGCGTCGGTTGCCGTTCACGACATCGAGGACGGGTTCACCACCGACCATTTCACAGTCATCGAAGACAGAAGGCAGGCAATTCGAAGTGCCATTGCTGTAGCCAGGCCCGGCGACATGGTTCTGGTTCTCGGTCGTGGGCATGAGACGGTCATGTACTATGAACACGAGGATGTCGTCTTCGATGACCGGGAAGAAGCGCGCCTCGCGTTGCGCGATCACGGCTATGTTTGTGACGCTGATGGTCCGCAGTCGCAGGAGGGACGCCGATGACCGCGAGGTCTGCCATGTTGATGGTTCTCGTTCTTGTCCTTGTGGACCTGGCTCTTTTCCCTCTCCTTATTGCGTGGCTGCGCAGGATACGGTTTATGCAATTGATACGGGACGAAGGGCCTGCTTCTCACAAATCCAAAGCAGGTACGCCCACGGCGGGCGGTCTGATGCTGGTTCTCAACATTGCCGGAGCCGTGGCAGCCTATTTCTTGGTGATGGGGCGAACGGGCTTGACACGGCTGGACGTCGCCGCAGTGGTCTTCGTAGGAGTCAGTTTCGTTTCCGGTTTTCTGGACGACTGGACTAAAGAGGTCAAACACAGAAATGACGGACTGCGTGGCTACCAGAAACTTCTGATCCAGACAGCAGCAGCCGGGCTCTTTTTCTATCTGGCGTACCCATCGATTGTTCCGACCCTTTATCTGGCGAGTGGTGTGGTTCTTCTTGGCGGCTGGGCCTTCTACGTTGTTGCCATGCTGTACGCGGTCGGCATGGTGAATGCATTCAATCTGACAGACGGCCTTGATGGCCTGCTCGCCAAGACGAGTCTTCCCGCATTTGTTGTGGCTGGAGTAGCCTCGCTTCTGCATCCATCAGGACTGGCCGGCATCCTCCCTTTGGCAGCTGCTGCATTTGCCATCTCATTTTTATGGTTCAACGGCACAAAAGCATCAGTGTTCATGGGAGATACGGGATCGCTTACGCTTGGCTCCATCTTCGTCGTGTGGGCGTTTGCCTCCGGGAACCAGTTGTCGTCGATCCTGCTGGGAGGACTGTTTCTGGGAGAGGCGGTAAGCGTGATGATCCAGGTGCTTGTCTTCAAAGCCTCTGGTCGCAGAACAAGGGTATTCCTTATGGCTCCGATACACCATCATTTCGAGAAGCTCGGGTGGACCGAGCCAAAGATCGTCGACCGGTTCTTTATCGTCAGTATCCTGTTTGTCATTGCCGGGGCATTGACGATGACGTGGAGATAGCCAGTGATCCCTTTCAATTCTGCATTCGTCGTCGGGGCATTGCCAAGTGGATTGTACGCAGCCCTGTACCTGCATGATCACGGAGTGGACGTTTTCGTGTCAGAATTCAAGCAGCGAAGCGCTGAAGAGGAGTTCGAGCATGCGGTCCGACTGCTGCAGCAGGTGGGAGTTCCCTTTGAATTTGGACAGAACACTGCGAGCATCATGGCTGCCTATGACGTGGTCATTGTCTCGCCCGGTGTCCCACCCGAGGCTCCGATTGTCCTGGTCGCTGCACAAATGGGCAAACTCATCGTCGGTGAGACAGAGATTGCCGCGTATGCCGGTCTGTCAGTGCTTGCAGTGACTGGTAGCAATGGCAAGAGTACGACCACGGCTCTTCTCGGAGAAATTGTTGCTGAGGCGTACCCCGATGCAGTGACAGGAGGCAACCTGGGCACTCCAGTGTCACAGCTCCTGGTGGAACACCCGTTGGCAGGACCGGCGGTTCTTGAGGTCAGCTGTTTCCAGCTCGAGACAATTCATACGTTCCATCCCAGAGTGGCCATTTTCTCGAACCTGGTTCCGAACCATCTTGACCGCTACGGTACCATGGAACGCTACTTCGCCACGAAGAAGCGTTTGTTCGAGAACATGACGGTGGATGACGCCGTTGTGCTCAACTGGGATGACCCCGCGCTGAGAGCGCTTGGCCCAATGCTGAGTCCTTCCACGTTCTATTTCGGATTGGGTGACGGCGTATTCTCCGGCGCGCATGTTGTCGATGGTGGCATCGTTTTCAAAGACACGACACGCACGGTGGAACTGTTCAGAGAGACAGACCTGCGGATCCGGGGGCGGCACAATGTAGCGAATGCCATGAGCGCAGCTCTGGCGGCCTTTCTGTACGGTATCTCGCCAGATGCCATTCGCAGGGCTGTGGAGAGCTTCAACGGGCTGCCCCACCGACTGGAGCACGTCGGAACAGCGGATGGCGTGATGTTCGTCAACGACTCCAAGGCAACAACTCCAGAATCGGTCATGACGGCCGCTGATGCCATGACTGGACCATATGTAGTCATTCTGGGCGGCAGTTCAAAGGGCGTCTCATTCGACAAAATGGCGTGGCACCTGACCGAAGACAGGAATCTGGTATCAGCAATCGTGATGGGCGCGACCGCCCCGGCTATTGAGGATTCGCTGCGCAAGGCCGGCATGGAGGAGATTGTCCGCGTCGAATCGCTTGAGGAAGCTGTCAGCAAGGGAATACACCTTCTTTCTGCTGGTGGTACGCTGCTTCTGTCTCCTGCTTGTGCTAGTTTCGACATGTTCAGGGACTTTGAGCAGCGTGGCAACCGGTTCAGGGAGATCGTGCAGGGTCGTCGGGGCGTTGTCACGCGGTGAGGCGTATACTGGTTCTGGTCGCCATACTGCTCTGCCTGGGGGTACTACAGAACTATAGCATCGCCGTCAGTCTCAGTGCTGCGCAAGGTCAATTGGTGGCTGTTACCCCGAGTGTTGTCAAGCAGACGATCATCGTCGGTGTTGGAGTCTTCGCCTACTGGTTCTGCTCGCGGTTCAAGTACATGCGCTGGGCAGACATTTCGGAATTCCTGACGTATGGCCTAGGAGCGTTGCTGGTCGCTGTTCTCATTCCCAGCATTGGCAGGAGCGTCAATGGTTCCAGCCGATGGATCGGAACCAATTTGATTGGCTTGCAGCCATCTCAGGCAGTCGTCCTGGTGGTGCCTCTTCTCGCCGCCAAGCTCTTCAGTGGCAAGTACCTCAACGAGTATGACCATCGATACTACCGCACGTTTCTGCTATTCGTGCTGGGGTTTACCGCTCTCGTCGCACTGGAACCCGACTTCGGGACGGCCTTCGTCATTGCTGGGTCCTCAATTGCTATCCTGCTGGCCGTCGGTGCTCCGCTAGGCTACTGGATCAGCCGAACGGCTGCCCTGGGCGCGCTGGCTCTGATTGCGGTGAACGTGAAAGCTTCCTGGAAAGTCAGGATGACCTCATTCATCAACCCGCTGGCGGCCGACAAGGCGAAAGGCGTCGCATATCAGCTGGTGAACTCCATGTTTGCTGTCGCGAGGGGTGGAGTGCTGGGGCGGGGTTTCATGCGGAGCGTCCAGAAATTCGTCCACTTCCCGGCCCAGGAAAATGACTTTGTTTTCGCCATATTCTCGGAAGAGTTCGGGCTTATCGGCGTGACCATCGTGCTGGGCATCTATCTGTGGATCGTCTTTGACCTGTTCAGGCTTGCCTCGAGGTCTTCTGAGCCGTTTGCCCGAGTGTATGTCATGGGGCTGGGCGTATTCCTCGCCGTGCAGGCGTTTGTCAACATTGGCGTTGTTGTTGGACTGCTTCCTACGACAGGAGTACCGCTGCCTTTCTTCAGTCAGGGAGGCAATCACATCGTCTTCGAGATGGCCGCGCTTGGCATCGCGGCAGCTATTTCCCGGAGTCCAGAGGCCGCCTGATGCACTACGTTGTCGCTGGAGGAGGGACAGGGGGGCATGTCTACCCCGCAGTCGCAATTGCGGAACGCTTGTTGGACAGGGGAACCGTCACCATGCTGGCACGATCCGGCAGCATGGAGGAACGCGTTTTCCTTGCTCAGGGGCTTGATGTGAGAACTGTCTGTTCTGCCCCGCTTCTGTATACGCCCAGATCGTTGTGGCGTCTTGCACGTGCAACTCGAAGTGGAGTAAGAGCTGCCCGCCGTGTCATGACGGACGCCCATGTGGATGCTTTCATTGGTACTGGCGGATACGTCTCGGTGCCAGGAATCGTGGCTGCGCAGATGAGCGGAGTTCCCATATACCTTCTGGAACAAAATACCGTCATGGGGAGGGCGAATCGACTGTTCTCCCGCCGTGCGCGGCACGTGTTCCTGGGGTTTCCTGTTGAAGGGGTCTCCGGTTCACGGTTCACCGTCACTGGAAACCCCCTGCGACGTAAGGTTTACACGGCACTGACGGAGTGCCAGCTCAGCAGACCTCTTCGCCGAGGACTGCTGTTTATCGGGGGTAGTGGTGGGGCCAGCTTCGTCAACGAACTGTTCCTGCGGACAATCCGGGAGCTGGACAGCAGAGGCCGCGAAGTTCTAGTCACCGTGGTAACTGGAACTGATGACTATGCGAGGATTCGTGATGCAGTGGACGGGCTGTCTCTACGGCATGTCAATCCTGTCGTCGTCTCCTATGAGGAGCATATGGAGCGACTCTATGAGCAGGCGCGCATAGCGGTGACGAGAGGCGGTGCACTTGCACTTACGGAGCTTGCTGTCGGAGGCATCTATGCTGTCGTCATCCCCTATCCCTTCGCCGTTGGCCGGCATCAGTCCAAGAACGCGGCATATCTCGAGAGCCTTGGTCTCGGTATACGCATTGAGCAGCAGTCACTGCTGTTCGACAGGTACCTGTCTATCGTAGAGAAGGCGCTGGATGATGAAGCAGGCCCGGCCCTTCCTGCTTCCAGTATCTTTGGAAGTGATGCGGGGGACGCCATAATGCGCACCATTGAAGAGGAGTGCTCACATGACTGAACTCCTGCAGCCTGGAAGGCCTTTTTTTCTTGTTGGCATCTGTGGCGCCGGAATGAGTTCGCTGGCTATGTTGCTGCACAGCATCGGAATGGATGTGCGGGGTTCAGACATCGCGAATGGCGGTCCCGAGGCTGAACGGTTGACTTCGCTGGGTATCCGGGTGATGTCCGAAGCCGAGGCAGTCGGGGCACTTCGTCATGACGAAGTTCTGGTACGGTCGTCGGCAATTCGCTCGGACAATGTGGTGCTCATGGCTGCAGCGGAAATCAGAGCGGGCGTTCTCCACCGAACAGACATCCTGTCTGCCGTCGCATCAGACTATTTCCTGATAGCCGTTGCTGGCACGCACGGCAAGACTACGACGTCTGGAATGATTGGATATGTGCTGGCAAGACAGGGCTTTGCTCCAACCATCTGCGTTGGAGGCAATATCGCCGGATTTGATGGAGCCTTCCCCTCTGAAGGGACACAGCGAAGGCAGATTCAGGGACGCCCGATCATGGTCCTGGAGACTGATGAATCGGACGGCTCATTCCTGAAGTTCCATCCAGACGTAGCTGTAGTAACGAACATCGATAACGACCACTTGGGGGCTTACGGAGACAAGTTCTCCAACCTTGTCGGCGCATTCGCCCGGTTTTCCCAGCAATGCGCTAAGCGAGGCGGTCTGATCGTTGGTTGTGGCGACGACGGGGAAGTGGCCAGGATCGTGCAGGCTCTGCCGCGGCACGTTCTGTACGGTCAGGAGGCGTCAAATCAGGTGCAGATGCGCTACCATGTCCGCAGCAACACGGCAACGGTTGCCAGAGAACGTATGGAGCAACCATTCGTCATGGAACGAGGAGACGAGAAGAGCTATCTCAACGCTGTTGCCGCTTGTCTGGCGTGCGAGGCAGTCGGGGTCTTCCTTGCAGACACACTTCATGTTCTGGAAGGTTTCCCCGGAATGGAGCGGCGGATGCAGCTCCTGGCAGACCATGACGAAACGGTCGTCCTCACAGACCATGCGGACCACCCCACGGAAATCAGAGCGACCTTGCAGGCTGTTTCGGTGCGGTATCCCGGAAGACTAGTTACCCTCGTGCTCCAGCCGCACCGTTTCTCCCGCGTGAGCATGTGTCTCGAGGAGTATGGACCGGCGCTGGCTGGAGTCTCGCGGATCGTGCTGCTCGACATCTTCCCGGCTGGAGAGACAGCGGAGCATCCAGAAGAGCTGAACGAGAGGCTTCGAGAAAGCGTGAAGACAGCAGTCGGTGGCTCACTAGCACCCCAGATGCCCGTAGACCAGATGCTCGACGTCTTGCGGGTATCGGCCACCCCGGGCGACGTGGTATTGTTTATGGGCCCCGGAGATGTGAATAAGCTTGGTCTGCGATTTTCTGGCTTGCTGACGAGCGGCAATGCGGTACAATGTCAAACTGCTAGGTCCCTCGAGGAACGCATAAAGCAGGAGAACGACTGATGGTGAATTCGGTCATAGACAAGTTCAGACGTCGCGTCGAGCAACGGGTCCTGACGAAGGAGCCGCTCTCGTCCTATACGTCGTTTCGTATCGGGGGTCCGGCCGAGTGCCTCTACACGCCATATGGTGAGGAGGACCTGGTTTGCGCACTGCGTGCTGCCAGAGCTCTCAAGGTGCCGACGACGGTTCTCGGCAACGGAACGAATGTTCTTGTGTCCGACCGTGGTGTCGAAGGCCTGGTCGTGAGGCTTACGGAGACCTCGCTTCAACCATTGATGGAGAAAGGACTGGTGCTTGCTCGTGCCCCGATGCCACTGTCCTCCCTGCTGGACTTCGCCATGCATCAGAATCTGTCTGGACTGGAGTATCTTGTCAGCATACCCGGTACTGTTGGAGGGGCTGTCTACATGAACGCAGGTTCGTTCTCTCAGGCCATAAGCACTCACCTGGCGTATGTAGAAGTTCTCGATCGTAACCTCGAGTATGTCGTGAAGAAGCATGAAGATGTCGATTTTGACTACCGTTACAGCGAGTTTCAGGAGAGCGGGGCCATCATTTTGGGCGCTGCATTTGATCTTGAGGCTGGCGACGGAGCGACGATCCGGTCGACAGCTGCACGTATCCGATCTGAGAAGCATGCCAAACAATCGTGGGAACACCCGAATGCGGGAAGTATCTTCACGAATCCTCCAACGACCTATGCCGGCAAGTTGATAGAGGAGGCGGGGTGCAAGGGTCTCCAGGTGGGGCAGGCGCAGGTGTCGGTCAAGCATGCGAATTTCATCGTCAATCTGGGAGGGGCGACTGCACTTGATGTCGTGCGCCTTATGGACATTGTCGTACAGAGAGTCTATGCACGCTTCAACGTGCGCCTTTCGCCCGAGATCAGACTGCTCGGTGACTTCTCCTAGGAGGTAGCGCGTGGGTATCAATGGTGAGTTCCTGCGTTTATGAAGCTACTGTGGCGCATGGGTCTGGTGGCTTTGGCGGTATTGATGGTCTACTGGTTCACCGTACCAGCCGCTCGTGTAAGCGTACATGCAGACTCCTGGGAAGCTCCTGTCGTGGACCAGGTCTGGCATAGTCGGCCTCAGGGTCTTCTGATGCTCCTCAACAGGGCTTCGGTTGTTGACAGGCTGGAGGGACTCCCCGTTTCTGACGTGACTATCAAGCGGGAGCGACCTTGGAATGCCACTGTCGGTGTGGACATAGCTGATCCTGACGTGGTGATCAGGCAAGGGAGCAAGCTAGCTGCTGTGTTCCTGCAGACGGGGACAGCCTACGCCGTGGCAGGGACATCGAAGTCTTGGAACGTGGTTGACGTAAGCGGGTTTCCATCTACATCCCCGGCTTTTTTGTCCACCTCGCTCGAGTATGCGCTGCTGTGCTGCCAGTTGATGCAACATCAGGACCAGCTAGCTATCATGGGCATATCACTGTCCTCGTCGATGGGACTTGCCGTACGGTTGAAAGACGGGAAGACGCTTATCCTTGGTGACAGCACGAACGGTGCTTCAAAGATCGAACGAGGAATTGCGGTCCTTGGTATGCCTGCATTCAAGGGGAAGAAAGTAACCATCGACCTGCGGTTTGACGGCCAGGCCGTCATCCCGGAGGCCCCATGATCACGCGCGGAAGAACCGGGGGCGTTTTCCTCGCTGCGCTGTTTGTCATGGTTGCCGGATTTGGATACCTTCTGGCTGTCCAGTTCGAGCCCACAGTGAACAACGCCTACGTCGTTCCTGCCCAGAATGTCGAGTTGGTCGAAATCATGAAGGGACTCGAAAAAGAGAATGGCAGTGCCGCTCAGCGGATTGTCGATCTTCGGACACAGCTGGGAGAGCTTGAAAGCAAGGGCGCTGCCACCAGCGACGAAGTGCGCGTTCTCACGCAGGAGCTGGGAGAGTTGAGGGCAAAAGCAGGGCTCGCCGAGGCGACGGGTCCCGGTGTCATTGTAACACTGAGTGACAGTTCCCGCACCCCGACACTATCCGATGATCCGAACTACTTCGTCATCCACGACGGTTACCTCCGCAGCATCGTGAATCTCATGCGGAGATACGGCGCCACGGCGATTGCCATCAACGACCAGCGCGTTCTTGGAAACAGTGCTATCATCTGTGCTGGACCCATCATTCTCGTGAATTCGAGCAGGATGTCGCCACCCTATGTTATCACTGCGCTGGGGAACCCCGAGATGCTCGCCGACAGCATTTCTCAAGACGTCTTTTTCCAGGTGCTGGAGATGTACCGTGATCAGTTCAAGATCACGTGCTCAGTTGAGAAGAAAACGTCTGTGACTGTCCCGGCGTCGCTGGACAATGCTGCATTCAAGTACGCAGTGGGTGCGCAATGAAGAGGATCGGGCGATCGCCCTGGCAGTCGACAATACTGATTTTCTTCCTCATCAGTTTCTTCGTCGGGTTCTTCCTCCCCGGGCAGGCACGCGTCGTCCGCGAGATGAAACAGACCTATCAGAGCCAGGACCCGAAGGATCTCATTCGTGTCATCAGAGACCTCCAGCAGCGCAAACAGGACCTCCTCGTCGAGGAGACTGACGTGTCGCAGAAAGTCATGCAGTATCTTCGTTCTTCTGATGACACGGCTGCGCAAGTGCGCCAGTTACAGCACGAAGCCACTGTGTTGAGGCAGAGAACCGGGGCCGTCCCGCTCGCGGGTCCTGGGATCCGGATCACGATACGAGAGCAATCATCAGGGGCCTCGCCATCCATGCTGGCTGATGAGGACCTGCTCCTCCTTCTGAATGATCTCTGGGCATCGGGAGCCGAAGTCATATCGTTGAACGGCATACGCCTGACCGACTCGAGTTCCGTATACAGGGCGGGTCTCAACGTTCGCGTGGACGGAAGGGTGACGCAGATGCCGCTGGTCGTAGACGCGATCGGCGATACAGAGAACATGTCCAAGGGGCTGCAGATTCCCGGAGGTGTGCTCGACTTGTTGAACCTGAGGCGCATTGGTGCTATAGTTCAAAAAGTCAACCTGCTTAGAATCAGCGACTAGGGGAGGAAAACGGATATCTATGGTTGGCTTCGTAACAGTGTGTGGACTCGTACTTGGTATCATCGTCGGGATTCTTCGCCCCGTGCACATCCCCGCTGTCTATTCCAAGTACGTGGGGTTGGCCCTTCTGGCTGGTATGGATTCTATCCTCGGCGGCATCAAAGGTTATCTGAAGGATACCTTCGACGCGACAGTATTCTTTTCGGGTTTCCTGATCAACAGTCTTGTTGCAGCACTGCTGGGGTATCTCGGTGATCAGCTGGGCATCGATCTTTACCTTGCGGCAGTCGTTGTATTTGGTAGCAGAATGTACCAGAATATCGCAATCATCCGGCGGGTTCTCTTGAAGAAGGAGGCATGATGGCTGGCCAGGAAAGAATCGTCAGCGTGCTCGATATTGGAAGCACCCGTGTCAAGATGTTGATAGCTTCTGCGACAGGAGATAGGCTCGACTCCATTCTCGGGGTCGGTACGGCTCCGTGCAGCAGCCTGAAGCGTGGCGTGGTCGTCGACATGGAAGGCGTGACGCAGGCCATCCAGACGGCACGCGACGAGGCAGAACGGATGAGTAGCTACTCCGTCTCGTCGGTAATCGTGAATGTCGGCGGTACTCATATCACTGGATTGGTGAACCGCGGTCTTGTTGCAATATCCCGGCCGGGACGCGAGATACAGAAAGATGATGTGGATCGCGTGTGGGAATCTGCCAAAGCTGTCCTGCTGGGACCAAATCAGGAGATTATCCATGTAATCCCGCGCCAGTACCTCGTGGATGGTCAGGAAGGCATCAAGGACCCGTTGAGAATGTCGGGCATCCGTCTTGAGTTCGAGGCGTTTATCGTCACCGGACAGTCGACGATTCTGGACAATCTTCGTCGTTGTGTGACAGAATCCGGTCTCAAGGTGGACAGGCTTGTGCTCGAAGGTCTGGCGTCAGCTAATGCTGTCCTCTCATCAGAAGAGAAGGAAATCGGCGTCGCCTGTGTCGACATCGGAGGAGACACGACGGATCTGGCCGTCTTCACAGGGGGCAGTCTCAGCTATGTCGCCGTTCTTCCCATAGGTGGTCGCCATGTGACGATGGATCTAGCCATGATGCTGAAGACAAGCCTGAATGTTGCTGAAGAGCTCAAGGTGGCCTACGGTTCGGTGGATGCGAGCAGGAGAAAGGACTTCCAGGACAGCCAGGTGAGTTACTCGACAGCATCGGGGGATGGTGTTCTTGCAACAACGAAGTCGTATATCAGCGATGTCGTGACGTCTCGCATTGAAGAAATAGCTGAGGCAGTGAAGCTGGAACTGGTGCACTCCAGCTACAACAATATGCTTCCGGCCGGCCTCGTCTTGACTGGAGGGACGGCCATGGTGTCTCACATCACGGACAAGTTCTCTGAGATCAGCGGACTGCGAGCTCGAATGGGACAGCCGACAGTTGATGACGTTGTTTTCAGCTCGTTCAAGAATCCCAGCTTCTCGACATCAGTCGGGTTGCTCGAACTCGGCATCCACAGCGATGGTGCCGCAGTCCAGAAGAAGAAGCGCGCATTCAAAGGCCTGAGCGGTCTGTTCAAGGGCCTTGACCTGTTTGACTAAGACATACTGACGGGGAGGGAAATCCACTATGGATGATCGACTGGATCCCTGGGGAAGCTCGAATGTAAGCATTAGGGTCATCGGTGTAGGCGGTGGGGGTGGCAATGCCATCAATCGAATGGTGGGGGATTTTCCTTCCGGCGTCGATTTCGTAAGCGTCAACACCGACACGCAGGTTCTGCGATACAGTCGAGCAGAAAGCAAGATTCAGATTGGGGCAAAGGTTGCTCGAGGGATGGGCGCAGGCGCTGACCCTGAGGTCGGGAGAAAAGCAGCAGAAGAGAGCAGAGAGATGCTCAAAGAAGCAATTACCGGCTCCTCTCTCCTGTTCATAACTGCCGGTATGGGCGGAGGGACGGGGACGGGCGGTTCTCCCGTCCTGGCGAAAGTGGCTCGTGAACTAGGCATTCTCACCATTGCAATTGTCACCAAGCCGTTCAACTTTGAGGGCCCTCAGCGATCCAAGGTTGCACTGGATGGCATCAAAGAGCTTCGTGACAGTGTTGATGGATTGGTCGTTATCCCAAACCAGCGACTGTTCAAACTGGAGGAAGGGAAGATTACCATCAACAACGCGTTCCGCAAAGCGGACGAGGTCCTGAAGAAGGCGGTTCAGGGTATTACCGAGCTCATCCGGACACCCGGCATCATCAACCTCGATTTTGCCGATCTCAAGAACGTCCTGGCATCGACTTCTCCTGGAGAGCTCCCCAGCGGAGGAGACGGCAGCATCTGGATAGGCATGGGAACCGGCAAGGGCGACGAACGTGCGGCAAAGGCCATCAGAGCCGCCACCAACTACGAGCTTCTCGAGTATTCGATGCAGGGCGCCACGGGACTTATTTACAACGTCATTGGCCACGAGATTTCTATGGAAGAGATGGATATCATCTCGACGGCCATCCAGTCGAGCGCGTCAAAGGATGCCAAGATCATCTTTGGTCTGGCCGATCCTTTCGACGAAGTACTGGGCGAGTCTGGCGAGGCCAACGATGAGATTCGTATCACGGTGGTAGCGTCTGGGATGCAGCCTCAGAAGGCCGAAGTGGAACAGGAGAAGAAGATTCTCAAGGAGTTCAAGGTCGAGGAAGTCGAGCTCCCCGCCATACTGCGCAAGGGGCCGCCTCGCGGCTTCTAGCGCCGAATGTGGGCTCGATAGCTGAGCGTCTCGCGGAAGTCCGCGAGCGAGCCTGCTTGTTGTATCGCCGGGCGGCTGGTCAGCCCGGCGAACCGCATATTGTCTGCGTGACGAAGACACAGCCTCTTCCCCGGATCCTGGAAGCCATTGATGCAGGGGCGACCGAAATCGGTGAGAACTACCTCCAGGAAGCCATTCGCAAGAACGTCTTCGCCCTGCGTGAGAGTCACGGGCTGACTGTCCGGTACATCGGCCGACTCCAGTCGAACAAGTACAACGCCATCCTGCAGGTATTCGACGCGGTCGATTCGGCAGACTCAGGACTCCTCGAGCGTCTGTATGGTATCCAGGATCGCGGGGCACAGAAGGCGTGCACGTTCCTGCTGGAGGTGAATGCCGGTGAAGAATCGCAGAAGGGCGGATTGACCATGCCCCAGATTCGTGAGCTTGCCGCCGCCGGTACTCCTTGGCTGCGCGAGATCTCCGGACTGATGACAGTAGTCCCTCTTCAAGCAACAATGCAAATGCGGGCGAGAATATATCAATCTGTCAGCGTGCTGTTCCACGAACTCGCCAGCGACTTGGGTTCGTCACGTGTCACGTTGTTGTCCATGGGAACTTCTGACGATTTTGAACTGGCGATCGAACATGGCTCGAACATGATACGTATTGGTACGGGCATTTTTGGACCCCGTTCACTTTCTCAGGTGTAACCAATTGTTCGTAGTCACGATTGTACGAGTGAGGAGGCGTGGCAATCGATGCTGGCTCCTTCCCAGCCTAAAGCTCCTATGCAAGACGAGGACCTGGAATCACATCAACATGGCGCATGACAGAACGCAGACACCTTACGCACAGTCGCTGGAATGGAAGGATGTCCCAGAAAAGACGAAAGGAGGTCTTCAGACAACACGTGCAGAAGTGGACATGCCTGTCATGCTCCACGAGGTCTTTCTTTGCCGCGATCGAGCAGATGAGATTACCACGATTGGAGAACTTCTGGTCCCAAGAAAACATGGCAGCTTCGCACACACTTCTGATGACTCGATGACCCTGGCCTCAGACACTTTTGCTCATTAGTTGGCCCGGCATGGACGGCCCAGTTGTGTTGAAGAGGAGACATTATGCGGATCAATGTACGCGTAATTCCAGGTAGCAGCAGGTCGGACGTGGAACCAGGAGACCCCTGGCGCGTCCACGTGCATGCCAGGCCTGCAGAGGGCAAGGCAAATGAGGAGCTCCTGCAGATTCTCAGTCGTCACTTTGGCGTAGCTCGCTCTGCAGTTCGCATCCTAAGTGGACACGCTTCGAGGAGCAAGACCGTGGAAATCGGTCTGGAAGGCACTGCGATGGCTGAAGGAACATGATGAACAGGCCGAGTGCTCTTTTCCGCTGGTCAGTTCTTGTTGCCCTGATGATCCTGGCAGATCAGGGTACCAAATGGTTGGCAGGGCGGTTTCTCTTCCAGCGTGCCGTTACGGCAGGTCCGGTAGGGCTTGTCCTGACGATGAACAAAGGAGTCGCGTTCGGACTCTTTGGAGGGTGGCAGTGGGTCGTGCCCGTGAATGCAGTGCTCGGCATTGGCGTCTGCGTTGCGGCTATCATAGCATTGCACCGTGGAGACCGAGGGCTGGCTCATGGTTTCTTTCTCGTCTTTGCCGGATTTGCAGGCAATTTCATCGACCGTGTCGTGGCCGGGCAGGTAACCGATTTTTTGTGGGTGCGTGGCTGGTCCGTATTCAACGTGGCCGACTGCCTTGTGACCGCTGGTGCAATACTGTGTGGCCTTGCACTTCTCTTTCCCAACAAGTGGGGCTTTCATGCATGAGTTGAGGCTGGGGCCGGTCGTGGTGCCGGTTCTGTATATCGATAACGATATCATTGCGGTGAACAAACCGGCCGGACTGCCTGTTTTCACTGCGCCGGGGAAGGCGGCCGGGACGCTGACCGAAGTGGCCTTGGCAAGTGGAGTCACACTATACGATGGAGAGGATGTCGAGTTGCCGGGGGTCGTACATCGACTCGACAAGGACACGAGCGGCGTGATGGTCCTGGCCCGTTCTCAAGCCGGGTGGAGCTGCTTCAAGCGACAGCTGGCCAACCATGACGCGCAGAAACAGTATCTTGCGTTGGTTTGGGGGACATTTGCCGAGAAGAGTGGCCGAATCGACGTGCCTATTGGGGCAGTTCATTCCCGAGGACTCCTCCTTCGGCAGGCCGATAGTTCGGGTCGACCTTCTACAACTGACTTCGAGGTCATCCAGCATTTTGGCAACCAGGCATCTCTCCTGCGGATACGCATTGAGACGGGGAGGACGCACCAAATCCGCGTTCACTGCTCCTACATTGGACATCCGGTACTCGGAGACTATACTTATGGATACAGGGCGCAGCGCAGCGTCGTCATAGAGCGGCAGATGCTTCACGCATTTGCGCTCTCGTTTGTTGCGCCGCGTTCGGGGGTCCAGGTGCGGGTCATGGCGCCACTTCCTCAGGACTTCATCTCTGTACTTCGAGTGCTTGCGCGGTAGACATGGGCAACAAACCCGGAGTAATCGTCGCCAATAAACGGATCCAGCACAACTTCAAGACGTTTGAGCGCCTGGAGGCCGGCATAGAACTGCGCGGTTGGGAAGTGAAGGCCGTGCGTTCGCGGACGTTCGCTTTTGGAGATTCGTACTGCCGATTCTACGGTCGCGAGCTCTACCTCGTGCAGATGTCCGTGGGGCCCTATGCGTTTGCGCACACAACCGACGAGGAGCTCAAACGTCGCAGAAAACTCCTTGTCCACAAGCGTGAGCTTATCAGGATTGCGTCTCTCATTAGTCAGCAGGGCCTGACGGTAGTGCCCGCATCACTTTCTTTTTCGGAGGGTGGGTTCGTCAAGGTCGATCTGGCTGTCGGCAAATTCCTGGCAACCAAGGGGTCTCGTGAGACTTCTGAGAGACGACGAGTGGAGCGTGAGATAAGGGGGTACGTGCGTTGAGCAAGAAGATGATCGTTGTGTTCCTCGTTCTGGTCCTTTTCCTCGGTGCCATTGTCGGGACGGTGTGGAGTGACACGACGGCGACCGTGACGATCCCGGACGAGGCCAACATCCGGTCGGGAGCCGGTACGACGTTCACCGTGATTCGGATCGCACGCAAGGGAGAAAAATTCGAGGCTGTCGGCTCTTCCAAAGATACGTCGGGACGGACGTGGTACAAGATACGGGTGGGTGCCTCGTTCGGGTTCGCGGCGGGCTGGCTCGTGACCTATGCTCCGGCGACTACAACGCCGGCCAGCCCAGCTGTCTCGAAACCGGTGCCTGCAACAGTGGAACCAGCTGTCTCCGTCCAGTCCTCCTCCACTCGCTACGCTGTCGTCGTGGAAGATGGCACATCACTGCGAAGTGGTGCGGGGACAGCTTTCGTGCGCCTGACGACCATGAAGTCACGTACATCCCTGAGGATTCTGTCAGAATCCAAAGATGCCAACGGGAAAGTCTGGTACAAGGTAGACTGTTCGTCTCTCAAGATCAAGCAAACCATCGGCTACGTCGCGTCGTGGGTCGTGAAAGTCCAGACAGTTCAGGCTCCTCCGTCCACTCCGGCGACGTTCACGTCATCGTCTCTTCTGGCCCTCTGGAAGCCGAAGCTTCCGCTCTCGACGAAGACGGTGGACGCATCGAACCTTCGCAGTGGACCCTCAGTCATGTACGACCGCCTTGGCGTCCTGCCCTCCGGGACGAGCCTCTTGATCATCGGCTATTCCATGAACGAACAGAAGGAGACCTGGTGCCGCGTGACTGCCGGCGAGAAAACAGGATGGGTCTACGCACCCCTGGTTAACTCTTGGGAGAAACTGTCAAGCAGTCTTGTTGCCGCAACGGTAGGGAAGAGCCTTACTTCCGTGGGTCCATCAGCACGACTGGTGACGTCGCCATTCGTTGAAGGGACTGACGGGGCGCTTGCTGCAAAGGGCAATGTCATTGTTGGTATTGCCACAGACGGCAGGCAGGTGTTCCTCGAACTTTCCTCCGACGCTTTGCCCGAAGACTGGATAGCAATGTCTGACGGCACCGTGGTTGGTGGAACTGGGCCTGGAGGTGCCGTCTGCAGTCTGACCGGCGTCGAGCTGGTATCGTCGAACGGCTGGACTAGCGTCACGATGCACATCGACGGGGATAAGAGTGGGCTGTCGATTGTTCGGGAGCACGATCCTGAGCGCATCGAGGTCTCACTACCAAGGCTGGTGCAGTCTGCACAGGCGGGTATTGCCGGTGTGCCGACGAAACAGGTGTCAGCGGTGAAGGTATGGGCGAGTTCGGCCGGTTTCGTAACCAGCATTGTCATCTATCTTGTCGGGCCCGACATTGGCTTGAAGCAATCGACCGACACGTCGACCGTACAGCTAGTGGTGAGTGCGCCCGGTTCGACAGCGCCATCGAAGGCCGTGTTTCTGCGTGACGAGCTTCTGTCCAGCAGCGAAGAGACGTTTTTCGCAGAGGGAACCACGTTCGTACCACTCGTCGACGTGGCCAATGCCTATGGCATGTTGCTGTCCTGGGACGCGGCCAACCAGCAGACGAGTCTAACACTTGGAGATCGACAGTACGTCCTGAAGGACGGGCTGCGCACTCTGAAGATTGCACAGGACAGCAACCACTGGAGCGAAGAGATGGTTGTTGCGCCGAGGATCCTGAGTGGCCTGCTCTACGTTCCGGTGGCGACAGTGGCATACGTATTTGGGCTGGAGGCAACTGGGGACGCCCTGAGGGTGTATCTTGACCCGATCATCTCGTCAATTACCCTTGCAGGTACCTCTGCGAGTACGCCAGGAAGCATCACGATCACATCTGCCTCTGACCTAAAAGTGACGAAGACGGCGGACGGTGATTACTGTGTCTTCCAATTTGAGGGGGTTTCGGCCGCATCTATTGTTGGCAAGCAGGCGCTGTCGGCCTGGGCCACCGTACAGGCGAAGCAGCGCCTGAACGATACCCCTCCCGTTGTGGAGATACGCCTGCATGCCCTAGCTTCCGCAGTCGATGTGCAGAGCCCTGGAACGGGTACCTATGTCATCGCGCTTGCCAGCGTCGTCAAGGGAAAGCTTGAAGGGAAGAAAGTCGTTCTTGATCCTGGCCACGGCTATATGCCATCGACGGGCTACTTCGACGTCGGGGCCGTAGGCCCTTCCGGGACGAAGGAATCGTCAGTCAACCTGTCAATTTCGCTTAAGGTAAAGGCGTTACTCGAGGCCGATGGCGCCCGTGTCGTTATGACGCGGGCGGATGATACGTCAAGAGACAACCCTGACCTCACCGGGAGGGCACAGATAGCCAACAGCTCAGGGGCGGATCTTTTTCTCTCAATTCACCAGAACGCCACGGATGGGGGACCATCAATTGGAGGTACCGAAACTTACTACTGGTTTGACCGGTCGAAGGTCTTTGCCGCGCTTGTCCAGAAGCATCTCGTTTCGGCCCTAGGAAGAACGGATCGAGGGACGCAGAAGACGTCGCTGTACCTACTGTCCCACATCGATACCATGCCAGCTGTCCTGGTGGAGTGCGCGTTTATCAGCAACAGTGAAGAGGAGCGTCTTCTGCGCGATGACTCCTTCCAGCAGAAGGCAGCCAAGGGCATCGTGGACGCCATTGTCGAGTACTTCGGCAAGTAGAGGGGTCCGGTGCAATCCTATATAGGGGTATTCGACTCGGGAGTCGGAGGGCTGACGGTTGTCCGGGAGCTGAAGAACCGATTGCCGCGAGAGGCTATCATGTACATCGCCGACTCCCTCTTTTTTCCGTATGGAACGAAGCCAAAGGAGCGGGTGATCAGCAGGGCCACGACCATCGTCGAGTTCCTCGAGTCCCACGGGGCTCGGATCGTTGTTGTGGCTTGCAACACGGCCTCCAGCGCCATTTTCCCAGAAATTCAGCGTTGCGTGGACGTCCCGGTTCTGGGAATGATTTCGGCTGGCGTTAAGAGCGCACAGCTGGCGACCCGTAACCGCAGAGTCGCAGTACTGTCGACGCCCGGGACAGCACGGAGCCACGCCTATCTCAGGGCCATGGGCCTGCTGGATCCGACAGTGGAAATGATCGAACTCCAGTCGCAGGAACTCGTGAATCTTGTGGAAGCCGGGAGCATCGAGGGTCAGAACGTGACCGACTACGCCACACACGTTTTGAAGCCGGTACGGGAGTTCGGAGCAGACACCCTTGTTCTGGGTTGCACCCACTTTCCTTTCCTTACCAGCCTCATGGAAGGCATTCTTGGGCCGGCCGTCAAGATTGTCGATCCAAGCAAGGAATTGGCATACGAGGTGGGGCTGGTGCTCGAAAAGTGTCGGTTGACCACCGGGGCTGGACAACAGGACAGGTTCTTCACAACAGGCGACCCTGGTGACTTCCTCGACAAGGCTCGCCTCTTCCTTGGTGACTATGTCAGCACAGTGGAAGTGGCAGACGTTTGAGACTGCGACTTGTCACCGGCAACGCTCATAAGCTGCAGGAATTTGGTAGTATTCTCAGAGGTCTGGACTGCTGGCTCCCCTTGGATAAGCTGGATGTGGAAGGCGTCGTCGAGTGTGGCGCCACTTATTACCAGAACGCATACAGGAAAGCCCGGTCGGGCCTGCTAAGCGTCCTGACCACGGGACCCGATGACTGTATTGTCCTCGCGGACGACTCTGGCCTTGAGCTACCCCTTTTTGACAACATGCCTGGATCCCATTCTGCGCGCTTTCGATATGCGAGTCTCTCCGAAAGGGCTGCGCTCGCAGCGTTTCTCTCAGAGTACCGTGTGTCGTCAACGCCTGCACGGTTCGTGTGCTGGATCGTCGCGTTTCTTCCTGGATCATGCCGGTGTCTCGCCTGCTCAGGCGCTGTCGCCGGGACCGTGACTCCGGAATCGCGTGGGTCTCAGGGCTTTGGATATGATCCACTGTTCACCCCGGACGGCTACTCTCTCACCTTCGGCGAGATGCATGCTGGTCTCAAAGACCGTATTAGCCACCGTGCACAGGCTGTTGAGGCTCTGTGGTGTTCTCTTCAAGGGGCCGCACCGCTGAGACCTTGATTTTTGGCTGATGGCGTGTATTCTCTTTTTACTCGGGGTGTGGCGTAGCTTGGTAACGCGCATGGTTTGGGACCATGAGATCGGTGGTTCAAATCCACTCGCCCCGACCATGGGCCCATAGCTCAGCTGGATAGAGCAACGGATTTCTAATCCGTCGGTCGCAGGTTCAAGTCCTGCTGGGCTCGCCAGCTTGGTATGGTGGGTATAGCTCAATTGGTTAGAGTACTGGACTGTGGATCCAGATGTTGGGAGTTCGAGTCTCCTTACCCACCCCATTTTTCGTGAGCACGGCTCTTGAAATATGCGCTTTGCAATACTGCGCTTATAGCTCAGGCGGATAGAGCGATGGATTCCTAATCCGTAGGCCGCAGGTTCGAGTCCTGCTAAGCGCACCAGGATCGTGAGGCTAGCGCCCATAGCTCAACTGGATAGAGCTGCGGACTTCGGATCCGCAGGTTGCGGGTTCGACTCCTGCTGGGCGCGCCAACTGTATTGTGAGCTACGAGGACCGACGATGGTGGGGCATGTGATGCGGGTGTGGCCGGGGGATCGCTTGACAGCCTCATGAAAAGACCTATAATCGTTCTGCTCAAGCTGTGGGTCGTTAGCTCAATTGGTAGAGCATCTGACTCTTAATCAGGCGGTTACAGGTTCAAGTCCTGCACGACCCACCACCACTTGCCCAAAGATTCAGTTCCCTGCGATATTAATAAGTATTCAGCGAGGGTGGCGGAACTGGCAGACGCGCTGGACCTAGGATCCAGTGGGTAATTCCATGCGGGTTCGACTCCCGCCCTTCGCACCAACTTGGAGGAGACTGTGGAATACACCACCACGAACAAGATTGGCAATTCGACCGTGCTCTCTGCAACATTCAGTGCCGACGAAGTCTCAGCAATGCGCCGCGAGGCGACGCTGGCGATGGCCGGCAAACTCCGTATCCCCGGGTTCCGTCCAGGCAAGGCCCCCCTTTCCATCGTCGCCAAATATGTCAGCGATGAGGAGTTGAAGGATGATGTCCTTCAGAAGGCAGCCTCTCAAACCTATGTTGCGTTCCTTAAGGAACACAAGGAGACCGATGCCCTCATTTTTGAGCCCGAACTCGTCGATTCTGTACTGGAAGATGATGCAGCCAAGGGGCTCAAGGTCGACGTACGTGTCTTCGAGATGCCCAAGGCAGATCATAATCTGTGGAGCAGTGTGGAGGTTGAAGACGTCCCGACTGACACGGCCAAAGCCGTTGAACGCCGCATCAGGGCTCTTGTCGACGCTGTGACCGAGACGTCTCCGAAGGATGGCCCGGCTGCTCACGGCGATTCCGTTACTGTCACTGTCGCGACCGAGAAATCCCAGAATCCTTACCACACGGAGTTCACGGTGGGCGAGGGCGAAGTGGGCAAGGCCTACGAGCCATTCCTTACTGGAATGAATGTGGGAGAATCGAAGCATTTCAGTGTGCAGATGCAGGAGAGTGCCCTCGAGGGAGACATCACACTCGACGGCGTTGCGGAGAAACACATCCCCGAAGTCAACGACGAATTTGCCCGCACTGTCGGCGCGTTCGATTCCCTCGTGGAGCTTCGGAAGACCCTTGAAGAAGACGAACAGCACAAGGCGGACGACGCCAGGAAGGACACGATTTTCGGCCGTGCTATCGAGACTGCTGCTGAGAAGCTGGGCATAGATTTCCCTGGGTATGTTCGGCGTGACGCGACCCAGGAACGGCTTGGCGAAATCAAGGACAGCCTTGCCCGCAATGGGCTTTCTCTCAACGAGTACCTGAAGTACAATAATATCAGCGCCGAACAGTTGACCAAGGATGTTGAAGCGGATGCTGTCAAGCTGCTCCAGCGGGACCTCCTGATGGAGGCAACTGAGAGAGCGTGCAGTATTGTGGCCGGGGACGTGGACATCGAGGCGTATGTGGAGTTGCATAAGGGAGAATTGGGCAAGGCAGGTATCGACACGACGACGGAGAATGGGCGCAAGACTATCCGGAACGTTATTGTATGGGAGAATACGCGCAGCCTTATTGCTGGCGCAGTTCAGTTGAAGGAGCTCTCAGAGACTAAGCAGGAGGCACAATGAGCGTTATTCCATACGTAGTCGAACAGACGGTTCATGGAGAGCGTGGCTACGACATCTACTCCCGGCTGCTGAAGGATCGCATTGTGTTCCTCGGCGGAGAGATCGATACCCAGGTCTCGAACCTGATCGTCGCCGAAATGCTCTATCTGACCGCCGAGAATGCCACCAAAGACATCTACCTCTATATCAATAGCGTTGGCGGCGAAGTCACTCCTGGCATGGCGATCTATGATACCATGCAATATATCAACGCTCCTGTTTCCACAATCTGTCTGGGACAGGCAGCAAGCCTTGCCGCGGTCCTGCTGGCTGCCGGACGCAAGGGAAAGAGATTTGCGCTGCCGAACTCGCGCATCATGATCCACCAGCCCTGGGGTGGAGCGCAGGGGCAGGCGACGGACATCGAAATTCAGGCCAAGGAGATCCTGCGGATCAAGGAGTCTGTCAGCAAGATCTTGGCCTCACATACGGGGAAACCTCTTGACATTGTGCGGAGAGACACCGAGCGTGACTTCTTCATGTCTGCCGAAGAGGCAGCGGAGTATGGGATCGTAGATCAGGTCATCTCCAAGATTGGCGTTGCAGGGGAAGCCGGTTCGTTGGGGAAGAATGCCCAGTCACAATAGCGAAGAACCGTCCTGTTCGTTCTGCGGCAAGAGGTCGAGTGAAGTTGGTCTGCTCATCAAGGGACTCGACGGATCGTACATCTGCGACGATTGCATCGAGCGGGGCAACCAGCTCATGCAGCAGTCCAGGCACGAGAGTCATGCCATCGATTTCAAGTCGCTCCGCCCCAAGGAAATCTATGCGCGCTTGAACGAGTACGTCATTGGCCAGAATGAGGTCAAGAAGGCACTTGCTGTTGGCGCGTACAACCACTACAAACGCCTGAGAGCCAAGAAGGACTCCGAGGTAGAGATCGAGAAGTCCAACATCCTGCTCGCAGGCCCCACGGGGGTCGGCAAGACCTATCTGGCCAAGACTCTCGCCCGCATTCTTGATGTGCCGTTCACCATCGCCGATGCAACGACACTCACTGAAGCGGGCTACGTTGGCGAGGATGTGGAGAACATCCTTCTTGGGCTCCTGCAGGCTACGAATTTCGACGTTGCCCGGGCTGAGTGCGGCATCGTCTATATCGACGAGATCGACAAGATCGGGCGGAAGTCCGAGAATCCCTCGATTACGCGTGACGTCAGTGGCGAAGGAGTCCAGCAAGCACTCCTCAAGATCGTGGAAGGGACGATTGCCAACGTTCCTCCTCAGGGTGGGCGCAAGCATCCTCTTCAGGAGTACATCAAGTTTAACACACGAGACGTTCTTTTCATTGCGGGTGGGACCTTCGATGGACTGGATAGCATCAGGAGACTCCGGGCAAACCCGAGGGAAGTTGGGTTCGTTCACGAGCCCGCCGACCGCCAAGGCAGGACGTTGCTGAGTTCCGATTTCGTCAAGTTCGGCATGTTGCCTGAGCTCGTTGGCAGATTTCCTTTGAAACTCGAGCTGGAAGAACTCTCAGTGGGTGACCTGAAGCGGATTTTGGTCGAGCCGAGGAATTCGATCGTCCAGCAGTATCAGGAGCTCTTTGCGATGGACGGAGTCGGCCTGGCATTCACCGAATCCGCGCTGGAACGCATAGCCGAAAAAGCGAAAGACATGGGCATGGGAGCCCGTGGTTTGAAGTCCGTAGTCGACCGGCCCATGGTGGACCTGATGTTCGAACTACCTTCCTTCAAGGGAGTCACGGAGGTCGCCGTGGGAGACGAGTTTTTCTCGGATTGCCATGAGGTCGTTGCGACGAGAACGGACGGGACGACCGAGCGCATTCCCTTGCAGGAATCTGCTTGATAGGAGAGAATAGCATCAATGAGTGAACGTGACTGGCAACTATCTGAAGCGCCACTGATTCCCCTGCGGAACGTAGTGGTTTTTCCATACCATGTCCTTCCCCTCTTTGTGGGCAGGCCAAAGTCGTTGAAGAGCATCGAGTCTGCGCTTGCGGCCAACCGCAAGATTGTGCTTGTGTGCCAAAAGGACGAGTCGAACGAAGACCCCGGGCTTGCCGATCTCTATGACATTGGCGTCGGTGCTGAGATATTGCAGCTGCTCAAGCTGCCCGATGGAAGCGATCGAGTCCTCGTAGAGGGCGTTCGCAGGGTCCGCGTCAAGAACGTGCGCTCGGACGACGACGAGATGCTTGTAGCTAGCATCGAGCCACTGCCGATAGACGACAAGACGTCGACGGAGCGCCAGGCTCTCATGCGCGTTGTTCTCGACCAGTTCTCCCAGTATGTCGAGTTGTCCAGGAAATTGCCATCGGAGACAGTGAACAATGTCTCGGGCGTCACGGAGCCGGACAGGTTCGCAGACCTTATTGCGAGCAGCCTTCTGCTCGGGACCGAAGACCGGCAGGCGCTGCTTGCTACACTCGATGCAGAGGAACGACTTCATCGCATCGCTGAACTTCTCGCCAAGGAAATCTATGTGCTGGAGCTCGCGCGGAAAATCGAAAGCGACGTGAAAGCGAAGGTCGACCAGTCCCAGCGTGAGTACTACCTCCGCGAGCAGGTGAGAGTAATCGAGAAAGAACTCGGTGAAGAGGGTGAGGAGGCCGGCGAGGTCGGTGAGTATCGGCAGAAGCTCGAGAAGATCCATATGCCTGCCTATGCCCGCGACAAGATCGATGAAGAGCTGGCCAGACTTGCGAAAACACCTGCCATGAGTCCGGAAAGCTCGGTCATCAGAACATATCTGGACTGGCTTATCGGCCTTCCATGGGACATCAGGACCGCCGACAAGATCGACCTGAAGCGTGCGCGCAAGGTCCTGGACAAGGACCACTATGGACTTGAAGAGATCAAGGACCGGATACTCGAGTATCTTGCAGTGCGCAAGCTTTCGGACAAGGCCAAGGGTCCGATTCTCTGTTTTGTCGGGCCGCCTGGTGTTGGCAAGACGTCGTTGGGCAAATCCATTGCGGAGACACTCGACAGGAAGTTCGTCCATGTCTCCCTCGGTGGCATTCGGGACGAGGCGGAAGTGCGCGGACATCGCAGAACCTACGTTGGAGCTATGCCTGGGCGCATCATTCAGGGGATCAAGCAGGCAGGCACCAAGAATCCAGTATTCCTTCTGGATGAGATCGACAAGGTTGGAGCGGACTTCCGGGGCGACCCGACAGCTGCTCTGCTCGAGGCGCTCGATCCAGAACAGAATACGCAGTTCAGTGACCACTATATCGAAATCCCGTTTGACCTTTCTGAGGTCCTGTTCCTGACGACGGCGAATGTGTCAGAGACGATTCCATCTGCCCTCCTCGACCGTATGGAGGTCATTTCCCTGCCTGGATACACGGACGAGGAGAAACAGCAGATAGCCCGCCATTTCCTCCTTCCTAAGGCAATGCAGCAGCATGGACTGAAGGAGGAAGACCTTGCGATCGATGACCGTGCCGTGCTGGCGATTATCCAGCAGTACACGCGGGAAGCCGGAGTACGGGGACTCGAGCGCTCGCTTGTCAGGATATGCCGCAAGGTAGCCAGAGCGAAGGTCGAGGAAAAGAAGTCGTTTGCGGGCGTCACCGTTCACCCAGATAACCTTGCGGCCTACCTGGACCTGGCTCCTTATTCGTACACGAGTCTCATCAAGGAAGCGCGTGTAGGAGTCGCGTGCGGTCTTGTTGTGACTCAGTACGGCGGTGACACTGTCTATGTCGAGTCCACGCGCATGGACGGCAAAGGCAATCTTCAACTCACGGGCCAACTCGGCGACGTGATGAAGGAATCGGCCCAAGCTGCACTCAGCTATATCCGTACGCATGCTGTTGAGATTGGACTGGACCCCCATTTCATTGAGAAGACGGATCTGCACGTGCATGTTCCGGAAGGCGCGGTCCCGAAGGAGGGGCCGTCTGCCGGCGTCACGATGGCAACAGCCATGGTTTCGGCTCTCACGGGCCGAAAAGTGCGTTCAGACATAGCGATGACTGGTGAGATTACACTTCGCGGGCAGGTACTGCCTGTTGGCGGCATCAAGGCAAAGGTGCTCGGCGCGTACCGCGCGGGGATCAGGAAGCTGATCCTTCCCGAAGAGAACCGTCGTGACACGAGCAAGATCTCGCCCGATATCAGCAGGAAGCTTGAGTTCACCTTTGTCAACGATATTGCGCAGGTGCTTGAAAAGGCTCTCTTGCCGGCCGGCACGGCAAGCGGTTTCAAGCGTCGGCGCCAGTAGAGAGCAGGATGGATCGCCAACAGGCCGGTACAACTCTTCGGGACAAGCGAACGTCACTTGAATTGTCGCTTGAGGATGTTGCCCGGGCAACTCTCCTGCGCAAGTCCGTGCTTGAATCCCTGGAAGCGGGCGGTCCACCGGAACCGAACGGATTCTTCAAGTCATACGCTCGTAGCTACGCTGAGTATCTTGGGCTAAATGGTGACGAGATTGTTGCGGCGTTTGTGGGTTCGTCTGCCACCGTGGCTGTGGATTCTGAGGCGGCGGCTGCGCAACCTGCGAAGTTTGGTCGTTCTGTGACAGCCGTTCCATCATACAGGAAGAAGCGCAGCCTTGTTTCGACTGTTCTGATCGTAGTAGTGGCTCTGGTAACTGCCGTCGTTCTGCTTTCGAGGCCGTGGGCGGCAACGCCCGTTGTGCCAGGAGGGCAGCCTGGGCCCTCGAGTACGCCGTCCGTGCCTTCGGACACGACGGCCCCCTCGCTTCCTGCAACGCCTTCCATACCAGATACCACGCCGCAGGGGGCGATGACGCTAAGATTCGCCTCGACGACGCAACGTGCATGGCTGGAGATCACCGTGGACGGGAGCGTCGTCTTTTCCGGAGTCCTGAGTCCGGGAGACAGCACGCAGGCTACAGGGAATCATGTTGTCGTCAACTTTGGCAATGCCATGCATACACAGGTGACGGCAAATGGTGTTGATCAGGGAGTGGCCTCTCCTGACAAGACGGTCATGACCCTTGAGTATGGTTCGCCGGCGCATACACCGTAGGCCTCGAGTCTGTGTGGTCAGCCTCGGGTGTGCAAAGAACCTGGCTGACAGCGAGGCAATGCTTGGGCAGGTCATTGCGGCAGAACCAACGGCTCTGGTTTGTGCCGAGCCTCAGGATGCTGATGTTGTCGTCATTAACACGTGTGGCTTCCTGGGAGCGGCTCGTGATGAGGCTGACGAGACACTCGATGCCGTGGAGCGCCTGCAGGCAGAAGGGCACGTTGTACGAATTGTGGCGGTAGGGTGCTATCCACAGTTGTGGGGGGAGCAAGTCCTGAAGCGACATCCAGGATTGTACGCCGTCATGGGAGTGGACGCGATGTACCAGAAAGCGTTCTGGGAGGGCCTGCTGAAGCAGGTCCCACCTCCAGGAGTCGAGCGACCTGTCGATCTGGATGCCATGCGGGCGTTCGAGGCGCCACGCCTTTTGAGTGGGAGCGCCTCCTATGCCTACCTCAAGATAGCGGATGGGTGCTCGCAGCGGTGTACCTACTGCACAATACCCCGGATCAAGGGGCCTCGCATCAGTCGCTCCGCCGAAGTGATTCTCCGTGAGGCGGAACAGCTGGTACAGGCCGGTGCGACCGAGCTCATCCTTGTTTCGCAAAACACGAGTGCCTATGGCATGGACCTGACTCCTGAACATCGTCCGCAGCTTGCAGCTCTCCTTCGTGAGCTCGATCAACTGCCGGGTGTCAGAATTCTGCGTGTGTTGTACCTCTACCCCACTCTAGTGACTCAGGAACTCCTTGAGGTGATTGGTGGTTCGCGTCACATTGCCCACTACGTCGACATTCCCTTCCAGCATACAGATCCAGTTGTTCTGAGGGCCATGGGACGCCCTTGGGTGGCCGGGTCGGCAGTGCGTCTGGTCAACCGCGTTCGACGAATCATCCCGGATGCAGGGATCCGGAGCACCTTTATCGTTGGGTTTCCTGGGGAGACCGAAGAGCAGTTCCAATGCCTGCTTGCCGATCTCCGTGTGCTTCGACTGGATCACGCGTCGGCATTTGCCTACTCGAGGGAAGCCTTGGCGGTATCGTCACGGTTCCCGGATCAGGTGCATGGATCAACAAAGGGCCGCCGGCTGCGTGAGTTCATGGAGGTTCAGCAGGAAATCTCCTCTTCCATCAATGAGGTTCGATATCTGAACAGAGATGTCGAAATCATTGTCGATGGAGCGACTCGCTCGGGGATCTATGGTAGAACTCTGCTCGATGCGCCCGACGTCGACAACGCCCTCATGGTACGAACCGGTCACAAGATGCACCCTGCACCGGGCGATATCTGCAGGGCACGGATAACGGCGGTGGGCCCCTACGACCTTGACGGTATCCTCCTGTGAGAGCGTTTGTCGCCATTCCTCTGCCAAGCAGCTTCTCTGACTGGCTAGGCCCCTACAGGACGACCTTCGCTTCAACTGTTCCAAGGCTTGGACTGGTTCCCGTTGTCTCCTGCCACATCACGCTGCGGTTCCTGGGGGAGCTTCCGGATGAGCAAATCGATGACGCCGCAGGGCGTCTGTCGCTCGCGACGACGCCAGAAACCAGTGTCGTGCTGGACAGGTTCGGCGTTTTTCGGCGGGACGGGCATCCGACCGTTCTGTGGACCGGGCCCAGCTTCATCCCTCCGACTCTCACTGATCTGGCCGCGAAGATCGATCTCTCCTTGTCTGGGCTGGGTTCCAACGGTCGGACGGAGCGTTTCGCGCCGCACGTAACGCTGGGCCGGTTTGCACCCGGCACGCGTGATGACGAGGTTGCGGCCATTGAGGCAGGGGCCGTAGAGCCATTTGTGGTTCCCGTCACAGACGTTGTTCTCTACGAGAGTATCATGGGACAGGGTCATCCGGTGTACATTGCCCGCGCTTCGGTGCGGCTTGTGCCATTTGCCGAATAGGGAGACCGAATTATACTGAACTATGAAGCTCACACCAAACGTGGAGGCTGTATGGAAAACGGAAAGATGACCGACAAGGTGCAGAAGAACGAGGCCGCCGACAGAGTCACCGATCGTGACAAAGCTCTGGCAGCTGCCATGGTTCAGATAGAGAAGCAGTTTGGGAAGGGTTCAGTCATGAAGCTTGGCGATCACCCGGACAGGGCGTCGGTTCCTGCCATTTCGACCGGGAGCCTTTCCCTTGATGCCGCGCTTGGCATCGGCGGGCTTCCGCGTGGCAGGATCGTCGAGATTTATGGTCCGGAGGGAGGAGGTAAGACCACTCTTGCTCTCCAGGCAATTGCCGAGGCACAGAAGGCGGGGGGCAGGGCGGCGTTCATCGACGCTGAGCACGCTCTTGACCCCGTGTATGCCCGCAACATCGGAGTCGACGTAGACGAGCTGATCATTTCACAGCCTGACTATGCCGAGCAAGCTCTGGAGATAGCCGACATGCTTGTTCAATCAGGTGGTTTGGACGTGTTTGCCCTTGATTCTGTGGCTGCGCTTGTGCCGAGAGTTGAACTCGAAGGCATGATGGGCGATCAGTTCGTGGGACTTCAGGCGCGTCTCATGTCCCAGGCTCTGCGCAAACTTGCAGGTGTCCTGAGCAAGTCACAGACGTGTGCTATCTTCATTAACCAGTTGCGCGAGAAGATTGGCGTCACGTATGGGAATCCGGAGGTCACCCCAGGTGGGCGGGCTCTGAAATTCTACTCATCCGTGAGGCTGGAAGTGCGTCGCGTCGAGAGTATCACCGAGGGCGACGCGGTCATTGGCAACAAGATAAAGGTAAAGGTTGTCAAGAACAAGATGGCACCGCCCTATCGGGTGGCGCAGTTTGACATCATTTTCGGCAAGGGTATCCAGACGTTCGGCGAGGTCGTAGACTTGGCCGTGCAGTTCGACATCATCGAGAAGAGCGGGTCGTGGTATGCCTACGGCGGCACACGGCTTGCCCAGGGACGCGACAATGCTGCGGCCTACCTCAAGGAGCACCCAGACATCATGGCCGAGATCAAGGGCAAGGTCCGCGACAAGCTTTCACCTCAAGCGGATCCCGCCCCTACAGACTAGTTCGGCAGGGTTCCTTGAAGGCACTTCGGTCGGCGTTGGTCGGACCGGAGTCAGACACACTAAGGATGGTAGATACATGCCTGGAATAAACGGGATCATCTCCTCCGCGATCTACGCGGGGATGCTGATTCTTGGCATTGTCATAGGTCTCCTCATTGAAGGATACATCGCCAGGAACCGTGTCGAGTCGGCGCGTGAGCTCGTACGCAAGATGGAACAGGAAGCGCGTTCGAGCATCGAGGCCGAGAATGCCAAGAACAGACTCAAACTCCAAGAGGAACTGGAAGAGAAGAAGAACAGTCTGGAGAACAAGTTCGTTGCCCGCCAGTCAGAGTTGCAGAAGACGGAACATCGTCTGATCCAGAAAGAGACCTTTCTTGACCATCGCGTTGAGCAGGTCGAGCAGAAAGACAGGGATCTCGACATAGCGCAGGAGAAGCTTCGCAGCAAGACGGAGACCCTCGAGGGTCAGCGAGTGGCTGCGGAAACTGAGTTGCAGCGCATCGCGCAACTGAATCCCGAGGAGGCCCGGACGATCGTTCTGGACCGAGCCGAGAAGGACACGAGGTCTCGTGTCGCCAAGATGGTAGGCGAGGTAGTGCATGATGCTCAGCTTCAGGCTGATGCCAAGGCAGCTGAGGTCATTGCTTCGTCTATCCAGAAAATTGCCACTGCCTACGTGGGTGAGTCTACGATCAGCGTGGTTCCTCTGCCCTCCGAAGACTGGAAGGGACGTATTATTGGCCGGGAAGGCCGGAATATCAGGGCTTTCGAGACCCTGACCGGCGTGGACCTCCTGATCGATGATACGCCGGAAGCCGTCACCTTGTCCGCGTTCAACCCGATTCGACGGGAAGTAGCGCGGATTGCCCTGGAACGGCTCGTTGTCGACGGCCGTATTCACCCGGCGCACATCGAGCAATTCGTCGAGGAAGCAGAACGCCAGATGGATGAGCGAGTTTTCAGCGAAGGGCAACAGGCCGCGAATCATGTCGGCATTGCTGGCCTCTCCGACGAAATCACTCGCCTGATTGGCCGTCTGAAGTACCGCACCAGCTATGGCCAGAACGTCCTCGCGCATTCAGTGGAGGCGGCTTTCATAGCAGCCAACATCGCGTCTGAACTGAAGCTGCCTGCTGGACCAGCAAAGCGCGCCGGGTTCCTTCACGACATCGGCAAGGCTGTCGACTACGAAGTCGAAGGGCCACACGCCCTCATCGGGTCGGACATCCTGAACAAGTCTGGTGAATCCGGGGACATCGTTCATGCTGTCGCCGCACATCATGCCGACGTTCCTATGGAGACCGTTCTTGACGTCATCGTGCACGTTGCCGACGCTCTCTCTGCGTCGAGACCGGGTGCTCGTCGTGAGAGCGTTGAAAGCTATATCAAGCGCCTGGAGAAACTGGAGTCTATTGCGAACTCGATACCAGGAATCAAGAAGTCTTATGCTATACAGGCGGGGCGCGAGCTCCGAATTCTGGTGGAACCCGACGAAGTTGATGAGTCCCTGGCAGCAAAGATCGCCATGGATGTTGCTCGCAAGGTGGAGCTGGAAGTCTCGTACCCGGGGCAGATCAAGGTGACCGTTGTTCGTGAGACCAGATATTCCGACTACGCCAAATAGCGCTCTCAACAGCCTGGATACTGTATATAAGCTTCCTTTCGAGAAGGATTCTCTCGGTAAACTCCCGGCTATGCCGGGGGTTTACGTCATACGGGATTCTTCCGATCGTATCATCTATGTCGGCAAAGCGAAGAATCTCCGCAAGAGAGTCGAGTCATATTTTAGAAATGACCTGAACCCGAAAACGAGATCGATGGTGGGCAATGCCCGCTTCTTCAGTTTCATTACGGCGGGACACGAGGACCAGGCCCTGGTGCTCGAGTCGAACTTCATCAAGTGCTACAAGCCCCACTACAATATCCAGCTCATCGACGGAAAGTCGTATCCTCTTATCGAGTTGACGGGAGAGGTTTTTCCGGTCCTCAGGAAGACCCGTCGCGTGACGATGGCCAGAAGCCGCTACTTTGGTCCATATCCGAAGTCGGGACTGCTGAACCTTGGCCTTGACAGCCTGAGACATGCGTTCCCAGTCAGAACGTGTCATCGAAGAATCGATCCGGCCAAACCTACCAAGCCTTGCCTCGACTTCGATCTGGGCCTCTGTCTGGCACCCTGTGGGAACAGGTGTTCCCAAGATGAGTATGCCCAGGTGGTTCAGAACCTGTCGGAGTTTCTGAACGGCAAGATGCGCGCGTTGCTGAGGCAGCTCGAGAACAGCATGGATCAGGCGTCTCGGTCGCAGCAGTACGAGCGGGCGGTACGCTACCGGGACTCCTACCTTGCGCTGAAGGGTCTGTTTGAGCGGTACGCCGTGTTTGCGCCCCGGGCGCGAGACATGGATGTCTTCGCGTTTCATCAACAGGGGAATCTTGTGGGCGTTGTCCGGCAAGCACTTCGCGAGGGACGGCTGATCGCTTCTACAGAATTCATCTATGACCTGAAAGGCAAGGAGGCTCTCGATGCAGTCATGCGGGCAGACCTCATCATCGATTTCTACGACCGGTTTCGTGTAGCTGCTCCGGCGCGGATAGCTGTCGATGCGGTGGGCGCCGAAGCCACGATTGTGCGCGAGCGGCTGCGCGAGGCTCTAGGACCCGCGATTTCGCTGGCGTCGCCACGTTCGACAGGGACCTCGCGGCTCCTGCGCTTTGCAGCTGAAAACGCGGAACAGAAACTGATTGCCTCAATGCGAGCGAGTGGTGTCCCTGCACAACTGTCAGTTCTAAAGGCGGTACTGGACCTGGAACACCTGCCGGTGCGGATCGAGGGATACGACGTATCGAATATCTCAGGAAAGGATGCTACCGTTTCCATGGTCGTTTTTGTGGCCGGCAAACCAGCCAAGGATCAGTATAGGCTGTTCAACATACGCTCCCTCGATACGCCGAACGATCCGGCAATGCTGGCAGAGGCTCTTGCGCGGCGCTTCGCAAGATGGAGTGACATTGGGTTCGGTGATCCTGCAAATCTCTTGCTGATCGACGGTGGGCTTTCGCAATTGGGAGCTGTATGTGTTGTGCGCGACGATGCTGCCGTGGATGTGCCTGTTGTGGGCATCGCCAAGAAGGAAGAACTGCTGTACCGTGAAGGGACTCCGGAACCGGTACGGCTCTCACATGATTCCGGCGCTTTGCTGTTGCTCATGGCGATTCGGGATGAAGCTCATCGGTTCGGCAAACGGGAGTTTCACAAACGCCACGAGCGTCCTCTGAAGCACCGCTGATTTCGAAAGGAGACCTTATGGATCTCATCATTCGTCTGTTGCTGAATGCTTCGGTTTTTCTGCTGGTCAGCCAGGTCGTCCCCGGCTTCAACGTTGCCTCGCTATGGACGGCGCTATGGGCGGCACTCATCTTCGGGTTCGTCAACGCTCTTATTCGCCCGATCCTGCTCGCCATAAGCCTTCCACTGAGCATTCTGAGCCTTGGACTGTTCACGCTCGTCATCGACGCAGCGGTCATGGCTCTGACAGCGTGGCTGGTCCCGGGCTTTGTCGTGAATGGATTCCTGGCGGCGCTCATCGGGTGGGTGCTCGTCTCCTGCGGGAGCATGATTGTTTCATCCCTGCTCAGAAACAACGGAGGGAAGCGGGCATGAGTCCACAGATGCTTGGGGACTTCCACGTCCATACCGTCTTCTCCGGGCATGCGTTCTCCACGCTTCAGGAAGTAGTTGTTGCAGCACAGGAGCGTGGCTTGAAGTATCTTGCCATCACGGACCATGGCCCTGCGCGCCCCGACGGACCGAAGTTGGACTACTTTAAGAATCTCAACAGGCAGGACACGTTGCGCCAGTTGCCCGGGATCCGGGTACTCATAGGGGTCGAGGCCAACATCATCAATCCCTGGGGCGAGCTAGACATGCCCGAGAAGTTGTTGCATGAGCTCGACATCGTCATTGCCGGGTTCCACAACGCTACAGGGTACGGCGGCTCGTCGGTTTCCGAGAACACGGGAGCCCTCGTCAAGGCTATCGAGAAAAACAGGATAACGGTCGTGGCTCATATCGGCGACCCCCGTTTTCCATATCCGGTAGACCTCGAAGAGTCGATTGCTGCCGCAGCAGCAAAGGGAGTGCTTGTCGAGCTGAACCAGTCGGCGCTTCATACCTGGAAGGACGCCAACGTTGCTCACTACGAGCGCGTCCTGGAGCTCCTCGGCAAGTACCATGCACCAATCCTGATGAGCTCGGATTCGCATATCTCCTACAGCGTGGGCATTGTATCGGAGTGCGAGAGGCTTCTGGTTGCACACGGTATCGATCCGGCTTCTACGGTGAACTACTCGGAAGAACTGATCCAGCAGTACCTGGTCCCGCAGTACCTGGTCCCGCAGTCATGAGCGGCGAGGGCATCGCACGGACGGCCGTCATTGTAAGCGTTCGCAGGATCGGCGAGATCGTCGATCCCGACCGCCCGGAAGAAACGCGACAGCTGGCCGAAGGCCTCGGAGTGGAAGTACTCGAGTCCAAGACCTTTGTGCAGCGGATCCCTCAGCGTTTCCTGCTTGGCAAGGGGCAGGTCGAAGAGCTGCATGAGCTACTGCAGGCCCTGCGGGCCGATCTCGTCATTTTCGACTCCGAGCTTACGCCTCCTCAGTATCGCCATATGATCGACCATCTCGAGAGCTCCGTGATGGATCGAGCCAGACTCATCCTGGAGACATTCGCTTCTCACGCTCACACGGCCGAAGCAAAGAAGCGCGTCCAGATTGCCGAGCGTCTCTTTGAACTGACGCAGCTGCGGGCAATGAACGCAGGGTATGACCAGCAGGCAGGCTATATTGGCATGCGCGGGCCAGGCGAGACCCTGTTTCAAAAGCGCCGCAGAGCAAAGAGATCGGAGATCCACGATCTCCGTGAAGAGGTGAAGGAAGTCGATACGCGGTATGCCATCAAGGCGCACACTCGGCAGGAATCGGCGATTGTGAAGATAGCTGTGGTAGGGTACACGAATGCCGGCAAGAGCACGATGATCAATCTGCTGGCGGGGTCCGAGCTGCTGGCTGAGGACAGGCTCTTTGCCACACTGGACACGGCGGCAAGACCGGCTCACTTCGGACGCCAATCCACTGTCCTCATCGATACGGTCGGCTTCATCCGGGACCTGCCGGAATCACTGATGGATTCGTTTCGTTCGACTCTCGAGGAAGCCCGTGATGCGGACCTCCTCCTGCACATTGTCGATGCTGGCGTGCGAGACCTGCATGAGCGTATTCACGTCGTCGACACAGTTCTGGCACGCATCGGCTGTGCCGACATTCCCCGGGTGCTGATCTTCAACAAGATCGATACGGTCGGTCAGGCCAAGCGGGAAGAGGTTCTCCATATCGGAGCAGGGTTCTTGGTTTCTGCCACGACTCTTGAGGGTATCGATCGACTCAAGGACCACATTGCTGAAGTCCTGCTCCGCCGCGTTGTCCACGGGCGATACGTCATCCCGTTCACTGAGCCGGCAGCGCGAGCTGAACTCTATGCCGGCGCAGTTGTCCTGAATGAGAGACTCACTGCGCGGAGCTGGATCATCGAAGCAGCCAGCGCAGCCCCGGGCGCCCGCCTCCCTCAGCGTTTCCTGCGAAAGGATTGAGGGCAGTAACCCAGCGTTCCGGGATCCACCATGTGAATGCCTGCGAGCCCCGACTCTATTGGCAACGAGGGCTGCATTCATATAATACACTCTGCCGAACTGGAAACCGATGCATTGACGTCGGTGTACAGCGACGTGGAGACAAGGAGCGGGACAAAGTGTGAATATACGGGACTTCGACTACGAGCTGCCGCAGGGGCTGATCGCGCAGACGCCTCTTGAACAGCGTGACCTTGCGCGTCTCATGGTTGTTGACCGGGCTGCCGGGACGATTGAGCACAAAGGGTTTCGTGACCTGCCCTCATATTTGCACCCTCGGGACGTGATCGTCGTTAATGATACGCGCGTCAATGAGGCGAGCTTTGCCTGCCATAAGGACGCGACCGGCGCTGCCATCGACGTGCTGTTGACGGCTCGGAAGTCGCCGACCCGCTTCATGGCGCTGGTGCGCCCTCTCAAGCGCCTGCACGTTGGGGAGACGTGCACCGTTACATCCGACGTGAGCCTGCGGCTGCTGGAGCGCAACGACGATGGTGATGCGACGGTCGAATTCTCCCGCGATCCGTATGCCAGCGACGAGTTTCGAGCGAAGGCGCGGGTACAGATTCCCCCGTATATCAAGCAGTTCCCTGACGATCCTGGGGCGTATCAGACAGTCTATGCGCGCGAGCCGGGCTCCGTCGCCGCCCCGACGGCCGGACTGCATTTCACCCCTGAGTTGCTGGCAAGGATACGGGACCTGGGCACTGACATCCAGCACGTCACGCTCGATGTCGGATTGGGAACGTTCCAACCGGTGCGTGTCGAGCGTGTCGAGGATCATCACATGCATACTGAGCGGTTCACACTGCCTGAGGAAACGGCAAGGGCCGTCAACGCAGCTCGCGCAAACCGCGCGGCCGTGACTGCCATCGGCACGACGGTCGCCAGGACGCTCGAGTCATGCATCAACCCCGACGGGACCGTCAGAGCCGGCAGCGGAGAGACCAGCATCTTCATCTATCCTCCTCATGAGTTCCACGGATTCGACCATCTGGTCACGAACTTTCATCTCCCGAAATCGACCCTGCTGATGCTCGTGGGGGCGTATATGGGCATGGAGCTCATGTGGAGAGCATATCATGAGGCGATCAGTGAGCGATACCGTTTCTTCAGCTTTGGCGATGCCATGCTGATTCTCTAGGCAGCTGACATGGCCATATTCGAAACGACCTGCCAGAGCTCCACGGGACGTGAACGCACGGGGATCCTGACGACTGTGCATGGCACCGTGAGAACGCCTGTTTTCATGCCTGTCGGCACACAGGCGACCATCAAGGGGCTTACCCCAGAACAGGTGGCGGAGATCGGGTTCGAGATCATTCTCTCGAACACCTACCACCTGTATCTCCAGCCAGGAGACGACGTCGTGCGCGAAGCGGGCGGCCTCCATCGGTTCATGCACTGGGACCGGAGTATCCTCACGGACAGCGGTGGTTTCCAGGCGATGAGTCTCTCCCGAATCAGCAAGAAGAGCGATGAAGGCATCGAGTTCCAGTCATTCATTGATGGTTCGAGGCACATGTTCACACCAGAACGCGTGATTGCCATCGAGAAGAACCTGGATGCTGACGTGGTCATGCCTCTGGACATCTGCACGCAATATCTCTCAGAGCGCGTCATGGCAGAGAAAGACCTTGCGCGGACTGTCTCCTGGTTCGGGCGGGCAAAGAAGGCAATGGGTGAGTCGCATCAACTGCTGTTTGGGATCACGCAGGGTGGCTTCTATGGCGACCTCAGGGAGGAGTCGACTGAGCGCATCATGGAGCTGGAACCGCAGGGATTTGCCATAGGAGGTCTCAGTGTAGGCGAAGAGCGTCAGTTGACTATGGACATGCTGGATCATAGCTTGCTTCATGCCCCCGACGATTGCCCAAGGTACTTCATGGGACTGGGCGATCCGATCGGGATTCTGGAGATCATCAGCCGCGGTGTCGACATGTTCGACTGTGTTCTGCCCACGAGGGTAGCTCGCAATCAGATGGTCTTCACCCGGGAGGGCGTGGTCAAGATCTCCAAGAAGATCTACCAACGAGACTTCCGCCCTATCGACGAAGACTGTTCGTGCTACATGTGTCGCAACTACACCCGCGCATATCTGCGGCATTTGTTCAAGGCGAACGAGATGCTCGCGGGAACGCTCGCGACCATTCACAACCTCCAGTTCCTTCAGACGATGATTGGCGAAATCCGAAATGCGATTGCGGCCGGCACCTTTGCCGAGTACAAACGCGCGTTCATCGAGCGGTACACTGCATCGTCCGACAGGGTATGGTGAGCGTCCCGCAGCGCCCATTGCCGCATTGACACTGAGTCTCATTTGATGTACATTTGATGTGTTGTCGAAACCAGGAGGAATCATAATGCGGTCGAAAGTAACAGCAAGCCTTATTCTTGTGATTGTCGTGGCAATCGCCGCTGGTGTGATTAATTATGAGGGGCTGATTGCCAAGAACACAAAGCTGATCCCTAAGCTCGGGCTTGATCTCAGAGGTGGCGTGCGTATTGTTCTCGAAGCGCAGGACACGGAGAGCGCCAAGGCCACGAACGATGCTATCGATGCGGCTGTTGTAGTCATTGACAAGCGTGTCAATGCTCTGGGTGTCAGTGAAGCTACTGTCGTACGCGAAGGTGTGAACTCCAAGCGTATCATGGTCGAACTCCCGGGCTGGACGGATCCAGAGGCCGCCAAAGGAATTATCGGCAAGACTGCACTTCTCGAGTTCAAGACGGAGGATGGCAAGGTTGTCGTGAACGGTTCGAATCTCAAGTCCGTTCAGGCTGCCCTCAGCCAAGTACAGGGGAGTCTAGGAGAACCCGAGATCTCGTTTGAGCTGGACGCAGCAGGCACTACTGCGTTCGCTGCCGCAACTCAGGCGAACGTCGGGAAGAAGATTACGATCTATCTGGACAGCCAAGTTCTGATGAGCCCGACGGTCGATAGCGCGATCACGGACGGCAAGGGCGTCATCAGCGGAGGGTTCACGACGGCGGAGGTCAGCAAAGATGTGCTCCTGCTCAAGAGTGGATCGCTTCCTGTCAAGCTGGTTACGCTCTCCGAAGAAGTAGTTGGACCTTCACTCGGCAGTACTTTTGTCCGCCGCAGCGCATTGGCGGCAGTGATTGCCTTTCTTCTCGTCGTCATCTGGATGTTTGTCATGTACCGATATCTGGGTCTCGTCTCGGGCATTGCTCTTATCATCTATGCCGACATTCTCATGGCTGCGTATCTCGTCCTGCATGCAACACTCTCGCTGCCCGCCATCGGTGGTGCGATCCTGTCCATCGGTATGGCAGTGGATGCCAACTGTATCATCTTCGAGCGCATTCGTGAAGAACTTGGGATGAAGAAGACCGTCAAGAGCGCAATTGGAGCTGGCTTCTCCCGAGCATTCCGTGCCGTGTTTGACTCCAACCTGACCGTGCTTGTAGGCACCGCGTTCCTGTTCTACTTCGGTAGTGGGACCGTGCGCGGATTTTCCGTGACGCTTGCTCTCGGCGTTCTCGCCAGCATGTTCACGGCCGTGTTTGCCAGCCATACGCTGGTCGACCTCCTGCTTACTCCTGCCATTGCCAGGAACAGCAGGAAATTCCTCGGTTAGGCGGTGCAGCCATGACATTCAGAGAGAGAATCCTGAAGTGGGACATCATTGGTAAAACACGTACGTGGTTCACTATGTCGTCTATCATCATTGTGATTGGTATTGCGGCCATGGTTGTCAATACGATCAGCTTCGGGTCGCCGCTCAAGTTTGGCATTGACTTCATAGGCGGAACACTCATTAACGCCTCCTTTGAGAAAGCTCCTGATGAAGCAGTTGTCAGCAGCATACTTTCAGCCAACGGCTATAGCAACGTTACAGTCCAGCGGGCCGGAGAAAAGGGCATTACGATGAAGGTGGAGGCAAGTGAAATCGACCCGGCCGTCAGCGGGAAGATCATCAGCGACATTGTGGCGAAGTATGGTGCCGTTGATGTGGGAACCTATGAAATCACCTCCATCGCACCCGTCATTGGACGCGACCTCCTACGTCGATCGAGCTTGGCATTGGGCCTTTCGCTGCTGTTTACGTTGCTCTATATTACGATTCGTTTCAAATTTTCATTCGGTCTTGCAACGATCCTGGGCATGGTGCACGATATCTTCGTTGCCCTCGGCATCCTGGCCGTTTTCCGGGTTCCTCTCAACGCACCCTTTGTTGGCGCCTTTCTTGCGATCATTACCTACTCGGTGCAGGATGGTGTGGTGGTCATGGACCGCATCCGCGAGAAATTACGCTATCGGGCGAAAGAGCCTTTTGATAAACTGGCGAATGCTGCGGTCACAGAGACATGGATGCGGTCGTTCAACACGTCCTTTACGACGTTTCTCGCCGTGCTGGTTCTGTTCATAATGGGCGGAGCTCCAATTCGTGACTTCTCGACAACGCTGTTGGTGGGCATCATCTCTGGAACCTACTCCTCTATCTACATTTCTACACCTCTGCTGGTGCTGTGGGTGCAGGGCAGAGAGAAGGCTGCTGCTCTGCAGAAGGCATAATGCTTCTTCCAGGGCTCTCAGTCGACAAGGGACAATGCAGGGAGGCAACATGAATCTGAGAGACTTCATACGCGACATACCGGATTTTCCTCAGAAGGGGATTATGTTTAGGGACCTGACGCCACTCATGGGCGATGCCGACGCGTTCGCATTTGCGGTCGACGAGCTGGCGAAGCAGTTCAGAACGGACCGCATTGACAAGATAGTCGGGGTGGAAGCGAGGGGTTTCATCATCGGTGCTGCACTGGCCTACGCCCTGCATGTCGGTTTTGTGCCGGCTCGCAAGCCAGGAAAGCTTCCCTACAAATCGGTTCGCAAGGAATATGAGCTCGAGTATGGTGTATCGATCCTTGAGATGCATGAAGACGCCATCAAGCCTGGGGAACGCGTGCTCATCGTCGACGACCTGCTGGCGACGGGTGGCACTATCAGCGCTACTGCCGACCTCGTCCAGTCATTGGGCGGCGACATCGTCGCGTATGCGTTCTTGGTGACTCTGAAGGACCTCGCCGGAGCCAGCAAGCTGAGTGGTGGAAGGGTTGTCTCGCTGCTTGACCTTTGAAGCTTGACGCTGAGTTTGACGTTGATAAGGAGTTTGAGACTCTCATAGCGACGCTTCGAGGCTGGCTCTCCCCAGAGGAGATCGGCCTCGTTGAGCGAGCGTTCGTGTTTGCGCGCCAGAGGCACGGGGATCAGAAACGTGCTTCTGGCGCTCCGTATATGCTCCACCCGGTCAAAGCGGCTCTTGTGCTGGCCAATTATCGTCTGGATGCTGAGACCTACGCCGCCTGTCTGCTGCATGATGTCCTGGAGGACACTAAGACGACGGCGAAGGAGCTTGAAGAGAGTTTCGGGGCTAAGGTGGCATCACTTGTCGAGGGAGTGACGAAGCTGCGCGGCCTGAACTACCTTTCCCGCGAGGAGACCAACCTCGAGAACGTCCGCAAGATTCTCCTCGCCATGGCTGCAGACCTGCGGGTGGTCCTGATCAAGCTTGCCGACCGACTGCACAACATGCGGACGCTGCAGTACCTGAGCGAGGACAAGCAACAGCGTATTGCCCAGGAGACCATGGAGATCTACGTTCCTCTCGCCCATCGACTTGGGATATACGAGCTCAAGTGGGAGATGGAGGACCTCGCATTCCGCTACCTGAACCCCGATGAGTACCGGAGACTGGCTGGACTTGTGGCTGCCAAGCGGGCTGAACGGGAAGCGTTCGTAAAGGAAACGATCGACCAGATCGACCATTTCCTGGAAGAAAAGGATATCCGGGCTCAGGTCTCGGGCCGGCCAAAAAATCTATATAGTATCTACCGCAAGATGGTTCAGCAGGGCAAGACATTCGACGAGATCTACGATCTCACCGCGGTCCGGATTCTTGTCAACACGATCCCTGAGTGCTACCTCGTTCTGGGGTATGTGCACGAGGCATTCACTGTCGTTCCCGGGCGGGTGAAGGACTACATCGCTCTTCCGAAGCCGAATGGCTACCAATCGCTGCACACGACCGTGATGGGCTCCAACGGAGAACCGCTGGAGATTCAGATCCGGACCAAGCGAATGCACGAAGTCGATGAGATGGGCGTGGCTGCCCACTGGAAGTACAAGGAAGGTAAGGCGGCCGATCTGGTCGATTCGGAGCGGTTCGCCTGGCTGCGCCAGATGGTAGACTGGCAGAAAGATGTCCCCAGTAGTGGAGAGTTCGTGGACCGAGTCAAGGTCGACGTGTTTACGGACGAGGTCCTCGTATTCACACCGAAAGGGGACGTCATCAATCTGCCGATTGGCTCCACTCCCGTGGATTTTGCGTATCACATCCATACGGACATAGGTAACAACTTGGTTGGAGCCAAGGTCAACGATCGTATCGTGCCGATTGATACGGAGCTGGTGACTGGAGACCGCGTGCAGGTCATTACCTCGCGGAATTCCGGAGGGCCGAAGTCAGACTGGCTGAAGTTTGTCAAGGCAGCCTCGACAAAGGGGCATATCCGGGCATATCTGCGGAAGAAGGAACTGGAGCATTCAACCCCTGAGAGGCCCAATGTGGAGGAGCGCCCGCGGACGGTCGTGACGCGTCCGTCGCTGTCGGACCGGCGGGCTGTGGCAGACAGTGGATTCCGCATCGTCGTTCGAGGTGATGCGACACTCCCGATTGTCATTGCCACGTGTTGCAGTCCTACATATCCTGATGAGATTCTCGGTTATGTGACGCGTGGTAGAGGTGTCACGATCCACAGGGTCGATTGCGCCAATATTCCATCGCTAGCCATGGAGCCGGAGCGTCTTGTCGACGCTCACTGGGAGATGATCCCTCGGAAAGCGCGTGAACGGACTATTGTCATCGAGACCTTGAATGTCCCCGGCGTGCTCTACCAGGTGTCTGAGGAGTTCGCCAAAAGAGACATCAACATCAAGTACATGAAGAATGCCGAGCGTCTCTCCATGTTCAGGAAGAAAGGCGAGGCGCCGCGCACACAGATCAAGATCGTCGCAGAATTCGCTGACGAAGCCACCTATCGACAGACGATGGAAGCGCTCAGGGAGCTTACGTCTGTGATCTCCGTCAAGCAGCGGTAGGAGCTGGTCGTCCGTCGAGCCTTACGTTGAGACGGTTTTCTCCGGTTGTACTCGGGACTGCAGTGGATGGAGGGAATGCGTCACGATATAGGGGTAGTGTAGCGCGCCAGGGTGGACCCGGCTGTCGCCCTTGCAGATATGTGAATTCCCAAGGAAGTAGATTCTGTCTACTATGTAGTAACAGTCAGACCGTCGGTGACGACCATTAGAAAGAACGATGAATGACGTGGTCTGACAAGGAGGTACTCGGTGTTGTGTCCAAGTTGTGGAAAGACAATTCCCGACGGCTCTACCTTCTGTCCGGGGTGTGGGACGAAGCTGGCAAGCGCGAAGAAGGTTGCAGCCCTCATCCCCTACCGACAGAGGGACAAATGGGGATTCTGCGACCGAGACAGGAAGATGGAAGTACCGGCACTCTACCATAGCGTAGACCCCTTCAGCAACGGTCTTGCGCGCGTCCACCTGGACGGCAAAGTTGGCTTCGTCGACGCTAGAGGGAACATGACAATACCCGCTGTCTACGACAACGCAGATGACTTCTGCGAGGGTCTTGCGCGCGTCAAACTCAACGGTGAATACGGGTACATCGACACCAAAGGGAACATGGCAATCCCGGCGGTCTATGATGGCGCAGATTCTTTCGCCGAGGGTCTTGCACGCGTCATGGGACTCAACGACAAATGGGGCTTCGTCGACGCCAGAGGGAACATGACAATACCCGCTGTGTACGATGGTGCACTTCCCTTCAGGGATGGTCTTGCGCGCGTCAATCTCAACGGCAAATGGGGCTTCGTTGACACCAAAGGGAACATGATAATACCGGCCATCTACGATAACGCAGATGACTTCTGCGAGGATCTTGCGCGCGTCAATCTCAACGGCAAATGGGGTTTCGTCGACGCCAAAGGGAACATGGCAATCCCGGCCGTCTACGATGGGGCAGATTCTTTCGCCGAGGGCCTTGCACGGGTCATAGGACTCAACGACGAATGGGGCTTCATTGACACCAAAGGGAATATGGCAATCCCGGCGGTCTATGATGGCGCAGATTCTTTCGCCGAGGGTCTTGCACGTGTCGAACTGAACGGTGAGTACGGTTACATCGACACCAAAGGGAACATAGCGATACCGGCCGTCTACCATGGCGCAGATTCTTTCGCCGAGGGTCTTGCACGTGTCGTCCGACGCAACGACAAATGGGGTTTCGTCGACACTAAAGGGAACATGGCAATCCCGGCGGTCTACGATTGGGCACATGCTTTCGCCGAGGGGCTGGCGCTTGTCAAACTCAACGAGAGATACGGTTTCATCGACGCCAAAGGGAACATCGCGATACTGGCCGTCTATGATAGAGCCGATGACTTCAGCGAGGGTCTTGCACCTGCCAGACTCAACGGCAAATGCGGCTACATCGACACCACGGGCACACAGTACTGGGAAGATTGACAGAACGAGGGGAGGATCCCTGCTTCGCGAACAGTCACTATTGGTGGGCCTATAGAAGGCGAATGTGGTCAGGTCGTGGCGTTCGTTTGAAAGAGTCAGGACCCATTTTGCAGAAAATCCTGAAAGCTAATGCGGACTCGGCAGGGCGAAACAATTGTCTGGGGGGGGGGTATGGATTCGCCCTGCCTCGGCTTCTGTCCCGCCCGCATTCCTCTCCAGACCCCTCGTGCGGGCCGTCGCCAGGCCGAGATGTGCCCCTAAACCTATGTGGACTATCTGTGCTAGCTTGCATCGCGGTCGGCACCGATGGCCTGTTCCTCGACGTCAGAGCGCCCGAGACTCGGTAGAGAGCCAGAAATGCTCGTCAGCTCTGTCAGAGATGCTGATGCTGTGGTTCTGTGACTTTCCCAGTGCCTTGTGCTGCTTCGGAACTGCCACAGAGGGAAGGTTGTTGACAGTACGGCTCCGAGAACGCTTTTGGCGGGGCTACCGCTTTCCCGCGTACAATCGCGTGGGTGACCACACATTATGACCTGCACTATGCAACGCATGACACTTGTGGGGAGCGTGTTGTATTATCGCGATCCCCGGAGGCGGTTGCTGAATATTGACTCGAGTCTTGTGCACAGGTAGAGTGTTTTCGGGAGGAGGTGCCCCGATGAAGACTTCCGTGAGGATCTGTGCGATGTTCTTGGCGCTGATGCAAGTACTATCGGTCGTTGCAGACTGCACGGCACAAAGTGCAGGGCAACCGTCTCATGGAGCATTCAGTGAGACTGCTCAGGCACCGGCTGGACCGCACATCATGACGGTTCTACTGTGGATTGATAGCCCAACGATGACCGTGGACGGTGTACGACAGAAAATCGACCCCGGCAGAGACGCAAGACCAATTATCAGAGACAGCAGGACCCTTGTCCCCGTGGGAGCCATTGTCGAAGTACTGGGGGGAGAGGTTTCTTGGTATGACGCAGACAAGAGAGTCTCCATAACAGTCGCTGACATCACTATCGAGCTCTGGATCGGAAGGAACACGGCCAGCGTGAACGGTGTCTCCAAGCCAATCGACCCGGTAAGTCCTCGGGTTGTTCCCGAAGTCGCCAATGGGAGAACGATGGTTCCGCTGCGGTTTGTCGCCGAGAGCCTTGGTGTCACGGTAACATGGAACCAGACCAGAAGAGAGATCAACCTGACCTTTGAGCAGAACCTCATTCAGAACAGCGACAAGACTATCGCATTGGCTGTCAGGCGAGATGACGTGGCCGTTTGTAGAATCTATGTGCGCAATCCGCTGGCCACGGACATCATCGTCCAGGCCACCCTGCTCGCGGCGCAGTTGCCACAAAACTGGACGGCCGAATTCTGCTATGGGGATATCTGCTGTTTCAAGAGCACGGAAATCACGCTACATGGCCACGAACAGAAGATCATCGAACTATCGGTTCGCACACGAGGAACCGGCGAAGGCGACGCCTCGCTGCTTGTCAGTTCAAGGGAGTTTGACGATGATAGCCTCAACGTGCATGTCACATCAAGTGGGGATTAGCGATGGTTAAGAGAATCCTGGCAATCCTCATCGTATGCATGCTGGTTGTTTCTGCTGCAAGTCCGGTGATTGCAGTCGATACGACGTCCGCTGGGACGGTGGCGAGAAAGACACTCATGGAGCTCTTCACCGCGACGTGGTGTGGATTCTGCGCGACGTATGGGCCGAACGCAGACAGGGCCTACGACGAACTGGGTCCGCAGCAGGTCATATTGCTGAGAAACCAGGCAGGGCGGGACGGACTAGACACTGAAGAAACGAATGCCCGAGCCAATTTCTATGGTGTGACTGGAGTGCCTACGCTCTACGTCAACGGCACATACGCCTATCTTGCTGACTACTCGGCCTTCGTACAAAAAATAAGGGACATGAACAGCGTTGTGGCATTGTTCCAAGTAAGTATCTCTGCTCAGGTGCAGGACACTACATCTCAGGGCGCTGCAACCATAGAAGTCAAGTCACTGACGAGTAAGGTCTACGGGAATCTGCATCTCATCGTTGCTCTCTTCGAGAAGGTCGTGGCCTATGAAGGTGGCAACGGGGTGAAGACTCACCGCTTTGTTGTCCGGGATTACCTCTTCGGCGAGGTGGGCGAGCAGGTCGGTCTGGCCGGGTTTCAGACACGACAGTTCAGCTATCCTTGTGTGTTGCCGAATGGCTCCAATCCAGGAGATTTTGGCATTGCGGCATGGATCCAGGACTTCTCCACAAAGGAGGTTCTGCAGGCAGAGTCAGCCGAGATCGCCGTTGCAGGACAAGGGCAGTACACCGTAGCAGCCTCGGCAGGTGAAGGGGGCACGATATCACCTGTAGGCGCGACAACTGTAGATGGTGGAAAGGACCAGGTGTATGTCGTCGTCCCTGCTGCGGGGCACCACATCCAGGACGTCGTCATCGACGGTGTCCCCGCAGGGGCTGTCACGCTCTACACCTTCACGAAGGTCCAGGCCAGCCACACCATCCATGCCTCCTTTGCCCCGGATGCCTACACCCTGACAGTGACCCCTCCCGTGTATGGCACGGTCACAAAGAGCCCTGACCAAGCGACCTACACTTTCAACGCATCCGTCACCCTCACGGCCACCCCTGCTGTTGGTTACACCTTCACCGGCTGGTCCGGGGACCTCACGGGCACTACGAACCCGATAACTATCACCATGGATGCAGATAAGACCGTCACGGCGACCTTCACTGCAATCCCGACGTACACGCTGACGCCCTCTGCCGGGACTGGGGGCACCATCACCCCGAACACCGTGCAGACCGTTGCTCAAGGTGGGAGCACGACATTCACCATTACTCCGAATGCCGGCTACCACATCGCCGATG
>NZ_QXIS01000023.1:1182-17949 GCF_003570925.1 Candidatus Cryosericum terrychapinii | reverse complement strand
ACAGTGTCGAGGCGGCGCATGGCCGTGCTCCAGCGATGGCCACCGGTATCAAGGTCACGAATCCCGATAACTTCGTCTTTACCTACCAGGGAGACGGCGACCTTGCGAGCATCGGCATGGCAGAGATCGTCCATGCCGCGGCACGCGGCTGGCCCATTACCGTCATCTTCATCAACAACGGCAACTACGGTATGACCGGAGGCCAGATGGCGCCAACGACGCTTCTTGGCCAGAAGACCACGACGAGTCCTCTTGGCCGCACTCCCCAGGCCAACGGTTTTCCTATCCGTGTAGCCGAGATGCTCGCCCAGCTTGACGGGCCTGCCTATATCGCTCGCGTCTCTCTGGACTCGCCAGTCAACATCCGCAAGGCGAAGAGTGCCATGCGCAAGGCCTTCAATGCTCAGGTGCGCGGTATTGGATTCTCACTCGTCGAGTGCCTGTCGACCTGTCCGACCAACTGGAAGCTGACGCCTGTGGAATCAATGGAACGCGTCCGTAAAGAAGTCATGCCCTACTTCCCACTTGGTGAGTTCAAGGTCGTCGAGGGGGTGCTGTGATGGAGTACAACGTCGTCATCGCAGGATTTGGCGGTCAAGGCGTTATGCTCATTGGTGAACTTCTGGCACGCGCAGGCATGGACGAAGGCAAGGAAGTCACCTGGTTGCCCTCGTACGGTCCAGAACAGCGGGGTGGAACGGCCAACTGCGCTGTGGTGGTCGCGGACGAACCGATTGCCTCTCCAATCCTGACTGAACCACAGGCAGCGATCGTCTTCAATCGGCAGTCATTTGACAAGTTCGAGCCTGTCATCGCGAAGGGAGGATTGCTTGTCCTGGACTCAACCCTGATTGACAGGAAGGCTTCCCGTGCGGACCTGGACGTAGTGTACATTCCTGCGACGGACATCGCGACAGAACTGGGCAACTCGAAATTCACCAATATGGTGCTGCTGGGTGCCTATCTTGGCAAGGTCGACCCTATCAAGATGGCGTCTGTCCATGGGGCATTGTCAGTGTTCCTGACGGGCAAGAAAGCTGCTCTCATCGAGGTCAACAAGAAGGCGCTGCAGGCTGGCGTCGACTTCGTCAATAAGAAGTAGGACTAGGGGATGGCAGAACTCCTCGTCAGGAACGCTCGCATCGTCTACCCGGCGACGAGGGGTTTTGTCGTTGACCGGGGATGGCTGCTGGCGCGGGATGGCGTGATTGCTGGCCTGGCAGCGGGAGACGTTCCAGTGGATGTCGGGTGGTCGGTTGCTGGAAGGCAGGAGATCGACGCCGCCGGCATGACACTGCTCCCAGGACTACTCAACACACATATGCACCTGTACTCGATGTACTCGCGGGGTATCAGCACTGGGCGTGTTTCTCATGGCTTCTTGGACGTGCTTCAGGATCTCTGGTGGCGCCTGGATCGTTCCCTGCTCAAGGATGCCTGCTGGATGAGCGCAACGTTCAGCGGGATGGACTCTCTGCGCTGTGGAACGACGACAATCGTCGACCATCATGCTTCACCCAGCTACATCGCTGGGAGCCTGTCGACGCTGTCCGAAGCGTTGAACAAGATCGGTTTGCGGCATGTGCTTTCCTATGAGATCACCGATCGTAATGGCATTGAGGGTGCGGTCGCAGGCGTCGACGAGAACATTCGTTTTTTTGACGAGGTTAAGGGAAAGGGAGGGCTGGCTTCGAGCATGGTCGGCCTCCATGCCTCGTTTACGGTCTCAGACGCTACTCTCGCCATCTTGCGCGCGAGAGTCGGGTCGCGCAAGGTCGGGTATCACGTTCATGTAGCTGAGGGTGCCATTGACGAGGAAGACAGTGTTGAAAAGTATGGCAAACGCATCGTGGCCCGTCTGGACAATGCGGGATTGCTCAGTCCCCGGTCGATCGCAGTACACTGTGTCGGCATCGACGCGTCGGAGCGGGAATTACTTGCGAAGTCCGGAACGCCCGTCGTCGTGAACACCATGTCCAACATGAACAATGCGGTCGGTCTTCCGGCTGTTCGAGAAATGCTGGAGGCTGGCATACAGGTTGGCATAGGGACCGATGGCTATACGGCGAACATGTTTGAGGAGTTCCGGAATACCCTCGTGGGGCTCAGGCACCGATATGAGGATCCGGCCGGTTTCTGGACGCAGGTGCAGCAAGCTCAGATCGAGACAAATGCCGACATCGTGTCGCGTTGTACGGGGTGCACGGTGGGTCGTCTGGAGGAAGGGGCGGCTGCAGACTTCATTCTTGTTGACTATGCGAGTCCTACCCCGTTGAACTCGGAGAATGCTTTTGGTCACATGTTTTTTGGCATGTCGGCGGACCTGGTCGACACCGTCGTGGTCAACGGGAATGTTGCCGTGAAAGGACACCGGGTCCTGGCCGTGGACAGAGAGGATCTCGAACGAGAGTCGCGGAAGGTCGCAGAGGCTGTCTGGGAGGCGTTTGACCGACTGTCCTGGTTTCCAACAGGCGTCTGACAGAAATATACTTGACATAGGCGAGTGCGGAAAGGGTCCGAACCCTTGTTCCTGCATTGCATTTCCTCTGTTCCATGATACTATATAATAGTCAGAAAACAGGAGGATTGCGCATGCAGGATTCCCAGTACACCGCAAGGGACATCAAGGTACTTGAGGGTCTGGAACACGTTCGAACCAGACCTTCAATGTATATAGGGTCGACCGACTCGCGGGGTCTGCATCATCTGGTGCAGGAAGTCGTGGACAACGCCATCGACGAATCCATGGCTGGCTTCTGCACCAAGATTGAAGTTGGGCTCAGCACAGACCACAAAACCGTCGACGTGCACGACAACGGCCGCGGCATACCGACCGACATGCATCCAGTCCTGGGCATATCGGGTGTCGAGGTAGCTTTGACGCGCCTCAATGCAGGTGGCAAGTTCGACAAGAAGAGCTACCACGTTTCCGGTGGTTTGCATGGCGTCGGTGTCTCCGTCGTCAATGCCCTCTCGAACTGTCTCTACGTCGAGGTGACACAGTGGGGGAAAGTGTTCCAGGAAGAGTTCAGTCGCGGCAAGCCCGTCTATCACCTCCGTGTCAAGGAGGAAGGGATTCCCGCTGGCGTTTCAGGCACGTACGTGAGCTTTACTCCAGACGAAGAGATCTTCGGTGAGTTTATTTTTGATCCTGAGCGCATCAGTAAGCGTCTGCGTGAATTGGCTTTCCTGAACTCCGGACTGGAAATCGACTTCGTCGACCACGCAACGGAAGAGGTTCAGGTCTTCAAGTATGACAAGGGACTCATTGAGTTCGTGCGATACATGAACGAAGGCAGTGAGGTCGTGCCGCCGGATCCCGTGCATTTCATGCGAGACACGGAAGGTTTCTTTCTCGAGGTTGCCTTCCAGTACAACACCGGCTACAACGATCAGATGATCTCCTACGTCAACAATATCAATACGGTGGACGGCGGCGTCCATGAACTGGCCTTTAAGAATGCCTACACACGCCTGTTCAACGCGAAGGCGCGACAGATAAAGTTGATGAAGCCTGAGGACAGCCTCGGCGGCGAGGACATTCGTGAAGGTCTGGTGGTCATCATCAACCTCCGCATCCCTGACCCGCAGTTTGAGGGCCAGACCAAGACGCGGCTCGGAAATGCTGATCTCAAGGGCCCCATGGAGGCCGCGGTCGAGGAAGAGGTGGAGCTGTACCTCGACAAGCACATCGATGAGTTCAAGGCAATGGCCAACAAGGCTGTCAGTGCGAAGCTTGCCCGTGAAGCGGCCCGCAAGGCCCGTGACCTCGTTCGTCGCAAGACCGAGCTGGATGGTGGGCGCCTGCCGGGCAAACTCGCAGACTGCTCGTCCCAGGACCCGGCTGAATCAGAGCTCTACATTGTCGAGGGTGACTCCGCAGGCGGCAGCGCCAAGCAGGGCCGGAATCGGCGTACCCAGGCGATTCTGCCCCTGAGGGGCAAGATTCTCAACGTAGAGAAGGTCGGTATCCAGCGAGCCCTCGAGAATGAGGAGATCAAGGCTCTCATCACTTCCATCGGCACGGGGGTCATGGATGATATTAAGCTCGAGAAGCTGCGGTATCACAAGATCGTTATCATGACGGATGCCGATGTTGATGGAGCGCATATCCGGACGCTGCTGCTCACGTTCTTCTACCGCTACATGCGCCCGCTCGTTGTCAACCAGAATATTTACTTTGCTCAGCCTCCACTTTTTGGTGTCCTCGATGGCAAGACAATGCGCTATGCGTTTTCCGACGACGAGCTCCGGACACTGCTGTCCCAGACGAAGGGCAAGCCTGATGTCCAGCGGTACAAAGGACTGGGAGAGATGAACGCTGAGCAGCTGTGGTCAACGACGATGGACCCGGAAACTCGTCTCATGGGACGTGTCACATTAGAGGAAGCCGAGGAGGCCGAACGCATCTTCACGCTGCTCATGGGCGAGAAGGTAGAGCCTCGTCGCAAGTTTATCATTGATCACGCGCGTGAAGTCTACAACTTGGACATTTGACGGAGTGAAGGACACTGATGCCAGAAAACGATAGAGTATTCAACGTCTACGTCGAGGAGGAGATGAAGAAGTCCTACCTCGAGTACTCCATGAGCGTTATCATCGGTCGAGCGCTGCCGGACTTCCGCGATGGTCTGAAACCCGTGCATCGCCGCATCCTCTTCGCCATGTATGAGCTGGGGTGTTTCTGGAACAAGCCATACAAGAAGAGCGCCCGTATTGTTGGCGACGTCCTGGGCAAGTACCATCCTCACGGGGATATCGCTATCTACGATTCGCTGGTCCGCATGGCGCAGGAGTTCTCGCTCAGATATCCATTGATTGACGGTCATGGTAACTTTGGATCCATTGACGGCGATTCTGCTGCAGCCATGCGTTATACTGAGGTGCGGCTGGCTGCTGTTTCTGCACTCATGCTGGATGAACTCGACAAGGAGATCGTCGAGTTCACGCCGAACTTCGACAACAGTCTGGAGGAACCGACCATCCTTCCAGCAAAAGTGCCGCAGCTTCTGCTCAATGGTTCCAGCGGAATCGCCGTCGGCATGGCCACCAACATTCCCCCTCACAACCTCGGCGAGCTGATCGATGCCCTGAAGTACATGCTGGACTGCCGGATCAGCAATGAACCTGAGGACCCTGCCCAGGTCCGGTCGTTTATCAAGGGTCCCGACTTTCCGGGCGGTGGCCTCGTGGTTGGCACCGACGGCATCGACGAATATATCGCTACCGGTCGGGGCAATGTTGTCACGAGAGGAAAGTACACGATCGAGAAGGACGGCAACAAGACGCGATTCATCATTACAGAGTTACCGTTTGAGGTAAATAAGGCCGAGTTCGTCCAGAAGGTTGCCAACCTGATGAAGGACAAGCGCCTGACACAACTGTCTGACCTGCGCGACGAATCCAGCCGCGAGGGCATCCGGGTCGTGCTTGAGTTGAAGAAAGATGCGGTTCCGGAGCGAGTTGACCTGCTGCTGCGCAGACATACTCAGTTCCAGCAGCATTTCCACGTCAGCATGCTCGGAATCCTGTACGGCGTTCCGCGGACCCTCCCCCTGGGCGACGTTCTCGCTACATTCCTGGACTTCCGCGAGGCAACGCTACGCAAGAGGTTCGCTCTGGAGCTCCGCAAGCACGAGGAACGTCTGAATGTCCTCAACGCTCTTGTTATCGCCATTCGAAACATCAAGCGAGTGACGGAAATCCTGACCGCGTCTTCCTCTATGGACGATGCATCGGCTCGCCTTGTCGAGAGCTTTGGACTTAACGACCGGCAGGTAGAGGCGATCCTTGAGATGCGCATGCGGTCTCTGGTATCGCTCGAGGTCGAGAAGTTGACGAAAGAGGTTGAAGAGAACAAGTCAGAGATAGAGAGGCTCTCTGCGATGCTGGCAGACCCTAACAGGATCCGTGTCTACATCCGGGATGAGCTTGTCGAGGTCGCCCGCAAATATGGAAACCCACGCCGCACTCAGATCCTGAAGGACGATGGCCGTGGAGAGGACGATGACGAGCAGTTCATCGAGGACAAAGAGGTCATGGTCGTCATTTCCAAAAACGGCTATGCGAAGATTATCCCGAGTTCGACGTTCAAGGTTCAGGGTCGCGGAGGGCTGGGAGTCGCGAGCATGAATCTAAAGCGGGACGACTATATCAGCAAGTACTTCACCGTCCGCACGAAGCAGCGTGTGCTGCTCTTCACCAACAAAGGACGTGTGTACTCGATTCCGGCTTACCGTCTTCCTGAAGAAAAGCGGCAGGGTGGAGGCGAGAATCTATCGCTTCTCCTCGGTATGGGGGCGGACGAGCTCGTCACCGAAGCGACGGCGCTGCCCGCCATACAGGAAGGTGTGTCATTCATCATCGTGACCCGTCGTGGACGTATCAAGAAGATGGTCACATCGCAATTTGTTACCATACGCAGTACAGGGAAGACGTTCATCAAGCTTGCTGAAGGGGATTCTGTGGTCGCTGTAAGACCTGTCAAGGACACCGACGAGGTCCTTATTGCTTCCGATTCCGGGCGAGCTGTCCGGATCCGGTCGACGTCTGTGCGTGCCATGGGCGCGTCTGCCGGTGGCGTGCGCGGGATGCGCCTTTCACGCGGAGGCAGGTTTGTCGTCGGCATGGAAGTGCTTCGACCCGACGTACCGTTCACACTCATCACGGAACATGGTCATGGCAAGCGCTTGAACCCGTACGAAGTTCGCCTGGTTGGCCGAGGGTCCGGTGGTGTCATTTGTTATCGTGTCACCGACAAGACCGGTCCACTGGCGGCATTTACGACGGGAACCGCCGACCAGGATGTTGTCGTGTCCACGAGCACGGGTCAGACGATTCGTACTCCTGCCGAGCGCCTTCCCCTGCTTGGAAGGGTCTCTTCGGGCGTGAAAGTGATCCGGCTGAAGTCCAAGGGTAGCGGTGTTATCGCTGCGGAAGCAATTATCAAGGAGGTCACCCCAGCGGAGGCTGAAGATGAGGCTGAGCAGTAAGGAAACCAGTGCTCTGCGTGTCGTTCTTCTGTCGGTCCTGAGCATCGCTGTGGCCACATGGGCCGTCTGGCTCCTGTGGAGTCTTCGTAACATCGTTTCTCTGGGAATCGCCGCGGCATTCGCGGCGTTTCTCTTCTTGCCAATTGCACACTGGCTCAATCAGAAGACCCACCTTCCCATGGGTATCACGTGTGCCATTGTTGTTCTTGGAATCGTGGCCGTATTCGTTGGATTAGTTGCCGTTACGATTCCTCCTCTTGTGCGCGAAACGCGGTCGCTCGTAGCGTCTCTTCCTGATTACGCGAAGACGGTTCAGGGATACTTTTCCAGACTCTCAACATGGCTGGATCGCCTTCAGCTGGGGTCGGCCAAGGACACCATCACGGCCGTTCTCGACGCAGTCCAAAAAGCCGCGATCCAATTCGGACAGAACATCGTCACGGCATCGTCCAAGAGACTACTAAGTGTTAGTGCACTTCTCCCGTTTTTCGTGCTCATGTATTTTTTCATGAGCGGTTCTCATGGCTACTACGAGATTTTTCTGTCGTTGCCGTTTATCCGTACACAGAAGGATCGTGGAGAGGTCGCGCTTGCGCAGGTCGCTGCAAGCACCAGGAGATATATCGAGGCGCTCGCCCTCATTGCGCTGGTCACTTCGCTGTTCGTGGGCGGGGTCAGTGGGCTCTTCGGGATCAACTACGCTCTGACGATCGGCGTCGTGGATTTCTTTGGCGAGTTCATTCCATACGTAGGCCCGTTCGTGGTTGCGTTGCTGGGAGCGTTCTTTGCCGCCGTGACAGGTCCAGGGAAGCTCATCGCGTGGATTATCATCTTCGGCGTCATCGAGGCTGCGACGAGTCAGGTTCTCGCCCCACGACTCATATCCGAGAAGACTGGGCTCAGACCAGAGTTTATCATCCTGCTCCTCCTGGCGGGTGGCACGTTGGCAGGGTTCTTTGGGCTCTTGGTCGCAGTCCCCGTTGCGGTTTTCGTCCGTGAGATCATCAAGAGTGCCCAGTTGCTCCGGTCAGCTTCTGAGGACGTCACAGAGAAGCCGGTTGACTGAAGACGCAATTCCGGTATAGTTAATTGGTTGTTTATCAACCCCTTTGGCAATGGTTTGACGAAAGGAGGGGTGAATGATGGGAAACTATCGTGATCGGAACAAAGACAGGACTGAACCTCAGGGCGAAGACGCTCAGCTGGAGAATATGCTGAGGCGCTACAAGCAGGATTGTATCCGTGATGGCCTCTTCGGCGAACTCAAGAAGCGTCGCTTTTTTATGGCGCCAAGCGAAAAACGCAAGCAGAAGTCCATTGCAGCGCGCAGGCGCAAGTAGGGCCGTTCTTCCTGAAGATGAGAGCATGGGGCGCGTGAGCGCCCCTTTTTCGTTCTCTAGAGCCCCTGACACAGGAAACCACCATCGACAGGGATGGATGTTCCATTCACGTATCCGGCGACGGGGGATAGAAGGAACATGATGAGGTTGGAGATATCCTCAGGACTGCCCGGTCTGCCAAGTGGGACTGCGTCAAGAAACCGCAGACGCTCGGCATTGAACTCCTGTCCGAAGAAGTCCTCCGTCATGGGCGTCCGGATAAGGCCTGGGATGATGGAGTTCGAGCGTATTCCCCGAGAACCGGCCTCGACTGCTATGGATTCGGAGATGCTCTCCAATGCACGTTTCGAACTGTCATAGCTTGCTGAGGGCATATGATGGGGATGCCTATGGGCGTCGATCGAGGATACAAACACGAAGCTTGCTGAGGAAGAGGCTACTGATAGTGCGGCCTGCGCAAACTCGAAAGCTGCAAAGACGTTAACATCGAATGTCTCGCGGAATTCACAGGAGCGAGCGTCAGTAAAGGCATCGGTTCGCAGTTCTGCCGGCAGGAACACAAAGCCGTCAAGCTCCACTGATCCGAGAAGGGCTGCTGTACAGCGATTGCGGTCCGACTCACTGCGCAGATCTCCGGACACCATGTCGATGAGAGCACCAGGAGACAAGGTGCGAGCAAGAGCGCTCAGACGTTCGGGGCGCCCTCCCACAAGCAGGAGGCGGGCATGCTCTCGGTCAAGCGACGCCGTAAGTGCCGAGCCGATGCCGGCTGTGCTGCCTGCGATGGCAATCGTCCTTCCTTTCAGAGCAAGGTCCATTGGCTACTGGATCGGTATCATGCACAGGAAGACAAGGTCATCGGTTCCTTCGTTGACGAAATTGTGAATCGCCTCTGGCTCGATGTAGATAGCGTGGTCTGGGCTGACATGACGAGTTTCACCTTCGCAGAAGGCAGTACAGGTTCCCTTGATGATAAAGATCTCGTGTTCCCAGGAGTGAGCGTGCCGCGGTGTAGAACCACCCGGCTTGACAACGAAGTACCGCATGGCAAACGTGGGGACTCCGTCCGAACGGTTGAGCAACCAGCGTATCGTTGTGCCACGGGCTCCGGCTTCAGTGACAGCAATCTCCGCGACGTCTTGGACTGCCTTGACAATCATGACGACCTCCAGTTGGACTAGATAACATGGATTATACTACAGTTGTCGGCATAAGGATCCGTTTAGGACTGCCCATGCTTGCATTTTCCAAGTGAGCAGGTATTATTTACATGAACCAGTCGATACATTCCAATCGTCAACCATGAGGTCGAGATGTTTAAAAGTCAATCCTTGGATGGGTTTTTGACCGAACTCTCATCGCGCAATCCAACTCCCGGTGGAGGTAGTGCCGCCGGGCTTGCTGCGGCGTTGGGGGTGGCTTTAGTCGAAATGGTCGCCAATGTCGTGAGTGCGCGTGACGAGGTGGAGAAGAGCCGTTTGGCACTATTCGTCGAGGGCTGCGAAGCATCGCGGGCGGAGTTTGTTGCGATGATGGATCAGGATAGCGCGGCATTCGAGGGTTACATGACTGCCACGAAGTTGCCCAAGACGACCGATGACGAGAAACTTGTGCGACGTGGGGCTATGCAGGATGCACTTAAAGGTTCGACGAGAGTTCCTCTCGCGTTGGCCGTCCGCGTGTGCGATTTTGCCGAGCTTCTCGTCGCAACGTTTCGTGATGCGCCAAAGGACATTGCGTCCGACCTGTATGTTGGTGCCGCAATGCTTGAGGCTGCCTTTGCCGGGGCCATTGCCAACGTCTATGTCAACCTCGCATACCTACGAGATCCTGTCTTCAAAGATGAGACGCGTGTGACAGTTCAGCAGTGTCAGACGCGTGTTGCTATGTTGGGCTCGTTCAAGGATTCTATCGGGCGCTTGCTGGCTATTGAGTGACCACTTGGCGAAAGAAGGCAGAGGATCATGAACTTCACTGAACAAGAGTTGCTAGAAAAGACGTCCCGGGAGTTGTACGAGATTGCGAAAGTACTGCATGTTCGGAACTATACACGGCTCAAGAAGCCGGAACTCATCGAGGAGCTGTTGAAACTTGGGGGTAAGGATGCTAACGATCAGGAGGGGTCTGCCATGAGCTCCATGGGGCCCTACGACAACCATGACAAGCCTGAGGTAGTGACCGAGCACCTCGACATTGAACAAGAACGTGTACCGGGGCACGTCGTTTCCGGGGCTGTCATCTCGAGTTCGTCTGAGCGCCGTGGCGGCGAGGTTCCACGGACGGGGGGAGAGGAGTTCGCTGCCTCGGGCCTGTGCGAAATCCTCGCGGAGGGATATGGGTTCATGCGTTCCAACTACTTCCCTTCCTCGTCGGACGTCTATATCTCGCCCCCCATGATCCGGCGGTTCGGTCTTCGGACTGGTGACTGGCTCGAAGGTATCGTCCACCTGCCGCGCGGGGACAAGGAGAAGTACTCCTCACTGATGCGCATCCGCAGCATCAATGGCATTGGCATCGAAGGCTACGTGGTCGCTCGGCCGCAATTTGAATCACTCACACCGATTTTTCCTAACAAGCATCTCAAGCTGGAAACGCCCAACTGCAGCATGGCGGTGCGCCTTCTTGAGCTTGTTGCCCCAATTGGCAAGGGTCAGCGTGGCCTGATCGTGTCTCCACCGAAGGCCGGGAAGACAACCATTCTCAAGAACATTGCGCAGAGCATCGAGTACAATCACCCCGAGGTCACACTGATGGTGCTCCTTATCGATGAGCGACCCGAGGAAGTCACAGACATGAAGCAGTCGATTCGGAGCGAGGTGATCAGTTCGACCTTCGACCAGCCTCCCGAGAACCATATTCGAGTCGTCGAGCTGGCCCTGGAGCGTGCAAAGCGCTTGGTCGAGGTCAAGAAGGATGTCGTCATCCTCATGGATGGCATCACCCGGCTCACGCGCGCTTACAACCTCATCAGTTCCTCTTCAGGGAAGACTCTGTCGGGTGGTCTCGATCCAACAGCGATTCGTGGCCCCAAGAGAGTTATCGGAGCCGCGCGGAACATGGTCGAGGGCGGCAGTCTCACGCTCATCGCAACAGCGCTCGTTGAGACGGGCAGCCGCCTGGACCAGGTCATCTATGAGGAATTCAAGGGCACAGGTAACATGGAACTCGTTCTGGACCGCGAGCTGGCTGAGCGTCGCATTTTCCCCGCTATCGACGTCCGGAAGTCCGGCACAAGGCGCGAAGAACTACTGTACACGCCTGAGGAGTATCGCAAGATCTGGGCTCTCAGACAGTTCATCGGCAACGAGGATCCGACGGAGAGTCTTGAGAAGCTCATCGCCATGCTTCAGAGAACCGCCAATAATCGGGAGTTCCTGGCCAACATTGTAGCGCAGGACAGCGCTGGACGCTAGGCATCATGGATAGTCTCTCCGGCAGGATCGAGGTCGTTGCCGGCTGCATGTTCTCGGGGAAATCCGAGGAGCTCATTCGACGCCTCAAGAGGGCTCAGATTGCGCGGCAGAAAGTCATCGCTCTCAAGTCGTCTCTCGATGACCGCTATGGGCTTGAGACGATCACGAGCCATTCGGGTATTCGCCTTGAATCAGCTGTTGTGGCATCTCCTTCTGACGTGCTCAGGATCGTCGAGGAGAAGCAGGTGGAAGTGGTTGGCATCGATGAGGTGCAGTTCTTCGACCCCGGGATCGTCGAGGTTGCAGAGTATCTTGCGGGTCAGGGCGTTCGCGTCATCCTCGCTGGACTCGACCAGGACTTTCGTGGTGAGCCGTTCGGACCTATGCCTGAACTGCTTGCGCTTGCGGAAGAAGTGACGAAGTTGACTGCGGTATGCATGGTATGTGGCAGACCGGCAACGCGTACTCAGCGCATCGTCAATGGACGTCCAGCGCGATATGACGACCCGGTGGTGATGGTAGGTGCAGCCGAGAGCTACGAAGCACGCTGTCGTGAGCACCATGTGGTTCCAGGTCGACCAGAGCGTGTACTGGAAAAGGAGCGCCTCATTTGAGGTATGAAGTGAGCCGATGAGTTTGGAAACAGAACAGTTGGCACGTAGAATCCATGAGATCGACGAGCGAGTTGCCAACCTGCGCTACGATGTCGATCAGAAGGAAATTCAGAAACTCACTCTGGAGCGCCGCACGATGGATTCTCTGTTCGGGCTGATTAGTCGCGAAGAATCTCTGAGGACTCACCTTGCTGACAATGATGCGCTTCTTGCAGAGGGAACGGATTCCGAGTTCACTGCCATGATCGAAGAAGACAAGCTCCGACTTCGGCGGGAACTGGAAGCTGTCCACGCTCAGATCGAGGAAGAACGCATTCCCAAAGACCCGGATGACGACAAGAACATCATCGTTGAGATCCGGGGAGGTGTCGGTGGCGACGAAGCGGCGTTGTTTGCCGCTGACCTGTTTCGCATGTACTCCTACTTCGCAGGACAGCATGGCCTCAAGATAGAAGTCATCTCGAGTCATCCAACCGAAATCGGGGGGTTTAAGGAAGTTGTCTTCTCGGTGCTCGGGATAGGAAGTTATCGGCTCTTCAAGTTCGAGAGCGGGGTCCACCGCGTCCAGCGTGTCCCTGAGACGGAGGCTTCTGGACGCATTCATACGTCCACTGCTACGGTGGCGGTGCTGCCTGAAGCTGAAGATGTCGACGTGCATATCGACGACGACGACATCAAACTTGAACTGTTTCACGCATCTGGACATGGAGGGCAGAATGTTCAGAAGGTAGAGACGGCTGTTCGCATGACACACATTCCAACAGGCATCACTGCGTCATGCCAGGATGAGAGATCCCAGCTGAAGAATAAGGACAAGGCTCTCAAGGTGCTGCGATCCCGTGTCTATGAGTTCATGAAGGAAAAGGCCGACAGTGAGATGATCGATGAGCGCAGGGCTCAGATCGGCAGTGGCATGCGCAATATGCGTATCCGTACCTACAACTTCCCTCAAGGTCGTCTGACTGACCACCGGATTGGACTGTCCCTGTACAACCTGCCTCTTATTATGGAAGGGAACCTCGATCCAGTAGTCGACGCTCTTCACCGGGCTTTCCGGGAGAGGACTCTGGAGACGCCCATTCTGCAGGGCAACGACGACGATTGACTCTTCGAGAAGTACTTGCCCATGCTGAGCAGCGTGCACGGCTCTCGTCGCAAAAGCACGGTGACCTGCAGTACGTTGTTGCGGCAAGCAGTGGATGGAGTCGTTCAGATCTGCTCCTTCGGCTGGACCAGCCCGCTGAGACTGGCACGCAGGCATTTGTGGAACATGCTGCCCAGCAACTGGCAGATGGATGCGCTGCGGAGTACCTCACCGGCTATACCGCTTTCTGCGATATTGTCGTGCGAGTGCGGGAGGGTATTTTCGTGCCTCGCCCGGAGACGGAAAGCCTGGTGCAGATGGCTGGGGACTTCATTACCGATCAGGATCGCCCCCGTGCCACCGTATTGGACCTTTGCTCTGGTTCAGGGGCTGTCGCTCTAGCATTGGCCGCCAGACTGCCACAGGTAGCGGTTGTGGGACTGGAACTCGACCCTATCTCTGTTTCGTGTTCCCGCGAATCCGCCTTGGATCTGGGTCTGTCAGAGCGGGTCAGGTTCGTCCAGGGCAACGTGCTGGCAACGTGGGGTCTTGCCCTCGCCGATTTTCGCAGTCGCACTGATGTCATTGTCAGTAATCCTCCTTATGTGCGTGAGCAGCGTCTGTTCCCGGCGCACGCGTCTTCGCCCAGAGAACCGGTCCAGGCACTCTATGGCGGCACGTCGGGCATGGTTTTCTACAAACGGATCATTGCACAGGCTTGTGACTGGTTACGACCCGGTGGCCTGCTGCTGCTGGAGATTGACGATGGATTGGAAGAGGCTATACTCAACCTGTTTGAGCGGTATGGACTGCAGGGCGGACGCTGGTCGCCTGACCTCAGAGGGCTGCCGCGCTACGCGGAGGCACGTCGAGCAGAATGAACACGTTCAACTTCATCTTGAGTGATCTAGCGGTTTTTGCTGTGGCATACGTCGTCGGTTCTGTGCCGTTCAGTTACATCTTCGCTAAAATGATCAAGGGTGTGGACATCACGAAGGTGGGCAGCAGGAACATGGGAGCTACAAATGTGTTGCGCACCGCAGGTCCTCTTCCTGCTGCGTTTGCCTTTGCTGGCGACTTTCTGAAACCAGTACTCCTTCTGCTCGTGCTGATAAGGTTCTTTCCAGTCATATCGCGGGAAACACTGTTTGTGGCGGCTGTTGTCGTGGTCCTGGGCCACGATTTCTCCGTTCTTGCCGGGTTCAAGGGAGGAAAGGGTGTTGCTACGACATTCGGAGTTGTGTTTGTGCTGAGCTGGCCCGTCGCTCTCGTGGAGTTGGGCATCTGGCTTGTTGTGATGGTGCTCCGCAATACCGTCTCTCTTGCATCAGTGGCCGTGTTTGCCACTCTTCCAGTTGTAGCGCTTCTTCTGAGACAGCCGCCGAAACTTGTTCTGATTTATACCCTGCTTGCTGTGCTCGGCATCGTTCGGCATGTTGCAAACATCCGTCGGTTGAGGGCTGGCGAAGAGCCCAAACTCGAATGGTCCTATTTTCGGAGGCGGTAGATATCTCTGCCTGAGAGTGTCCTATTGGACACCTGCTCAGACGCCGATTTTCTGCGGCTATCCGAGCGTATTGCTTCGGGGGCTGTCGCAGTGTTCCCGACGGACACCGTCTATGGCATTGGTTGCAGCGCGGCATGCGCGTCTTCGGTTACCAGGGTGTTCACAGTAAAGCATCGCGATGCCGCCAAGCCGTTGCCCGTCTTTGTACCCGATATCGCTCGTGTCCTGCCGTGGATCGAGCCTGCGGCACGTGTCATGGCCCAGCGTCTTGCCAGCGTATTCTGGCCTGGGGCGCTTACCATCGTCGTCGACGTTGCGGGGAGTGGTCTCTACACACAGCCCCTGCCGCACCCAGAAGCATCCAGCATCGGTTTCCGGGTGCCCCGCCACACTGGACTCCTTCGCTTGCTTGCTGGCGGTCTCCTGATGGCGCAGACAAGTCTGAATGAGAGTGGTGAGAGTGTCATTGAGAGCCTGGACGCACCCGGGGCTCCCAGGTTGCTGGAGCGAGCAGACCTGGTCCTGGACAGCCGACGGCGGCCAGAAGGCCGACCATCGACGGTTGTCAGATTGACAGCGGGGTCGTGGTCCATCCTGCGCGAGGGCAGTATCTCTCCTGCCGACGTGGCTGCGGCGCTAGTAGGAGAGGTTCCGTGAGACGTGACATTGCAATAGACGGGCCTTCTGGATCCGGCAAGACATCGGTGGGACTGGGTGTGGCCGCTGGGCTCGGCCTCATGCTCGTCGACTCTGGGCTGTTGTACAGGGCGTTCACCGCTGCATATGCGGAGCAGTTTCCATCTGACCGTTGTCTCCGGAGTGATCGTCTGTTGGATATCCTCGAGCGTTGTATAAGCTACGAGCCCGGCGGTACGGTTCTGTTTGGCGGGCGCGTTCTTCAGTTGTCCCTCCACGACCCGAGAGTGGACAGCCTCGTGTCACCAGTCAGTGCGGTGCCACAGGTGCGGGCAGCCGTGAACAGGGAGTTGCGACGCATCGCCTTGCTCCAGGATGTTGTCATGGTTGGCCGGGACATAGGAACGACGGTTCTTCCCAAGGCCCTCCTGAAGGTGTTCATTACTGCGGACCCGGATGTTCGCGCCAGGCGGCGGGTTGCCCAGCTCGAGCATCAGGGTAGCCCGGTCGACTACGAAGTCGTGCTGGCCAACATCAAGGAACGTGATGCGATAGATTCATCCCGGGAAGACTCGCCTCTTCGATGCACAGAGGAGCACGTCAAGCTGGACAACTCTGCTGACGGATCCGATGGAGTCGTGCAGGTGATCCTGGCCGAGTACCGCAGGAGGCTTGAGCATGTTGTATGAGCTGGTTGTCCCGATAGGCAGGCTCTGGTTCAGTGTCTTCTTCAGACTCCACGTCATTGGGCTTGAGAATGTACCGAGGCACGGACCAGGACTTATCTGCGGCAACCACTGCAGTTATCTGGATCCCATGCTTGCCGCCTTTGCGCTTCCGCGCAAGGTCTACAGCCTGTCACGCAAGGAGATCTACCAGCAGCGGCTGCTGGGGCCATTCATACGCCGTCTGGGTGGCGTACGTATCGACAGGGAGTCTCTGGCCGACAAGTGTGCCCTCCAGACAGTGCTGGCAATCATGGACCATGGCGACCTGTGCATGATCTACCCCGAAGGAACGCGGTCACCAGACGGATGTCTACAGAACCCTCACAACGGGGCGGCTTTTCTGGCAGTGAAGTCGGGAGCACCGGTGGTCCCCATGGCCATCATCGGCTCATATGAGTGCTGGCCGAGGCAGAGGAGAGTCCCTAGAATTGGTCGCATTACCGTGCGGATAGG
>NZ_QXIS01000023.1:0-1063 GCF_003570925.1 Candidatus Cryosericum terrychapinii | reverse complement strand
CACGGTTCGACGTTGTCGGAGCACCTTGGAAGGATTGCCAGCGCGCGAGCCGTGTGGGATCTGACCTGCCCCATCGTGAACCGGGCCCGCGACGCCGTAAGCCGGTTTGCAGATGCTGGCGTTCCTGTCGTTGTCATCGGAGACAAAGAGCATCGAGAGACGCGGTATCTCATGGAGGCTGCCGGCAGTCAGCTGCTCAGGGCTGTGGCTTCGGAGCAGGACTTGGACACTCTTGAGATATCAGTTTCCCGTGTAGGGATCGTCTACCAGACGACACAGTCTCGCGAGTTCAGACAGCAGGTCCTGGAATGGTTTCGACGGAGAGGAATCGAGATTGCCGAAGAGATGACGTTGTGTCCGGAGGTATTGCGAAGGCAGGACGGTGCTGTCGCTCTGGCCCGGCGTTGCACGGTTATGCTGGTCCTGGGAGATAGTTCCAGTGCCAATACCAGAAGACTGGTGGCGGTAGCTGTCCCTGCATGTCCGAGGACGTATCTCATAGGGGACGCGGCCGCGTTGCCCGAGGTGGGGCTGAACTGTGTGGACATCGTGGGAGTCGTAAGCGGCACGTCTTGCCCCCAGGCAACAATCGACGAAGTCATGGCAGGGCTGAGGCAAGTGTGTCCCGATGTTCGCGTGGAGGTGGACGCATGGCCCGAGTCTGTGTTGTAGGTGCGGGTGCCTGGGGGACTGCAATAGCCAATCTGGCTGCGGTTAAGGCGACCGTAGTCCTATGGGTACACGGAGAAGATACGCTCATGACGCTGCGCGATGTCCGAGAGAATACTCTCTATCTCCCTGGCGTACGGTTGCGGGACAACGTTGAGCCGACCGACGATCTCCTAGGTGCCTGGCGTTCAGCTGATTCCATCATTCTGGCGGTACCCACACAGAGACTGCGGGCGATGTTTCGCAAGCTGGCTCCCGAGTTACGCCGACCGAGTGTTCCCTTGCTGAATCTCAGCAAGGGGCTGGAGATGGAAACACATCTGCGGGTGTCTCAACTGCTCTGTGAGGATCTGGAACTCAGCGATTATGATCACTATGCCGCTCTATCCGGACC
>NZ_QXIS01000022.1 GCF_003570925.1 Candidatus Cryosericum terrychapinii | reverse complement strand
GGCCTCATCACTTCGATTTATGACGGAATCCAGCGACCGCTCGACGCTATCCGTGCGCAGTATGGCGACTTCATTCCCCGTGGCGTGGCTCTTCCTGCACTGCCTCGTGACCGGAAGTGGCACTTTGTTCCATGCGTGAAGGTGGATGATGTCGTCGTCGAAGGAGATATCATCGGATCGGTCCAGGAGACCAAGGCTGTCCTGCACCAGATCATGGTCCCCAAGGGCTTTGCGGGTCGGATCGTCTCGATAGCAGAGAACGACTTCACTGTCGAGGAACCCGTGGCAGTCTTGCGAACCGAGCCGGGCGAAGAGCAGCCTATCACCATGATCCAGCGGTGGCCAGTCCGTAATAGCAGGCCCTATACGCGGCGCATGGCACCGGATACTCCGCTGGTGACCGGGCAGCGTGTCATTGACGCCCTGTTCCCTGTTGCCAAAGGCGGGACGGCTTGTGTTCCCGGACCTTTCGGCAGCGGCAAGACCGTTATCCAACATCAGCTGGCAAAGTGGGCGAATGCCGACATCATTGTCTATGTTGGTTGTGGCGAGCGTGGAAATGAGATGACGGACGTCTTGCAGGAATTCCCGCAGCTCAAGGACCCGAAGACCGGCGAGGTTCTGATGAATCGTACGGTCCTCATCGCCAATACATCCAACATGCCAGTCGCAGCTCGCGAAGCTTCGGTTTTCACTGGCATCACAATAGCCGAGTACTTCCGCGACATGGGCTACAGCGTCGCTCTGATGGCAGACTCCACGTCGCGATGGGCAGAAGCCATGCGTGAGATTTCGGGACGACTGGAAGAAATGCCCGGTGAAGAGGGCTATCCGGCCTACCTTGCATCGAGAGTGGCGGCATTCTACGAACGTGCCGGGAGATCCCTGAGCCTTGGCAGCCAACCAAGAGAAGGCAGCCTGAGTGTTATCGGGGCCGTGTCTCCTCCTGGTGGCGATTTGTCTGAACCGGTCGTTCAGGCTACCCTCAGGGCAGTCAAGGTCTTCTGGGCACTCGACTCCCGTCTTGCATATGCACGACACTTCCCTGCGATCGACTGGCTTCAGTCCTACTCGCTGTACAGCAACTTGCTCGAGCGTTTCTATGACAAGGACCTTGGCGAGCGTTGGAGTCAGGATATCCGCGAGGTTCGAGCTCTGCTTCAGAAGGAAGCGGAGCTACAGGAGCTTGTTCGTCTCGTCGGTGTCGACGCGCTGTCTGTATTAGACCGCCTGGTACTGGAATCGGCGAAGTCCATACGTGAGGACTTCCTGCAGCAGGGAGCTTTTACCGAGGGCGACAGCTATACCTCTCTCCGCAAGCAGTTGCGAATGCTTGACGTCATCATGTTGTGGAGCCATCTGGCGGGCAAGGCTGCTTCGGGGGGTGTACCGCTCGGGGCTGTTCTCGCAATGCCGGTCAGAATCGAGATTGCTCGCTCAAAGAGCATTCTCGAGACGAACCTTGCTGCATTCGATACGCTTGAGAACTTGATAACGAAGGGTTTTGAGGCTCTGTCAGAGATGGACACGACTGCACGGGAGGAGTACCATGAATAGGGATTACCGAACAGTCCGCGAAATCGTGGGACCTCTCGTACTTCTGGATGGGGCTCAGGATGTCAAATATGGTGAACTCGTCGAACTGCGCACGATCTCGGGGCTGAGACACGGCCAGGTGCTTGAGGTCTCTGGTGGCACGGTTCTGGTTCAGGTCTTTGAGGGTTCGTCGGGAATGGACCGCGAGCAGACAGTGACTCGATTCCTCGGACACGGGTTGCAGTTTGGAGTCTCGCGCGACATCGTGGGCCGGGTGTTCAATGGACTCGGAGCACCGATCGATGGAGTTGCTCCGATTCTCCCTGAGAAAGTGCTGGACATCAATGGCGATCCCATGAATCCGTATGCGCGCGATTATCCCGACGAGTTCATACAGACTGGCATTTCTGCAATCGACGGACTCAATACTCTTGTTCGGGGTCAGAAGCTGCCGATCTTTTCGGGCAGTGGTCTTCCTCACGCCGAGATCGCCGCGCAGATTGCCAGGCAGGCTCGGGTGCTTTCTGGAACTGACGAGTTCGCCGTCGTTTTTGGCGCGATGGGCATCACATTCGAGGAAGCCGACTATTTTACATCTGATTTTCGCAAGAGTGGTGCAATCAACCAGTCGGTTCTGTTCATGAACCTGGCAAATGACCCGGTCATTGAGCGCATAGCGACTCCTCGTTTTGCACTGTCCGCTGCCGAATACTTGGCTTTCGAACTTGGAATGCACGTTCTGGTCATCCTTTCCGATATGACCAATTACTGTGAAGCTCTGCGTGAGATCTCTGCAGCGCGGAAAGAGGTGCCGGGCAGGCGTGGCTATCCGGGATACCTCTATACGGATCTGGCCACAATTTACGAGCGAGCTGGTCGCATCAAGGGCAAGAAGGGGTCGATCACTCAGCTGCCAATCCTGACCATGCCTGAAGACGATAAGACGCATCCGATTCCGGACCTCACAGGCTACATTACCGAGGGACAGATCTTTCTGAGCAGGTCACTGCATCAGGCAGGCATCTACCCGCCAATCGATGTGCTTCCATCGCTTTCGCGGCTAAAGGACAAGGGTATCGGCAAGGGCAAGACGCGCGAGGATCACGCTGGCCTTCTCAACGAGTTGTTTGCCGCCTATGCCCGAGGACGCGATGCAAAGGAGCTTGCAATTGTCCTGGGCGAGTCAGCGCTCACAGAGACGGATCGGACCTTTGTGAAATTCTCAGATGAGTTTGAACATCGTTTTGTCCAGCAAGGGCGCGACGAGGATCGGTCGATCGAACAGACACTGTCCATCGGGTGGGAGCTCCTCTCGATACTACCGCTGCAGGAACTGAAGCGTGTCTCGCCAGCCATGATAGAGAAGTATATGCCGAAGAGTACGGCATAGGCAGAGCGATGATCCTCAAGGTCAACCCGACCAGGATGGAACTTCTGCGGCTGCAGAAGCGTTTTGTTCTTGCTCGGCGGGGTCACAAACTTCTCAAGGACAAGCTCGAGGGTCTTATGAAGACGTTCATCAGGCTTGCAGAGGAGTATGGTGACTATCGGGCGCACGTTGACCACGAACTGCCGGACGCACTGGCTGCGTTCAAGGGTCAAACCGCCACGTACCCGGCGGTCGTCGTGGAGCTTCTCTCGCGAACGGTCTCGACTCGTCTCGACATCGAAGCGGGAACCAAGACTGTCATGAATGTAGCCTTGCCTGTCCTGTCCTTCTCAATCTCGGATTTCGAGTCCCCGTCATTCGCCGGGTTGGAGGGAGCCGGGGTAGAAGCTTCCCTTCTGAGGTTGTACGAGTTGATGCCGTCCATCGTGAAGCTGGGTCAGATTGAGGCAAGCATACGTCTGATGGCGGAGGAAATTCAGCGAACCCGGCGGCGAGTGAATGCGCTCGAGTATGTCATGATCCCCAACCTTGAGGAGACGATCCGGTTCATTACGTCGAAACTGGACGAGAATGAACGGGCAAACACCACGAGGCTTCTGAAAATCAAGGAGATGATCCGGTCTCATTGAGGACACGTCAACGGATGTTCGAGGCAGTCTTGTCATGTCGACAAGCGTATCTCGGGAAGTCCATAGAGGTTCTGGACAAGGTCGTCCGATTGCCGGACGACCGCGTTGCTCATCGGGACGTTGTAACATATGCGGGAGGAGCTGTCTGTGTCGTGGCATTGACTGTCGACAATCACGTCGTGCTTGTTCGCCAATACAGACCAGCACCGGAGATGGTCATGCTTGAGATCCCGGCTGGGCGCCGCCACGGCGTGCACGAACGCTTCCTCACCGCCGCACGCCGAGAACTCCGTGAGGAGACCGGGTATATTGCGAGCTCCTGGAAGAAGTGCGTCGAATTCTGGCCCAGCCCCGGCTTCGTCGATGAACGGCTGACGCTGTACATTGCGAAGGGTCTTCGATATGGGCCTACCGAGATGGATTCCGACGAATTCATCAGACCGGTTCTGATGCCTGTCACCGAAGCCATTGAACGATGCCGCGACGGGCGCATGAATGATGCAAAGACCCTCATTGGGTTGCTCTGGTATGCTGCGTTCGAAGGATTGGCGAGCAGCTAGATGATGGCTTTCTGGTACGTTGTCGCCTTCCGCATTGTGACCGTGTTGCCCGACTGGCTCAAACGGGTCATTGCCAGATTGATTGCGTGGGGCTACTTTGCCTTCAATGCCGGGCAGAGACGAGGGGTCTTCGCAAACCTGAGAATCATACGGCCTGAAGCAAGTCATCGGGAGTTGTCACGGTTGGCATTGCGAACGTTCGACCAAGCTGGCATGAACCTGGTCGACTTCTTCGAGATACCGTCTACCAGCGATGCTCGCATCGAATCGATGATCGTGAACTTTGCAGACATACACGTGCTTCTCGACCAGCGATCTGGTGGCAGGCCCTTCTGCCTGGTTACCGGGCATTATGGCCACTGGGAGTTGGCTGGGGCGATGCTTGGCCTTGGCGGCTACAGGACGCATGCGATTGCACTCACGCAGAACAGCTGGGTCGTCCAGCGGCTCTATGAATCGCTTCGTGTGCGTTTTGGACTGACTGCCCACGACGTTCGGTTCGGATTGAGGGAGCTCCTCCGACATCTGCCAGAGGGCGAAGTGCCAGCCATTGTCTCCGACAGAGACTATGCGAACGGTGGCGAGGAGGTAGAGTTTTTTGGGCATTCTGTCCGCTTTCCCCGTGGGGCAGCACTGCTTTCTTTTCGCAGGAAGCTCGTTGGAATTCCTGGATTCCTTGTACGACAGCCAAACGGCAGGTTTCTGCTGGAGTTTGGCCGGCCAATCAACCCGGAAGCTTCAGACGAGCGGTCCTGGGTGCGAGCCTTTGTGGTGGACTTTGCGCAGCAGTACGAGGCTATTGTTGACCAGGACCCTACACAATTTCTGAATTTCTTCGATTTCTGGAGGACCGTTCCATGAGAATCGCTGCGGTCATTCCTGCCTTCAACGAAGAATACAATATCGCGGCTGTCGTGGAAGGGGTGCGCCCATTTGTTGCCGCCACCGTAGTCATCGACGATGGTTCTGCCGACAATACAGCTGGCGCCGCACGTGCCGCGGGTGCTATCGTCCTTTGCCACGAGTCCAATGTGGGCAAGGGCGCTGCGCTCAAGACTGGATTCAGGTATCTCATGGATAGTGGTTACGATGGCGCGGTTACCATCGATGCTGATGGACAGCATGATCCTGCTGAGATCCCGCTGTTCATCGCTGCGGCTGAACAAGGCTACGACATGGTCATCGGGAACAGGATGTCGAATGTCTCGACGATGCCCTTCATCCGAAGATTCGCGAACCATGCATCTTCATTACTCATCAGCTTGTTCCTTGGACAGAATGTTCGCGACAGCCAGAATGGTTTTCGCTACTACAAGCTGACTTCCGTCCTTTCTCTGCCGCTGAAGGCAAATAAGTACGACCTGGAGACTGAGATCATCTTCAAGGAAGGAAGGGCAGGGTATCGGATAGGTTGGGTGCCGACTCGGACCATCTACCGGACGGAGGCAAGGAGCAAAATCAACTCGCTCACTGACACTCTCAGGTTTATCGGCGTGCTTGTGCGATATGGTTTGTTCAGGTGGTAGGTTGACCCGTCGTGTCAGTAAGGACCGTTTTCGAGTGCACAATGTGAAGATGAGAGGAAATTGCAGCCCCCTTTCCCTGGCTGTACGCATATTCACGGCAGATGAGAATATGAAGATATGTTTCCCTGGCAAGAGAGGCTGATAAATGAAGTATCCAAAATCGTGGAAACAACACAGTTGACTGTCAAATAAAAAAGAGTAAACTTTTAATTTGACCGCTTTTTTCAAACTGATATGAAAGGAGAGCCATGCGCGTGGCAGGAGATATTATAGACTTTACCAAAATCAAATCAAGTTACGCGATGCCCGACCTCCTCCAGCTCCAGAAGACGTCTTACGACTGGCTTCTGGGACCAGGACTCGCTCAGATCTTTGCGAGAGTGTTCCCCATCGACACCGCCAAACTGCGGATCGAGTATGTGAACCACGATATCGAGCGGCCCGCCAAGTCGATGGAGAACTGCCGCAAGGCAGGACTGAGTTTTGAGGCGATGGTTCGTGCTAATTTCCGCCTCATCAACAAGGAAACCGGCGAGATACGGGAACAGCCACTTATCATCACACAGATTCCGCTCATGACGCCATTTGGAACGTTCCTCATCAATGGCGCGGAACGTGTGATCGTTTCACAGCTGGTCCGCTCGCCTGGCGTCTATTTCGAGGGAGGGAAGGACAAGCTGTCCGGCGCACAGATCTACATGGTGACCCTTATTCCTGACCGGGGAAACTGGATGGAAATTGAGGCCGGCAAGGACGATGTCATCTATACGCGTCTTCGGAAGAAGGCTCACAAGGTTCCCATGACTCTCGTACTGAAGGCTCTTGGCATCGAGTCCAACGAGGAGATCAAGCGCCTTTTCACCATTGAGAAGACCGAGCGCCTATCCACCGAACAGCTTCGGTCGGTGTTCGATCAGGCTGAGTATACAGCCGTCGAGCCACTTCTGGATTCCAAGGGTAAGGAGATCATCAAGGAAGGTGCTGCGATTACCGGGAAAGCAATGAGTCTTCTCGAGAATCATGGCGCGAGCTCGTTCCTGGTCAGCAGCAGGCAGCCTGACCGCTGGATTGTCAAGACACTCAAGGCCGACAAGACCATGAATCAGGAAGAGGCGGTGAAGCAGATCTTCAAGGAGATGCAGCCGAAGGAGCGCCTGACGCTCGAGGCTGCGCAGAGTCTGCTCTCGACTCTTCTGACCGATCAGGCATACAACACATTCACGCCTATTGGTCGCTACAAGATCAATAAACGATTTGGAACAGACAGCAATTCTGCCGTTCTGACCAGAGACGACTATGTCTCCATTGTTCGACACCTGATTGACATTCGCGAACGCAAAGCCAACTTCGATGATATCGACAGCTTGGCGAACCGTCGTATCAGGCGTGTGGGGGAATTGCTTGCCGAGGAAATTCAGGACAGCATGCTGAAGGTAGCCAAGGCGACCCGTGACAAGGTCACGATCTACTCGTCAGAGCAGATGATGAACCTCCAGAATGTCCTCAACACGAAGCCGGTCATCTCTTCCATCAGGAACTTCTTCGGCCAGAGTCAGCTATCCCAGTTCATGGAACAGATCAATCCATTGTCAAGTCTTGCGCACAAGAGACGCCTAAGCTCTCTCGGACCAGGCGGTCTGAATAGGAAGCGGGCGGGCGTGGAAGTCCGCGACATTCACTCTTCGCACTATAGTCGTATTTGCCCCATCGAGACTCCAGAGGGCGGAAACATAGGACTTATCAACAGTTTGAGTTCATACGCCAAACTTAACCAGTATGGATTCATCACCGCGCCATATGCCAAAGTCGCGAATGGTCGCAAGGACGAGAAGAACGTTGTCTACATGGACGCCGAGGAAGAAGAGTACCATTCGATCGCTCAAGCCAATACTGCTGTCGATGAGAAGAACCGTCTGACTTCGAAGACGGTTATCGCCCGGCAGCGCAGCGAAGGCGGCGAAATCCTCCCGAAAGAGCTCCCCGCGAGCAAGGTCGACTACATTGACCTCTTGCCGTCGCAGATATTTGGGATTTCGGCCTCGTTGATCCCCTTCCTTGAGCATGACGACGCAAACCGCGCCCTCATGGGCTGCAACATGCAGCGACAGGCAGTGCCGCTGGTACGTCCCGATCGTGCCCGCGTTTCGACTGCCATGGAGGGACGGGTTGTTCACGACAACGGTGACCTCGTGCTCAGTGATGTGGACGGGATCGTCTCATATGTTGATGCCGAGCAGATCCGAATCTCGCCTCTGGCCGACGTGGCGGACCTCCAGGCCGGCAGCATTCCGGTGGATGTCATCCCCGTCATGCTCGCTTCAGATGCAAACGAGCCCGGTATTCTCGGCGATGTCCGCATGGTGCCCATTTCCTTTGCGCCTGCCGGTGTTCCAGGGGGTATTCTCAAATTGATAGGCTCGGAGGTTTCGCGCGAGCAGGTCGAGGCTCTTTCGGATGAGGGGGTCGAATCATTTCAATACGTTCCCGCAGGTTCCATCGTTCAGAATTCGCTGACGGATCTGTTTGACGTGCTGACCAATGATAGTCTGGTCGGGAAAGTGTTGGCTAAGGATGTGCAGGAAGGCAAGAACAAGGTGCACAAAGCCGGCACAAAGATCACCGAGACTCTGCTTGGCCGCGTCATCAACAATGCGAAAATCCGCTCTCTTCCTATACAGGAAGGCGACGAGACCACGTCGGTCGAACTACAGATGCTTACCATGACTCCCATTGGGCAGCAAGTTCTCGGCCATCGGATTCTGGGGGTGACATCGACGCAGGACCTGAGTTCCAATATCGGCCGCACGGTCGCCGAGGAGAGTCTCCGCGACCTCTTTGCCAAAGACAAGAACGCCAGTATTCTGACGTATGATCCTGCCAAGGCAGCAGGCTATGAGCTCTTCCGAGTCAACGGATCGCTTGCAGGTCAAACGCTGGCTGAGGACGTTCAGCTTCGCAAGCCCAAGGTCAAGAAGCTGGCTGTCGGGAGAAAGCTGACCCGCGACGATCTGATTCTGATGGCGAAGAACGGAGTGACCCATGTTTCCGTCCCCCAGGCTCGTGTGTTCGAGCTTCAGAAGTTCAAGCGGACAAACCAGGACACGTGTATCAACCAGCACCCAGCCGTTTCCACAGGAGATGGAGTACACGTCGGCGATCTTCTCGCAAATGGGTATGCGTCTGCAGAAGGGGAACTTGCCTTGGGCAAGAACCTGCTGGTTGCATATGTCCCGTGGCGGGGGTATAACTACCAGGACGGCGTCATCGTCAGTGAGCGTCTTGTACGCGACGATAGTCTTTCGTCCATTCACATCAAAGAGCACAAGATCGAGGTGAGGTCGACAGAGTTCGGCAAAGAGGAAATCACCCGCGACCCGCCCAACGTCTCCAAGGAAGTCGCGCGCCATCTGGACGAGCGCGGCGTGGTTCAGGTCGGCGCACACGTCAAGGCTGAGGATGTTCTTGTGGGCAAGATCACGCCACGTGCTGAGCAGGAGGAGTCCCCTGAGGTAAGGGTCTACTTCGCTCTATTCCATGACAAGGCTCGTGACTACAAGAATACGTCCTACAAGGTCCCGCCCGGAGAGGACGGAGTCGTCATCGACGTGCAGGAGATCACGAAAGACAACACGAGTGACGCTCTTCCCGTCGGCGTAGAGCGGATCATAAAAGTCTATGTCGCCAAGAAACGCAAGATCATCGTCGGAGACAAGGTTGCGGGACGCCATGGAAACAAGGGTGTCATAACGCGCATTCTGCCGGAGGAGGACATGCCGTTCCTGCAGGATGGAACACCTGTCGACGTTATCCTAAGCCCGCTCGGCGTACCCTCACGCATGAACATCGGCCAGCTTCTTGAGGCCAGTCTGGGTATTGCTGCCCGGAAGTTGAACGTTCGCGCCGTGACGCCCGTGTTCAACGGCGCTACCGAGGAAGAGATCAAAGCCCTTCTTCGCAAAGCTGGACTCAATGACAGTGGCAAAGAGGACGTTCGAGATGGGGTCAATGGCAAGCACTTCAATAGCCAGGTTACCATAGGAGAAGCATACATCCTCAAGCTGATTCACCTAGCCGAAGACAAGATGCATGCTCGCTCGACCGGCCGCTATACCCTCATTACCCAGCAACCAATCGGTGGCAAGGCACAGTTCGGCGGCCAGCGCTTCGGAGAAATGGAAGTATGGGCTCTGGAGGCGTATGGTGCCTCGACCGTACTGCAAGAGATGCTGACGATCAAATCGGACGATCTTGAGGGCAGACGTGTGGCTTACGAACGTCTCACCAAAGGAAACAACCTCTTCGAAACGGGTTCTCCAGAGTCGTTCAACGTTCTCGTGAAGGAACTTCGCGGGCTTGGGCTGGACCTGGAGACACTGCCAAAGGCAGGGGACACTCACGCAAAGAGTACCAAGGTAGTGCTGGAAGACAACGAATAGCATTCTCTAGGGGAGGAAAAGGTGAGCAGATTCAGCCCGAGTGACATAAGGAACTTCGCGCTAGTTGGACAAGGCGGCTCTGGCAAGACGATGATCACAGAACGCTTGGTTTTCCATGCCGGCGCGAGCCAGAGAGTTGGCCGCGTCGAAGATGGAACTACTGTTTCCGACTACCTGGATGAGGAAATAAAACGCCACATCAGCACAAGTATTGGCCTCTGCGAGTTTGACTACAAAGGGGTTCGGCTGAATCTGCTTGATACCCCGGGATATGCCGATTTTATGACGGAAGCACAGGAGGCGGTCAGGGTAGCTGACGCCGCATTCCTCGTAATCAATGCCGGGGCTGGTATTGAAGTCCAGACCCCCCGTTTCTGGGGTTTGTGCGAAGCGCAGCATATTCCCGTCGCATTTGTGATCAACAAGGTCGATCTGGAGAATATCGACTTCGATGCCCGGGTTGCTGAGTTACAGGACGCTTTCGGACACAAAGTCGCTACATTGACGATCCCGATTGTTTCAGGTCCCGCTTTCGCTTCGTTTGTCAACGTCCTCACTGGCAAGGTCTACACGTACATAGCCGGCAAAGACGAGGCGAGTGTGTCCGACGCCATTCCTGATGCTGTCAGGTCCGATTACGAGTCGGCACGCGTTGCCCTCACGGAAGCTGTTGCAGAATCGGATGACACCATCATGGAGAAGTACCTTGGGGGAGAAGCTCTGACTCAGGACGAGCTCGTGATGGTCTTCACCAAGGCGTTCAAGAAACGCCAGGTGTTCCCAGTCCTTGGTGTGTCTGCCCTGAAGGGGGTGGGTTGCGACTACATCATGGATTTCGTGTCGTCCTACGCTCCTTCGCCCGTAGAGGTTTCGGTCCAGGCGACTCGCAAGGGGACCGATGAGACCGTGGAGCTCCAAGCTGATCCGGCGGCACATGTTGCGGCACTTGTGTTCAAGACTACCTCGGACCCATTTGTGGGCAAGTTGTCGTTTATACGCGTCTATAGCGGGAAGATTGGTCACGAAATCTATAACGGAACGAAAGATGTCTCAGAGAAGATCGGTGGCCTCTTCCACATGATTGGGAAGAAGCAGGAACCAGCGGACGAAGGAGTCGCCGGGGACATCCTTGTCATCTCGAAATTGGTGCATACTGCGACGAACGACGCGATTTCGACAAGAGATGTCACTCTCGATCTGGCGCCGATCGTGTTTTCACAACCCCTTCTCATGCGTTCTCTCAAACCGAAGACCAGGGCCGATGACGACAAGCTGAGCTCCACCCTGAGCCGGCTCAAAGAGGAAGAACCCGCCGTGATCATCGACAAGAATGCAGAGACCCATGAAACCATCCTCAGCGGCTTGGGTGAAGCCCATCTTCAGGTTATCGTGGAGCGTCTTCAGAAGAAATTCGGGGTGAACATCGACCTGGAAGTGCCCCGGGTGCCATACCGCGAGACGATCAAAAGCAAGGCACGCGTAGAGGGCAAGCACAAGAAGCAGACTGGTGGTCATGGCCAATTCGGTCATTGCTGGATTGAGATGGAACCAAACAATCGCGGTGGTGGATGGGTCTTCGAGAACAAGGTGTTCGGAGGAGCAATCCCAAAACAGTACATTCCCGCTATTGAGAAAGGAATGCTGGAGACCATGAACAAGGGCCAGTTGGCTGGATACCCCGCGGTGGACATCAAGGTTACCGTTGTTGATGGGTCCTACCACCCCGTCGATTCGTCGGAAATGGCGTTCAAGCTGGCTGGATCGTTGGCGTTCAAGAAGGGATTTGAGCAGTGCAATCCCATTCTGCTGGAGCCGATCGTTACACTCGAAACCATTGTCGACGACAAGTATATGGGCGACGTTATGGGTGACCTTACGAGCAAGCGTGGCAAGATCTCAGGCATGGAAAACATACAGGGCAAGCAGATCATCAAGGCGTCTGTCCCATTTGCAGAGATGTTGAACTATGGTATCGACCTGGGATCTATGACCCAGGGAACCGGTACGTACTCGATGAAGGTCAATCACTACGAGGAAGTGCCCGAGCGTATTGCTGAGAAGATCATCGCCGACGCGAAGGCCACCATGATCGCTGAGGAAGAAGAGTAGTTCGAAGGGAGGAAGATTGAGAAACAACAAGATCGAGGCTCTGTCCCTCCATCTGGCGTCACCGGAGGAAATACGCAGCTGGTCACACGGAGAGGTTGCTGAAGCTGAGACGCTTGACTACCGGAGTGGCAAACCGAAGCCTCATGGACTATTCTGTGAGATTATCTTTGGGCCAACCAAGAGTTTTCAGTGCCGTTGCGGCAAGCTCAAGGGAAAAAGCTTCGAGGGGCAGGTGTGTGACAAGTGTCACGTGGAAGTAGCTGATTCCAACGTTCGCCGTGAGCGCATGGGACACATCGAACTCCACGCTCCGGTAGCACATATCTGGTACTTTCGTAACGCCGTCAACTACATTGCACTCCTCCTTGAGATGCCCAGCAAGGCGGTCGAGAAGGTCGTCTATTTCGGCAGCTGGCTTGTCTTGGACCCAGGCAATGCCGAGGGCCTGGTCCGCAAGTTGCTCCTCACCGATGAAGAATACCGCGATCGCCGCCTGAAGGGCGAGAAGTTCGTCGCCAAGAAGGGAGCCGAGGCTTTCCTCGAACTCCTGAAGGACCTCGACCTGTACAAGATGCGCGACAATCTCCTTGTCCGGATCAAGGGCAAGTCTCGTCAGGACCGCGCAAAGGCCGTCAAGCAGCTGGACGTGGTCACGGCTCTCATCAACAATAGCCGAAAGCCCACGGACATGATCATGACCCGCATCCCGGTGATTCCGCCGGACCTTCGGCCCCTCGTTCAGCTGGAGGGTGGGCGGTTTGCGTCCGACGACCTCAACGAGTTGTATCGTCGGGTCATCAACCGCAACAACCGCCTGGGGAAGATGCTTGACGAGAACGCCCCCGAGATCCTGTTGCAGAACGAGAAACGGATGCTCCAGGATGCCGTGGACGCTCTGCTGGACAATAGCAAGCGCCAATACCCCGTGGTCAATGCGAACGGTCGCCCCCTCCGCTCCCTCAGCGACAAACTGAAGGGAAAGGAAGGGCGGTTTCGTCAGAACCTGCTGGGCAAGCGTGTTGATTATTCTGGCCGTGCAGTCATCGTCTCAGGGCCACAACTCAAGATCAGTCAGTGCGGCGTCCCCAAGGAAATGGCGCTCGAACTGTTCAAGCCACACGTCATCTACCGGCTCATGCGTGAAGGCGTCGTAGGCAGCATGAAGGTTGCCAAGGACATCGTTGAGAAACCCACACCAGAAGTGTGGAGCATCCTCGAGAAGGTCGTCAAGGGCAACGTCGTCCTGTTGAACCGTGCGCCGACCCTTCACCGTCTGTCGATCCAGGCCTTCGAACCCGTCCTTATCGACGACAAGGCCATTCAGATATCGCCCCTCGTGTGCACTCCATTCAATGCTGACTTCGACGGCGACCAGATGGCTATCCATCTTCCCCTGAGCCTTGCGGCCCAGGCCGAAGCCCGTCTGCTCATGCTCTCCTCGTACAACATCTTCTCACCCGCAAGCGGCAACCCAATGGCCGGACCCGTCCAGGACATGGTGCTTGGAGCCTACTATCTCACGTATGAGATCAAAGAGAGAATGAAAGCGATGAAGTGGAATTCTGCTCCTGTGTACACCGAGCAGGACGTCCTCTACCTCTTCGAGTCCGGGAAGCTGCGTGTCCACGACCCAGTTCTTGTTCGCCTTGCTGGGGTGAAGATCCGTACCACGGCGGGCCGGGTCGTGTTCAACGATGAGCTCCGGACAACGATCTTTGAGGGTGAGGCCAAGTATCGTGACTTCCCCTTCCAGAACAAGACGATGCCTAAGAAGGAGATTGAGGCGATGATCCTGGACTTTTCGCGCCAGTTTGGCGTATCCAAGACCAGCGTCCTTCTCGACAACATCAAGGCACTCGGATTCAAGTACGCGACCGAGTCGGGCATATCCATCGGGCTTTCGGACATGGAAGTGCCACCCGAGCGACAGCGTATCCTCAACGATGCCGACAGGACCGTCCGCGAGATCAACGAGTTCTACGAGAATGGTCTTCTCTCCTACAACGACCGCTACCTCAAGGTGGTTAAGGTCTGGCAGGAGAAGGGCGAAGAGATCGAACGGGCCGTATTCCGCAACCTTACCGAAGAGAACTCCGTACGTATCATGGCCGACTCCGGCGCTCGTGGAAGCAAGAAGCAGATCGTGCAGATGACGGGTATCCGAGGCTTGATGTCGGACCCCTCAGGAAAGATCATCGAATTCCCCATCAAGTCCAACCTCCGTGAGGGTCTGTCTGTGCTCGAGTACTTCCTCTCGACACACGGTACCCGCAAGGGACAGGCGGACACGGCACTGAAGACATCTGACTCGGGCTACCTGACGCGTCGTCTTGTCGATGTCGCGCACGAGCTGGTGGTCCGCGAAGAAGATTGCACACATTCTCAGGCCCGTGAGATCAAGATTGGCAATCTGGTGGTATCCTCCCTTTCGGAGGAGCTGGCGGGCAAGATCGCCGACGAACGGGTCATCAATCCTCTGACGGGAGAGACCATCATCCAGCCCGGCGAGGAGATTTCGTGGGAACAGGCGAAACGCCTGGAAGCCCTCGGTCTCAAGTTCCTGAAGATCCAGCGGTATGTTGGTGGCTTGACTGTTCAGCCTGTCGTCGACGGTGGTGCTGTCATCGTTGGTCTCCGCGAACAGATTGCCGGCCGGTACGCAGCCGATGATATCGTGCTTCGTGCATCGACGATCAAGGTAAACCCTGTTTGGTCGAAGACGACGCTCGAACGTATCCTCGACCGACCCCTTGCGACAGACATCGTGTCTGCTGAGGGAAAAAAGACTCTTGCAGAGAAGGGGGACACTCTTACTGAGAAGGTGCTTGCGGCGACGAAACGCGCCGGCATCACGTCGGTCGAGGTGGTCGTGGATGAAGATATCGTTCTGGTTCCCAAGGATGGTCTCATCCGCGACGAAGCAGCGATTGCTATCGAGCAATTTAATATCACCAGCGTGCGCCTTCGTTCTGCCATCACGTGCCAAAGTGAGAACGGCGTCTGTGCCATGTGCTACGGCCGTGACCTGTCCACCGGCTATGATGTTCAGGTCGGGGAGGCGGTCGGCGTCATCGCGGCTCAGTCCATAGGCGAGCCCGGTACGCAGCTTACGCTCCGCACATTTCATACAGGAGGCATCGCGGTCGTCGATATCACGACCGGTCTCCCTCGCGTCGAGGAGATCTTCGAAGGACGTACGCCAAAGGGGCAGGCGGTCGTCTCGACGGTGGATGGTGTATTGCACATCGTCGATGTGAAAGAGAAGAACTTTGAGGAGAGGAAGCAGATTGTCGTCACACCCAAAAGAGGTGTCGAGGCCAAGTTCAAAGTCTCGCCGATGACCAGGTTCCGCGTCAAAAATGGAGCGCACGTGCGCGTGGGTGACCAGCTTACCGAGGGCTCCATCGACCCCAAAGGTCTCCTTGAGCTGGTAGGCGTCGAGGAGACTGCCCGTTACCTGGTTCAGGAAGTCCAGAAGGTCTATCGTTCTCAGGGTGTCGATATCAACGTCAAGCACGTGGAGATGATCATTCGCCAGATGCTGAAGAAAGTGAAGGTTGTCGAACCGGGCGATACCACATTCTTCACCGACCAGATTGTGAGCAAGCATGAACTCCTGCTGCAGAACCGCAAGGTCCGCGCGCAGGGTGGCAAGCCTGCGTCCTTCGATCTGGTGCTGCAGGGCATCACGAAATCCTCTCTCGAAACGGACAGTTTCCTGTCCGCTGCATCATTCCAGGAGACGCCAAGAGTACTTGCTGACGCAGCGATCAAGGGCAAGATCGACCGACTCACCGGCCTCAAGGAGGCAGTCATCGTAGGCAAGTCGATTCCTGCCGGCACATCGTCTCCAGAGCTCATGTTTGAGAAGCGCAAAACGCAGGCGGAACCTCTGCGGGAGGCTCGCGGGAGTTAGATTTTGGAACAAACGCGGCCAGAGAGTCGAGCGAGTAACGTGTGGGTTGCGCGAGTGTGATTTGTCAAGGGGGCAAGTGCTTGACACTTGCCCCCTAATGCATATCATTTAGAGATGTGTATTTACGTCCTTAGGAGGAAACTGTATGGCGACATTTAACCAACTGGTGCGGTCGCCCCGTGTGCAGCCGAAGTTCAAGACTAAGACTCCGGCGCTCAAGGGTTGCCCACAGAAGAGGGGTGTCTGCACCCAGGTCAAGACCGCGACACCGAAGAAGCCTAACTCCGCATTGCGCAAGATTGCCAGAGTTCGTCTGACAAACGGCATGGAGGTCACGGCTTATATCGGTGGTGTCGGTCATAACCTCCAGGAGCACTCGATGGTACTGATTCGTGGCGGCAGGGTCAAGGATTTGCCTGGCGTGCGCTATCATATTATTCGTGGGACACTGGATACTGCAGGCGTGGCCAATCGTATGAAGGCACGTTCAAAGTACGGAGCCAAGCGAGCCAAGAAGGGCGCCGCAGCAAAGAAAGGTGGCAAGTAATGCCTAGGAAGAAGCGGCAGTTCCGCAAGCCAGCTCAGGCCGATCCCATCTACAACAGCGAGCTGTTGAACCACTTCATCAACAAGATCCTCAAGAAGGGCAAGAAGGTTAAGGCACAGGGTATCGTGTATGGGGCCATCAAGCTGATCGACGGGAAGGGCGCGAAGCCTGGCATTGAAGTCTTCCAGCAGGCTGTTGAGAAATGCCGGCCCCTGGTTGAGGTGAAGCCCCGCCGGGTCGGTGGAGCTACACTTCAAATACCTGTTGAGGTTGAGTCGCGCCGCGGTATCAACCTGAGCATGGAATGGATCGTCGATGCCGCGAAGAAACGCGCTGGCAAGTCGATGATTGAGAAGATAGCATATGAGATGATTGACGCGGTTTCTGAAACTGGCTCCGCCTTCAAGAAGAAGTCGGATGTCCACCGGATGGCAGAGGCGAACAAGTCGTACTCTCACTATCGCTGGTAGAGTCGGAACGCTGTCGAAGGTTAGTGGTACTGCATGCTTGATCAGAACGATCTGAACAACATACGAAACATCGGTATTATTGCTCACATCGATGCCGGGAAGACGACGACCTCGGAACGAATTCTCTATTACACCGGGTCCACGTACAAGCTTGGTAATGTCGATGATGGCAATACGACCACAGATTTTCTTCCCCAGGAGCGTGAGCGCGGAATTACAATTCAGTCTGCGGTTGTCACAGCTTTCTGGAAGAGTTTCAAGATTAACATTATTGATACGCCCGGCCACGTGGACTTCACGGCAGAAGTGGAACGCGCGCTTAGAGTGCTTGATGGGGGTATAATCATCCTGTCTGGTGTCGAGGGGGTACAGGCTCAGTCGGAAACCGTGTGGCGTCAGGCGGATAAGTACCACGTCCCGCGCATCGTCTACATCAACAAGTATGACAGGGTCGGAGTGGACTTCGATAAGACAGTTGCGGCAATTCGCGAGAAACTAGGAGCGCGACCTGGCTTGGTGCAATTGCCGGTCGGAAAGGAAGATACGTTCGTAGGAATCCTCGATGTGATGGAAGCCAAGAAGTACCTGTTCACTGATCCCACCGGCGAGACCTATGAAACCGTCGAACTTGACGAGAGTGAGGCCGCTCAGGTCGCTCAAGCTCGCGAGCACCTTATTGAGGCAGTAGCCGAAGTGGATGACGAGGCTCTGGAAGAGTATGTCGCCACCAGCACGATGGAGTGGGGTCATGTCAAGCCTGCTCTTCGTCGGGCAACAATTGCGAATCTCATGGTCCCCGTGTTCATTGGGTCATCATTCCGTAACAAGGGCATCCAGCCCTTGCTGGATGGTATTGTGGACTATCTTCCTTCGCCCTTGGATGTGAAGCCAGCTGTTGGCAAGATTCCGGGAACTGACGAGAAAGTAGACGTCATGAGCGACGTGAACGGTCCTTTGGTGGCTCTGGTCTTCAAGATTGTGTCCGATCCCTATGTCGGTATTCTGTCCTACGTACGCATCTACTCAGGAGTCATGAGGAGCAGCTCATATGTCGTGAATGCAAACAAGGGTGACAAGCAACGGGTCAGCAGGCTGCTTCGGATGCATGCCAACAAGCGTGAGGATGTCGAGGAACTTGGGGCGGGTGATCTCGGGGCTATCGTTGGTTCGAGAGACGTCATTACCGGTACGACCCTGTGCGATGAAGAGAAGCTCATTCAGTTGGAAACCATGCATTTCCCCGAGCCGGTGGTTTCGGTTGCTGTTGAACCAAAGACCAAGGCTGATCAGCAGAGACTTGCCGCGTCACTGGCCAAGTTCGCGATCGAGGATCCTACGTTCCGAATCAAGACAGACGAAGAGACTTCCGAGACAATCATCTCGGGAATGGGTGAACTCCACCTAGAGATCATCATCGACCGTCTGTTGCGGGAATATGGGGTGAACGCCACTGTTGGCGAACCGCAGGTCGCATACCGTGAGGCAATTGGTCGCGAAGTCGTCCAGCAGGGAAGGTATATCAAGCAGACCGGAGGGCACGGCCAGTATGGCGACGTCGTCCTGAGAATCACTCCAGGGGAACGTGGTACGGGAATCGTGTTTGTGAACAAGACTGTCGGTGGTTCGGTGCCAAAACAGTTTGTCTCGTCTGTCGAAGCCGGCGTTCGCGAAGCAGTCACCTCGGGGCCTATCCTTGGATTCCCTCTTGTCGACGTGACGGTTGCGCTTACGGACGGATCGTATCATCCAGTCGACTCATCAGAAATGGCTTTCAAGATCGCTGCTTCCAAGGCGCTGCGCGAAGGTTGCACAAAAGCATCGCCATTCCTTCTTGAACCCATCATGAAACTCGAGATTGTCGTCCCGAAGGAGAATATCGGCGATGTCATCGGTAGCGTGACAGCAAGAAGGGGTACCATCCAGCAGATTCAAGATCGTGGGCACCTGCAGGTGGTCGAGTCATCGGCACCCTTGGCGGCCATGTTTGGATATACGACGATTCTGCGTTCCTTGACGCAGGGCCGTGGTTCTTTCTCAATGGAGTTCTCGCATTATCAGAAGGTTTCTGAGGATGTGAGGGAACAAGTCGTCACCAAGTTCGAGGGTTCGTCCAGCAAGGCGTAATCAGACGGGAGGTTATCATGGCGAAAGAGAAGTTTGAGCGTAACAAGCCGCACGTCAATATCGGAACCATCGGCCACGTTGACCATGGCAAGACGACACTGACTGCTGCCATCACCAAGTGCCTCGCGACCCTGGGTCATACGACGATCAAGCGGTACGACGAGATCGACAACGCTCCGGAAGAGAAAGCCCGCGGCGTCACGATTAACGCCCACCACGCTGAGTATGAGACCGAGAAGCGTCATTATGCGCACATCGACTGCCCTGGCCACGCGGATTACATCAAGAACATGATCACCGGTGCTGCCCAGATGGACGGTGCTATCCTCGTTGTCGCCGCATCCGAGGGCCCCATGCCTCAGACTCGCGAACACCTCCTGCTCGCTCACCAGGTCAACGTTCCGAAGATCGTTGTCTTCCTCAACAAGGTAGACCAGGTTGATGATCCCGAACTCATCGACCTCGTCGAGATGGAAGTCCGTGACCTCCTGACGAAGAACGACTTCGATGGTGACGCAACCCCCATCATCCGCGGTTCCGCTCTCAAGGCACTGGAGTACGAAGGTGATTGTTCTCGTGGCAAGAACGAGTGGACCGACAAGATCTGGGAGCTTATGGACGCCGTCGACAGTTACATCCCGACCCCCGTCCGACCGACCGATAAGCCGTTCCTGCTTGCTGTCGAAGATGTCTTCACGATCACCGGCCGCGGTACTGTTGCGACCGGTCGTATTGAGCGCGGTATCGTCAAGATGTCGGACAACGTCGAAATCGTCGGTCTCTCGGAAGAGACCCGCAAGACCGTTGTCACCGGCATCGAGATGTTCCACAAGCTGCTCGACGACGGTGAGGCAGGCGACAACGTCGGCCTGCTGCTCCGTGGCGTCGAGCATAACGAAGTGCGCCGTGGGCAGGTCATCTGCAAGCCCGGTTCCATTACCCCGCACACGAAGTTCGAGTCACAGGTCTATATCCTGTCCCAGGCAGAAGGTGGCCGTCACAAGCCCTTCTTCCCCGGCTACAAGCCCCAGTTCTACTTCCGTACCACCGACGTGACCGGTTCCATCGCCCTCCCCGAGGGTCAGGAAATGGCCATGCCCGGCGACAACGTCGTGATGACCGTTACCCTCATGACGCACATCGCCATGGAGGAAGGCCTCCGCTTCGCCATCCGTGAGGGTGGTCATACGGTCGGCGCTGGCGTCGTCACCAAGATTCTGGAGTAG
>NZ_QXIS01000021.1 GCF_003570925.1 Candidatus Cryosericum terrychapinii | reverse complement strand
TCGGATTTCTTGACCAGGGTGAGAAACGCAAACCTGGTCTTCCATGACTCTACCATCGCCCCGTATTCTGAGATGAACAGTGCACTCGCGCTGATTCTCAAGAAGCAGGGCTATGTGGGCGGTGTGTCGGAGATCATCCGCGACAACCGCAAGTATTTGAAGCTCGATCTCAAGTACACAAAGACTCGTGGTCGTTATATTACCGGCCTGAAGCGTATCAGTCTTCCAGGCCGCCGCATCTATGTGAAGAAGGATGCAGTGCCGCGCGTTCTCATGGGCGCCGGTATGGCAATCATCTCCACCCCGCAGGGGCTGATGACCGACGTGCAGGCTCGCAAGGAAGGGCTTGGCGGCGAGGTCATTTGCTTCGTCTGGTAAGGGGGTCTGTATGTCGAGAATAGGCAAGAGACTCACTACGGTTCCAGCCGGCGTCACTGTGACGGAGACAGGTCGTATGCTGACGGTCACGGGACCTCGCGGTTCCCTGATGCTTGAGGTTCCTGAGCACATTGACTATACCGTCGAGGGAGATCAGGTCCGGTTCGTCCTTGATCCGGCTTTCCAGGAGACTCTCAATGTCATGCACGGCACAACGTCTGCGCGTTTCTCAGGCATTGTGAAAGGCGTCACGGAGGGTTTCGTCAAGCGTCTCGAAATCGTTGGCGTCGGCTATAGGGCTGCCGTCGATGCAGGCAACCTGACTCTGCTTGTCGGGTACTCGCATCCCGTGCCTATGAAGATTCCTGAGGGCATCAAAGTCGAAGTGACCGATAACGTCAAGATCACGATGACCGGTGCCGATGCCGTGGGATTGGGGCAGTTCGCACAGAATGTTCGCAAAGTGCGTGTGCCTGATCACTACAAGGGCAAGGGTATCCGGTATGCTGGCGAAAAAGTCAGGATCAAGGCTGGCAAGAAGGCCTTGTCTGGTGCGTAGGGGGAACAATGATTAGCAGACACGATAGAGAAGAAGCTCGCGAGAGACGACATGACCGGATTCGCAAGAAGCTGGCAGGAACCGCAGAGCGACCAAGGCTTGCCGTTTTCGTCAGCCTGAAACATGTGTATGCTCAGCTTATCGATGACGACAAGGGTATTACCCTTGCTGCCGCGTCGAACCTTAAGCGCAAGGCGGACGGCCAGGTAGTGGCGGCTAACAATACGGTCGCTTGTCAGGTGGTTGGCACGGAAATAGCCGACAAGGCGCTCCAGATGGGTGTCAAGACTGTAGCCTTCGACCGGGGTGGGCATTCCTACCATGGTCGCATCAAGGCGCTTGCCGAAGCCGCGCGCGCTGCGGGACTGGAATTCTAGGAGGAAGCTGTGGCAAGACGTTCGTTCGAACCCAAAGAATACGAAGAATCGGTCATCAGCATCGACCGCGTTACCAAGGTCGTCAAAGGTGGCAAGAAGATGAAGTTCAGGGTCCTTGTCGTCGTCGGCAACAAGAAGGGCAAGGTCGGTATCGGCATCGGCAAGGCCGTCGAAATCCCGTTGGCGATCCAGAAGGGAATCACGGCTGCCAAGCGCAACCTTATTACCTTCACGCTGAAGGGCACGACACTGCCGTTCTCGACGAAGACTCGTACCGGTGCAGGCTGGGTGTACCTTCAGCCTGCAGTCACTGGTACTGGTATTGTCGCCGGTGGCGTAGTTCGCCAGATCATGGAGAAGGTCGGAGTACAGGATGTTCTCACCAAATCCCTCGGCAGCTCGAATTCCATTTCTCTTGCTGCGGCTACTATCGACGGACTGCGCGACATCGAGCAGATGACATTGATGCGCAACCTGCGTCGGCAGGACCGTATTAATGCGGAGCCGCGCGCTTCGGAGGCTCGTCAATGAAACTCAACGAGATGGTCAGACCGGAGGGCTTCATCGACAGTCCGAAAGTTATCGGCCGCGGAGCCGGGAGCGGCAAGGGCAAACAGTGCGGTTACGGCCGCAAGGGTGCCAAAGCTCGCTCCGGGCGCAGCAAGCGCGTTGGATTCGAGGGTGGGCAGACTCCACTCTATCGCCGCCTTCCGAAGAAGAAGGGATTCAGACCCCACGTCCGGACAGTGTACGTTGCCGTCAATACTGGCGCACTCGAGGGATACGAGGGCGAAATGCCCCTTGATCTGAACGCACTTTACAACGCTCCGGTGAAGGTACTCGGAGACGGTGAACTGACAACAAAGGTTCAGGTGCGGGCGTCGGGGTTCTCGGCTGCGGCTCGTGAGAAGATCGAGAAGGCCGGCGGCACCTGCGAGGTCGTCTGATGTTCGAGACGCTGAGGAGGGCTTTCAGGCTTCCAGAGCTGCGTAACAGGATTCTGTTCACGCTCATGATGTTTGTCGTTATCAGGCTCGGGACGTATATCCCCGTGCCTGGTATCGACCGTGCAGCGGTGGCACAGCTGGTTGGCAAGGGTGGTTTTCTGGGTCTCCTTGATCTGTTCTCGGGCGGTGGCATTGCGAACTTTGCCATTTTCTCGCTGAGCGTCCTTCCGTACATCAATGCCTCCATCATCATCGAACTTCTCGGCTCGGTCATTCCAGCGCTCGAGGAGCTCCGCAAAGAAGGCGGCAAGGAAGGTCAGCTGAAGATTGCGAAGTATACCCGCTATCTCACTCTTGGATTGGCGGTCATCGAGTCATTCGGCATTTTGGCCATCTTCAGGAGCTACCTTTCCAGCACGGGATTGTTCGTGAAACTCCTGATCGTTCTGAGTCTTACGGCCGGGGCTTACATTGTGCTGTGGCTTGGAGAAGTCATGACTGAGCGAGGGATTGGCAACGGTGTGTCGCTTATTATCTTCTCGGGTATTGTAAGCCGCATTCCCGTTGGCGTGGCACAAGCCTTCAGTTTGACCCAGGCTCACTCTCTAAGTGTTATCGGCCTCATTGGCGGTATCCTGGGTGCGATCGTGCTCCTCCTTCTGGTTCTGTTCGCTTATGAGGGCGAACGCAAGGTTCCAGTGCAGTATGCGAAGCGTATTGTCGGCCGCAAGGTTTACGGGGGTCAGTCTACGTATATTCCTCTGAAACTTGTGCAGGCAGGCGTACTCCCTATTATCTTCGCTTCGACCGTACTGATGTTCCCTGCGACCGTGTCGCAGTTCTGGTCGACGTCCTGGTTTTATGTTAATATTGCTCAGCCCTTGACGAGTTCGAGCACGCTGCCGCACAATGTCGTTTTCTTCTTTCTCATTATCTTCTTCACATACTTCTATACGGAGATTACCTACGATCCCATCAAGATTGCGGATGATCTCAAGAAATACGGGGGTTATGTGCCCGGTGTTCGTCCCGGCGAGGCAACCGCGCACTACATCAAGAACGTACTGGATCGGATTGTCCTGCCGACTGCGATTTTCCTTGCGTTCCTCGCTATCGTGCCGAACATCGCTATGCGAAACCAGCAGATCTCGGCGTTTGCTTTTGGTGGCACCTCGCTGCTTATCATTATCGGTGTAGCACTGGAGACCGTGCAGGAGATCGAAGCGTACATGATGATGCGTCACTACAAGGGGTTCATGAAATAATGGCGCAGCACCCGCGTATTATCCTTTTGGGACTGCCGGGCTCGGGAAAGGGCACTCAAGGTGCTCTTATTGCGCAAACTTGGAGAGTGCCCATCTTCTCGAGTGGGGAGTACTTCCGGAATCTTCGGCGGGAGGGCAAGCTGCCCGCCGAGGTTGCGGCCAAGATCAATGCTGGGGGTCTTGTGAGCGACGAGGATGTCAACATGATTGTCGTCGAATCGTTTCTGTCGACCCAGGAGGCGCAAGCAGGCTTTGTTCTGGACGGGTACCCGAGGACTGTCGCTCAAGCCGCATTTCTCGACGAGTATCTGACAAAGCAAAACCTTAGCTTGACCGCAGCTGTATACGTTGACCTGTCGGTTGAGACAGCGTTCCGTCGCATATCGGGACGGCGCGTCTGCCCTGCCGATGGTAGTGTGTACAACGCGTACTATTCGCAGCCAGAGAGGGAGGGATTCTGCAACCTCTGTGGCGCACCCCTCATCCAGCGGGAAGACGACCGCGAGGAGAGTGTCAGGACTAGGATGAGTACGTACGAAGCAATGACGAAGACTCTGACCGTCTACTACGGCGATCAGGGGAAGCTCATCACTGTTGATGGAGCCAGTGCTCCGGATGTTGTTTTTGCCAGGATACAGGGGGCTCTTCATGATTCGGCTTAAGTCCGCTTCGGACATTGAGCACCTGCATGTTTCGGGGGCCAAGCTCGGTGATGTGTTGCGCCAGATAGGAGAGATGGTTTCTCCCGGCGTGACGACTCGCGAACTGGACCGCGTGGCAGAACTTCGCATTCGTGAGCTCGGAGCGAAGCCGGCATTCCTGCACTACAGCGGCTATCCGGCAACACTCTGTGTCTCCATCAACGAACAGGTCATCCATGGCATTCCGGGGCATCGCGTTCTGAATTCAGGTGACGTCGTTTCGCTGGATCTCGGCCTCATCTATGAAGGATACTATGCGGACTCGGCCATTACTGTCGCCTGTGGACCGGTGGCATCTCGAGACCAGGAGCTTATCGAGACGACCCGAAGGAGCCTGTACGCCGGCATCGACGCCGTGCATGTGGGAGCTCGTCTGGGAGACATCGGCCACGCAGTTCAACAGGTGGTTGAGGCTCAGGGTATGAGTGTCGTGCGCGACTACGTCGGTCATGGCGTTGGAAAGGAACTTCATGAAGATCCCGAGGTTCCCAACTACGGCAGAGCCGGTACAGGACTTACTCTTAAGGAGGGACTGGTGATCGCGATCGAACCCATGGTCAACGCTGGCAGCAGTGCTGTCCGCGTTCTGAACGATGATTGGACGGTTGTTACTGTTGACGGACAGAAGAGTGCTCATTTCGAGCACACGATAGCCGTCACGGCCCAGGGCCCCGTCATCTTGACACGGCCATGAACAAGAAAGAAGTCATAGAGACAGAAGGCGTCATAGTGGAAACGCTTCCAGGGACGATGTTCCGCGTGAAACTGGGCAACGGCAAGATTGTGCTGGCTCACATCAGCGGAAAGATGAGGCTCAACTTCATCAAGATCCTGCCGGGAGATAAGGTAAGGCTTGAGATAACACCCTATGACCTTTCAAAAGCACGTATCACCTATCGACTGTAGTTGTCAAAGAGTTGAAAGGAGTAGCGACCTATGAAAGTGAGACCGTCTGTAAAGAAGATTTGTGCCAAGTGCAAGATTGTTAAGCGCAACGGTACGGTCATGGTGATCTGCGAGAACCCGAAGCACAAGCAGCGCCAGGGTAAGTAAAGGAGGAATAGTGGCTCGTATTAGTGGTATCGATCTTGCCGCCGGGAAAAAGGTGGGCATTGCCCTAACCTACATCTATGGCATCGGCAAGTCAAACTATAAGATGATCTGCAGTGTTGCAGGAGTGTCTGAGGACAAGAAAGTCAAGGACCTGACGGAGAGCGAGATTCTTGCAATCCAGAAAGCCATCAATGACAATCTCGTCGTCGAGGGCGATCTTCGCCGAGAAGTCTCGACGAACATCCGCAGGCTCATGGAAATCAACTGCTACCGTGGCGTCCGTCACAAGAGAGGACTACCTGTTCGTGGTCAACGCACCAGGACGAATGCCCGCACACGCAAGGGACCGAAGAAGACCGTCGGTTCCAAGGCATCCAAGGTATAGGCAAAGGGGATCGTATGGCAGACATCAAGAAGAAAGTAGTCAAGCGTAAGAAAGAGAAACGGGTAGTCGGCGAGGGTAAGGCATATGTTTTTTCGTCGTTCAACAACACTCTTGTAACGATCACCGATGCCCAGGGCGACACTGTATGCTGGGGCTCGTCCGGAAGCAGCGGTTTCAAGGGTTCCAAGAAGGGGACCCCATTTGCTGCTCAGGTCGCTGCACAGAAAGCAGCCGAGAAGGCTATCGCCATGGGAATGTCCAGAGTAAACGTGTTCGTGAAGGGCGCTGGTTCGGGTCGTGAGATCGCTGTCCGTGCTCTGCAGACTGCTGGCCTCAACGTTTCGTCCATCAAGGACGTTACGCCCATCCCGCACAACGGGTGCAGGCCGCGCAAGATCAGAAGGGTATAGGAGGCGACTATGTCCAGATATATTGATGCGTCGTGCCGAAAGTGCCGTGCACTGAATACGAAACTGTTCCTCAAGGGCTCTCGTTGCTCCAGCGGCAAATGCGCGATCGAGCGCGGCAAGATGGGGCCTGGTCAGCATGGAGTCGACCAGAAGTTCCGCAAGGACAGTGACTACGAGCTTCACCTCAAGGAGAAGCAACGCCTTCGCCTTGCCTACGGTCTGGCAGAGCGCCAGTTCAGGGGTTACTTCGCTCTCGCGAACTCCCAGAAGGCGATTCCCACGGGTGGCAAGCTGCTGGAGCTTCTGGAGCGGCGTCTCGACAACGTTGTTTTCCGGATGGGGATCCAGCCGGGTCGCAAGTCCGCTCGCCAGATGGTATGCCACGGCAACGTGTTCGTCAACGGACACCGGGTCGACATTCCCTCGTACCAGGTCAGAGTGGGAGATATAGTGACTCTGACCGATACCGGAAAGTCCATGATCAGTGTGCAGGAGTCCGTCGCTAGCAAGCCGGCCACCCCGCAGTGGCTTTCGTTCAGCCCTGACAAGTTCGAGGGCACTGTGCTCACGATTCCAACGGCTGAGCAGATTGGAATTCCCATCAATACCCGTCTTGTCATCGAGTACTACTCGAAGTAGGAGCCTGCCATGATAGAAGGGCTTGAAGGTATCAGACTGACATCTGCTGAAGAGACCGCCGAATACGGCAAGTTCGTCTTCGAGCCATTGCAGCATGGATATGGAACCACGATGGGTAATGCACTTCGCCGCGCGCTCCTGTCTTCCATTCCCGGGAGTGCCCCAGTGGCGATCAAGGTAAACGGTGCACTTCACGAGTTCACGTCACTGCCTGGCATCAAGGAAGATCTTCAGGAGCTCATTTTCAACATCAGAAACCTCCAGGTCTCCATTATCGATGGTAGTGAAGCTACCCTTTCTCTCAAGCGGCAGGGGAGGGGCGTGGTGAAGGCCGAGGATTTTGAGAAAAATTCACTAGTGAAGATCTTTAACCCGGAGCTGAAGATCGCAGAACTCTCCGCAGATGACAGCGTGATCGATCTTCAGGTGCTATTGCGCACGGGGATAGGATATGTCAGCAGCGAGGAGAACCATGAGCTGCTGAGTGGGACAGTCGACACCATTGCGATCGACAGTATCTACTCTCCTGTACGGACAGCCAATTTCACTGTCGAACCCGTAAGAATCAAGCAGAAGGCTGACTATGAGCGCCTGATTATCGAGATTACCCATTTTCCGACAACTAGAGCCCGCGATGCGCTCAAAGAAGCTCTTGGTATCGTGGATCGCCACGCGCAACAGTTGCTTGCGTGTTTGACGACGCAGGGTTCCATGGACAGTGCTTCGGAGGCAACGACGTTGAACGAAGACGTCATGTCGAAGGGCCTGGAGACCGTGGATGGTGTCAAGACCCGCTGGGCAAAGGTTCTCAAGGTGGCGGGTATCGAGACTGTGGCAGACTATCTGGAGCATCGTGGAGAGAGTGTCAGCGATTTCGGAGAGGCCGGTCGCAAGAGCGTTGACGAAGCCCTCAGAGATGTTGGTATCAGCGTCCCAGAAGATTAGCGCGCGGCCGGTGGTAAGCGCGAACGTGACGAGAGGAGTATTCTTGCTATGAGACATGGAAGAAAGCTGAAGAAGCTTGGCGTATACAGCGGCCTGCGCAGCATGATGTTGCGCAATCTCTCGACCTCATTGATCGAGAAAGGTCGCATTGAGACAACTGTTACTCGTGCAAAGTCAGTGAAGCGTGTGGTGGAGAAACTCATCACGACGGCAAAGGTCGACGATCTGACGACGCGTCGCAAGCTGCACGCCTATCTTCTGACGCCAGAAGCGGTCGACGAAGCCTTCAAGCTGACCAAGGATCGCTACATCACGCGCCCGGGCGGCTACCTGCGTATCATCAAGGCCGGGTATCGGAAGGGTGACGCGGCTAACATGGCGGTCCTGGAGTTTGTAGAGAAGTAGATGATTCGCCTCGACAAGGTCTCGTATCAAATCGAGACCTCCGCGGGGGCTGTCCAGGTCCTTCGTGACATAGACCTGGAGTTGCCAGATGGCTCAATCTCCGCGATTGTCGGTCCCAACGGGTCCGGAAAGAGTACGCTAGCCCGCCTTGTCAGCGGGCTTTTGCGTCCGACGTCCGGTAGTGTGCGTTTGCTGTCGGACGTCGACACCCAAACGGTCATGGATGTGCGTCCAGGGCTTGACGTCGGCCTGGTGTTCCAGAATCCAGATAACCAGCTGGTGGCGACGACTGTCGAGGATGATGTCGCTTTTGGACTCGAGAACCTCGAGCTTCCCCATGCCGAAATGGTACAGCGCGTTGGGGATGCATTGCACCTCCTTGGCTTGGAACAGTTTCGCGACTACCCCCCTCATCGTCTTTCCGGTGGGCAGAAGCAGAAAGTGGCTATTGCTGGAGTGCTTGCTATGAAGCCTTCATTCCTCATTCTGGACGAGGCAACTTCTCTCCTGGATCCGACCAATCGCCGGGAGGTGATGCAGACGGTGCTGCGCCTGAACAATGAGTTGGGAATCGGCATCGTCATAGTCACTCATCTCTTGGACGAAGTACTCGTTGCGTCGCGCGTAGGAGTACTGGCGAACGGAGTGCTTGCGGCCTGGGACTCGCCGCGTGCCGTCTTCTCGAATCAAACAGTCGTTGAGCTGGGGGGCCTGGTGCTTCCACTGAGCGCCCGAGCTTCGTTCCTTATGCAAGAGCGCTGGACAGACTTTCCGTTGTGTCTGACCCCTGAGGAATTCGCGAGAGCGACATGTCAATTGATCTGAAGAACGTCGACTATGTCTACGACAGTGGTGAGCCCTTTGAGTACTTCGCGCTCCGAGGGATCAGCCTGCACATTGACGACGGTGCCTTCGTGGGCATCGTGGGAAGGACGGGTTCGGGCAAGTCGACGCTGGTCGAGCACCTGAACGGGCTCCTGTTTTCGACACGGGGTGAGGTTATTGTCGATGATGAGATCGTTTCCAAGGAGCGGACAGTGCTTGCCAAGGTACGCCGCAGAGTTGGCATCGTGTTTCAGTATCCCGAGGACCAGTTTTTTGCCGAGACCGTTTTTGAAGAGGTAGCTTTTGGCTGCCGCAACTATGGGTTCAGCAAAGAGCAGGTTGACGAAAGCGTTCACAAGGCGATGAGCACCGTCGGTCTTGATCTGGAGCGCTTCCTGTCGTTGTCTCCCTTTCAGCTGAGCGGGGGAGAACAGCGTCGCGTGGCCATCGCCTCGGTCATCGCGATGGGTCAGAAGTACATCGTGCTCGATGAACCCACCGCGGGGCTCGACTCTGGCACCAAGCTCGCCGTCCTGACCGAGTTGGAGGCACTGCGCCAGACCGCGAATGTCACCGTGATTCTTGTGTCCCACAACATGGACGAGGTTGCCGAGTTCTGCAAGGAGGTGGTCGTCCTTGACGGGGGAACAGTGGCGTTCCAGGGATCGACCGACGCGTTCTTCAGTGACGTGGACCTGGTCGATAGAACGGGTCTGGAGCTTCCGGAGAGCTACCGCCTTGCGCGTGCACTCAAGGAGTGCGGAAGCTCCCTCACAGTGAATGAGTGCTCGACGAGCCGGATGCTGGACTCGTTGAGGCTGTGCGTCTCTGACCTGGGAGGAGCATAGTGGCGCTGTCTCGCAGTTTTGTTCTTGGTCAGCACTACCCTGGGACTTCGGTCGTGCACCGGTCTGGCGCTCTGGTGAAGCTTGTTTCGACTATTGCTCTCATGATTGGTGTCTTTGTCGCGACGAAGACAGTGCAGTATATTCCTATTCTCCTTCTCCTGGTCGTTGGTATCGGGGTTTCGAGAATACCCCTTCGTTTTTTTGTTCGCGGCCTCAAGCCCATCCTGTTCCTTATTGTGCTCACCGTCGTGGTGCAGATATTCTTCACTCCCGGCACGCCTATCTGGCAATTCTGGTTTGTTCGAGTCACGCGCGAGGGATTGGGACTGGCCGGTTTCATTCTTTGCAGGTTGGTCCTGCTGACGCTAGTGAGCGTGCTGCTCACCGCGAGTACTTCTCCCATAGAGCTGACCGATGCCGTGTCGGATCTGCTGAAGCCCCTGAGCTATATTGGCCTGCCTTCCGCTGAAATTGCTCTTGTCATGAGCATCGCCATGCGATTTGTGCCCACGATTCTCGAGGAAACCGAACGCATCATACGTGCTCAGGTCTCGCGAGGGGCCCGGATCGGGGAAGGTAACCTCGTGGTGCGCATGAAGAGCTTCATCCCGATCCTGATACCCTTGTTTGTTTCCTCCTTTCGCCGGGCAGACGACCTGGCTGTCGCGATGGAGGCAAGGGGCTTTCGCGTAGGGAGTCCCCGAACGAGATATCATGCACGTCACTTTCAGTCCTTCGATGCTTGCATTCTTCTTGGAACAGCAGCTGCTTTGTCCGGGGTCATCCTATGGCGCCTGTTCCTGTAATGGTGCGTATGGACATAGCCTACGATGGCTCCTTCACGTATGGCTTCCAGAAGCAGGAGTCCCTGGTGACCGTGCAGAGCACAATCGAGGGGGCGTTGAAAGTCGTTTGTGGATCTTACGTTCCTGTTGTTGGGGCATCACGAACCGACAGAGGCGTCCACGCCCTTCACAATGTTGTAAGCTTCGTCTTGCGCGACGAGGTCCTCTATGAGCGCGTTGCACGGCGACTTCCCGTCATGATGCCCGAGTGGTTGACGATTCGCAACTGTGTTCCTGAGAGCGCCAACTTCAGCGCCCGGTTTTCTGCGGCAGGGAAGTCCTACGCCTATGTATTCATCAAGGACGGATGCTGGACCCCGTTCTTTGCTCGCTATGCGTATCGGCTCGAGTACCCTGTCGAGGTCGTGGCAATGAATGATGCTGTACATGCATTGCTCGGAACGCATGATTTCAAAGGTTTTGGGAATATCGACCCGAGCAGGCGGCATCGGGACACGATGTGCACGCTGAGCGCGGCTGACGTTGTCGAAACGGACAAGGCGGTCATCTTCACGGTCTCGGGCGATCATTTCCTGTATCATATGGTACGCCGCATGGCGTACTTCGTCCTCAAGGCCGGGCAAGGGAGGATCGGTGTCGAAACGTGGAACAATGCGTTTTCCGGACCCGACGTCCCGTATACGCGGCAGGTGATGGCGGCTGGCGGCCTCTACCTGGTTGCCGTTGATTACGCTTGATAGCAGTTGCGCGGTACATGTGGCCATCTGCCCGAACCCTCTCCGGGCATATGAGTTCACCATCGTTTGCAGCCTCAAGGCGTTGACTAATCGCGGGTTTGTGGTAATCTAGTAAAGAATTCTCCAGGAGGATATGAATGAAGACAACGTTTTTTAGACCGGAGACGGTTACCCGTCGCTGGATTCTGATTGATGCTACAGACCAGAGTGTTGGACGACTTGCGGTGGTCATTGCCAATATTCTTCGTGGCAAGGACAGACCAGAGTTCACGCCGAATGCTATGGTTGGCGACAATGTCATCGTCATCAACGCTTCGAAGTTGGCAGTCGACCCCAAGAAGGGTACGCAGACCATGCACTATCATCACTCGTTCTACCCAGGTGGTCTGAAGGCCACGAATTGGAACAAGATGCTTGAGACGCGGTCAGACTTCCTGCTCAAGCGTGTGGTTCGCGGCATGCTGCCCAAGAACACACTTGGCAAGGAACTGCTCAGCAACCTGCGTGTCTATCAGGGGCCCGAGCATCCTCACCAGGCTCAGAAGCCTGTTGAGTTCAAGGCTAATTAGGGAGGATGCTGTGCCAACCACTCAGATTTGGGGAACGGGTAAGAGAAAGACTGCTATTGCGCGCGTTCATCTCGTTGCTGGAACCGGCAAGATCGTCGTAAATGGCAAGCCGGTCGAGGTCTACTTTCCAGTTCAGACGGTGTCCATGAAAACCATGGCTGCCTTTACAGTCATGGGAGGTACGCCTGTATTTGATGCGATCGTGAGCGTTGCCGGTGGTGGCTTCAATGGCCAAGCCGAAGCCGTTCGCCATGGAATTGCTCGTGCGCTGGTTGAGCAGGACCCGGAGAACAAGCCGGTTCTGAAGAAGGCCAAGCTTCTGACGCGTGATGCTCGCATCAAAGAGCGCAAGAAGTACGGTCTCCTGGGCGCCCGCAAGGCTACTCAGTACAGGAAACGTTAGACAGACTTCTCGCATTTTACTGGGCAGCAGGACATTGTGCCTGCTGCCTTTTTTGATACCCTGTAGGTACGCTTATGCAGTGGAGGAAATCAACGATGAGGATTCACGATACGCTGACGCGAAAGACCGTCGAACTCGTGCCCCGAGAGCCAGGCAGAATCACGATGTATGTCTGTGGGGTTACCCCGTATGCCTCGGCACACGTGGGGCATGCGCGGACGGCTGTCGTCTACGATCTTCTGAAACGCTACCTCCGGCACGCCGGATATGTGGTGACCCATGTCAGCAACTACACGGACATCGACGACAAGATCATTCGGCGTGCACAGGAACAGGGGATTGCGCCGCTCGATCTCTCTGCTCGCTACATTGGCGAATACCTCGAGGATATGGCAGCCCTGAATGTTCTTCCCCCCGATATCACGCCAAGGGTATCGGAAAGCATTCAGGACATCATTGATCTCATTGGTCGCATTGTCGCAAATGGTTATGCCTACGTCTCATCAGACGGAGTTTACTTCTCTGTTCGCAAGTTTAGTTGCTACGGTCGTCTTTCAGGACGTTCTGTCGACGAGATGCGCAGCGGAGCCCGGGTAGAAGTGAACGAAGCGAAAGAGGATCCACTGGATTTTGCCCTGTGGAAGCTTGCCAAACCTGGCGAGATCTCATGGGACAGCCCTTGGGGAAAGGGTCGTCCGGGATGGCATATTGAGTGTTCGGCGATGAGTCTGAGGCATCTCGGGGCAGGGTTCGACATTCACGGGGGAGGCGAGGATCTCATCTTTCCTCACCATGAGAACGAGATAGCGCAAAGCGAAGCAGCCTTGGGCGGACAGCAGTTTGTTCGGTACTGGATGCACTCCGGAATGGTCAACATGGGCGGCGAGAAGATGTCGAAGTCACTCGGCAATGTCATGACCGTGCGCGAACTGCTGGAGCAATACCCAGGACAGGTCGTTCGGCTCTATCTCTTGCAGACGTCGTACGAGAAACCACTGAAGTTCAACATTTCGGGGTTCGGACAAGCATTTACAACCTATGAGCGCATGGCGGAGTTCGAGGCATTTCTGCAAGAATTGGGTCAGGTCTCCCATGAGGGCTTGGAGCCGGAGTTTGAGAGCACATGTTCCAGCTTTCTCGGTGAGTTTGACGCTTCGCTGGCAGACAATCTCAACACGTCCCGTGCACTCGCTTCCGTCTACGAGTTCATGACTCGAGTGCGCCGCACGGCTTCGGAGCGGCTGCTTGGTGGATCAGAGGCTTCTCGTGCGCTCGAAGTCTTCCGCTCGGCTCTCTGGGTACTTGGCCTCGACCAGACGAACGACTACATGGGACACAAGTCCAGTCTTCTTGCCGGCAAGCAGCATGCGCTCATGGCCGTTGCCGCAGAGGTTGGAGTTGCTGCGGACGATCACAATTCCACGAGTGATCTTCTTGATACGATTGTCATGAAGCGCCGGGTCGCTCGTGAGGCAGGACAGTACGACGTGGCTGACCAGATCAGGGAGCGCCTCAGGGGTGTTGGTATCGCTCTGGAGGACGGCGTTGATGGTGTGAGGTATCGCATCCATGGCTAATAGTGATAGAACAAGACCGGAAGGTATGCTTATTTATGGTAAGAACTCGGTTATGGGTGCTCTGTCCGCTGAGCATTCGGTCGAGAAAATCATCTTTGAATCCGGTAGTGACAAAGACGACCGCATCCGGATGATCAAGGATGTAGCTTCACGGCAGAAGGTGCCGATGGAGTACAAGGTCGGATCGTGGTTCCAGAAGACTCTCGGTGATGTCCCTCATCAGGGCATCGCCGCTCAATGCGCGCGAGTGCGATTGCTGGACATGAACGCCCTCATGGGAGCGATGCCTCTTGAGCCCGCTGGCCGTTCAGTCGTCCTTGTGGATCAGGTCACCGATCCCCACAATCTGGGAGCGATTATCCGTGTGGTCGCTGCGTCAAGGGCCGGGGGCCTCATTGTCACGAAGGACCGGACAAGTCCATTCTCGCCAGCGGCAGTATCTGCCTCAGCCGGGACGGTATTCGGTCTTCCAATTGCCGTTGTAGCGAATCTGGCATATGCCATGGAACGACTCAAGAAGGACGGCTATTGGCTGTACGGGCTGGACGCTGCAGACGGCCATGACTACCGGAAAGAGAAGTATGCGTGTCCTTCTGCCTTCATCGTCGGCAGCGAGGGCGCCGGGATGCGTGAACTCACCAGGAAGAATGCGGACTTCTTTATCACGATTCCGATGAGGCCTGGTGTCGACTCGCTGAACGTCTCTACGGCGCTCGCGGTCGTGCTCTTCCGTGCCATCGAGTCCTAGAAGCGGTCGCTCACCGGAACACGTCGAATCGCTGAGGCAGCGCTTTCTGGCGGGCGACAATATGGCATTTGAGGATCTGCTGGGCATGTATATGCCCCTCCTCAAGTTTGTCGCCCGCAAGTACTGCACCGAGCGCGACGAACGAGATGATTGTCTCGCCGAGGCTGTTTTGGGCTTTCTACGCGCTATTCGTACCTATGATGTTCGTCGGGGCAGTCTCGACGGGTACATCGCCACTGTCGCCTCGCACAGACTCATCGACATGGCACGTCGGGCTGCCGGTCCTCGCGTCGAACTGTCGGACACCCTCGATAGATGGGGGAGTTCCCTCGGCGACCCTGCAGAGGCAGGAGTCCCTGATATGGTAGCGCTCGCTGTCACACTCAGCGATTGTGAGCGCGTGTGTTTCGAAAGACATCTCCGGGGTGAGACGCTTGAGGTCATCGCTGCGGCACTGAAGATGTCGAAGGCGTCCGTTTCGAATGCGCTCGCAAGAGCAAAGCGCAAGCTGGGGAAAGCGCTCTCATAGGCCTGCCCCGCTCTACAGGTTGACAGACGCGGCTTTGCACCTATACTAACTGGGATACAAGCCGACGTAGCTCAGCTGGTAGAGCGGTTGATTTGTAATCAACTGGTCACCCGTTCAATTCGGGTCGTCGGCTCCAGTGTGGGTAGGTGGCCGAGCGGTTAATGGCGGCAGACTGTAAATCTGTTGGCAATGCCTACGGGGGTTCGAATCCCTCCCTGCCCACCATTGCACTGGCGGGAATAGCTCAGCGGTAGAGCCCCTGCCTTCCAAGCAGGTTGTCGCGGGTTCGAATCCCGTTTCCCGCTCCAGCTTTTCAACTGGAGCTGCACTCTTCCTTCAGGAGGATTGTGCATGCCGTCTCGGGCAGCTTCTGTAGTGCGGCACCTCCTACGGAGCG
>NZ_QXIS01000020.1 GCF_003570925.1 Candidatus Cryosericum terrychapinii | reverse complement strand
TACATGCTGTTCAAGGACGACTCAATCAACGTGGCAGATTCGACGATGGTGTTTGCCATCAAGGCGATCCTCTCGGGTGCTTCCCAGATGGTCGTCCTCGTTTTTGTGCCGGTCTGGCTGATTTTCTCTGGCCGGAGCCTGGGGGTCGACAACCGGTTCCGTCTCATTCTCTATATCGGCATAGCAGCCTACGTAGCCAACTTCGGTTTCCTCGTGTTCTGTCTCACTCGCTTGCAGTGGATCAACGATTACATCAACAGGCTGGTCCTGCGTGGGACGCAGACCCTCACGGTGCGAGGAAGGTTCTGGCAGCGAATTGCGCGTCGTATACAGAAATTCACAAATGATACGCTGCGCGCACGAGAGACAGCCATCAAGGCCAACCGACCAATGCTCGTCGCAGGCCTGGCCTACAGTTTTGTCTCCTGGGGTCTCCTCGTGCTGACGCCGATCATCCTGCTGTACGGTCTTGGCATTACATCGTCGATCACCCAGATTGTTGTGGCAACCCTTATCTACTACATCGCCGTATCCTATTTCCCCACCCCTGGCGCCTCTGTCGGAGCCGAGCTCGGGGCGGTGGCCCTGTTTGCAGCGTTTGTTCCGAATGGTATCCTGGGGGCTTTCATCCTTATCTGGCGTTTTTTCGATCACTATGTCAAGATGGGCGCCGGCGGCATTACGGCCCTCGGCGAATTCATATTGGGCCCAGCTCGTCATCGCAGGCAGCATCGACGGGCGGACAAGGACGCGAGCGCAAAGGAAGGTACGCATAAACCATGAAGAAGAGAGCCATCGTCATTGTTCTGGACAGTGTAGGCATCGGGGAAGCCAAGGACGCATTCATGTACGGGGATGGTGGCTCGGACACGCTTCGCCATATTTACAAGAGCGTGCCGGGTTTTCGCCTCCCTCATCTTGAGGAACTTGGCCTGAAGTACCTGCTTGACCGGCACTTTGACAGTCCCACTGGATCGTTCGGAATCATGGAGGAGAAAGCCAGGGGGAAGGATTCCATAAGCGGTCACTGGGAGATGATGGGGTTGACACTGACCAAACCGTTCCCCACGTATCCCAACGGATTTCCACCTGAGGTCATCAACGCCTTCGAAAAGCGCTTCAACACCAAGGCCTTGGGCAACCGGCCAGAATCCGGGACTACGATCATCGCGGAACTCGGCGAAGAACACATGCGTACCGGCTATCCGATTGTCTACACGTCGGCTGACTCGGTGTTCCAGATCGCCGCGCACAACGACGTCATCCCCCTCGACAAGTTGTATGAAATGTGCGACATCAGCCGGCGAGAGATCCTGCAGGGTGAGAACCTGGTGGGGCGCGTCATTGCGCGTCCGTTCATCGGAACGCCCGGGCACTTCGTGCGAACAGAAGATCGCGAGGACTACGCGGCTCATCCGCTGGGCCCTACGACGCTCACCCAGGTGAGCAAGGCCGGTATGGATGTCATCGGCGTCGGCAAGACCTACGACTTGTTTGCTGGTGAGGGGTTCACGCAACATTTCCACACCCACAACAATGAGGAAGGCATCCAGAAAACGATCGAGCTGATCAAGACCAGCGACTGGGAAGGGTTGCTGTTCACCAACCTGGTCGACTTTGACATGCTCTTCGGCCACCGGCGCAACGTGGCCGGCTATGCCGTCGCGCTGGAGCGCTTCGATGAGGCGGTTCCCGAGTTGCTGAGGTCAATGAAGCATGACGATATCCTGTTCATCTCTGCCGATCATGGCTGCGATCCGACGTTCGCTGCGGATACGGACCATACACGCGAGTACGTGCCCGTTCTCGCATATTCGCCTTCGCGCCGTGGCGGAACATACCTGGGAGTCCGCGAAACATTTGCGGATCTTGGAGCCACAGTGTCGGAGTACCTCGGAGTAGCGCCTGTGGCGGGTTCGAGCTTCCTTGCGGACTTCTCCTAGGCCTGTGCACAGATCCGAGGAATCAGTGACCCAGTGAGCAGCGGAGGCAGTCCAGCCGAATCAGATGCGTGGAAAGAGCTTCTGCGGGGCCTGGTGCGCCTGGAACTCAAGCGTGGCTGTCAGGATGACGCCGCGGTAGGTGGGTTTGCGCGGCTCGCCCTGGTGACCGTGGAAGGCTCTTGCACACGAACACAACCTGCAGCGGAGCATGGCGTATCGAACGAGCTCCGGTCCTTGCTGGTCGATTATCAGTTCCTGTCGAACCGTGCGCGGGCAGACAGGTGTTCCGCGCTTCTTGCCCTTCTGGACGACTCGAAGTCTCCGCCTGCCGGGTCGCCAGTGCCTGCAGGTGCGCCTCCGGCACATGCAACGCCGGTGTCGAAGCCTCCTGTCGATAACATGAAAGCCTTGCTGCAGGTACTCGAAGAACCGGTGTCCACACTATGGGGAGTGGGGCCCCGTGTTCAAGAGATCGTGGGGAAACTCGGTGTGGCCAGCATTGCCGACCTGCTCCAGCAGGCGCCCAAAGGCTACCTCGACCTGCGCTATCCCACGGAGCTGTCGCGCGAGTCGCTTGGGCAGATGGTCCTCATCAAGGCACGTCTGCTGGCGGTTACTGAGATCCGACGAAAGGTTCTACTGGTCAAGGCGACAGCTAGGGATCCGGGCGGGCGTGTGTTTCATCTCGTCTGGTTCAACAACAAGTTCGTGAGGAGCAGGCTTCAGGCTGGACATGACTACGATTTCTACGGGAGACTGGAGAACTCGTTCGAAGGGGCTCAGCTGATGCAGCCGGTGTTCGAGGAGTCGGGAACGCCGCCGGCTCAACTGCATATGAACCGGATCGTACCGCTCTATCACCTCACCTCGGGCATTACTCAGAAGGGACTGCGGGCTCATGTGTGGCGTGCCATAGGCCGGATTCCCTCAGCGACCGCCGAGTATCTGCCACCGGACCTTGCGTCGTATTTCAAGCTGCCTGACCTGGCATGGAGCTACCGCTCTCTGCACTTTCCGACCGATGAACACGAGGCAGAAAAGGCGCGGAGCCGGTTCGCGTTCGATAGCCTGTTTCTCTTTGAACTGAGAGTTCTGATGCGCCGGCATGCCGAACAGGATGTCCCGGGAAACCCATTCGACTTGCCCAAGGGAACGGTCGAGCGCTATGTCGGGGTGCTGCCGTTCGTTCCCACCGCTTCTCAGGCAGCAGCCATGCGAGACATCGAGGGAGACGTGCGCAGACCGAGGCAGATGCACCGGCTGCTCCATGGGGACGTTGGTTCAGGAAAGACGGCGGTGGCCGGGTACGCGGCATACGCGGCCAAGGTGGCCGGATACCAGAGCGCGGTCCTTAGTCCCACTGAGATTCTCGCGGAGCAAACGGGACGTGTCCTCCAGGAGCTGCTTGCTCCTCTCGGGCTGCGAGTTGCTACGCTGACCGGAGGGATGACCAAATCTCAGCGCAAGAGCATCCTGGGCGCAGTCGCGACCGGGGAAGTCGACTGTCTCGTCGGCACGCATGCCATCCTCGAGGAGGGCGTGGCATTCGAGCGTCTCGGCCTGAGCGTGGTCGACGAGCAGCATCGTTTCGGAGTTGCTCAGCGCGTGGCTCTGGGAACGAAGGGCAACGTGCCACACTCACTTGTCATGAGCGCGACCCCGATTCCGAGAACACTGGCTCTGACCATATACGGTGATCTCGACATCTCCGAACTGCTAGAGAGACCTCCGGGGCGGTTTCCGATCCAGACGCATCTCCTGACGGCCGCGACACGCGACAGCGCCTATGCCATGGTGCGTGAACAGGTAGGTCAAGGCAGGCAGGCATTTATCGTGGTGCCCGCCATCGACCCCGCTTCGGACGAGGGTGATGGCACCGCGTCAGTCGAGGAGACGATGCGGGAGCTGAGCGAAGGCAGCCTGAAGGGCCTGCGCGTTGCGTCGTTGCATGGGCGCATGAAGAGCAGCGAGAAAGAGTCTACCATGAATGCCTTCCGGTCGAGGAATCTGGACGCCGTGGTTGCGACGACGGTCGTCGAGGTCGGTATTGATGTGCCGAACGCAAGCGTCATGGTCATCGAGGATGCGGAGAGATTTGGCCTTGCTACGCTCCATCAGCTTCGTGGGAGAGTCGGCCGAGGATCCTCCGTCTCCCATTGCATCCTCATCCAGGGCAACGTGACCGCCGACGGTACCGAACGCCTGCAGGTCCTGGTTAACTCTGACGATGGGTTCCAGATCGCAGAGGAAGACCTGAAACTGCGAGGGCCCGGCGACATCCTTGGGACGGTCCAGCATGGCTATGACGTTCCACTGTTCGGATCGACAGCCCTCCTGAGCTACCGCGATCTTTCCACTCTTCCGGGAATCCGAAAGGCTGCCTCGGAGCTCCTGGAACGCGACCCGGCACTTGGTGCTCCGGAACATGCGGATCTGGTCCGCATGCTGTCTCTCCGGTACCCCGCTTCAAAACCTGGCATGGAGGACAACTGACATGATCATTGGATCAGGCACACTGAAGGGCCGTTCACTCAAGACACTCGGGAAGGAACCATGGCTGCGCCCTACATCCGACAAAGCGCGAGAGGCCGTCATGGACATGCTGCGACCGGTTCTTGCAGGAGCGCGGTTCATCGACGTCTGCAGCGGCACTGGTGCAGTCGGCATAGAAGCGCTCAGCAACGGAGCGGCACATACAACCTTTGTCGATGTGGACAATCGCTCAGTGCGTCTCATCCATGACAACCTGCGAATGCTTGCGCTTCAGGAGCAGGCTTCTGTCGTCAAGGGCGATGCTGATGGATACGTGAGCGGATTGCAGGGAACGGAGTTCGACGTCCTCTTTGCAGACCCGCCCTTTGACTCCGGATTGCAGGAAGGGCTCCTCGTCACCTTGTCCGAACATTTGCGCGACGCAGCAGAGAGCTGTATTATAATCATGGAGCATGCATCAAGGCAACCCGTGCATGAACGGTATGACGGGCCAGCGATAGACTTGGAGAGCTACAAAGAAAGGCGCTACGGAGACGTTAGCATGACATTCTTCCGTGCAACAAGGCACAGAAACGAGGCGGACGGCGGCGGCACCCATGACCAGACAGAATAGAATAGCTCACTTCCTCCGAAGTGCTCGTCATAGCCTCGTTCTCCGGCTCAAACGGTTCAGACGGACCGGTACCCTGGTGTTCGTCCTGGTAGCGCTTCTCTCTGCCGTGTTGTGTGCTCTTCCGTTCATGCCCGTGCACAGAAGTGTGTCTGAAGGCACCGTTGTCGACGCCGACATAGTCTCCAGACGAGACATCGTTTATGTCGATGGTGCCGGAACTGAGGACCTTCGCAAGCGTGCAAGGGACGAAGTCGCTCCTATCTATAAGTTCGACAGCTCGCAGCTGCCGGCGGCGATCACAGCCTTTGAAGACATCATGACAAGGGTCATCAGCATACGCGTGCAGGATGTCACCGTGGACCAGCAGTCTCAGCGGATCGCGGCATTGCTCATGACCTCGGCAAGCGCAACGACGAAGTACCTCGCGACGTGTTCGGAGTCGGAGGTTCAATCGTCGAAGACGGCGGCGCGTCAGGCGCTGACGACAGTCATGGGTCGCGGCGTACTCGAGGGAAGCCTCCCTGCCGCCCGCGAGAGCATCAACACGGAACTCAAAAACTACGGTATCTCCGATAATCAGGTAGGCTCGGCGTACCTCCTGGCTGCCCGTTTCGTGTCTTCGAATCTCATGTACGACCAAGAGGCAACTATGCTTGCCCGTGACAAGGCCGCATCCTCCATATCGCCGGTCGTCTCGACCATCCTCGCCGGCACCCCCGTCGTGAAGAAAGGGAGCGTACTGGACCAGAATACCGTCGATCTGCTCTTGAGTATGGGCCTGGTCTGGGGACCCCGCGCTCGCCGAAACATTGTGTCTCAGATACTGGTCACCTTGCTGGCGTGGGCAATGGTCGCGCTGGCAGTCATGCTCGTGGGTTCAGCGAAAGGCCGGACCGAACATCTGTTGATGGAGACAGGGGTCATCGGCGGCTCCTGCATCGCGATAGGGTGGCTCGCGGGTAGCGTGGCGACCACGATGACCCCGTTCTTTCTCTGCCTACTGCTCGGGTTCGTTTTCTTCGAGGGTGCCCTTGCCACGGTCTTTGGCCTTGCCCTCATGGTCATGACGTGGATCATGGCTCCGATGCGCGTGGAAGTACTCTCGGGGCTCGTCGTGGGGGCCATTTCCGTATTCATCGTCATGCGGAAGGCGAACAAGATGAGCGCCCTTCTCATCGCCGGGCCGATTGCCGGCGTATCAGCCGGTCTTGTCTACGGCGCCCTTGCCGGGCTCACTGAACAGCGGCTATCCGTGATTGCTGCCAACGCTGGATACTTGGTCGCAGGAGGGGTCATTGCAGCTGTGTTTGCATTGGGGTTGACCCTGATTTTCGAGCGACTGTTCAACGTCGCCACGGTCATGAGGCTGCGCGAGCTTTTGGATACGGGAAGCAAGCTTCTGGCGCACCTCTTCGAAAGCGCCCCAGGGACGTACCATCACAGCCTCAACGTGGCCAATCTTGCAGGAGGTGCCGCTCAGCGTATCGGTGCAAACTGGCTGATGGCCCGTGTTGGCGGTTACTACCATGACATCGGCAAACTGCTGCATCCACAGTTTTTCGGCGAAAACCGCGGAGAACTGCCGAACATCCATGAGGATATCTCGCCTGAACTGAGCACCAAGGTGATCCTTGAGCACGTTCAGGCAGGCGTTACGATTGCAGAAAGCAATCACCTGCCGCCCGAGGTGGTTGATATCATTGCCGAGCACCATGGCACGACTGTCGTCCAATTCTTCTACGACAAGGCGTCCGCCGAGCAGACAAACCTCTCGCCTGACACGTTTCGGTACCAGGGGCCCAAGCCACACACGAGGGAGTCCTCCCTCGTCTTCCTGGCCGACGGCGTTGAAGCCGCGGCGCGCTCGCTTGCTAGGGTGGACAAATTAGCTCTGGAAGGGCTCATCGATGCGGTTGTCAACGCTCGCATTGCCGACGGTCAACTTGCCGAGTCACAGCTCACGCTGGGGGAGATTGCCTCCGCCAAGGACTATTTTCTCACGTCCCTCATCTCGTTCTATCATGTTCGCGATGCCTATCTGACGCCCGAGGAGGCAAATGAAAGAACCTGACCTATCTGTACACTGTCGTGTAGAACTGTCGGATCCCGGATGGCAGGTGGACAGCAAGGCTCTGGTGGTGCTTGTCGCCCGCATCGCTCGTCTGATACAGCCGGAAATCATGGCAATTCCTGGCGTTCGGCACGCCGTCGCTATCTCATGCTACTTCGTCCCTGGGTCTCAGATGCGGGAGTTGAACCGTGACCACAGAGGCAGCGACTCGATCACCGACATGCTGTCGTTTCCGCTGGGCTATGCCGCGCCCGGCACGGGCTGGGTGCTAGGGGACATCGTCATCTGTATGGATGCGGTGGAGGGCAAAGCCATCTCCAGTGGGAACGAGCTTGATGACCAGCTCGCCTTCTCGCTCGTTCACTCTCTGCTCCACCTGGTGGGCTTCGACCACACTCTGGAACATGACCGCGCTCTGATGGAGCACCGCGAGGAAGTGGTGTTCGCAACAATAGCGCAGGGGCACTGCTCCCACGTGGCGAGAAGGCCTGCATGACTGGACAGATCGTCGGATTGCTGGTCCTCCTGGTTCTCTCGTTCCTCTTCTCCATGGTGGAATACGGCTACGTAACCATCACACCGATGGCTCTGGACAAGAGCGGAGAATCATCTGCTCTCGCTGATCGGCTGAGAGCTAGAATGGCGGCTAGCCATTCGATGCTCATCACCGTGGTGGTCCTGGGTAACAACATGGCCAATCTTGGGGCGTCCTTTATCTTCGCTCGGGTCGTTCTCACTGTGTTCACGCGTATGAACCCGGACCTGCTTGCGGTGATCTCCACACTCGCCTTGACGGTCGTTGTCGTTATCTTCGCTGAGAGTATCCCGAAATCGATCGGCAAGGCGTTTCCCGAACAGGCCACACGCACCACAGCTGTTGTTCTGTACCCGCTCTACCTGCTGCTCTACCCGGGCGCACGTGCACTTGCGGCGATCTCGGGGGTCTTCACGGGGCCACTGCTGCGGCATGCCAAGCACACCGGCTACCTCAACGATTCCGAGGACTTCCGTTACTTGCTGAAGATGGGGCAGGAGGACGGCGTGATCAACAAAGAGGAAGAGCGACTCATCTACAACATCTTCGACTATACCAGCACGCTGGCGTATGAGATCATGACGCCGTTTGTGGACGTGACAACAGTTGAGAAGGACGCGCCGATCAGTGAGGTAATCAAGGCAATCAACGAAACCGGTCACTCCCGTCTGCCGGTCATGGACGACGACAACGTTGTAGGAGTCGTTTATGCTAAAGATGCGCTCAGAGCCATGGCGGGCGGTGCCGGGCCCAACGTCAAGTCAAGTGGTATCCTCCGCCAGCCATTCTTTGCTCCCGACACCAAGAAGATCAGCAGCCTTCTCCAGGAGATGCAGCGGCAGCGCATCCAGACAGCTGTTCTCTTCGACGAGTATGGTGCCGTTTCAGGCCTCATTACCGTCGAGGACATCCTGGAAGAGGTTTTCGGTGAGATCCAGGACGAGTATGACAAGGAGGCCGCGGAAATCGAGAATGTGGGAGCCGATGCGTACCTCATCAAGGGTTCCGTGTCGACCGACAAGGTTTCGGAGCTCTTTCGGGCAGAGTTGTCGGGTGAAGACTACGATACCGTCGCAGGGCTCATGCTGTCTGAAATCGGACGCCTTCCTCGTGTTGGAGACAGGGTAGAGCGTGCCGGCGTCGTTTTCACAGTGGTGAACGTTGTCGGGAAGAGAATCTCCAGAGTGCGTGCAGAGCGATTGCCCACGGCTCCGCCACACTCTACCGAGGATGAAGAGTGATAGTGGGCGTGTGTCTCATGTGTCGCGTCAAAAGGAGAACAACATGAAAATGGTCGCAGGAAACTGGAAGATGTTCAAGACCGTTGAGGAGGCAAGGGCGTACTTTGTCGAGCTGGCTACCGCCACGCCCCCGCAGGGGGACAAGGTGCGGGTTATCGTCTTCCCCAACTACATCGCATTGGGAGCCTTGGCAACAACCGGTTCGGTCCCGGCCTGGGTACTGCTGGGCGCTCAAGATGTCGCGGCCGAGGTAGAAGGCGCGTTCACTGGAGAAGTGTCGCCGGCCATGATCCGCTCGACAGGGGCGACCCATGTGCTCATAGGACATTCGGAGCGCAGACACATCATCGGTGAGTCAGCCGATCTGCTTCATCGCAAGCTGATCAACTCCCTGCAGGCGTCCCTCATTCCCGTATTGTGTGTTGGAGAAACACTCGAGGAGCGCAATGCGGGGAAGATCGAGGAGGTCGTGTTCGGGCAGCTGGATACCGCCCTCAGTGACGTCCAGCTCTGCGATGGCGCCCAGCTGGTTGTCGCCTATGAGCCGGTATGGGCCATTGGAACGGGGGTGAATGCCACAAATGAGCAAATTGAGGAAGCACACCACCTCATCCGGCAGCACCTCAAGCAGCTTCTCGGAACGGCAATTGGTGGTTCTGTCGCCATTCTGTACGGCGGCAGCGTCAAGCCGGCTAACTTCGCATCCATCGCAGGCCTTCCTTCAGTAGATGGTGGATTGATCGGAGGAGCCAGCCTCAAGCCGTCCGCCTTCGCCGAGCTGATTGCGATAGCAGAGCAGGTGTAGCCCTCTGCCACACGCTGTCCGTGAGGTAAATGAAGAGACCCCTTCCGAAGTACGGTCGGGGTCTCTTCATGTTCCTGCAAACGCAGAGACCCCTTCCGAAGTACGGTCGGGGTCTCTTCATGTTCTTGCAAACGCAGAGACCCCTTCCGAAGTACGGTCGGGGTCTCTTCATTTACCGCGAATGATAAGCCAGGTTCTGTCGTGGTCAGTCATTTATCTAAGCGACATACCCGAAGGCAGGGAGAAGCAGCCCTGTTTGCCTTCCTATTTTGTCTTGCTCCAGTTGGGGTTTGCAATGCGCAGCCCATCGCTGGTCTGCCGGTGGTCTCTTACACCGCCATTTCACCCTTACCCCTTGCGGGGCGGTATATTTTCTGTTGCGCTTTCCTTGGGGTTACCCCCACTCGGGTTTCCCGAGCAACTCGCTTCTTGGAGCCCGGACTTTCCTCAAGCAGGAAAATCTCCTGCCTGCGACTGACTCATTCGCGGTCTTTGATGCCGGCGTATAGGATCTTGCCGCAGATCTCGCAGCGGATAAGCTCTTCAGCATCACCGCTCCTGCCCTCTACATTGCGAAGACTAAACAATGTCTTCTGGGGAAGTCTCACGTGACAGTAGTCACAGGTCGAACTGGCCACTCTTGCGACAGGAGCTCCACTGAACTTCTCCGAAAGGCTTTCGAAAATAAGCTTGGCTTTGAGCGGCAACTTCGCCTTGCGATTTTCGATCTCCTTGCGCAAGGTCGGAAGGGACTTCTTCACCGCTGCTCTCGAGGTTGCGTTCAACTGTGGAATGCTTTCGAGCTCCTTGCGAAGTTTTTCTGCCAGCAATTCCGAGGCTCTGGTCTGATCCTCGACGTCTTGCCGGTCGTGGAAATTCCTCCCCTGCGCATCCTCGACCTTTTCTTTCTCGAGGGTCAGCTTCTTCATCTTCTCCTCGAGTTTCTGGACCTTGTCCTCGGACATTTCTTCTTTCCCGAGCTTGGCTCCGGCCTCGTGAACCTTCGCCGAAAGATCATCCAGCTTCTCACCGATCCTGACCTCATCGGCTCTGAACGTTTCCAGCTGCTCACGTAACCCGGCCAGTTGCTGCTCCGTCTCGTCGATCTTGTGACTCAGCAATGAAGAAAGGTTCGACTCCTCCAGAAGGCGTTCCTTCCGTCGATAGTCCAACTGAAGTTCTTGAAGCTCCCAAAGCTTGTCTATTAGCATGAATACACCTCATCGACAATTATGACATCATGGTGGGCCCACCTGGATTCGAACCAAGAACCAAGTGGTTATGAGCCACCTGCTCTACCGTTGAGCTATGGGCCCCTGCGCTGTGCGCACGTCATGAAAGGGCCTGCGCCAGTGTCATTATAGGAGGGGACGGCCGTGCGTCAACCTTTCGACGCGCACAGATACGCGACAGCATCCTCCCTGGAGTTGATCATACCGTCCAGCTGGAGGCATCGGACCTGGTCGAGAGACAGTCCGACCTGTCGTCCCTCTGGAATGCCAAGGCTCACGACGTCCTCACCTGAGACCAGTGGCGACTCGCCCATGCGTGAAAGGACTGTCATGAGGAAGTTCCGGGCCCCGGAGGTCTCCGTTGTGGAAAGATGGGCCTCCAGGATCGAGAGAATGGGCAAGGGAATCCCCTCGAGCTGCCCGGCTGCAGCGCTCACTTTACATGAACCTTGCTCGAGAAGGCGGCGCAGTGCCCGTTCCTTTCGCTGCCATGACCGGCATGCCGTTGCCAGCCGGTCGCTCAATCCGAAGTCCTTGAGGACCTCCTGCAATTCCCCAGAAGGAATGTTACCGAGCCACACGAGAAGCGGCGCAACCCACGGAGGAGCGTCCAGGCCGTTCGCGGCCGGGTGGAAACCCTGCTCGAGGGCGGACAGGAGTCGGAGTTTCGCAGCCCGCGGCGGAACCAGTGGAAGACCAATGAGTCCGCATCCGAGTTGGCAAAGCGTGTTGATGCATGAGACGCCCCTGCCTCCCGACAGCAGCTCCTTGAACTCGTCCTGCGCACGTTTGTTGCGGCGGACGTTCAGGAGCCCGAGCTTAAGGGCCTCCCTTGCCTTCTCACGGGTGCCGTCCTCGAGGATAAAGCCCAGACGTGTCTGGGCTGCCACGGCACGAAGTATTCGCGCGGGGTCCTCGATGAAGCTGTCGGAATATGTCATCCGGATGGTTCGAGCTTCGAGGTCCTTCAGCCCTCCGGTGGCGTCGACGATGGTGCCGAAATCGCTCTCTGAGAGGGACATGGCAAGAGCATTCACAGTGAAGTCTCTCCTCAGCAGATCCTTCATCAATGATGCAGGGGCGACGGTGGGCAACGAGCCTGGAAAGTCGTAGTACTCGAGGCGAGCAGCAGCAAAATCGTACTCCCGCTCTCGGATACGGACCTTGTGCGTCATGAAGCGTCCATAGGAGACCACGTGGGTGTCGAAGGACGTGGCGACTGCCGCGGCAACGCCCGAGACATCTTTCTCCGTGACGATGTCCAGGTCGTTGGGAGGCCTGCCGAGGAGGACGTCGCGTACTGAGCCACCGACCAGATAGGCGCGGTTTTCCTCGGCATCCCCAATCTGGCCGATTCTGCCCAGTGTTGCTGCCGTGTCGGTTCCGCCTAGGCGATCGAGATCGGAACGCGCGATGACCCGCACGCCTGGTGTACCGACGACGCTCTGTGGATGTGCCGTGCTGTTGAGATAGCGCAGGACGTCGGATCTCGACACCACGCCAAGAAGACGGTCCTGTTCCATGACCAGCAGGAGGCCTGTGTTGTACGTACCGAAGGCCTGTATGAGCTCTTCGACGGTTGCGCTGAGGGGGACGGCTGGAATGCGCGTATTCAGGAAGTAATGCACAGGCTTCTGCTGGAGTCGCATGAGGGAAGTCTTCTCGAGAGCTTTCTTGGACACGACGCCGACAATTCGACCATCACGTTCGACCGGCAACACGGAGAACCCAAGATTCACCATCATGTGCAGGGCTTCTTCGGCAGACAGGTCCTGAGAGACTGTTGCGGGATGGGGCGTCAAGATATCGCGAACGACCTGGTGCCACTGAGTATGCCTCGCGGCTATCGCGGATACAATGTGCTCCTGTGCAGTTTCAGCGGATGTTCCGTCTCGCAGAATGGATGCTGCCGCATGAATCCGACCTGCTCCCCCCAGAGGAGCGAGCAACTCTGCGACGTTGAGCAGGCGATCACTGCGCCCCAGAACGTAGAGTGCCTGGGGAGTCTGGTAGATGAGAAACAACGCTTCTGCCTTGATGATCTGAGCCAGCCGGTGCACGATGACTGAGAGGTTGCCAACGTTCCGCTCTGCATGCACGATGGCAAAAACTATCTGTGCTCCAGCCACTGTCCTGACCTGTGCACTGTTCAGCGCGTTCTCGAGAGCCGTTTGCTGCTCCGGAGCCAGGTAGGTAATGCCATAGCGGGCGACCATGGAAAGACTCGCCCCCGCCTTGAGCAGATAGGCTGCCTGTTCGACGTCGAATGCTGTCGTCTCGGGGAACAACAGCGAGCCCGTATCCTCATAGATGCCAAGTGCAAGAAGTGTGGCCTCGTCCGGGTTCACGGGAACCAGCTGCCCGCGGAGCGCTGCAGTCACAAGCGATGCGGTCGCTCCACACTTCCGGATATGTCCCTCGTCAATATGTGCCAGGCTCGCGGAGTTTGGTTCATGATGGTCATACGCGACCAGCCTCAACCCCGGGAGCGAGAGGACCTGTTTGTACTCACCGAGACGGGCTGCGACAATTGTGTCGGCCAGGATGACTGTCCCAATGTCTTCTTTCAGCAAGACCGGTGCAGGTATGCGTACAAAACGAAAACGTCCCTCATAGAGCCGAAGGAACTCCTCCACGTTTGGCTCGAGGGACCCGGGCAACACTGGGACGGCCCCGGCATACAACCGGGACAGTCCAGCCATCGAGGCTACACAGTCAAAGTCAGCACCTGCATGGCCGAGAATAACCGTTTTCACGAATGCTCGTACGTCACCACACCGTCCGCGCGGCTGATCTTTGCCACGACGGTCTGCCACGGGGCGACGGACGCTTCCCCGACGACGATGGTCCCCAGAATCTCCTGTTCGCACGTGCGTGCGTCGTCGTCTGTGCGTGCGTAAACGGTCGCAATCTGGTGTCCAGCACTCACTGTATCGCCGGTCTTGACGTCCAGCACGAGGCCGACGGCCAGATCGATGGCGTCTTCCTTTGTTCGACGCCCTGCACCGAGGTGCATGGCGGCCAGCCCAATGCCTCTCGCATCGATGCTCGTGACGAATCCACTGCGCGGAGCATAGACCGGCAGCCTGACCGCGGCTTGTGGCAGAACCTCGGGCCGGTCGATGAATGCGGGGTCACCTCGCTGCGCCCTGACGATATCGGCAAAGCGTTGTAGCGCATTCCCGCTCGCGATGGCGTTCAGGGCCATTGTTCGGGCGTCTTCGCGCTTCTGAACGATCCCGCTTTGCATGAGGATCTCGTCGCAGAGTGTAAGAATGACGTCGAGAAGCTTGGCTGGTCCACCCCCCTTGAGGATCTGGACGGCCTCGACGATCTCGAGGGCATTTCCAACGGCGTTGCCCAGCGGCTCATTCATGTCCGTCACATAGGCAACTGTCGTCTTGTCATTGTCCTCTCCTATGCCAACCATGGTCTTCGCCAGTTCGATGGCCTCCGCCTTGCCCGTCATGAAAGCTCCGGAACCCCACTTCACGTCGAGGACGATCACGTCGGCACCAGACGCCAGCTTCTTGCCCATGATGCTGGACGCGATAAGAGGCACAGAGTCCACCGTTGCCGTCACGTCACGGAGGGCGTACAACTTCTTGTCGGCCACGGCTACATCGCCGGTCTGAGCCATGATGGCTCCACCTAGACGGTTGACGATCTCCATGAACGCCAGCGGTGTCAGGTTCACGTCGAAACCCGGAATCGACTCAAGCTTGTCAATTGTCCCGCCGGAGTGGCCAAGGCCCCTTCCAGACATTTTGGGCATCACGGCACCACAGCTTGCGGCAATAGCGATGAGGGGGATGGACACTGTGTCGGCGACACCCCCCGATGAGTGCTTGTCGCACTTCACTCCCTTCAGCGAAGAGAGGTCGATGACATCTCCGCTGGTGCTGACGCAATGCGTGAGCCAGGAGGTCTCATGTGCATTCATCCCTTTGAAATAGATGGCCATGAGCATTGCCGACGTCTGGTAGTCGGGAATGGAGCCACTCACAAGACCATCAATCCACCACGAGATATCTTCTTCCGAGAGTTCGCCGGCGGACTTCTTCTGCTGGATAAGTTCTGCGAAGTTCCTGTTCACCAATCGGCTCCCTCGATGACACCGGTCAGCAACTCTGCCAAGTGTTCATCGGCACGTCGCGCCGTGGCGAGCACCTGGTCATGGCTCAGCTCGGTGACCGTATCGGTCGCAAGGTCGGTAATGACCGAGACGGCGCCAACGCGCATGCCTGCCTGGTTTGCCACAATCACCTCGGGAATCGTGGACATGCCGACCGCATCAGCTCCCAGGATCCGCAGCATTCGAATCTCTGCACGGGTCTCGAACTGAGGCCCGGACAGCGCTGCATAGACGCCGCACGCAATCGGCAGAGAACGACGTTCGCCTACCGATTTGAGCGCTCGGGTGACCGTGGGGTCATACGCAGCGTACATGTTCACGAATTTGGAGCCGAAGACCTCATCTGCGAGACCTCGAAGCGGGCTGTCTGCGGTAAGCAGGTTGAGATGGTCTTCGATGACCATAAGGTCCCCCAGTCGCAGACGATCCGCAATGCCGCCGGCTGCATTCGTGAAGAGGGCGGTACGGACACCCAGAGCTTGGGCAACCCGGACAGGGATGGTCACCGTGGCAGCGTCGTAGCCCTCGTAGTAGTGAAAGCGACCCGCAAAACACAACACTCTGTGCCCACCGATGCTCCCCGCAACAAGCTCGCTGGTATGTCCCTTGACCGTTGACACGGGGAACCCCGGAATCTCGGCGTAGGGAACGATCATCTGCCCATCCATCCGGTCCACGAAGCTCGACAGACCAGATCCGAGGACGACAGTAAACTCGTACGACTGACCGATACGCCATATCAGGCTCTCGACGGCGATGGCCACCTGTTGTCTCAGCTGAGCGCTGTCCATTACTCGACCGACCCCACGACGCCGTAGAAAGCCTGCCCTCCATAGTAAGACTGAATCTCAAGGTCAGGGAATTGCTGGGTCAACGTCGCAACGACCGCGTCGAACGATGCCTCAGCAAAGTCGACGCCCCGGTAAACTGATATCAGAGACTTGTCGTGCCAGGCGATGGGGGACTCGCTGAGGTGCACCAGCGCTCCCTCGACCGACTGTCCAAGGCCCACAAGCTTGTCATCCACGAGCAGCATGCAGTCGCCCTCGTGTACTAACATTCCAGAGACCGTAGCATTCCTGGTTGCACGCGTGACCGCAAAGAAGTCTGTCGCATCAATAGCTTGGTTTGCGACTGCCATATAGTCGTCGTCGGGACCACAGGAAGCCAGCTGGACCAGCGCACTGATAGCCTGCACCGGGTGGCGAGCGTTCAACACTTGCACGTCCTTGTCGATGAGGCCGGCGGCCTGTTGTGCGGCCATGGTGATATTCTTGTTGTTAGGGAAAATGATGAAGGATTTGGCCTTGCACGCCTTGATGGGACCCAGGAAAGCCTCAGTCGGCGGATTCATCGTGTCGCCGCCGCCTACAATGATCTGCGCTCCAAGTTTGCGGAAAATCTCGTCAAATCCAGGTCCCGGAGAAACGACGACGTATGCACGCTGCACGTTGTCGTCAGCGCAGCCCTCCGTCGAAGCGAGTGGCTTTGAGGAAGAACCCGCTCCGGATGCCGGACCGCTGGCATACTCGTTTGCCTGGTATTGCATGTCCTCGATGCGGCCCTCCCGTATCGGGGCGAACTTCATGAGGTATTGGATGGCGTCGTATGGCTCGTTAGTGTGGACATGGATCTTGGTCAGGCCGCCCGCCGAGGCCATGACAAGGCTGTCGCCACGTTCGGTCAGTTTTGCGCGGACTTCGCTTTCCGGCAGCGTGTCGGAAGCCACCAGGATCACAGTGTCATAGCGGTACGTCAGGTCCCGAGGACCGACATGCTCCTCTGGCTCATCCTCCAGCGTCAGTTTCTCCGAGGCAACCGACTCACCCCGGAGGCTCATCAACATACCTTCCAGGAGCGTTACGAGACCCTCGGCCCCGGCATCCACAACATGGGCTTCTGCCAGTGCGGCGAGCTGCCCCGTCGTCTCATTGACCGCTTGTCTTCCTGTCCTGATGACCTCGGCCAGGTAATCTGTGTAGTCTTCCTGGTGCAGCCCGGCCGCACTCTCGGCCATGCGTCTGACAACGGTCAGGATGGTTCCTTCTACAGGCGTGACCACCGCCTTGTATGCTACCTCGGACGCTTTGGTGAGCATCTGCGTGAAATCTGTCGTCGTCAGCAGCGGCTTGCTGTCAGCTGCTGTTGCCATGCCGCGGATAATCTGTGACAGGATGACGCCTGAGTTTCCACGCGCCCCGATAAGGGATCCGGCGGACAACGTCGAGACGAACTCTTTCATGGATTTGGGCTGGCTCTTCTGGACTTCTTCCAGAGCAGTCCGGAGGGTGAGGGACATGTTCGTGCCGGTGTCTCCGTCGGGCACGGGAAAAACGTTCAGGCTGTTGATAAAGGCTTTGCGGGATTCGAGGCTGGCGAGAGCAGCCGTGAACAGCGCCTCAAGCTCACTGTAACCAATTTCCTTCAAGATATCCTCCGGGGGTGCTGCTATTCGTTTTCGTGTTCGACGCGAATGGACCAGACCACGACATTCAGCTCGACTCTCTCCTGTGCAATCCCCGTCATGCTGCAGAAGACATAGCGAACCTGTGATGCAATGGTACGGGCGACTTCGGAAACGCGAACACCATACTGGAGCCGAACATGAACGGTCACCACGATTGTGCCGTCCTTTCTGATCTGAGCATCGACACCCTTCGGTCTCGATGGAAGCGCAAGAGCGCGGGTGAAGCGTTCGGCGAACGTGACGGGAGCCAGTCCTGTCACGCCGTAGACATTCAGGGTAGCCAGCCGGAGGATTTCTTCCATCGCGTTCCTGCTGAGAACGACGTTACCTTTTATATCAGTCATATCCACTCTCCAGGCAAAATGTGGTACTCGATTATACCACCAAACTTGAATTCGTTGGCCTTTGACATAGAATTAGTCTACATTTTCATGGAGGTTCATCGAAATGAGCAGAGTATGTACTATTTGTGGCAAGGGTCCAATGGTTGGCAACACGGTCAGCCATTCCATTCAGCGCAGTTCTCGTCGTTTCCTGCCGAATCTTCACACAGTACAGGTAGAGATGAACGGCAGGGTTCAGAGGATTCGCGTGTGCGGCAAGTGTCTCAAGAAGCTGAAGGCCACAGCCTGACTCGACGCTTCGACGAATGAGTGAAGAACTCAGGAGCCTGTTGTGGACAGGCTCCAGTCTATGTGTGCTCGACCAGCTCAGGCTCCCCTTCGAGACTGAGTGGATCGAGTGTACGTCCTACAGAGATGTCTATTCGGTCATCAAGAATATGAACACTCGCGGGGCTCCTGCAATTGGCGTCGCTGCCGCCTATGGCATGGCTCTGGCTGCCCGAGAGGCGTTGACGACTCCGCAGCCTGCACAGTTTGTCCTCGACGCCGGTGCCTATCTCAAGAGCGCCCGACCCACTGCCGTGAACCTTGCCTGGGCCGTCGACCGGTCTCTCGCCGAGGGAGCGCCGAGTCTCGGCAAGAGCCCACAGGCAGCGGCCGATGAGCTTGCGACGTTCGCCGGCAAGCTGACCCAGGACGACGAGGACCACAATCTCGCTCTGTCGAAACACGGGGCCGAACTGTTCGAAGACGGAGACATCATCCTGACTATCTGCAATACCGGCGCTCTTGCGACTTATCGATATGGCACGGCGTTTGGTTCTATCAACGAAGCCTTCAAGCAAGGCAGGAAGATTCAGGTCATTGCCCTCGAGACGCGGCCGTACCTTCAGGGAGCACGATTGACGGCTCTGGAACTCGTGACCGCAGGTATCCCGTTCCATCTTATTACTGACGGAATGGCTGGCTTCATGATGTCGCATGGGATGGTCACCAAGGTCATCGTAGGTGCCGACCGCATCGCCTCGAACGGAGACTTTGCCAACAAGATTGGAACCTACCAGCTGGCCGTCCTGGCTAAGTACCATGGGCTACCGTTCTACGCGGCGGCACCGTTGAGCTCCTTCGATTTTTCGATTGCTTCGGGCGCCGAGATCCTCGTAGAACAGCGCGACGAGAACGAGGTCCTGTCGTTCGCGGGCCAGCGTGTTGCCGCAGAAGGCGCACATGCCTTCAACCCGTCGTTCGACGTGACCCCCAACGAGCTGCTTTCGGGTATCGTCACTGAACGTGGTGTTTTCAGGCACCCCTTCGGCAATTGGGAGCGACCCTGAGCAAAAGCAACCTCGGCACAATCAGGCCACGGACCGCCACTGGAGAAGATGTCGGGACCGTGGCCTGTTGCATTTTGTCGGACCTGGCTGGTTCCTTGACCTGCTCACGCAACTGGGAATGGTGCCTGTCAGCGTGGAGCCTTCGCCTTTGCCACCCCGTTCTTCGGACACAACCGCGTAATGGTGCAAGCGTCGCAATCCGGTCTGCGAGCATTGCAGGCAGATCGCCCGTGGGCGATGAGTGCGTCACAGAGTGAGTTCCAGTGGCTCTCGGCAACGGCGGCCATGATGTCCTGTTCCACCTTCTCCGGAACAAGGCTCTCGCTCAGTCCGATGCGATAGGCCAGACGCTTTACATGCGTGTCGACAACAACAGCTTGCTTGCCGAATGCATGCGCAAGGACGACGTTGGCGGTCTTGCGTCCGACGCCAGGGAGTCCCGTCAGAAAATCCATCTCGGGAGTGACCGTGCCTCCCCATTTCTCACAGAGTTCAAGGGAGGCGGCAACGATCGCCTTCGCCTTGTTGTGGAAGAAGCCCGTCGCCTTGACGATCTCTTCGACAGCAAAAATGTCGGCGTGACCTAGAGCACATGGCCCGGGATAGGCAGCAAACAGACGTGGGGTAACCTTGTTGACCATGACGTCTGTGCACTGGGCGCTGAGTATCGTTGCCGTAAGCAACTGCCATGGGTCCCTGAACTCTAGTGCGGTGCCTCTGTCGGGATAGGTCTTCTCGAGTGTGGTCACCACCTGTCGAACGTGCTTCTGCGCTGTGAATCGCATCTCCATCTCCCCTTACTTGACGTTTGCATGCAAATGACAGTATACTCCTATGTCACAGCAGCAAGATGGCTATTCTGGCCCGCTCGAACAACGACCAGAAGGTTCAGGGCCTCCTAGGTTGTGGCAAGCGGGCAGGCCCGAGTCAGAGGGCTTGCAGCCGAACGTGTTCTGCGTATACTATCGCAAGTCCGGTTTTGTGGGCGGTTAGTTCAGGGGTAGAACGCTTCGTTGACACCGAAGAGGTCAGAGGTTCGATTCCTCTATCGCCCACCATCTGCGTTTCCTGGGAGCGGACATGGATATCAGAATTGTTCTTGATGACGCATCGTTTCAATACTCCTTCAATGATGGCGAGTCCATCCTCATGGCTGTTCAGAAGCTCTTTCCTCAGCAGAAGCGATCCATCGTTGCTGCCAGGATTGGCGGCTTGCTCATGGACATGACGACGATTCCATCCACGGCCGACGACATCCAGCTTGTGAGCACCGCCAGCAGCGACGGGCTGCAAATCCTTCGCCACAGTACGTCACACATCATGGCCGAGGCGATCAAGGAGCTCTACCCGGACGCCAAACTTGCCATTGGACCATCCATCGATAATGGTTTCTACTACGATATCGACATGTCGAAGACGCTGTCCCCCGATGATCTCGATGCAATCGAACAGAAGATGCACGAGATCATCGAGCACAGCGAACATTTCACCCGGCAGGACAAGCCGATAGCCGAAGCCATCGAGTTCTTCAAGGAACGCGGCGACCAGTACAAGGTCGAGATCCTTTCGGAGATACCCGCGACGACCGTCTCGCTCTACACTCAGGGATCCTTCACAGACCTCTGCCGTGGACCGCATATCCCTTCCACCAGCTACCTCAAGCACTTCAAGCTTCTGTCGGTCGCAGGCGCGTATTGGCGAGGAGACGAGAAAAACAAGATGCTCCAGCGCATCTATGGCACGGCCTTCCCATCGAAGGAAGAGCTGGTCGGTTTTGTCACGGCCCGGGAAGAGGCTGCCAAGCGCGACCATCGGAAGCTGGGACAGCAGCTGGACCTCTTCAGTATACAGGAGCAGGCTGGTGCTGGACTGATTTTCTGGCATCCCAAGGGGGCCATTGTTCGGAAGGAGATCGAGGATTTCTGGCGTGCTGAGCATATCAAGCGTGGGTATGAATTCGTCTACACGCCCCACATAGCGAATCTTGAGCTCTGGAAAACCTCTGGCCACTGGGGTTTCTACCAGCAAAACATGTACTCGCCGATCCAGGTCGATGAGGACCAGTACATGCTCAAGCCGATGAACTGCCCTTTCCATATTCTCATCTACAAGTCGCAGGTTCGCAGCTATCGTGATCTTCCGCTTCGGTGGGCTGAACTGGGCACCGTGTATCGCTACGAGAAGTCCGGTGTCCTTCATGGTCTTCTGCGCGTGCGTGGGTTCACTCAAGACGACGCTCACCTCTTCGTCCGTCCGGACCAGCTTAATGATGAGGTCAAGGGAGTGCTCGACTTCACCCGTCACATGATCGAGACGTTCGGGTTCACGAAGTACAACATCTACCTCAGCACGCGCCCGGAGCACTCTGTAGGAACCGACGAAGGCTGGCAGATGGCGACCGAGGCTCTGAGGGTGGCTCTTGAGGAAATGCGTCTCGACTATAAGGTCGACCCAGGCGAAGGTGTCTTCTATGGGCCAAAGATCGATGTGAAGCTTGTGGACGCCATTGGCCGCGAGTGGCAGGGGCCGACGGTCCAGGTCGACTTCAATCTGCCTGAGCGCTTCGACGTCACCTATATCGGCGAAGACGGCAAGGAACACCGCCCGATCATGCTGCACCGCGTTGTGCTGGGTTCCATGGAACGGTTCTTCGGGACGCTCATTGAACAGTATGCTGGCGCATTCCCTCTCTGGCTTGCTCCCGTTCAGGTCGAGGTGGTTCCCATCACGGACGTGCAGGAAGAGTATGCCAAGGCAATCACCGCCAGGCTGGTCGAACGTGGCATCCGCGCCAAGATCGATATCCGCCGAGAGAAGATGCAGGCGAAGATCCGCGATGCCGAGATGCAGAAGGTCCCGTACATTGCCGTCATAGGCGCCAAGGAAGCAGCAGTGGACTCCGTGGCTGTGCGGATGCGGCACGAAGGCGATCAGGGCGTGGTGACCGTCGACCAGTTCATCGAGCGCGTGCTCGAGGAGATCAAGAGCAAGGTCATCTTCCCCTAGTTGTTTTGCACGGGAACGTTGCTATACTCATGGAGGCTCGAAAGAGCAGAGCCACTGTAAAACGAAGCCGGTAAGGCTTCTACCTCCAGCTTTAGGCAAAGAGGTCCTTGAGTTCGCCAATGTGTTTCAACTATATGGCGGCCGTTTTACAGCGGTCGCCATTTTTCTTTTTGGAGGTGTGGAATCAATAGGGATTCAGATCTGATTTACAACGAGAGAGTGCGCTGGAAGGAAGTCCGCGTCATTGACGAGGACAATGGTCAGTTGGGCTTGCTGACGTCCGAAGCGGCTCTTGAACTTGCGTACTCGAAGGGGCTCGACCTGATCGTCGTGGCGCCCAACGCCACTCCACCCGTTTGCAAGATCATGGATCTGGGAAAGTACCAGTACGAGCAGATGAAGCGGCAGAAGGAAGCCAGGAAGAAACAGGTCACAGTCGAGATGAAAGAGATGAAATACCGACTGCGCATCGACGTTGGCGATCTGACCGTGAAGAATCAGCACCTCAAGGAGTTCCTGTCGGCTGGAAACCGCGTTCGTGTGACGATCATGTTCCGCGGTCGTGAGATGGCGTTCCCCGATCAGGGGCGTGCGCTGCTCAAGAGGGTTGCTGCTGATCTTGCCGAGTACGGCACGGTCACTCAGGAACCCAAGATGCAGGGCCGCAATATGTCAATGATGATGGAGCCATCCAAAGTAGTGCTCGCCAAGATGAAAGGACCCGGAAAGGAGTAGGACATGGCTATCAAAAACAAAGTGACCAAGATCAGGACATGCAGGGGAGCCGCCAAGAGGTTCAAGATAACCGGTACCGGCAAGATCATGGCGTATGGCGCCAACCATGGCCACAAGCTTGGCAAGAAGTCCATGGCGAAGAAGAAACTGATGCTGAAGAAGCGTGTTCTTCATGGCGCAGACGCTCGCAACATGAAGAGACTTGTGCCGTATCTCAAGGGTTAATGGAGGCTCACGATGTCGAGAGTTAAGGGTGGAAGCTCGATCCGCAGAAGGCACAAGAAGATACTGAAGCTCAGCAAGGGCTATGTCGGCGCACGTTCTATCCGGTACAGGGCTGCACGGGAAGCTGTTCAGCAGGCTGAGCGTCATGCGTATTTCAACCGCAAGGAAAAGAAGCGCGAGTACAGAGCACTCTGGATTGTGCGTATCAATGCACTGTGTCGCTCTAATGGCATCACGTATTCCAAGTTTGTGGGAAGTCTGAAAAAGGCCGGTGTGAAGCTCGACCGCAAAGTGCTGGCTGACATGGCTGTCCATGACAAGGAAACGTTTGCCACCCTCGTCGCTGAGGCGAAGAAGCAGCTGACTGCCTAGTCCTTTCATGATCTCGCAATTTGGTCGAGCGGCTCTTGCTCTCGACCTCCTGCCTCTCGGCGTCTGCAAGTGGGACCTCGTGGCCCTGCTTGAGGCGCCGGATGAATTGGAGGTCGTGTCACAGGAGAGGCTCGATCAATTGCTTTATGCGTCGCCTTCGGCGCGAGGGAAGCACGTGTCATTGGCTGAACGGGACTGTGTCCTGGAAAAAGCCGACACGGAGATTGCCGAACTCAACAGCCTCGGGGCTTCTCTTATTACGATGTTCGACGGGCCGGAGACCTATCCGGGTCGCCTCCTCGAATGCTACCGTCCACCGATCTTCCTTCAGATTCTGGGTGACGCAACAGTTCTGCTCAGGGATTGCATAGCCATCGTGGGCAGCCGCAAACCGACGCCTGAAGGTATCAGAGCAGCCTCCGACTTTGCTGGGCAGCTGGCAGCAGCAGGTCTCGTAGTGGTCAGCGGCCTTGCCTATGGAATTGACAAGGCAGCCCACGTCGGATGTCTTGATGCAGGGGGTCAAACGATCGCAGTCCTGGGATCCAGCATTGACGAGATTTATCCGACCATTCATGTTCCAATCGCGCGGAGCATCGCGCGGAACGGCGGAGGAGCCGTCATTTCCGAGTTTCATCTTCATATGCAGCCAACGGTTTATACATTCCCGCAGCGCAACCGCGTCATTTCTGGTCTGTCGCTGGGTGTCCTCGTGGTAGAAGCTGCGAAGGAGAGCGGGTCTCTTCTTACAGCCAATTTCGCCCTGGAACAGAATCGTGAGGTCTTTGCGATTCCGGGTTCTATCTACGCTCTTCAGCACGTCGGAACGAACGCGTTGATCAAGTCCGGTGCCAAACTGGTGCAATCTGTACGCGATGTTCTCGATGAACTCCCGGGGTTCAAGGCCGCTCCCGAGGAACTCCCGTCCGAGGTACTGTCACAGCAGGAACAGTCGATCGTCGGCTGCATACAGGCAGGGTGTACCTCCGTCGATCTGCTCTGCGAACGCCTTGCCTGCGCCGCACCCCAGGTCCTCAGCGTCTTGACCAGTCTTGAACTCCGGGGTCTCCTGGTGCGCCGGGGACCGGACAGCTTTGCTATCGTCCAGCCACTGTAGCATGGACATGGACGTGCGCGTTGTTGGGGGCGGCCTGGCTGGCAGTGAGGCTGCGCTGACTCTGGCTCGTCTCGGTCTGTCGGTGGAGCTATGGGAAATGCGGCCCTCGCACCAGACCGACATCCACGAAACCGACCGATTCGGAGAACTAGTCTGCAGCAATTCCCTTGGCTCTGACGCCTTGCGGGACGCGAGAGGCCTTCTTAAAGCCGAGCTTCGACTCCTCGGTTCCGCCATCGTGCGGTGCGCTGATGCGAGCCGTCTTCCTGCAGGCAAGGCTTTCGCGGTTGACAAGGACCAGTTCAGCGGCTTGGTGACTCAGAGCATCCAGAGCGACCCGCTCATTTCCATTCGCAGGAAGGAATACAGACGGCTCGACTCCTCGGTCCCAACCATCCTTGCCACGGGCCCTCTTACCAGTCCGGATTTTCTCTGTGAGCTGCGGGAGCGCCTCGGGTGCGAGAATCTCTTTTTCTACGATGCCGTCGCTCCGTCCATCTGGGCCTATTCTGTCGACCCCAATTCTTCGTTCCTGAGCTCGCGTGGGGGAGATGCCGCCGACTATGTGAACTGTCCCCTCACGAGGGAGGAATACTATGCGTTTGTCCATGCGCTCCAGTCTGCCAGACAACACCTCCCCGAGACTCTTGATGAACAGAAGTACTTTGAGGGGTGTCTGCCGGTCGAGGAAATTGCGCGAAGGGGTGACGATACTCTCAGATTTGGTCCGATGCGCCCGGTCGGTCTCCGGGAGAGACCCGAAAACTGCTTCGCGGTCATTCAGCTTCGCAAGGAAAACCGTGAAGGAACCGTGCTCGGCCTGGTGGGATTTCAGACGTCCCTGGCCATCGCCGAACAACAGAGAGTGCTTGGCATGGTACCAGCCCTCCGCAGCGCTGAATTTGTGCGGTATGGCCTCATTCATCGAAACGCGTTTCTCCGCGGTCCTTCAGTGCTGTCTCAAGACCTCGAATTGAGAGCGTTTCCACGCGTATGGGCAGCAGGACAGTTGTGTGGCGTCGATGGATACATGGAGTCGACCACATTGGGGCTCGTTGCGGCACTGAACGCTGCCGCATCACTTCGCGGCTTCCCGCGGCCTGTCTTTTCTGTCCAGACAATAACTGGCCTTCTGGTCGACTACGTTACGCGTGACAGAGAGGACTTCCAGCCCACGAATGCCAACTACGGGCTTCTCCCGCTCGAGGCTGGCCCCAAACAGAAGGCTGTAGACCGTGAAGCATTCGCTGTTGCGGCTCTACAACACATCCAGCAGATTGCCGACCAGGTTGGAGCATGGACCGCACAGAAAACGAGCCTCTAGACTCAGGCGCGGTCGTCGCGACAAGTTCGGAAGTGGTAGCCGAAGCTCATGGGTCGTATGTCCACTTGTCGGATGCGGAGTTCCGAGCCCGGATCCGGTCAGCGTACCGCCACTTGGCCACCTGTGACCTTTGTCCTCGACGTTGCGGGGCCCATCGGCTTGCTGGAGATACCGGCTATTGTGGCGCCGCTCTCAAACCCAAAGTCTTTGTCTGGAATCTGCATCGTGGCGAGGAACCTCCCGTCAGTGGGACACGAGGATCAGGTACAGTCTTCTTCAGCGGCTGCAACCTGAATTGCTGCTACTGCCAGAACTATCCGCTAAGTCAACTGCACCATGGAACGCAGATGCTGGTTGGACAGCTCGCAGCTGCGCTCATCGAGCTCCAGGGGAAGGGAGCCCACAATATCAACTTTGTCACTCCCTCCCACCAGGTGCCGCAGTTACTAGCGGCAGTATTTGCTGCGCGGAAACAAGGGCTGCGCATTCCCATCGTGTACAACACGAGCAGCTACGACGAGCCGTCGACACTGGCCCTTCTGGATGGAATCGTGGACATTTACCTCGGCGACCTTCGATACACGGACGAAGCTGTCGCCATGCAACTCTCGGGCGTCCCCGATTACGTTCAGGTCGCTGAACGTGCGCTTATTGAGATGCATCGCCAGGTTGGAGACATCAGTGTAGACGACCTGGGCAGATATATCCCGCGAGGACTCATCGTGCGGTACCTTATTCTCCCACACCATACTGGCATGGCTCAAGAGGTCTTTCGCTTCGTGTCCCACCAGCTGTCACTTCAGACATACGTGAGCGTCATGACTCAGTACTTCCCTGCCTACAAAGCATTTGACCGTGCACTGGGCATCTCGCGGAAACTCACTGACGCTGAGTGCGACCGGGTCATGAGAACGTGGTCCCGATCAGGGCTGGTCCATGGATGGGTGCAGGACATAGGCGACGACGGGGGAGCCTGAGCGAACGCAGAATAGCAAGAGCGCAAGCCCTGGCATCCCGCCATCACTTGTCCGTGAGCGACAGATCAGATCTTGCTGACAACCTGGTGAGTGATTCCCTTGAGGCACTCCATGACAGAGACTCCGCTGCTGGCTATGCCAAGGTAGACGGCCTTCCCCTTGAGCTGCAGGTCATCGACAAGCTCACCGACCGACATGATGGCGGGCGTGTCCCGTTTGTTCAGCTGATAGATGATGGGCGTATCCGGCAACTCGTAGTCTTCGAGATTCTTGAACATATCCGCAAGGTTCTTGATGTTGTCCTCTCGCCGGTCGCGATTCGAGTCCGCGACGAAGACGATGCCGTCGACAGATTTGAGCACGGACTTGCGCGTCAGTTTGTACAGTTCCTGGCCCGGCACGGTATAGAGGCTCAGGCGGATCTTGAAGCCCTTGACGGTCCCCAGTTCCACTGGCAGGAAGTCGAAGAAGAGTGTCCTCTCTGTCTCGGTCGCGATGGAGGTGAACTGACCCTTCACCTTTTCCGGGATCGTCCGGAAGATCCAGCTCAGGTTAGTCGTCTTGCCGCTCATTGCCGGGCCATAGTAGACGACTTTGAACGTGATCTCAGACTTGGAGAAGTCGATCAGAGACATGTGGTGGCTCGCATCAATTTGCTAGAAGAGGTTGTCGATCTCATCCTGCAATCCCTTCCTGAAGTCCTGGGAAGGCTCTTGACGCGGGCCCGCGGCCATCTTCTCGAGTACCGGCTTGATCGAACCCGAGATCTTCTTGGCCCAGAACCTGATGGCGCCGATGGGCGCCTTGTTGTCGAATATGACGGCAAGCAGGATCAATGGGTCTACGAGGGAAATGTGGATGTTGGTCTCTTTGCCCTGGTGAAACGTCAGGGTAAACTCACGTTCTCCGAGGAGTTTCGCCAACTCATTCGTGGCCGAGAAGACACCGGCCGCCAAGGCGGACACAGCGATTGCCGACTCCCGCGTCACTGCACCACTCTTCGCAAGGAGCTCGCCGCTCTTGTTGAGGAGGATAATGTCCTTCGCCTGCGAATCCACGAGATACTGTGAGAACAGTTCATCGATGGTTTCGATATCTTCCTTCGTAATCACCAGTGAAGACAGTTGACCTTCCATCTATGCCTCCGATTTCGACAACGTAACCATCTTCTTGTCCGCAAGACCGTTGAGAGCTGTCCATGCGCGAAAGAACCCAAACTCGGCTTCCTTCAGGATCCTATCGAACGACTCCGGCTCGCCAGCCTTCCGCAGGAGTAGAAACTCATCGGCGGTCAGCGTAACAGCTGCATCCGAGTCGTTCTCGGCCAGGCTTACCTGGAGCTCGGACGGTTCCGTGTGGATTCCTGACCGTGTATATTCGTCAGCAAGTCCCGTTGCCTCTATGAGGAGACTCGTGTTGCTCTGGGTGATCCTTCCAGGCGGCATGATGACGTTGGATACAAAATTGAACGTACCGTCACGTTCAAGAAAGGCATCAAAGAAAGCGGGTAGCCCATTGCTATATGGTGACTGCGCATGGATGACCCTGCCTTTCTGGAAAAAGATGGCAAAGCTGCCCAGATGTCCTTCTATGCCCAACTTTCCAGTTCTTTGAGCATTGTCCAGAGTCTGAATAAGCTGGGCAAGCGGAAAACTCTCCAAGTCACCGCGCAATTCCATAGAACTCCTCCATTCCTCTGACTTAGCATGCTATTTGATTTCGGTCCAATTTCAAGGTATGCTGAATTTGTCACATACTGGAGGTCAACAATGATGAAGTCCAAGGAAATCGGGTTGAACAAGACGTCCGCCTGGAGGAGCATCGATCGCAAGGCAACAGACAAGCTGGCTGCGGAGTATATGTCGCTCATCAAGGATGCCAAGACCGAACGTGAGTTCGTCGAGGCAGCGACGGTCGTTGCCCAAGCCGGCGGCTACAGGATTGCCGACGCTCTCTCGGCCAAAACATTGCCCAAGGGTGGCAAACTGCTTTTCATCAATCGGGGCAAGAACGCCGTGATCGTGAGGCTTGGCAAGCGTCCTCTAGGCGAGGGCGCCAACATCATAGCTGCGCACGTTGACGCTCCGCGCATCGACGTGAAGCAGAACCCACTTTTCGAGAGCACTGGCCTGGGCCTTTTCCAAACCCACTACTATGGTGGAATCAAGAAGTACCAGTGGGTGACGATCCCCCTTGCCCTGCACGGCGTGATCTATGATAAGGCAGGGAAGAAGCTTCAGTTGCGCATCGGTGAGGAAGACAATGATCCTGTGTTCAACATTTCCGACATCCTCCCACATCTGGGGCAGGCTCAGGGAGAGAAGAAGCTGACCGAAGGCGTTTCGGGCGAAGCGCTCGACGCAATCGTCGGCCACGTGCCCACTGATGACAAGAACGACAAAACGCCCATTCGTTCGAATATCCTGAAGATGCTTGCCAAGCAGCTCAACGTCGAAGAGCGAGCTTTCGCCGCGTCTGAACTGGAACTCGTGCCCGCAATGAAGCCGCGGGAAGTCGGTTTTGACCGCGGACTCATCCTCGCCTATGGACACGACGACAGGATCTGTGGCTACACGGCCCTGCGTGGCCTGCTGGACCAGAAGAAGGAACCTGAGCGCACACAGGTCGTTTTCCTCGTTGACAAGGAAGAGATTGGTAGTGAGGGGGACACGGGCATGCAGAGCGAGTTCCTTGAACTGGTCATTGAGCGGCTTATCCTGGAAACTGGAGAGAAGACTACGGCCAGACAGGTCTTCTGGAGTTCCATGGCACTCAGTGCCGACGTCGGTGCAGGTATGGACCCCAACTATCTGGATGTGTTCGAACCGACAAACGCTGCCACAGTCGGCAACGGCATTGTGATTACGAAGTTCACCGGCTCTCGAGGCAAGTCCTCAGCCCATGACGCCTCCGCCGAGACTCTCCACAAAGTGCTCGGATTGCTGGATGAGGCCAAGGTCCCATGGCAGGTGGCTGAGATGGGCAAAGTGGATGTCGGTGGTGGTGGCACTGTAGCCAAGTTCCTGTCGAAGCGTGGTATCGAAACGCTCGACGCCGGCCCCGCGCTTCTTTCGATGCATGCCCCACAGGAACTAGCGAGCAAGGCGGACCTCTATGCCTGCTATCTGGCCTACAAGACGTTCCTGGAGAAGGCTCGCTAGCTCATCTCATTTCAGAGCGATGCAGCCGGATGCTCCCGTGAAGGGTCTCTCTGGTTGCATCGCTGTAGCTCCTGCATATACTATTTTTGCTCTCTGCCGTCGTGAAGACGGCCGAAATCTAAGTCCAAAGGGAGGAACTGTTGAGAGAGTTTGAATTGATGTTTATTGTGGACGGGACAATGCCGGAGGAAGAAGCTACGGCTGTCGCCAGTACCGTTCAGTCCTTCATCTCATCGAAGGGCACGATTCTGAAGGCTGACCCATGGGGCCGTCGTCGCATGGCGTATCCGATCAATAAGAAGCAGGATGGCTACTACTGGGTGATCGCGTTTGAGTGCGAGCCTGGTGAGGTCGACGCTCTCAAGCAGCAGCTGAGAGTGAACGAAAACGTCATCCGGTGGATGGTTACGCGACCCGAGCACAAGAAGACTATCGTTCCATTCGAGACAGTTGTCCCTCAGGAACCTACCCCTGCGCCTGAACCTGTTCCAGTAGCTGCACCGGTATCTGAAGCCACCCCTGCACCTGAACCCGTTCCAGTGGCTGTGTCGATGTCTGAGCCGACACCTGCATCTGAGGTGTAAAGATGAACGACCTCAACCAGGTTGTCCTTACAGGCAGAATTACCAGGGATCCGGATATCCGGTACACGCCGTCGGGCAAGAAGACGGCTCGTGTTTCAATTGCCGTGAACCGGAGCTGGAATGCGTCCAAGGACCCGTCTGTTCGTGACTGGAAGGAAGAAGTCTTTTTTGTTGACATCAACGCATGGACCTACGTCGCGGACAAGATCGAGAAGTCGGCTGAGAAGGGCCTGCGCGTTCTCGTGACAGGACGCCTGTCCATTCGGGAATATACGGCCAACGACGGAACCAAGAAGCGTGCCACCGAGATCGTGGCTACGACATTCGAGGTCATCGGTGCTCCCCAGAACCGTCAGAGTACCGGCGAGCCCGGCGAAGCGCCCGGCGAAGATGACCTTCTCAAGGACTTTGAAGTCCCCGAAGGATCGTTGCAGCAGGGCTCCGGTTCTGAAGACCACGACGTGCCATTCAACTGAGATGAAGGAGTAACCTATCATGCCAAACGCACCATTCAAGAAACCAAGCAAGACCGGCAAGAAGAAATCGTTTTACTTTCGCGCGCGTAAGAAGTTTTGCCCATTCTGCGCTGACAAGACTGATGATATCGACTACAAGGATGCTTCGCGGCTGCGCCGTTTCGTAAGCGACAAAGGCAAGATCCTTCCGCGCCGGGCAACAGGCGTGTGTGCGAAGCACCAGCGTGCCCTTGCGGGTGCCGTCAAGAGAGCTCGCGTCATGGCTCTCCTGCCGTTTGTGAATCGGTAGTTTAATACCAACTATGGACAGGAAGGTAATTCTGCTCGCCGACGTCAAGGGCGTGGGCCACAAGAGTGACGTGGTCAGCGTTTCTGTGGGCTATGCCGCCAATTACCTCCTTCCCCAGCATCTGGCCATCGATGCAACATCCGAGAGAGTTGCCGCCCTCAGCAAACACAAGATGGCAGTGTCTCAGGAAAAGGATATTGTGCTTGCGCGGGCCCAGGACTTGGCGGCGAAACTCACAGGTCAGTCGGTTACCATTAACGCCAAAGCGACTCCACAAGGAAGACTCTATGGCGCCATCACTCCGGACGAAATCGCTGCGGCCATTGGCAGTCAACTCGGTGTCGCCGTGGAGAAGAGAGCCGTGAGTACCGATGAACCCATCAAGGCACTTGGCGTCTATGCAATTGCTCTGAAGTTGAATCCTCAGGTCACTGCCCTCGTCTCCGTCACCGTCGCGGAAGCTGTCTGAGGATGGCCGACCGAAGTGATGCCCAGATAGGCGAAGCTCGTCCGCGAGCCGGGCAGAACGAAGCCGGTTCGAATCCGGGGAACGTCGTCCCGCCGTATGATATGGGGGCCGAGCAGTCCTTGCTCGGCTCCTTCATCGTCTCAAATCTCACCGTCGACGAGGTCATGGACTATCTCAAGCCTGAGGACTTCTACTTCGATGAACACGTTGCCATCTGCGACTCCATTTTCCGCCTCCGAGCGTCCAGCAAGCCTGTCGACGTCGTCGTTCTGAGCAACGACATCAAGAGTCATGGCAACCTGGATCGCATCGGCGGTGTGGCATACCTCGTCAAGCTAACGGAGCTTGTCCCGACAACCCAGAATGTCAAGTACTACGCCGAGATCATCAAGGAGTCGTCGGTCAAGCGCGGTATCATCCGCGCAGGCCGAGACATGTACGAGCTTGGGTTTTCTCCTACCGTCTCGGCCATGGAGCTCATCGACCGGACCGAGAAGCTCATCTACGAGGCGTCCCAGGGTATGGTGCGCGGCGACTTCCAGCCGCTGGAACGCATCCTCCCGAGGACGTTGCAGTTGCTGGAGGAGCGGTATGACCATAGAGGTTCCATTCGCGGGATTGCCACTGGCATCAAGAATCTGGATCTTCAGATCGGCGGGTTTCAGCCTCAGGAACTAGTCGTCCTGGCCGCTCGGCCAAGCGTCGGAAAAACGTCGCTTGCATTGAACATTGCAGCGTACAACGCGGTCCGCCTGAAGAAGCCCGTGGGCATCTTCAGTCTGGAGATGTCCAGAGAGCAGCTGGCCGAACGTGTCATATCGTCAGAAGCGATGATCGAGGCGGACAAGCTTCGGTCGGGCTATCTGTCGCAGGAAGACTGGCAGGCGCTGACACAGGTCAGCAACAGACTATCGGAGGCACCCCTGTATATCGACGACGCGGCGGGGCTGACGGCCCTCGAGATACGAGCGAAGGCAAAGCGTCTTGCGGTTACGGCCAAAGTGGAACTTCTCATTGTCGACTACCTCCAGCTTGCTGCCTCTGGCGAGAAGGCCGAGAGCCGCGTCCTTGAAGTGGCGCAGATCACTCGTATGCTCAAGAACCTGGCCCGCGAACTCAATGTACCGATTATCGTCGTTTCTCAGCTGTCACGAGACATCGAGAAGAGAGACCGCAAGAAGCCTCAGTTGTCCGATCTTCGCGAGAGTGGAGCAATCGAGCAAGATGCCGACATTGTCATTTTCCTGTACACGGATGAAGCGACAGACACTTCCGAGATGAACACCCGGACGCCCACCAATGCTCTGGTCGCCAAGCACCGCAATGGCAAGCAGGGCAACGTGAAGCTGATGTTCGACAAGAGATACACCCGATTCGAGTCTCTCGACACGACTGCAGAGGACTGAGGACAGCCACTCGACCGTCGCAACTATTGACGAGGAGCCGATTCTCAGTAGAATGAACTCGTGCGCGGGCCGTTAGCTCAGCTGGCAGAGCATCTGCCTTTTAAGCAGAGGGTCACAGGTCCGAGTCCTGTACGGCTCACCAAAGCCCTCGTAGTCTAATGGTCAGGACACGGTCCTTTCAAGGCTGCGATAGGAGTCCGATTCTCCTCGAGGGCACCAGGTATGGGCGGATGGCTCAGCGGTAGAGCACCTCCCTCACACGGAGGGGGTCGCAGGTTCGAACCCTGTTCCGCCCACCACGTTTCTTGTGTCGCATATGGTGACAGCTTTGCGCGCCTGGTGAGACTGAGACACCGGATGCTCACTTGACTTTTTGTGGAACAATCTATACTAAGTATGGTACGGGGTCGTGGTGTAGCTGGTCTAACACGCTGGCCTGTCACGCCGGAGACCACGGGTTCAAATCCCGTCGATCCCGCCAGAGCGGGAGTAGCTCAGGGGTAGAGCTCTGCCTTGCCAAGGCAGTTGTCGCGGGTCCGAATCCCGTCTTCCGCTCCATTTTTTTGTTCTGGCCAGTTGCCTAGTTGTGTGCCGGCGTAGCTCAGTTGGTAGAGCAGCTGATCCGTAATCAGCAGGTCGTCTGTTCAAATCAGATCGCCGGCTCCACTGTTTTTCGCTCCTACTCGCGACGCCCAGCGCTCGAGGACCCTCGTAATGAATATTCCTTCGCAAGCATCAGTTCGCTATCCTCTCATTCTCGTTCATGGCTCCTCGTTGGCGACCCACTGAAGGACACTGCAGGACCTTCACTGAACATCCTTATCAAACTCTTGTCGGTGGTTTCGCTTAGTTTTCTTCCACTGTTCATGAAGTAGGCAGGACAGTGCATCGAAACCGACGCATTCCTTCAGTGTTCGCGTCTTGCGCAGTCAGTCCAACTGCGTACTCTTTGAGTACCCAGATGCGTAGATCTGGACTTCCAGGTGAAGGAATGTGCCAATGAACATGAAAACCAAAGGACTGATGGGCTCTGCTCGGTGGACAAAGGTCCGCAAGACGCTTCTCATAGCTGTTATCTCGATTTTGACCATTGTGGTCTGTTTTGCCGGCTACAGTGTCATCTCTCTCTACAGTTCTCTCCGCTCGATCAACCCCAATGCAGATGCCACGAAATCGGCTCTTAACCTGCAGGGACGAGTCAACATCCTGGTCGTCGGCGTTGACTCACGGGCCACGAACGATCCAGGTCGCGCTGACAGCATCATGCTCATCGGCCTCGATCCAGTCTCCCGCACCATGTCGGTCATGTCGATCCCCAGGGATTCCCGTGTCAACATTCCGGGACACGGCTATGACAAGATCAATGCTACAGTAAACTCCGACTACTTTTCCGATGGCGGAATCGAACTTCTCGAGAAGACGGTCGAGGCGATGATCCCCGGCATCAAGGTCAACTACTATGCAAAGGCTGACTTCGCCGGGTTTGAGAAGGTCATCGATGCCCTGGGAGGCGTGACCATCAACGTCGAAAAGGCGATGTACTACAAAGCAGCGGACACTCTTATCAACCTGAAACCGGGAGTACAGCACATGGACGGCAAGACGGCTCTGGAGTACGCCCGCTTTCGTCATGATGCAATCGGTGACTTTGGCTCCTCGAACGGAGAGGAATTGGGACGTGTTGTTCGTCAGAAGGCTCTTCTCAAAGCTATCGTAGCCCAGACCACCTCGCTTCGCAACGTCTGGAAATTGCCCACTGTCATCCGTGCCGTCGAGAATGCTGTTGTGACAGACCTTCTCCCGAACGACATGCTTCGCATCGCCCTTGCTTTCAAGAATACGACCGACAAGGAAGTAACCACGATCCCATTCCCCGGAGTGCCGGGGACTATCGGGGGAACGTCGTACGTTATCCCGGACCTGGATGCCTTGCAATCGAAGATTGCTCCACAGTTCAGTCCGCTCGTTCCGTCCAACTAGGAGCCCAGACGAACGGGGCCTCCGCCTGGAGTTGGCAACAACCGTGCAACGGTGCTTCATGAGCGTTATTGCTGTTGTCATCACCTTGGACCGCCCCGAAATGGCATCGTGCTGTCTGGCGTCGATCCTGCACGGCACCCAGCGACCCGACCGGGTCGTCGTCGTCGACAATGGATCCGCCTTCCCGTACACGCCTCCGCAGGAATACCAGCAGGACGTTGATATCGTTCGCCTGGAGCACAACAGTGGGCCGGCAGGAGGTGCAGCCATCGCTCAGCAGAAGGCACTCGAGCTCCAAGCCGACTGGGTATGGATGCTCGACGACGATGTCGTCGCCGACCCAGACGCCCTGAAGCGCCTCATACAAGTTGCTGAAACGCACGGCGTGCGAACGTACTTCCGCTCTGTATGCTACAATAAGCCACAGCCGGAACTCCCTTTCTTCAACTCGTTCACTTACAGTCGCCGGATTGGGATGCTCAAGCCTGTGCCCCGGGAACGCTATCAGGATGCTGAATTTTCCTTTGACGCCTGTGCCATGGCAGGTCTGTTCGTTCCGTCTTCCCTGCTCCTTGAAGCCGGTATCTTCGACGCGTCGCTGTATGGATGGTACGACGACACGGAGTTCACTCTGAGAGCAACGTTGGCTGGATTCCATGGCTACGGCATCCCCGCGAGCCGGCTGCTGCATCCTTCGGCCAACCGCAGGCAGATACGGTTTCTCGGAAGGTCCCTTGCCGTCCTGGTCGACCAGCCATGGCGCTTGTACTATGGGACCCGGAACTGCATTCTAACGCAGCGCCGGCTCCTCGCGCGATCCCGTTTTCTGGCACTGTTCCTTCCTCTCTTCGCAGTTCGGCGTTTCATTTCGATTGTGCTTCTCTACAGTAATCGTCGTGCCTTTCTGTACTGCTTCGCGAGGGGCGTCTCAGACGGCCTCCGCGGCCAAAAGGGCGAACTCATACAAGGGGGTCGTACCATATGAGAAACAAATGGATTGTTGGACTCGTTCTTGCACTCGTCGTCGTCGCGGGTGTCGTCGCAGCTTATAAGCTTACGCACCCCTCTACCGGAGCGAAGGGTCTCAGCGGCAAGCGGATCGAGGCCACGTTCCTCGCGTACGGAATCGAGCCGGAGACCGCCGCAGAGATCAAGACCGGTGCCCCCATCTATGACGAGACGGGCAAGAAGTGTTTTACGATTACAAATATCACGACATCACCAGCCGAGGTGGACGCGTTTGACAGCAAAGGGGAGCTTCACGTCGACAAGCACCCGATCCTCAAGGACGTCGTTATCACGGCACAATCCGTCGACGCGAAGGTTGCGTGGGCATACATGTACGCCCGTGACAAGATCCTCGCCGGAGCGAACGTTGCCGTGTATGGAGACACCTGGAAGGTGTGGACACGTATCCTGACGGTGCAGGATCTCCCATAGGGACCAAATGAACCTCAACTGCACCAGGAGGCGGTTGGCAGCGAAAGCTTTTCTCCTGCTGGTCGCCTATTACCCTCTTGTCAACTGGATGATCCGGAAGGCCAATCTGCCTCTTGCCAACCTGTGGGAAGAGATCATGCTCCTGGTTTTCCTTGTCTTCGCCGTCACGACGAGCTGGCGGAAGATCGGGCGTCTCGTGACTTCACCCGTCGTTCTGACGGCGCTGCTGTTTCTTTCTGTGACGCTTCTGAGCTACGCAGCGAACACGTATTACATTGGCGCGTACATTCAAGAAGCCCGCCTGGCGTTTGAACCATTCATGGCTTTTGTCATCCTTTGGCTCCTCGTCGACGGGGATGCCGGTGGTCTCCTGCGCGAGACGCTGCCGCACCTTGTGGCGAGTGCCACTATTGTGGCCTTCATCGGTGTTTATCAGTATGTCCGGAAGGTTCCGATACCTGCTCAGTGGCTTGACGCCACCGAGACGGGGGTTATCAGTAGTCGGGCGTTCTCGCTGTTCGGCAGCCCCAATGTTCTTGCTGGCTACCTCGAGACCATCATCCCCCTGGGTGTGTACATGGCCGTCGTGCGGACAAGGTGGTACGAGCGAGGGATTGCAGTAGGATGCGTCCTGGTTATGGGCAGCGGATTCCTTCTCACCCTGACGCGAGCCGCCTGGTTGTCGGCCGCGGGGTCCTTCTTCGTCGGACTCTTCATACTGAACCCCGCACTTGCGGTGGTGTTTGCCGCTGCCGGCGCAGGTATCCTCATCGCTGTCCCAACGTTCCGACTCCGTATGACCAACCTGCTCAGTTCAACCTATGTCGACAAGAGCAACAACCTCGGTCGCCTGTTCCGTTGGAGGCAGGCCTTTGTGAATCTCATTGATCACCCTCTTCTTGGAAGTGGTCTTGGCACGTTTGGAGGTTCCGCCGCTCAGAAGTATGGCTACTTCACGGGCATCTCCATGGATTCGGTGTGGATTCGCGTGCTTACCGAGACGGGTATGATCGGCTTCGCTTTGTATGTCTCATGGTTGTCGAGCGCCTTCGCCTGCGTCGCCACACGCTTCTTCCGCTCGAAGGACAAGCTCTGGCTGTTCGCGTCGGTGGGACTTCTTGCGCTTCTGGTCAACCTGTTCACGGACAACCTTCTCGACTCGTGGGCAATAGCACTTGTTATGTGGAGCCTTTTCGCCCTCGGCGCTGTTCCCGAGGCAGACGAGTGAAGGCACTTGTTCTCAGCACCAACAACTATCATTCGTTCCCGAGCCGAAAACAGCGTTTTGCACGCCGATTGACCGAACGAGGCTATGACGTTCTCTACGTCGAGGCCCCGATAACCTGGCTCGCGCTAGCCCGTCCGAAGCAGTGGTGGAAGTTAAATGCTTGGCGGTCGGGCACGCACGAGCAGGGAGACCACATGTGGACCGCGTCGCCCACGCCGTGGCTTCCGTGCTTCAAGAAGTACGAGCGCGTGGCAGATCACGACTCGCTCACCTACTACCGCTACCTGCAGAGTCTCGCTGGTAACTGGACGACCGAAGCCGGCATCATCCTGACCTATCTGCCGTTTGTCCCGAGAGCACTACGGCTGCTTGGCGCTCCGGTCGTGTACGACTGCGTGGACGACCACAGCGCCTATCCTGGACTCTTGGACAAGGCTACCGTCGACCGCCTCGAGGGACAGACTGCCGACATTGCATCTGCTGTGATCGCGACCAATGAAACCATTGCCGGCAAGTTTTCGTCGCACGAGGACAAGGTCAGCCTGATCCAGAATGGCGTGGACCACGAGCTGTTCGCCGCGCCCGCCATGACTTGGCTTGACACGTTGACCACACTGCCGAGGCAGCGCAGATTCCTGTACGTCGGAGCAATGCGCGAATGGTTCGACGTGCAGGCACTTGGCGCCGTTGCTGCCGCGTATCCAGACTGCGAGATCGACTGCTTCGGCGAGGCTCTGCCGGCTGTCCGTAATGAACTGGCCGTCCATGCCAACATCGTCTTCAAGGGGACGCTCTCACAGGCTGCGATCGCACAGGAAGCTCCCCACTACGACGTCGCACTGATCCCCTTCCTTGAATCGCCGCTGACGTTAGGCGTCGACCCGCTGAAGTTCTACGAATATGTTGCGGCCGGACTGCCGGTGGTCTCGTCGACAATCCACGCCCTTGGAGCATTCGGCGAAGACATGGTGCGGCTCTCGTCCACCCCTCAGGAGTTTGTTGCCGCGGTGCAAGACACCATCGATACAGATTCACTCGAGCTGCGCCGCTACCGCGTGCAGTCATCCCGACGGTTTGACTGGTCGTTCCGGATTGCCGAATTCGACCGCGTGCTTGACACGTTGGCACACCACCAGTCCTGAATATGGAGGAAAAGATGGAAAGGAAGCTTGCAATGGTCGGTCTTGGCTATGTTGGCTTGCCTCTTGCGCTCACGTATGCGCTGGATGGATTTCAAGTCTCCGGAGTCGATATTGACCCGCGTCGTATCGAGTCGATCAAGACATCTTCGCTCGGAATGCACGAGGACTTCGACGGCATACCGGTTAACGACGTCCTCCGAACGTGTCTTGCAAATGGCAGCCTGAACGTCACCAGCAAGTTCGACGAACTCCCGAAGGACGTGGCGACCTTCATTATCACAGTTGGCATCCCCATCGACCATGCATGGTCCCTGGACATGGGCATGCTCACGGGTGCCTGTACCGAGCTCGGCAAGCTGCTTAAGAGAGGGGATCTCGTCATCTGCCGGTCCACCGTACCTGTTGGCACGACTCGCGGCCTCGTGCTCTCGACCTTGGAGCGCACAAGCGGCCTCGTAGCCGGCACCGACTTTGATCTCGCATATTCGTCGGAGCGGATAGCTGAAGGGCACGCCTATGATGAGTTCCGCAATATGCCACTGGTCGTCGGGGGAATTAACGGAAGAAGTCTCGACCGCGCGATCCAGGTGCTCGGAGCCGTCAACCGTGAACCCGTCTTCAAAGCGTCCTCCATCGAACTTGTGGAAGCGGCGAAGATGTTCGAGAATGCTCAGCGGGACGTCAACATTGCAGTTGCCGACCAACTGGCGCGCTTCGCGAATCACTTCGACATTCCCACGTGGGAACTGGTTGAGGCCTGCAATACCCACTCAAGAGTCAAGATTCTCATGCCTGGCATCGGCGTCGGGGGGCACTGCATCCCCTATGCCTCGCCCTATCTGTTCGGTTCGCTCTCAAGTCAAGACGAATGCGACGACCTGCTGCCGACCTTCATCTCTGCGCGTCAGGCGAACGCCGCTCAGCCTGGTTACATTGCCGGGCGCATGTCGAGGAGGATGGGTGGGCTCGCGGGCAAGCATGTACTGTTCGTCGGTATCGCCATGAAGGACTACTCGGACGATGTAACTGGGAGTCCAGCCGTCGACCTTGCCACGGCGCTTGCGAAGGCGGGAGCCGAGGTGCGTGTTCTCGACAGTGTTGCTGAGGTGCCCAGGGAATTCGGACGCGAGACGGACATCGATGCGGGCTCGTTGTGGGCAAACGCACTCGTCCTGCCCATCCGACAGGGCAATGTGGACTATGAGCGCGTAAAGAAGCTCGTTGTGGTAGCAGCTGGCCGCCTGATTCTATGTGACTTCAGGGGAGTGTTCGAACATGACGCCGACGTCCTCCAGCAACCCTGGTACGTTCGTCTGTAGAACGCAGACGCGCCCTCCGGACAATGGCTGAACGAATCCACGTCGCCGGTATTCCGGTCGACAACCTGGACATGGACGAAGCTCTCGCTGCTGTCGAGGGCTTCGTCGCGTCTGGCACCCCCCATATGGGTGTAGCCATCAATCCTGAGAAGGTTATCAAGGCCAAACGGGACAAAGCTCTTGAGAAGGTCCTGCGCAAGAGCGACCTGAATTTCTGCGATGGCATAGGGATCATGTGGGCTTCGCGCGTGTTCTACCACAAGCGTATCAAGACCCGGGTCACCGGTGTCGACCTATTCTTGCGGCTGCTTGAGCTGGCAGATGCTCATGGATGGCGGCTCTTTCTTCTTGGATCACGCCCGGAAGTACTCTCCAGTGTCGTGACAATCGTGGAGGAGAGATACCCTGGCCTCGTCGTGGCCGGTTCACACGACGGATACTTTACTGTTGCAGACGAACCCGGCCTGGTTGCAGAGATCGCCGCTGCCAAGGCGGATATCATATTCGTCGGCATGGGCAGTCCCAAGCAGGAGAAGTTTCTTGCCAGCAACTTTAGCGCGATGGGCGTTCCGTTTGCCATGGGTGTGGGAGGAAGCTACAACGTCCTGTCGGGCGAGTTCAAGCGCGCACCTGCCCGCGTCCAGAGACTCGGCCTTGAGTGGCTGTACCGGTTTGTGCTTGATCCCAAGCGGCTGCCTCGCATCCTTTCGCTTCCGCGGTTCGTCGGTATTGTGCTCCGGTCACCTCGGGAACATGTCGACACCATCGACTTCTTTGGCATTTCTATCAGCAACAGGGATATTGACGAGCTTCTCGAGATAGCCGACGGTTTCGTCAGAAGCGGAGTGCCTCATCTCGTCGTGACGCTCAATGGCGAGATGGCAGCTCGTGCGTTCAGAGACGCTGAGTTTCTCGAGATTGTCCAGCAGGCGAATCTTGTCATTGCCGACGGCGTTGGTATCGTATGGGGAGCGCGTATGCTGGGCCCGCGCATTGAGAACCGCATACCCGGCATCGAGTTCTCGGGTTCTCTGTTGGCACTCGCCGAGCGCAAGGGTTACCGCGTGTACTTCCTCGGTGCAAAGCCGGATATCGTCGAGCGGGCCGCCTCCAACGTCATGACCCGTTATCCTGGTCTTCATGTCGTCGGTTTCCATTCCGGCTACTTTGACGCAGCAGAAGAAGCGCACCTGATCCAGGAAATTATGGCGGCACACGTCGATATTCTCCTGGTCGGCATGGGTGGAGGAGCCCAGGAGAAGTGGATCTGGCACCACCGCGACATGGGTATCTCTATCGCCATTGGCGTAGGCGGCACATTTGATGTCTGGAGCGGACTTGTCCGCCGAGCGCCGCGATTCGTTCAGAAGACCGGCACGGAGTGGTTGTACAGGCTGGTTGTCCAACCAAGCCGTGTACGGCGCGTAGGGAGTATCTTCTACTTCATGTTCCGCGTGCTTGCACATCGTCGGACACCATCCAGGAGCTAGATGACCCGAATCCTTGTCCTCGGCTACTATGGCTTTGGCAATTTCGGCGACGAGCTCATTCTCTCAGCTGTACAGGACGAATTGACGAGTATCGAGTGCGAAGCCGTGTTCGCGGTCAATAAACCGGGTCAGTATACCAGCCCCGTCTGCCCGCGACACACGCTCATCGACCGACATAACCTGGCAGCAATGAGAGCAGCCCTCAGGACGTGCGACTATGTGATGCTGGGTGGGGGAGGGCTGATCCAAGATGTTACCAGCTGGCGAAGCAGCCTGTACTATCTGGGAATTCCCCTGCTGGCTGCGCTGAACAAGAAGGGGATCCTCTCCTACGCACAGGGTGTCGGTCCTGTCAGGCGGTCATGGATCCGGCGTCTTGCGAGGACCGTGTTTGGCCGTATGTCCCTGATAGATGTGCGCGACGACGCTTCGCGAGACTTCCTGCTCGCTAGCGGGATTCGAACGCAGGATATCTGCGTGTCATCCGACGTTGGGCTTGCTTATCTCGTCGCGCTACGCGGTACAGCTCTCGTGGCGACTCGTCGCACGTCCGGGATCGTTGCCTGTGTCAACCAACGGTTCGGGTGGACGCCCGAGGAAACAGCCTCGTTTCTGGACTGCCTGGGGTCCCAGTCATCTACCCAGCTGGATCTGGTCGTGCTCTTTCCATCGGCAGACCTGGCATTCACACGCGCGGTCCGGGACCGACTACTAACGCCGTCAGAACTCATCGTCTCGCCTCAGCCACTGGCGCTGCTGGACCTCTGCAGTTCCGCCACATTGACGGTTGCGGGCCGATACCATATGGCTACCGCAGCGGTCGCTGCACGGTCTCCCCTGGTAGCGCTAGCGTACGACCCTAAGGTCTCCCAGCTGGCCGACTGTTGTGGCTTCGATGCCTTCCTACCAGGAAACTCGCCGCAGCAGGCCGCTCGGCGTGTTCGCACCGGAAGCGTCTCGCCTGTGGCCGAAGAGTCCATCGCGCGAATCGGCCAGACCAGAACGGACCGCATCGCCCGGCTGAAGGCCGTTCTGGAACGTCGGAACCCGTGAGCGTTCTCTCGGTTCTTCGCCAAGTCCTCGCTGACAAGGCCTGTTTTCTCTGTGGCGAGGAATCGGACCTCCCTGTCTGCCCCCGCTGCGCCTCTTCATTTCGACGATGCGACCCGGGATGGAGCGATAGCCATCTCGCCGCCGGTCCGGCGTCGGGTTTCTCCGCGTACTGGTATGAAGGAACATTGCGACAGGCTATACTGCAGATGAAGGTACAAGGTGAGTATCAATTGGCCGGACAGCTTTCTGGCATGCTGGCGAGCCTCGCAAGAACCCTTCCACTGGGAGACCGGCCGGTTTTTGTCCCCATTCCGCGGTTCGGCGCCCGGGATGAAAGAGACCCTCGTCACTTCCCCCACGTTGCATGCAGAATACTCTCCCTCGGTTTCACCGGCGACTCCGGTAGTGGCCTTCTGCTGAAGACCCGTCGCACGCCTCTTCAGACACAGTTGTCGGATAGGGAACGCCTGAAAAATGTCGATAGCGTGTTCGAACTTTCATCAAACGCGCCCGACCAGCTGCGCGGCAGGACCGTCGTCATCGTGGACGACGTCCTGACAACAGGAGCTACCGTCTATGCCGCCACGAACGTCATCCTGCAAGCATGTCCCCATCAATGTCTGTACTTGACCCTCGCTCGTAGTCGGGCTACAATACGGTCAGGCTTATGAAGGCAAGAGCCGAATCCGATGCAAAGGGAGGCACACATGAATGTAGAGCATAAATCTAAGACGCTTGAGATCCCTCCGCGCATTCTTGCCTATCTGAACGAGAAGGTCAGTCGGTTTGACAAGTTCTTTCGCAAGGAACCCACGCTCGGTGCCAATCTGAACCTCCTGCGAGGTAAATATACATGCGAACTCACACTTGAGGTCTCTGGCCGCATCATCAAGGCTTCAGGACAGGGACCGGACATGGAAGGTTCTATCGATGCTGCATGCGACAGGCTCGATGTGCAGATTCGCAAGTTCCACACCCGGGTCTTCCGGAGGGACTTCAAGGCGGTTGCTGAGCTCAAGGGTCTGTTCCAGTCCGAAGTACCGGTAGAAGATATTGAGGAATCTCCTGAAGGCATCGTGAAGCGCAAGGAATTCGAGGTGCTTCCGATGTCTGAAGAAGAGGCGATCCTTCAGATCGAGATGCTGGGGCACCAGTTCTTCGTCTATCGGAACGCCTTGTCCAACAAGGTCTGTGTTCTGTACAAACGTACTTATGGGGGCTACGGCCTGATCGAGATTGATTGACCAGACGAGACCCCTGATTGTTGCTACGACACTGGCGACTATCACTTTAGCTTTGGCGCCGCGGTCTGACGAACGATGCCAAAGCGGTGTTCTGCTAGCGCCCATGCTGGAAGGCCGAGCTCTGTGACAGTCCATCAAGCCAGTGTAGTGTCTGTGTTGCAAAGTCCGGTAGTTCATTTCGTGGAGGTACCCCTCTGATGGGATTGTTCAGCTCATTTTCCCCAGCTGCCCGCAAGCTCAAGACATATGACGCGATGGTTCCAGGAATCCTTCAACTCCAGCCGGCGTTGGCCGAGCTCGACGATGAGGGCTTGAAGAAGTATGGAGCCGAGCTCAGAACAAGGGCTGCTGCAGGCGCCACCGAGACCGAGCTGTTACCTGAAGCCTTCGCACTGGTGAGAGAGGCCTCCCGCCGTCTCATAGGGTTGGAGCACTTCCCCGAACAGCTCCTTGGAGGCATTGCGCTCTATTTCGGCAACATCGCCGAAATGAAGACGGGCGAAGGAAAGACGCTTGTAGCGACGTGTCCTCTGTACCTCAACGCCATCATGAGCCACCGGGGCCACCTTGTCACCGTCAACGACTACTTGGCCAAGCGTGACCGAGCTTGGATGGGGCCCGTCTATGAGTTCCTTGGCATATCGGTCGGCCTCCTTCAGAACGACAGCTCTCCGGAAGAGCGCCACGCTGCCTACGCAGCCGACATCACCTATGGCACAAACAACGAGTTCGGCTTCGACTACCTGCGAGACCATATGGCTGGCTCAGAAGACGGCATGGTGCAGAAGGGGGCTCTCGATTTTGGCATCGTCGACGAGGTCGACAACATTTTCATCGATGAGGCTCGGACAGCTCTTATCATCGCCGGCCCCGGTGGTGACTCGGACGTACCGTACTACGAGGCTGCGGCATTCGTCAAGCGACTGAAGGGGACGGTTCGCTCGGAGATGGCCGCCGGTGACAACGAGACACCAGAGGGCTCCGACTACGTGTACGACGAGAAGCACAAGACAATCGATCCAGCCGAGGATCTGCTGACCCGTTTTGCCCATGCTGCCAGGATTCCCGAGGACAAGCTGCTGAAGGAGCAGGCCACGTATGGCAAGATCCTTCGCAACGCCATCAGAGCTCAGATCTTCTTCAGGAAGGACAGTGAGTACATCATCAAGGACACAGAAGTCATCATTGTCGATGAATTCACGGGTCGGCTCATGTATGGGCGCCGTTACTCCGAAGGGCTGCACCAAGCCATCGAGGCAAAGGAAGGGCTCAAGGTCCGCGAGGAGAGCCAGACGCTGGCGACCATCACGATTCAGAACTTCTTCAAGATGTACCACAAGCTGTCTGGGATGACAGGAACGGCGCTCACAGAGGCAGACGAGTTCAAGGAAATCTACGGACTTGATGTCCTCGAGATTCCCACGCACCGTCCAGTGGACCGCCAGGATGCCGACGATGAAGTGTATCGGTCTGAGCGTGGCAAACTGGACGCGATTCTCCGCGAGATCCAGGCACGGCATGAAAAAGGGCAGCCCGTCCTCGTAGGTACACGTTCCGTCGAGAAATCCGAAGGGCTGAGCCATGAGCTGAAGAAGCTTGGCATCAAGCATCAGGTCCTCAATGCCAAGTATCACGAAAAAGAAGCCGAGATCATCGCCCAGGCAGGTCGCAAAGGCTCGGTCACTATTGCCACCAACATGGCGGGCAGAGGTGTCGATATTCTGCTCGGGGGCAATCCTGCTGCTCTTGCTCACGCCGCTGCTATTGTTCGTACCAAAGCTGACCCCAAGAAGCAGCCGGAACAATACGCAGAACAGTATGCGGAACAGTACGCCAAGCTCTTTGCAGAGTACAGTGGGTCATGGGCGAAGGAACATGACGAGGTCGTAGGTCTGGGAGGTCTCTTCATCCTGGGGACCGAGCGCCATGAGTCGCGTCGCATCGACAACCAGCTCCGGGGGCGCTCGGCCCGGCAAGGGGATCCTGGTGAGTCGAAGTTCTTCCTCTCGGCAGAAGACGACATCCTGCGCATCTTCGGTGGCGACCGCATCCAGCGCATCTTCGAAATGATGAAGGTCGAGGAGTCGATGCCCGTGAATCATCCGCTCCTCTCGAAGACAATCGAGATGTCCCAGAAGAAGGTCGAGTCCTACAACTTCGATGCGCGCAAGAGCCTCCTTGACTACGACAACGTGCTCAACAAACAGCGCGAGGTCATCTACGCGGAACGTGACAAGGTTCTTGCGGGAGTCGACCTTGCGGACGAGGTGCACGAGTTCATCAACGAACAGGCCGAAACGACTGCACAGCAGGTCGTCCAAGCGCAACGAGCCGATGAGGCGGATCTTGGCAAAGTCTACAATGACCTGGTCCTGGATGCCTTTGGCAGACCCGTGGAGATGACGCTCGAAGAGTTGACCGACCTTGTTGAACACCGTGACGCTGAACAGGCGCTCACCGCCACGATTCAGGACCGTGCCGAGGCTATTTACCGCGAGAAGTACAACAGGTACGGAGAGAATGTCATGCACCAGATCGAGCACTACTTCTTCTTACACACTATCGATAGTGCATGGAGGGACCATCTTCTTCAGATGGACGACCTCAAGGATGGCATCGGCCTGCGTGCTTATGGGCAGCAGGACCCGGTCATTGCCTATCAGAAGGAAGGATACGATCTCTTCAATGTGCTGATGGACCAGATAAAGCACGATGTGACAAGGGCATTGTTCACCTTCGAGCTGCAACCCGCACAACCAGAGAAGAAACATGATCGATCTTGAACCGCTGCGCAGGCGTGTTTCAGAGTGTGAGTCACGCGTCTCCGGACTTTATCAGCCTGGCTGGCTGGCGAGCCGGCAGGCGCGGCTGGAAGAGCTGCGGACCAAGACCACGGCTGCCGGCTTCTGGAATGACCAAACGAGCGCAGCAGAGATCATGGGTGGCATCGCGCGCATCGAGGCAGACATTGCTTCCCAGCAGAAAGCATTGTCTGGGCTGGACAACGCTCGGACTGCCATCGAGCTCCTTGTCGGGATGCCGGACCCCGAGCTGGAGCGGGAAGCTGTCGGCACCATTGAACATCTCGAGCATGACCTGCAGATTCTCGAGACGACGGCCTACTTCAGCGGTCCCTATGATGCGTCCAATGCCATCTTGTCACTATCGAGCGGAGCGGGTGGAACGGATGCACAGGATTGGACCGAAATGCTCATGCGTATGTATATCCGTTATGCCGAACGACAGGGTTTCGAAGTACTCGTGACAGACTACATGCAGGGTGAAGAGGCAGGCATCAAGGGTTGCACACTGGTTATCAAGGGACAGTACGCCTATGGTCTTCTGATGCACGAAAAAGGTGTTCATCGCCTAGTCCGCATCAGTCCTTTCGATGCGAACAAACGTCGCCACACGTCGTTTGCGGCGGCAGATGTCATCCCCGAAATCCCAGAAACCAGCGCGGACGCCGACATCCCCGAAGGTGATCTGCGCATCGACGTCTATCATGCGTCAGGTCATGGAGGCCAGAACGTGCAGAAGGTTTCTACCGCTGTTCGCATCACACACATTCCGACGGGCATTTCGGCCAGCTGCCAGAACGAGCGCTCGCAGCTGCAAAACAAGCGAATGGCAATGGCCGTCCTCAAATCCAGACTGTTTGTGCAACGGGAGCTGCAGCGGGATGCCCAGATTTCGGAAGTGCGCGGCGTCTTCAAGTCAGCTGAATGGGGCAACGAGATCCGGTCGTACGTCCTGCAGCCGTACAAGCTGGCCAAAGATCACCGCACGGGACTAGAAAAAGGAAACGTTGATGCAGTTCTCGACGGCGACCTGCAGGACTTCATCCTTGCCAGCGTGCGACATGACGCGGAAGATCGTCGTTCGAGCGATTCGTGACGTCGTCGGCATAACGATCGGGTGTTTCGTCTACGCCCTTTCGTTTGCCCTCTTCGTCATCCCTCATGATCTGGCTCCCGGAGGCGTCTCGGGACTTGCGATCATTGTGAATCACTTCTTCAAGGTCGTTCCCATCGGCGCGACGATCATCATCCTCAATACTCCACTCTTCCTGCTGAGCCTCAAGAGGCTGGGAAAGGCATTCCTGTGGCGTTCTGTGTACGCAACCATCGTCTCGTCACTCCTTATCGATGCGATCGTGCCGTACACGCATGGCTTCCACGTGGACATGCTGCTCTCGGCGGTCTACGCCGGAGTCGTCATGGGCATCGGGATTGGCATCATCTTCCGCTTCTTCGCTTCCACCGGCGGCACCGATCTCCTTGCTCAGATGTTGTCCGAACGCGTAGGGCTGAGTTTCGGAACGACTCTGCTGATCATCGACACAGTCATCATTGCCTTCTCGGGTATCGCATTCCGGAGCGTTACGATACCGCTTTACTCAATCGTGTCGCTCTATATCTCTGCAAAAGCCATCGACCTCGTGCAGGAAGGAATCTCTTTCTCCAAGGCAGCCTGGGTGGTCAGCAACCAACCGGAAGCCATTGCCGGCAAGGTCATGGTCGAACTGGATCGCGGAGTGACGAAATTCACTGCAGCTGGCGGCTTCACGGGCGAACGCAAGGAAGTCGTGTTCTGCGTCGTGCCCCAAAGCCAGATATCGCATCTCAAGCAGATCGTCCATGAGGTTGACCCTGATGCCTTCGTGGCCATCATGGACGTCACCGAGACTCTGGGTCTCGGCTTCAAGGAGCTGGGTACACGATGATACAGATGTTGAGCGTCTCAAAGAGATATGACGATGGATACTATGGTCTAAGGGATATCACCTTCAAGGTAGGCCCTGGCAAGTTCGTCTTTCTGACAGGTGAGTCGGGCGCAGGAAAGAGCACGGTTCTGCGGCTCATCTATCGTGTCGAACGGCCGACGAACGGTACCATCCTGGTAGATGGAGCGGACACGGCAGCAGCTCATGGCGGCTCCCTGACGTCTCTGCGACGGAGAATCGGTATGGTATTCCAGGACTACATGCTGCTATTCGACCGCTCCGTGTACGAAAATGTGGCGCTGCCACTAGCTGTCCGAGGCGTGGGCAAGCGGACCATCAGCCAGGAGGTGGACAAGTACCTGGACCAAGTCGGCCTCGCAGGATACCAGCGTCGCATGTGCTGTTCGCTGTCCGGGGGGGAGAAGCAGCGTGTTGCCCTCGCTCGCGCGCTCATCGCAAAACCTGACATCATCCTCGCGGACGAGCCGACCGGGAACCTCGATCTGAGCAACGGAGAGAAGATCGTCGAGGTCCTCCATGACGCCAACCGTCAGGGTGCTACCGTCTTCATGGCTACCCATGATCTATACCTCGTCCAATCAACGCGGCTGCCGTTCGTGCGGCTCCGCGGTGGACGAAAGGTCGAGGAGGGCAACTTCTGACATGTTTACCTTCAAGCAGACACTGCAAGACCTTGTGAGACATCCTTTCCGCACTCTCCTCGTTTCAATCCTGATAGCTGTACTGATGGTCGCTAGCGCCGGCATCTATGCAATGTCCATGGACGTGCGCCACACCATTGTGGAGATCGAGGGCACACACTCCATCAACGCATACCTTCTGGCCGGCCTGGACCAGACTTCCATCCAGACTCTTCTTGAGCAGATGCAGAAAGACGAAGCCGTTGCCCGTGCGGAATACGTGAGTCCCGCAGACGGCCTCAAGAAGCTTGAGACTCAGTATCCCCAGTTCGCAAGCGTATTTAGCGACCTGACACACAATCCGATTCCACCTCTCATCCGGGTCTATCCAGTCTCCATGCAAGGCATCACCGGCTTGGCTGCGGAGCTTCGTTCTCTTGCAGGCGTTCAAAGCGTGGAGTATGACGAAAGCTCGGTGCAGGGGATGGCCAATGCGAACGTGTTTGTCCACAGCCTCCTGCTCTACATGCTGGTTCTCGCCAGTTTTCTCTTCATTGCGGGTTTCTGCCTCATGGCATTCAGCATCATCAATGGCAAACGAAAAGAGACTGCAGTGCTGAGCGTGGTCGGTGCCAGCAGCCTCCAGGTTCTTCTCTCAACACCCGCCCACCTGGTCGCTGTCTGGGCGCTCGCGTCAGTCCTCTTCGCCGTTGTCCTCCCCAGTGTTATCAGGTATTCCACGACACGCCTCAAGGCGTCCTTTTCGTGGGTGACACCCGAGCCTGCGGGAGTCGTCTATGCTGGGGCCGCCTCCGCTGTTGTCCTGGCCTCCCTGGCTTGCCTCCTTCTGGCCTGCGTCATTGCGACGCTACTGGCGTACCGCATTGACGAGGAACAGCGTCGAGAGGAGACGCTTCTCGAATGAGAACCCTGAAGGTTCTCACTGCCCTTGTCCTGATTCTCTCCCTTTTTGTGGGCGGCTCCGTCTTCGCTCCTCGCGTCGAAGGAGATCTCACGAGCGACCTTAAGGCCGCCCAGCAGAAGATGAACCAGCTGAAGACACAGCTTCAGGCGATTCAGAAGCTGATCAAGGAGAACAAGTCGGCCAAGTACAACCTCCTGAGTCAGCTGACCTCTCTCAATGACCAAGTGGATCAGTTGGAAGGCGACATAGGGGAGATCGATAGCAGCATCGCCCAGCTCGAGACCCTCCTCACCAAGACAGCGGCTCAGATCGTCATCAGAGAAAAGCAATGCAATGAGCTGTCAGCAGGTATCGAGTCGTCGATCGATCTCCTCTACCACGTGTCCAACCTCGATGTCGCAGGTCTCCCTTTCACAGGTGGAGATCTTAACGCCACTGTCGAAGCTCAGCAGGGGGTATCAGCTGTCCTTCAACAGATCACGGGGTCTCTGTCTGCGGTGTCTACACAGAAACTCGCTCTGCAATCGGACCGCGCCGCCTATGCACAGACGAAGAGCCAGCTGGAACAGGTGTATGCGCTCAAGAAACAACAGGCAAGCCTTCTGGCAGAGCAGAAAGCAGCCACACAGCAGACCCTGAACTATCTGGCAGCCAAGAGTACTCAATTCTCCGCCGATGACAAGCGCATTCAAGACGAAATCAAGCGGGAAAACAAGCTCATCGACCAGATTGTCGCTGAGATCGATCGGCAGCAGCATCCGGGCAATGAGCCGACAGGCAAGCTTCTCTGGCCCATACCCGGCAGCATTCACATCACCGAGCTTTTTGGGATGCGCCACGACCCGATCAACGGTGTCTGGGAGATGCACAACGGCATCGACATGGGCTGTCCGATGTCGACGACGCTGCTTGCTCCCGCTGACGGCGTTGTTGAGTACGAAGGGAGATTCTCAGGGTATGGTAACATGCTGATGCTTCAGTGTGGCCAGCACATGACCCTGGTCTTTGGACATCTCAAGTCGTTCATTGCCAAAAAGGGGCAGTCCGTGAAACGTGGTCAGGTGATAGCCCTTACAGACAACACAGGCTGGAGCACAGGCCCTCATCTGCACTTTGAGGTCCGGATCGATGCCACTCCAAAGAATCCGATGCTCTATCTTGGGCCAAAACCGTAGCGCTCACTGCGAAAGGAGATTTCCATGCCATCCAGAAAATCCTCGCTTCTCATAGTAGTAGCTGCACTTCTCGTCGTTGTGATCACGTTCTGGGCAGGATTCGTTGCCTATCCGTTTCTTGCACCACGCCTGACAGGTTCTTCCCGGCCATCGTCTGTCCAGACGACCATTGACCGCGAAACCTACCTCAAGCTGTCTGGAGACATCTATGACACGCTCAGCCTGCAGTACTACCAGAAGGTGGATGCGGAGAAGCTCCTCAAGGGGCAGGTTGCCGGCCTCGGCGACCCGTACACGGAGTTGTTTACGCCTGCTGAGGCGGCGGACTTTCGCGAACAGCTGTCTGGTGAATACGTAGGCATTGGCGTCGTCATCACGCCGAGCGCGAAAGCTGACGCTATCGAGATTGTGAGGGTGTTTGCCGGTACGCCTGCAGAAGAGGCTGGGCTAAAACCTGGAGACCTTATCGACAGCATAGACGGCACGACAGCTCGGAAACTGGACCTCGACACCGTCTCTTCTCGTGTCAAGGGCAAGGTGGGTACCTCCGTCGGATTGAAGATCGAACGTGCCGGGACACTTCTCGACTACACTGTTGTGCGGCGCCAGGTTGAACTCCCGGTTGTCGAGAGTCGCATCATCGGGAACAAGGTTGGCTATATCTCCGTCTCCTCGTTCAGCTCTGGTGTGGCTGTGAAGTTTGCCCAGACGCTTCACACGCTCGAGGACCAGAAGATTGCAGGACTGGTCATCGATATACGGGACAATGGAGGCGGCTATCTGAACGAGTGCCTCGACATGCTGTCGAACTTCATTCCCCATGGGACAGCTTTGTGGACGAGGGAGGCCGGAGGCGAAGTAAACCCCGTGACCGTCAATGGTGGCAGTGTCGCATTTCCGATCGTCGTCCTGGTCAACGAAAACTCTGCGAGCGCTTCCGAGATCTTCTCGGCTGCAATGCAGGAAAACAAGGCGGCTCTCGTCGTGGGAACCACAACGTTTGGCAAAGGACTCATCCAGCGAAGCTGGGACCTCACAGAAGGATATGAACTCAAAGTAACGGTCGAGGAGTACTATACGCCAAACAAGAACACGATCCAGAAGAAAGGGCTGACTCCCAACGTCGTCGTAGCAGATCCGGCCCCCGCACTCTTTGGAACGCTCCCGGGCGATGGCCAGCTCGCACGCGCCGTCCAGACGGTAGAGGAAGGAAAGCGCCCATGATTGTCGTAGTATCTGGTCCTGGAGGCGTCGGCAAGAGCACTGTCGTCGCGGAACTGTTGCGGCGCTACCCAGATATGCAGCGCTCGATCTCAGTGACGACGAGGGCCCCCCGACCGGGGGAAGTGGACGGCATCGATTATCACTTTGTGACCGAGGAACAGTTCACAGATTGGATTGACAAAGGGCTGTTCGCAGAGTATGCTAATGTATGTGGTCATCGCTATGGGACGCTGAAGTCCTCGCTTGAGGCTGTCAGACCGCAGGAGATTCTCGTCCTGACCATTGATATTCATGGCGGTCCCAGCATAAAGCGCCTATTCCCGGGAGCCCTTATGATTTTCCTCAAGCCCCCGGATGTGATGGAACTTGAACGTCGTCTGGAGTGCAGGGGCTCCGAAACACCCGAAGAGATGGCTGAACGCATCGAGCTTGGTCATTACGAGATGACGTTTGCCAAGGACTACGATTACATGGTCACGAACCGCCACCTTGAGACCACGGTCGACATTGTCGACAGCATAATCCGCAGTGTACTGCGGAGATAGGAGTTGTGCATGGACGAGCAGAAAGAACAGCCTACCCAACAGCCAGAGCTGGCAAACCTCTATCTGGAGACGTTGATTGCGAAAGTTGACACGAACAAGTATCGGCTCATTCGTCAGCTTCTCGATACATCACATCAGTTGCTCGAAGAGAAGACCGACCCACTTCGCGAGCCTGTTGACGACATCCTTCGGAAGTCCGCCGGCCGCATGGTGGCTGCTGCAGAACGCGACGTTGTGAACCCCGTCATCGAGGACGCCAAAACGAAGCGGTAGCGCATCCTGAAGTCCGATCACTTGCGAAGAAACGCCAACCACCCCGTACAAGCGTGCGGGGTGTCGACAGCTTGCGAAAGGAGAGACCTATGGACAAGAATGCGCGCACCAGTCAGACCGTAGAGTTTGTGACGATCGGGCATCCCGACAAGGTCGCGGATCAGATATCGGACGCGATTCTGGACGATCTGCTTGCGAAGGACCGATACAGCCGCGTTGCCTGTGAGACATTTGTCACACATGGTCTGGTAATGGTCGGGGGAGAGATAACCACCGAGGCATTCGTCGACGTCGACGGCGTCGTCCGGTCGACTATCGACAGCATTGGTTACAATGACCCGAAATATGGGTTTGACGCCAAGACCTGTGCGGTCGTCAACGCAATTGGCCGCCAGTCTCCAGACATTGCCCAGGGTGTCGACGCAGGTGGGGCCGGGGACCAGGGCATCATGTATGGCTATGCCACGGACGAGACGCCCGAGTATATGCCGCTACCATACGAACTGGCGCGCAGGCTTACGATGCGTCAGGAGGAAGTCCGGCAGCAGAATATCCTTGACTATCTGGGGCCGGATGGCAAGAGCCAGGTCACGCTGGAATACGATGGCGACAAGCCCGTGTACCTGCGTTCTGTCGTCCTCTCGTCTCAGCACCTCGATACCGTTCTTGATCCCGAGAATCCCTCACGAATGTCGAATCAGGCTCGTGAGGAGATCATCGAGAAGGTCGTACGGCCATCGTTGCCGTCCGACCTTCTCGACAGCAAGACCAGGATCTTTGTGAACCCAACCGGCAAGTTTGTCGTGGGCGGCCCACAGTGCGACACGGGCATGACGGGCCGCAAGCTAACCATCGACACCTACGGGGGACGTATCCCGCATGGCGGAGGAGCTTTCTCTGGCAAGGACCCCACAAAGGTGGACCGATCGGCCACCTATCTTATGCGGTATCTCGCGAAGAACATCGTGGCAGCCGGTATTGCCCATCGATGCCTTACTCAGGCGGCTTATGTCATCGGTCAGAAGGACCCCGTTTCGTTCGAGCTTTCCTTTGAAGGCACTGGCGCGCTGCCCGAGTCGATCGTACGAGACGCCGTAGCGAAGAATGTCGAAATGACTCCCGCTGCCATCATCGACTATCTCGGCCTTCGCAAGCCCATCTACCGCCAGACGTCCATGCACGGTCACTTCGGACGTCCAGGATTCAGCTGGGAAGAACTTGACCTGGCTCGAGAACTCAAGAACTGGCTCAAGATCTAGCCCGTGATCGGCAGTTTCGCCGTTCTGACGCAGAGAGGTCCGTTTTCGCGGAACCTCCTTGCGTACGATCTCGGTTCGGTTGAGGACAAACCGGAACCAGGAACGTGGTTTCTGGTTCCTTTTGTGCACGATGTCGCGCCTGCCCTGCTCGTGTCGACATCTGTTCTCGAGGGTCCATGGTCCGAGACAGGGGCGCTCCCACTCCCTGCCCTGAGTGTGTGCTCAGCGCCTGGCATCTATCCGGCGCTGGGGCCTGATGTGGCAGCGCTTCAGCATTCTCTCGAGAGACAGGTCCTTGGTTGGGAAGATGCCCTCGCGATTGTCCGTTTCCTGCAGGCATCTCAACCGCATGACCGCAACAAGGCTCGCCTGACCGCACCCGAACCGGCACTGCTTCTGCACAATCTGCAGGTGATGGCCGCGCAGGACCCCTCCTTTTCCACAACCACCGCTCCAGTGCGCCAACTGCTTGCAGATACTGAAGCCACTGCTCATCTACAGAGCGCGCTCTGGAAACTGTCAACCCCCGCAAGACGCAAGCTCTATGAACAGGGATTTGTTGTCGACGGCGGACTAGCCGGCACCGAGCCACGAGTGTCCGGCGCATGGAGCGACCACAATGATCCACAGCTCATTGTCGGATCATTCGTGGACAGGGCGACTCGCTTTCGCCCTGCCATAGAAGCCGCGATCGCAGGCGGTGGCAGCGTTGCCCTGATCGTCAGCTCAGACGTGCTCGCGAGTCTGTACGAAGGGCTCCTGTCCCGCGACTGGAGCATCCCAGTTGTCCGTTGGCCCTCAGTCGGCGCCAGACGCTTTCGTGGCGACCGCCACTCGACCGTCTGGCTGAGCACCCGTCAGTTCTCGTCGTTGATCCTCCCGGAAATCGCACTTGTTGCCGTGGATCTAGGGATCCCCGGGGAGTGGCCCTTTTTCTGGCAACACTTTTCGCTCAGAAGTCTTCTCAGTGTTGCAGCTGACATGAGCAAGGTACACGGCATCCCGTGTCTGGCTGGCGTGAGTGCGCCCACACTCTCAGTGCTTGACGCCTGTGGCGTCCCGACAGACTCTGCACTGGGGTCAGAGGTCGAGAACCCTGCCCACGTGTCTGCTACCTTCGTTCTTCGGAGTCAGAACGCTGCCTCGGAGAAACAGACTGGGCCTTCGGGGGTTCTCCTCGCACCCACGATGCGCCTCCTCCGGCAAACCTACGACCAGGGCAAGGACTCCATGCTTCTCCTCAACATCCGCGGTTTCGCGACGCTGATCGAGTGTGCGGAATGTGGGTATACGGCAACATGCCCTGACTGTGGTGCGACGCTGACCCTGGGGGGGGACAGGAAGAGGCTCTTCTGCAAACAGTGCGGTCATTCGGAGGCTCCGCCCGATCTTTGTCCCAACTGCCAAGGGACACAACTTCGGTCACGAGGGTATGGCTTGGACCGCCTCGCCCGTGAGCTCCAGCGTACGTTTCCGGTCTCAGCCGTCCAGCTGATGATACCCAGCGACGACACCGTAATTCAACAGAACACTGGTCCGTCGCTGTTTCTAGGCACATATGCCGACGCCCAGCGCATCGCCGTCCTGAAGCCTGCGCTCGTTGTCTTTCCCGACGTGAGCGTCGGACTCCGACACCCGGTGTTCGACAACATCGAGCAGCTGGCCGTCGTCGTCCGTGGCGCGGTAGCAGAAACCGCGCCAGGCACTGTTCTGATCCAGCTCGACCGCCGCTCCACAGGCCTGCGAAGCGTTCTCGACGGTACTGAGACCATGGCAGTCTTCCTTGAGAACGAGAGGGAACAGCGCCGTGAGCTGTTGATGCCACCTTTCGCACGCCAGTTCGTCGTACGAGTCTCGTCTCGTGGCACCAGCCCCGATGTGGACGCAATAAGCAGGGACTTGGGGACCGCCCTTGCTGCGGAAGGAGTGGATTTCCGCGGACTGCACGCCGATCTGCTGACAGTCTCAGCTCGAGCAAGAGTCCTCTCTCTCGAGTTCCGTGCCGACTCCTTGCAGGCGGCCCTTGGACTGCGTGTCGGCACCGCACTCGCTCGCAATAGACACTTTCAGAATGCTGCCATCCGGGTATACTGATCACATGAAGATCGTGCTGATTGGCAGTCCCATCCTTCGCAAGAAGGCACAACCCATACGGAAGATGACGAGAGAGCTTGTTCATCTGGCCAAATCGATGGAAGATGTCATGAAACCGACAGGAGTCGGCTTGGCTGCCCCTCAGATCGGCCTTAGCCAAGCGTTCTTCATCTATAATGTCGGAGAAGGACTCCATCTCGTGGCGAACCCTCAGATCTTGGAGCGCAAGGGATCAGCAAGCGCTGAGGAAGGCTGTCTCAGCGTTCCGGGTGTTTATGCTCCAATCGACCGTGCTACTGAAATCACGCTGTCATACCTGGACCATACCGGCAAGAGACGCGTCCACAAGTTCCTCGATTTTGAGGCTCGCGTGATCCAGCACGAGTTCGATCACCTCCAGGGCATGCTGTTCGTCGATCGGATCACTGACCCGTCCACGATTTCCGTGCAGGAAGGAAGTCCTGTTGCCGCCGCACTCACTCAAACAGTCGAGGGAAAGGGACAGCAGCTCTGACGATGGCCTTGGACGCTCCCCGCATCGCTGTCTTTGGTTCGTCATCGATTTCGGTCCCGGTTTTCGAGACCATCAGATGTCGGTTCCACGTCGTCCTTGCGGTCGTGTCAGAGAAGCCGCGCGTCCGCCGAGGCAAGCTCCTGGCCAACCCCGTACAAGAGTGGGCGCAGTCCCACTCCATCCCTGCGCTCAATGGCGCAGAAACCCCTGGGGAGGTACTGACAAAGCGACTGGTCGACGATGCCGTCGACATTCTGTTTCTGCTTTCGTATGGAAGACTCCTTCCGCAGGCTCTCCTGGATGCACCGCGTCTCGCCTCCATCAACCTCCACCCGTCCCCGTTGCCCTGGTACCGGGGAGCAGCTCCTATTGAACGCCAGATCATGGACGGCTGCAGACAGTCAGCGGTGAGCATCATTCGCATGAACGGCCTGCTGGACCAAGGCGACCTCCTGGCTCAGGAACCGTTCACAATTGCCGACTCGGATTACCGCACCGATGTCGAGGCGTCTATCGTCCGGGTAGGCGCACCACTTGCCCTGCACGTCCTCGACCAACTGTTGCACAGGTCAACAACGCTGCTGCAACAAACCGGCGCGGGTTCCTACGCGCGCAAGCTCAAGTCTGACGACGAGCTCATCGACTGGTCAGGTTCGGTCGTGCAAGCATACAATCTTGTTCGAGCTCTTGCCCCTGAACCATGTGCGTGCACTTTCCAGGGAGCCGACCGGGTGAAGATCCTCAGGGCTATCCCTTTGTCTGCACACACCGACCTCCCCGCAGACGCCCTCTGTGGTACGGTTGCGCAATTTCTGCGCAAGCGTGCCGCCGTTCGCTGCGACGACGGATGGCTTGAACTTTTGGAACTCCAGTTTCAGGGGAAGGCTCCCATGTCGACGGCCGACCTCCTGAATGGTCGGCGTCTTGTCCCCGGAATTGTCCTCCGCCGAAACCCATCTGCCTAGACTTTCCCTTCTCGAAGATCGGCCCAAAGTTATCCACAGTTGGATCCCTGGTTCACAAAGATTGATTTGTATACCACGATTCTGATCAGTCCATAGTCTCGAAAATCCAGGCCAACCAGAACCAGGTATTCATTTCGAAACCACACCGACGTGTTTTGGTTTCCGAGCATACTGCCCAAACACCGAATCGTGGACAGCCTCCGAAAATGCTTCTGCCTCCTCCAAGGATTCGAATGACCGATGGACGCAAACGTCCCACTTCCCTGTGTCTTTCTTAAAAAAGATCCCCGGATAAGAGCTGTACTTGTTCCAGCCTGGCCGGTTTTGCATGTTCTGTTCGTGTGTTGCCCAACGAAGGTTCACCTTCCTATTGTCCAAGTCGTCTCCGTTTATGTGATCTGCCATAG
>NZ_QXIS01000002.1 GCF_003570925.1 Candidatus Cryosericum terrychapinii | reverse complement strand
GTTCTCGACTACTATCTGACTCCTGTCAAGATTGTCGGCGGTCAGGCAAAAGCGGACGGGAAAGCCTCGACGGTTTCTGGAATCAAGGTTCTAGACGATTACACGATTTCCTTTACTCTTGAGCAACCCTTCGCTCCGTTCATCCAGATTCTTGCGATTCCGGCGTTCGGTATCCTTTCGGAGAAGGCTGTGGCGCGGCTGGGAGATAACTACTTTGCTCATCCTGTCGGATCCGGTCCGTTCTATGTCAAGGAATGGCAGCGCGGCAGCCATGTTTTGTATGCAGCCAATCTCAAGTACTTCAAAGGCCGCCCGGCATTGGACGGAGTCCATGTCGATATCGTCGAGGATGAGAATACGCAGGTCCTCAAATTCAAAACGGGCGAGCTTGATGTTCTTTATCCACCCCTTGCACAATATGACGACCTGGTCAAGACCTATGCTACCAACGTCTACAAAACCGCAGATATGAGTTATTACCGCATTGATTTCAACATCAAACGGAAGGGCCCGCTTCAGGACATACGCATCCGTCAGGCGATTGGCTATGCAATCAACCGCGAACAGATCCTCGCCAAGATCCTGAAAGGGCAGGGTTATCTTGCAAAAGGCATCTTCCCTCCAGGGCTACCCGCATATAACGCTACCCTCCCGGGGTTCAGCTACGACCTGGCCAAGGCAAAGCAGCTCATGATAGATGCTGGTTACCCCAATGGGTTCTCACTCGAGATGGTCATGCGGTCGGGGAGAATGGAGGACGAGCATCTAGCATTCCAGGAAGCCCTCAAACAGATTGGCATTACGGTAAACCTGACCAAGGTCGACAGCGCCACATACTGGCAGCTCCTGGGCGCCGGTGAAACCGATATTGCCTACCGCAACTGGTATGCCGATTTTGCTGATCCTGACAATTTTACGGCTCCCTTGTTCCGCACAGGAGCTGACTCCGACATGGGGTGGGCAAAACCCGAATATGACGCAATCATCGACAAGGCAGCAAAGTTGACGCGTATGTCCGACCGCATTCCGCTGTACCAGGACTTGGAGAAGAAACTCATCTACCAGGACGTCGTGCAGTTCCCTCTCTGGAACACGATTACCACCGTTATTTTGAATCCTAAGGTGCGCAATTACTATTTGCACCCCTCCGGAGTCGTTGCCTACTACCCAGTTTATCTGGCACACTGACAAGGAAAATTCACCCGGCTGGGTAATCCCAGCCGGGTGGTGCTGCGGAGAAACCATGAGAAACTATATCATTCGCCGGTTGCTCCTGCTCATCCTGGTGTTGTGGGGAGTAACTCTGGTAACGTTCATCTTGATGCATGTTGTTCCGGGCGACCCAGCAAAGGTACTGCTGGGAAAGCTGTCAGGAAATGAAGTACTCGTTACAAAACTTCGACATCAACTTGGGCTGGATAAACCTCTGATTGTACAATATTTCGAGTTCGTGAAAGGCATACTGCGTGGAAACCTTGGGAACTCGTACAAATTCAAGGCTTCGGTGATGTCGCTTATCCTCGAGCGCATGCCGGCAACGATCAAACTGACGTTCGGTGCCCTTATCATTGGGCTTCTAGTCGGCCTTTCATCTGGCATTATTTCAGCCGTGAGACGCTATTCCGTTTGGGATACCTTCAGCATGTTATTCGCATTTATCGGCGTCTCAATGCCTGTTTTCTGGCTGGCGATGCTCCTGCAACTGCTGTTCGCCGTCAAACTCGGGTGGTTTCACGTCTCTGGTTTTGAAGGACTTCGTGATCTTATCCTGCCTTCAGTCACACTGGGGCTTATCTATTCGGCCTCAATCGCGCGCATGACACGCTCTTCCATTCTCGAGGTAATCCGCATGGACTATGTGCGGACTGCACGTGCAAAAGGAGCATCAGAGCGAATAGTCTTTTCCCGACACGTCTTCCGGAATGCCCTCATCCCCATCGTTACTATGATCGGAATGCAATTCGGTGGGTTGCTTACCGGAGCTGCTTTAACAGAGACGGTCTTTCAGATACCAGGAGTCGGAAAATTGCTCATCAACAGCACTCTTGATCTCGACTACCCGATGATTCAGGGAGGGGTGATGTTCGTGGCCATTGTCTTCGTTCTCGTTAATCTGTTCGTTGACGTCCTCTATGCGTATCTTGATCCGACGATCCGTTATGATTAGCCCAAAACAGAACAAGTCAGAAACGGGTGGTGCGCCACTCGCCGCAGTTCAGGGGAAAGATGAAGAGCTTCTTGCCGCAGAAATCGAGGCAGAAGCCCAACAGACGTCAATGATCACGGATATCTGGCATCGTCTGAAAAGGCACCGGCTGGCAATGGCAGGACTTGCCATTATTGTCGTGCTGATTCTGACTGCCATCTTTGCAAGCGTTATTGCCCCCTATAGTTACCGGGACCAGAATCTTGACCAAGCTTTGCTGTCTCCTTCCCGTGATCATCTGTTTGGCACAGATCAGTTCGGACGCGATTTGTTCAGCCGCATCATTTACGGCAGCCGTATCTCGATTGCGGTTGCATTTCTTCCCGTTATCGTGAGTGTGGGCATCGGTGTCCTTCTCGGAGCTATCTCCGGCTACTACGGGGGCTGGATTGACCTGCTGATTATGCGCCTGGCCGACATCATGTTTGCATTTCCAAGCCTTCTCTTCGCCATTGCCATCATCTTCGCCATCGGACGTGGAATTCTCAGTCTCTTTATTGCTCTCGCTCTCGTCGACTGGGCAGGAGATGCTCGACTGATCCGGGGTCAGGTACTGTCCATACGATCCAAGGAGTATGTCGAGGCAGCACGCGCCATTGGTATGAGCGACCGTCGTATTATCCTGCGTCATGTACTCCCCAATTGTCTTGCCCCTATCATCGTCACAGCATCCATGTCCATTCCGGGAGTCATCCTCACCGAAGCATCTCTTTCATTCATCGGACTCGGGGTACAACCTCCCACACCAAGTTGGGGGGCCATTCTCAATGATGGACAGCGGTTTATTGGAAATGCTCCATGGATGGCATTCTTTCCTGGCGCTGCTATCTTTCTGACCGTTCTCGCTTACAACTTTCTCGGAGATGGTCTCAGAGATGCAATGGATCCCTTTCTCAAGAATTGAGTTCCGTCTGATTCTTCTATCGGGCACTGGCATCAGAACAAGGAAAATTCGATGTCGGTGCCCATTGGGGGCACAACATGTGTGACACGCTTGTAGCTCTTGCTCCAATGACACTGAATGGCCATACGATGCTGGCAAAGAATAGCGATCGCGAACCGAACGAAGCCCAACTCCTGACGGTTGTGCCACACAGGACCCACAGCGAGCCGAGACTCAAGACGACCTACATCGAAGTCGACCAGGTGCGGGAAACGAATGCCGTCCTGCTCTGCAGGCCTTTCTGGATGTGGGGTGCGGAGATGGGCGTCAACGAGTATGGTGTCGCCATCGGCAACGAGGCGGTCTTCACCCGTGGTGGATACGGCAAAACGGGACTGACCGGCATGGATTTGCTCAGGCTGGCTCTGGAACGCTGCGACAGTGCTCGCTCAGCCGTAGACATAATCATAACGCTGCTGGAACAATATGGCCAGGGTGGCAACTGTGGCTTCACCAAGCAGTTCTACTACAACAACAGTTTCCTGGTCGCCGACATAACCGAGGCCTGGGTCCTGGAGACGGTCGGAAAGCAATGGGCTCGCAAGAAGGTCAGCGGAACCGGAGCGATCTCCAACCTCCTGACAATCGGCTCCGACTGGGATGAGCTGTCGCCAGGTGCCGAGGTCTTCGCCGAGCAAAAGCACCTGCGACGCGGCAAGGACAGAATGGATTTTGCAGCCTCGCTCTCGGACCCTCTGTTCACAAAGTTCTCCAGAGCACGCGCGCGTCGTGCCATCAGTCTCAGCTCTCTCGGTTCAGGCGCCTCAGCCAGCGTAGCAACGATGAAAACAGCGCTGCGTCAGCATGACGGCCCGGGCTACGCTCTGTCAGAAGGCAGTGTCGGTTCAGTGTGCATGCATTTTGGCGGTCTCGTGGGCGATCAGACTGTCGGCAGCATGGTGGCCGACCTCAACAAGTCAGGGCCCGTCGCGTGGGTGACAGGCGCATCGGCGCCATGCATCGCTCTGTTCAAGCCGATCGCGCTGGATGCCAAAGGCGCCGGGATGTTCGGTGAGGACCAGCAGGAAGAGGCGCTCAACTACTGGCTCGAGAACGAGCACATTTCGCGGAACCTGCAGAACAACTATGCCGAGAAACATGAGGCCATCGAGAAGCTGCGAGCCCCGCTCGAGCAGCGCTTCGAGGAAATGATGGCAGATGCCGCACCGGAATACCGCAATCAAGCTGCACGGGAGTGCTTCGAGCTCGAGAAAGAGTACCGTGTCGCCGTCTGGAAAGCGATTGAGCCACTGGACCACCCGACGAGACACTCCCCCGTGTTCTCTCTGCAATGGCGGAGGGGGAACAGAGACCTCGTCCGTCGGTGGCCGGTCTACTTGCAGTCCTCGGAGAACGCCTCGACGGTGTAAGTGAAGACGCTCAGACCCGGCTGAGAGAGGCTCTCCGTGTGGAGCCCAGCCTTGTGACAGAGAGCCTCGAGGAATCCGCGGACGTTTGGTAACTCCTCCCATACCTGTGGCAGAAATGTGGCCTGATAGACTCCATGCTGAAGAATGACGCCGGGACGTGTTGCCGCAAGCTTCGATTGAAGGTCCGCCAGCGAGGAGAACGCGAGTTCGGCCGGAACAGAAAGCAGAGAGACCTCGATGTGCAGATCTGCAAATTCGGTCTCCTCAACGGGTTCGAACCGTGGATCACTGAAAGCCGCCGACAACGCATTGGACGCAACCGCCTGGACCATAGGAGACACGGGCATGATTGTCCCGATGCAGCCTCGAAGCTCTCCGCGCTCGGTCAGCGTAACAAACACTCCCTGATCCTGCCAGAACTTGTCGTCAGGGAATTCCTCGCGCGTCGGCGTCAGTTCGTGTGCGTCCAGCAGCCGCATGCGAATCGATTCACGCGCCAGCACAAGCAATTGAAGGCGCTCATGTTCATTCATGCCCATTCTTGTCCTCCCAGAAGCCAATCGACGCGTATCCGACGACGGCAGACTTGTCCCCTGCCGTGTCACCAGAATTCCTGTATTCGACGAGCCGGGACTTCCAGCCACATATGCGTGCCATGGTGAGGATCGTCCTGATCGGCATAAACCCACAGGCATCGTTGCCACCCAGCTTGCCGCCCTCTCCCTTCAATATGTGCCCGATCGTAGTGCCGTCATGTTCCACTGCCATATCATATGGATCATAGTGACTGAGGTCACTGGAGGCGACGACGAGCATGTGAGGAAGATTCAGTGCCAGGAGCTCCTCAGCCAAGTTCCCCGTGTCCACTTCTCCCAGCACCAATGGAATAATGCTGAAATCCCCCAGGGATACCTGCAGGAATGGCAGCTGCACCTCGACCGCGTGCTCCATTGCATGAGCCTCACCGGACGTGAAGACCGAGGAGCCCTTCGTCAGGAGCTTCGCTGCATCCGACACGTTGATGTCTCCCAGTGGCGTCTGGAACACGTCTGCTTCCGGGAGTGCCGCACCCTTGAACCACACGTGATGACTCGGGGCGAGGATGACCACGGTCGTGTGCGCAGACTTATCCAGGCTCGCGAGACAGGCATAGCCCCCTCCCGCCACTGGACCCGAGTACACGTACCCGGCATGAGGAACGATCAAACCCCTGCATACAGCGCCGGCTGTGTCTGCCGGCAAACGTGCGCCCTTGATGTATCCCTCGACGTCGCTGCGCAGTTCATGAGCCTGCGCCGGGTAGAACTGCCCGGCAACGACGGCATTTCGTATCATCGGTCCACCCCCTTGATGTGAGTCCCACAGCTCGGACAGGTCAGGCCCGTCCTGGCTGTCACCGCGTAGCCCTGCCGTTCCACGACTGTTGCCCCACACCGTGGGCATACCGTATCGCTGGATTCATCGTGGACCGAAAGGTTCCCCGAATAGACATGGAGCAGCCCTTCCTCATGTCCAACTTGCACCGCCCTCTCGATTGAAGCAGCCAGCGTGATCGGCGTATCCTGCATGTGGTACATCGGAAAGAACCGCGAGACGTGCCACGGTATCGCAGGGTCGATTGACGCAACGAAGTGCGCCATGGCCTTCAGTTCATGCTCAGAATCGTTGAGTCCGGGGATGATCAACGACGTGATCTCCTCCCAGGCTCCTGCGTCATGGATCGCTCGTATGGCATCAAGGACAGGCTGGAGACGTCCACCGCACACGCGTCGGTAGAAGTCGTCGGAAAACGACTTCAGGTCGATATTGTAGGCATCGATCAGGGGCAGCGCTTCATCCAGAAGCTCACGGGAGTAGAAGCCATTGGACACGAACACCGTGCGCAAGCCGGCCTCTCTTGCCTGTACGGCGATGTCCAGGGCATACTCCGCCCACACTGCAGGCTCATTGTATGTACAGGCGATCGATGACGCTCCCTGCCGCAGCGCCAGTTGCACGACGGCTCCTGGGTCCAGAAAGGGCAGACGGGACAGCTCGTCATCGACATCTCGCGCCTGCGAGAGTTCGTAGTTCTGGCAGAAGGCACAGGTGAAATTACACCCGAATGTGCCCAGTGAGAGCGCGGTCGATCCGGGAAGGAAGTGATACAGCGGCTTCTTCTCAATAGGATCGAGCGCAACCGAGGTCGGGAGACCATAGACCATAGATTGCAGTTCTCCCTTCACCGTACGACGTACACCACACAATCCGGTTCTGCCTTCAGCGACCGCACACCCATGAGCGCAGGCAAGACACTTGACGGCCCCGCCCTTCTCCGCGCGACTGAGCCTCGCTGGTTTCATGTCATCTCCTCCGCCCCTGGCAGGGTTGCTGCTACGAGCCGGATAGCCAGCCGCAGGGCTGCACGTGTCGATTCGACGCGAATGTGGAGTCGGTCCCCGTCTAGGAGTAGTCGCTCCACTGTGCACGCCCGTGGCGTCGCGCAGGCTACGAACACGGTTCCGACAGGCGTACCTCTGTCGTCCGATGCCGGTCCCGCTACTCCTGTCGTCGCGAGCCCTACCTGCACATTCAGCCTCTCCCTGCAGCCCTGAGCCATAGCTTCCGCCACCTCGGCGCTGTCAGCGCCACGCTGCTTCAGCAACTCGACCGGTACTCCCAACAGCGCTGTTTTCTCCCGGTCCGCGTAGCCGATCACGCCACCCATATATGACACCGACGCTCCCGGCACAGCAGTGATAGCCGCTCCGACCATCCCCCCGGTGAGCGACTCAGCCGTGCCCAGGCACCAGCCGTGCTGAGCCAGTACGCTCAAGAGTGCTCCGGCAACCGCCAGCAGATCCTCGTTCGCGTCTTCGCTCATCCATCCGCCAGGCGACGCGCCCTCCGCGCCACCTCAAATCGCACCTTGTCGATATCAATGCCCAACAACTGCCTGTGCTCCATGACCCAGGAACCGGCAACCATGACCGAGTCGACAGCTCGACTGTTTGCCGACCAGAGGAGATGGGATGCCACGTTGTTCCTTGGACAGAAAGATTCATCCTCGAGATCCCAGAAGACCAGGTCTGCTGTGGCCCCATCACTCAGTGTTCCCACCCCCTCAAAACCAAGTGCTTGGGCTCCATTGCTCGTGGCCATCGTAAGGAGACTGGCGTTGCTGATGCCCGAGGCCTCCATGGTCGAACCTTTCATGACCAGACCCAGTACCCGCAGTTCCTCCAGCATGTCGACGTTGTCATTACTGGCTGCCCCGTCCGTCCCGACGCAAAGGTTTACTCCGCTGCCCAGCAGCAGCCTGTAGTCGGCGATACCGGACCCGAGCTTGAGGTTGCTCTGGATGTTCAAGGCAATGCTTGCCCCCGCGTCGCGCAGGATCTCTGCATCACGGGCGGTCATATGGACACAGTGGGCAGCGAGGAGCCGCGGCGGATTCTCGAAGTATCCCTGGTCAGCGTAGTACGAGATGGGAGACGCCCCATACGTTGCAGTGAAGTCCGCGACCTCCTCGCGTGTCTCGTGAAGGTGAAACTGCACGATGACGCCCAGCTCACGGGCACGTTCAAAGTTCTCCATGACAAATGCCGGCGTCGTGGTATACGGAGCGTGCGGCCCAAAACTGGCCTTGATCCGTCCGTCGGCCTTGTTGTTCCAGCGCACGACGAACTCTTCGGACTTCTCCAGCCTGCCCTGCTCATTGTCGAGGGAGGCGGTACCCGTCGAGAGATTGGCTCGTACGCCCGCCTCGTCCACAGCCCGGGCCACATCGTCCTCGAAGAAGTACATGTCGGCAAACGTCGTCGTCCCGGACATGATGCCTTCGGCCAGCGCAAGCAAGCTGCCATAGTAGATGTCGTCACCATTCATGAGAGCTTCGCGTGGAAACATGTAGTTATGCAGCCACACATCGAGAGGCACTTCGTCAGCAAGCCCGCGAAGAAGCGTCATGGCAAGGTGCCCGTGGGCGTTGACAAACCCAGGGGTAACCAGGTACTTCGACGCGTCGACGACGCCGGCGCCCTCGGGTGGATCCACGTGGTCAGCAATGCGGCTGATCTTCATTCCGTCCACAAGGATATCCACGACGCGCGTCGCGTCATCACTTCCCCCTCCAGTATCAAGTATCCTGGCCGACGTGAATACTCGTACCATCGCGCACGCTCCTTTTCCTATATCATAGCAACTCTCGCACAAATCTCGCTAGCGAAAAGCCCGCCCCGGCAGGGGCGGGCTGAGAGAACATGTAGTAAACCAGTAGCTCTAGATGCCCTTTGGAGCTATGCCGAACGACTTTCCGTCTTCGAGAGGCTCGCCGGGTGTCGAGAGCATGCTCCGTATGTCCTTGGGCATGCGAAAGATCCGCTCATGTGTCACGCCGTCATAGAACTTCAGTGCGCTTGTGTCCCCAACGCGATCTGCCAGAATCCTGTCGACCGTCGCGGCATCCATGTCCAGTGGGTCGTTCTTCTTGGAAGCCAGGATATACGACCAGGGAACATCGTACGCGCCGACATAGGAATACAGCGAACGGGCGATCGGGAAAACCGAACGGATGGTATCCAGAATCCTCTTGTGGATTGCAACGTTCGTCGGCTTCAGATATGACGAAGTAACACACAGGGTACCACCCTCGTCCAGAACGCGGAATGCGTGCTGATAGAACTCCTTCGTGAACAGGACAATTGACGGCCCACCCTCGAAGAGATCGGTCAGGTCTTCGATGATAACGCTGTAGGAGTGGTCAGGTTGACGCTCGATGAATTCGCGGGCGTCCTCGAAGTGCATGCTGACCTTAGGGTCGTGAAACGCGCCTTGATGATACTCCGGCAGGTACTGCTCATACAGCTGATTGGCTTCCTCGTCGATGTCGCACATGTCGATGTGCTCGACCGACTTGAAGCGCAGCAATTCGCGCAGAGACGCGCCTTCTCCGCCTCCGATCACAAGTACCCTGCGCGGGTCCGGGTGGCATACCATGGCCGGCTCGTTCAGGCACTCGTGATAGATGTATTCGTCCTTGACGGAACTTTGGCAGTCGCCATCGAGAATCAACATCTTCCCATAGTGCTCGGATTCCACGATCTCGACTGTCTGATACTTGGTCTTCCTGGTGGCGATCACGCCAGTCAGCGCGTGGAGATGAACCTCCCCGGGCTCAAACGTGTCATGATACCACTGCCATGCCATCTCTCATAACCTCCGTCTCGACGACCGAGTGCCCATAAACGCCTGGGTGTCCCTCGATCTCCTGTCCACGAGCAATCTCCGTCTTGACGATTGTCGTTGCCTCAAACTTCTCAGCGGCATACTCCATGGCCCGCCATGGATCGGTCTTTTCTCCACAGGTATAAACGTCTAGGGCAGCGTATCCGTACTCAGGCCATGTGTGAATGGACAGATGCGACTCGGAAATCACTACTACCCCACTAACCCCCTGAGGAGTAAAATGGTGAAACGCCAATTCCAGGATCTCTGCATTTGCTTGCAGAGCAGACTCGCGCAAGATCTCCTTAACTCTGTCCAGATCGTTTAGAACATCCGGATTACACCCAGAGACCTCGACTACCATGTGTCTACCTTCGGTGCGCATCTCGACCACCACCCCCTTTCAAAGATTAGTAAAGTAAGGATGAAGACGTTACTTTAACGTGTAGCATCATACCAGCAATCGACTGGATTGCAATGACGATGGGCCTCACGCTTGCGCATCCGTAACAAGGCACGCGAGAAGCCGGGGGGCTCGCCGTCTGGCCCGAGACCCCAACGCAGTGCGTCTGCTCCCCATGGGCAGACTGCTCAAGCACTTCCAGGGAGGAATCGATCCGGTGGAATCAACGTAGACAGCGAATCGCACCGATTGAGCCACGGTGCGGGCTCTATTGACGGGTGTCAATCAGACGATCCTGGTTCGATCAGGCAACCGCTGGGGCTGAGATACGCTCAGTCTGCGGGAATGTCCGGCTTCTCGTCCAGTTCACCGGGCACATCCTCGGCGTCCAGAACTGTCTGTGCTGCCGTCGCATTCTCTTCGTCCACCAGGATGTCGAATGACCCAAAGGGACCCTGATAGACAGTGCCGTACCCGTCCCTGACCGAGCGCTTGGCCATCGCCGGAATCCCGGCAGCAGCAAGCAGGCCAACAATCATGTTTGCTTCCATTTCATCAGAAGCCGTCGTGATAGCAATCAGTTTTGTATCCATAGTATTAGTATAGCGCAGGACGGCGACCCGTACCACAAGCACCCCGGTGACGGCTTTATCATTGCATTTTGGGTCCGTGACCATAGAATATATAAGAATCAGTTGTGGAGGTAATCATGGTCAGAGTACGCTACGCACCGAGCCCCACAGGGCACATTCATGTCGGCAATGCCCGAACAGCGATTTTCAACTACCTGTATGCCAGACACGAGGGCGGAGCCTTCATCATGCGCCTCGACGATACCGATCTCGAACGATCGACCGAAGAGAACATCGACTCGATGCTCGACGATATTCGCTGGCTGGGCCTGGACTGGGACGAAGGGTTCCTGAAAGGCGGTACCCTTGGGCCCTACCGCGAGACTGAACGCAAACCCCTCTACGACGGGTGCCTACGGCAGCTGCTCGATGAGGACAAGGCGTACCGGTGTTTCTGCACCAAGGACGAGCTCGAGGCCGAACGCCGTAAAGCGGAAGCCGAACATCGCATCTATCGATACGGCGGTACCTGTGCTCACCTGAGCGCCGAACAGGTCGCAAAGAACATTGCGGAAGGCAAGCCGTACGCGATCCGCCTGCGCATTCCACAGGAAGACGTCGTCGTCCACGACCTCATCCGAGGCGACGTCCAGTTCAAGTCAGAGGAATTCGATGACTTTGTCATTGCCCGTCAAAATGGTATTCCCATCTATAACTTCGCGACCGTTATCGACGACGCGCTGATGAAGATCACGCACATCATCCGGGCAGAAGAGCACTTGTCCAATACGCCACGCCAGGTCTTCATCTATCGGGCTCTGGGCTTCGACGTCCCGCAGTTCGCCCACGTCTCGCTCATCCTTGCTCCGGATCACAGCAAGCTCTCGAAGCGACACGGCGCCGTCTCTGTCGGCGAGTACCGCCTTGAAGGATACCTGCCCGAGGCACTCATCAACTACCTCGTGCTCCTGGGATGGTCCCCCAAGGACGACCGTGAGTTCTTCACCGTGGACGAGCTGATCAAAGAGTTCTCGCTCGGCGGTGTGGGCAAGTCCGGGGCTGTCTTCGACAAGAAGAAACTGACGTGGATGAACCACATGTACCTCGGCAGGAAAGATGCAGCATCCATTCTGACGATCCTCAAGGATGACTTCGCCGAACAGTATGCTGCAGCATTCGGCGGACTGCCGGAAGACAAGACGCTGGCCGCCATCGACCTCACCAAGGGCAACGCGCAGGTCCTCCCGGATCTCTTCCGGCTGGCTCGCAACATTGTCCAGCCAGACGTCGTCATCACGGACGAGAAGTCGCAGGAAGTCATCGGCTCGCCTGAGGCAAAACAGGTCCTGCAGTACCTCATGGAGCACTTCGATGCCATCCCGTTCGGCCAGGGCGATGACGCAATGAGCTCGTGGGTGGAAGACCTTCGCAACCAGATTCCACTCCCCGCCAAGAAACTCTACAGTCCCATCCGTGTTGCGCTGTTTGGCGCCAAGGACGGCCCGGAGATTGTCAAGCTGTTCCTGATGCTCGAGCCATCGTCGATTCACGAACGCCTGCAAAAAGCTTTGGCTCTCTAGCCAGCCCTTCACCACGGAATAACAACCCCTCAGCGTTGCTCTTGCTGAGGGGTTGTTTCTATGCCGAAGCTGATCGACCTGGAGCGCGTATGCAGTGGCGCAACAGGGGAAGAAGTATAGATGGGACTACAGCTTGTTGGCTTCGGCGATGAGGGTGTCGATGAAGGCAGAAGGCTCGATATTGCGGACGGGTTCGCCACGCACAAAGAGGACGCCCTGGTCACGGCCGCAGGCAATGCCGACATCGGCCGCCTTTCCCTCGCCGACACCGTTGACGACGCAACCCATGAGAGCAACGGTCACTGGCTTTATGATCTCACCCAGCCGCTCCTCGAGTTGCGCCACAAGGGA
>NZ_QXIS01000019.1 GCF_003570925.1 Candidatus Cryosericum terrychapinii | reverse complement strand
ACAAAGAGGCGACGGTTCTCGTCTTTGAGGCGGTTGTAGACATCCATGTCCACAATGACGTCGTAGTCCCTATCCGCTAGATCCTTCTTTTGGAATATCTTGTGGATGGTGATGATAACGGTATCTCCATCAAAACGCACCGGATAGTCGAAACTCTTGCCTTGGCGATAACTGCCCCGACCTTCGTTGAGTAACTTGCGAGAGTACTCTCGTTGTTCCTCTCTCGATATCATTGTCTCTCACTCAGCCTTTCCTCTACCGTTGGGGCAACTGACGCCCAGCGGGATTGAGTCGCTTTTCGGGCGAGTACCTGGCAAGACACACTGATTACAATTGCCCTACGCTGGTCAGGGATCATGGTTGGATTTAAGTGATTCTTCAAGAACGTGGGGGTTTTTGCGATCTCATTGACAAACAGCACGTCTCGTGAATCGAAATCTCTTCCTAGGGCCACTTTTCCGCACATGGGGATAGACAGAGACTGCTCAGATCTTGATGGTGTCTTCGGCCGCGTGCTCCAGCCGGTCAGTCGTATGAACGTAGATCTGTGTCGTCGTGATATTCTGATGTCGGAGCGTGTCACGCACTTGTTCTATCGTGGCCCCGTTCTGAAGGGCCATGGTGGCAAAGGTATGCCGCAGCGAGTGCGCGGAGATGCGCGAGGAGAACACACCGATTGCCAGCAGTTGCCGTTTCACCGCACACCGCAGAGTCTTCGTCGTGATCCGCCCGTCCTCGTTGTAGTTTCTGTGTGACACGAACAGCGCCGCCCGGGGGTCGGTGCAGTGACGCGCTGCAAGGTAGCGAGCAATCGGTTCGTATGCCTCTCGTGTCAGAACGACGAAATCATCTTTCGCGTCCTTCCCTTTACTGCGAACGTAGAGGAGTGTGGCGTTGGACGTCTGACGAATATCTCCGACGTTGGAGCCAACGACTTCCATCGTGCGAAGACCTGTCCGAAGCATCAGGTTGATCATCGCAAAGTCTCGCAGGCCGATCATGTCGCTCGTATCGATGGAATTCAACAGATCGCGCGCTTGCTGCAGGGTAAGCGGATCACGGTTGAACCCGTACGAACGCTTGAAGCCTTTGAGGCCCGCGGACACATCGGGATAGATGCGGTTGGACTCGAGATACTTGAAAAACTGGCGGACGGAGGTAAGGTACAGATTCCCCGTCCGAGGCGACAGCCCCTCCGCCAGCAGATGGCTCTTGTACTGGACGATATCCGTCTTCGTCAGATAGCCGACCCCGCCAGCAGCCTCTCGAAGCGACAGGAACTCCTTGAACCGCTTGAGCGCGCGCCGATACACCACCTTGCTGGTGATGCCAACATCCTGTGCCAGCAGAAAGCTTTCGATCAACTGGTCGAGATTCGCCGCCAGCGTGCCTGCAGGCTGTCGCGGCGTGATCTCCTTCATTTTTCCGTGGAGCAGTCGCCCTCGACCGGGTTGGCCGGAGTGTCCGTGAGAATACCGGCGCTCTTGAGGGCATCTTCCTTGATCATGGAGGGCTCCCACGGAGGATCGAATACAAGATCCACCTTGACGTTCCGCACTCCTGCTACGGTCCGAACTCCCTGTTCAGCCTGCTGGAGCAGATAGCCACTCATCGGACACTGCGGAGCAGTCATGGTCATACGGACCGTGACGTCCCCATCGGCGGTGATCTCTACTCCGTAAATCAGCCCGAGATCAACGACGTTAATTGGAATTTCGGGGTCGTAGACGGCCCGTAGGGCGTCAAGAACCTGCTCCTGTTCTATCATTGTCTATGCCTCCGGTTGAGTGACACGAGTCACGTGTGCGCCCAGTTGAAACAGCTTGCTTTCGAGCGCTTCGTATCCCCGGTCGATATGTTGGATCGATTTCACTGTCGTTGTGCCATGCGCTGCAAGGCCGGCGAGCACCAGAGCGGCACCGCCCCGCAAATCCTTTGCCTGGACTGTCGCCGAGTTCAACGACTCCACACCCTCGATAATCGCCGTCTCTTCCGATACCTTGATGCGGGCGCCCATGCGCTCGAGCTCGAGAATGGCACCGAACCGGTTCTCGAAGATACTTTCCACAACGACCGAATTGCCACGCGCTAATGTCAGATACGCGGTCATCGGAGGCTGGGCATCCGTCGCATACCCCGGGAACGTCAGGGTACGGATATCCGTCGACCGATACTCTGGAACGCCCTTGACGACAACGGCGTCATCCCCCTCTACCTCGACCATCGCCCCCGTCTCTCGCAACTTGGCGATAATCGACCAGATATGGCGGGCGTCGATGCCCGTGATGGTAACCTCGCCCTGCGTAATGGCCGTGGCCACCATCAGTGTCGACGCTTCGATGCGGTCGCCGATGATGCGGTGCGACGCACCGTGCAGCTGAGCGACCCCCTCGATACGGAATCCGAACGGGAAAACGGGTACGATGCGGGCGCCCGCCTTGTTGAGGAAAGAGATGAGATCATACACCTCCGGCTCCTGAGCTGCGTTGAAGACACGTGTCGTACCTTCGGCAAGAGCAGCTGCCAACAGGAGATTCTCAGTCGCACCCACGCTAGGAAAATCAAGGTAGACATCACAGGCCTTGAGAGCTGTGGCCTGACCGATAAGATAACCGTCTTTCCACTCGAACTGTGTGCCCATGGCTCGCAGTCCCTTGATGTGAAGGTCGATGGGTCGAGCACCGATACTGCAGCCGCCCAGCGATGGGAGCATTGCCCTGTGCTCGCGCCCAAGAAGTGCTCCTACTAATGTCTGCGTCCCGCGCAAGCTATAGCCATTGGTGTTCTCGACATGCGTCTCAATGGGTCCGCGGGTGTCGAGCACCAGCTCTCCATCAATGAAGGAAACCACCTTGACGCCCATCGCCTGAATAAGGGTGAGGAGAGACTGGAGGTCGCTGATGTCCGGAACATTCTGGAAACTCACAACGTCGCGGACAGCAATCGCAGCCGCCACCAGCGGCAGGATCGAGTTCTTGGCGCCACTGCAGCGGACCGAACCGTGGAGCGAGTTACCTCCCTCGATGAGAAAGCTCTGTTCCGTGGTCATACGTTACCCTCCTCAGTGAGTTGCATTGAAATAATCGTCGATGCGAGCGAGTATCTGCACCGCAGTTGTCCCATCGCCATATGGGTTGACCCCATCCGCGCCCAAAACTACAAAACCACTTGCCACGAGATGCTCGAACGACGAGACGATAAGGTCCTCGTCCTGGCCGACCAGCTTGACCCAGCCGCTTGTCACAGCCTCGGGACGCTCGGTGACCTCACGAAGCAGCAGCATCGGCTTATGAAGCGTCACGGACTCTTCCTGAATCCCGCCCGAGTCGCTGAGAACGGCGGCACAGTGTTCAAGTAGATACAGGAAATCGAAGTAGGGAAGAGGGTCGGTGAGCACGACGTTCGGCAGGCCCGCCGCAATCCCGAACACTGTTTCTCGCACAACGGGGTTGAGATGTACCGGAAAGACAAACGTCAATTCCGGATGCGAACTGGAGAGCTTCACGAGCGCGTCAGAGAAGATCGCAATGCCGGTATCCCAATTTTCGCGACGGTGTGCCGTAATAATAACCATGGGACTGCCCGGCCGAACCTTCGACATCATGTCCGGAGCACGAAGGTGAGGCAAGGCCATGTGCACGGCGTCCACGATTGAGTTTCCGACGACATCGATCCTGCTGGTGTCGATACCTGCATGCAGGAGATTCTGTCTGGCCTCCTCAGTGGGCGCGAAGCAGAGGTCGGAAACCTGATCTGTAAGCATGCGGTTCACTTCCTCGGGGAAAGGGCTGAACTTCTGATGGGACCTGAGTCCTGCCTCGACATGACTGACCGGGATCTTTGCATAGGTCGCCGCGAGAGCTCCCATGAACGTGGTGGTGGTGTCTCCGTGAACCAGAACCATGTCCGGCTGCAGCTCAGCTAGTGCATCGGAAATCTGCGTTGCAAGCGCCGCCGTCAGGTACGGAAGCGTTTGGCGATGCTTCATGACGTTGAGATCTCGCCACACCAGGATCTCGAACATTTGCACGACGTCGTCCAGCATCTGCATGTGCTGGCCAGTCAGGAGCACATGACTGTCGAACCTAGGATCGGCCTCCAGCGCCTTGACGATGGGCGCCATCTTGATCGCCTCAGGCCGCGTGCCAAAGATGGACAGAATGTTGCGACGCATGTCAGTGGACTCCCAGAAGGGCGATGGCCAGCCCGATCGAGCACAGCACGAACGTCACCAAGTAGTACAGCGTCGTGATACGCCGCTGGCTCCACCCCCGGAACAGCAGCAGATAGTGGAAATGCCCATTGTCTCCCTTCAAGGGAGATTTGTGCCTCGCCGTCCGGCGGAAAATGCTCGAGACTGTCTCGACGATGGGAATGCCGAGCGCGAAGATCGAAACAATGAACATGACAGTCGTCGGCAATTTGAGGGCACCATAGACGGAGAGGCTCGCGATCATGAACCCAAGAAACTCGGACCCGGCGTCACCAAGAAACACCTTTGCCGGATTGTAGTTGAAGACAAGGAATCCAAGGACAGCGCCGAGCAGCGCAACAAGGATGGCCCCCATGGTTGCCATGCCCTTGAGCGCGGCAAAGAAGAACATTGCGAGGAGAATCAGCGCAGCGACGCCGCCCGCAAGACCGTCCAGTCCATCGATGAGGTTCAGCGCATTCGTGATTCCCACGATCCAGAAATACGTAAGGATGATGCCACCGATGCCAAGCGGGATGAATCCTCCATGCAGGAAGTTGGTAAACGCGGTCACGCGGACCCCAAACGCAATGACGACGATTGCTGCCACTGATTGTATCAGCAGTTTCAGCAACGCGGGGATGTCGAACATATCGTCCAGGAGCATGCCAATGAACACGATACCCCCGCCGACAAGGATTCCCTTCAACTGCATCGTGAGTGAATCGAAGAAGAACACAGACACCATGAACGCGATCACGATGGCGATGCCACCGGTGCGGGGAGTCACCTTCCGATTCACCCTGTACCTTTGCCCGTCGATGTTCGCCTCAGCACTTGCTGCCGGCTTGTCGGTGATGCCAAGACGCAGACCAAGTTTCATGAACCCCGGTGTCAGCACAAGACTCAGCACCAGAGCCACGAGGAACGACCAGAGCTGTGCCTGCGTAATCACAAGATGCATGGACTACTTTGTCCCGTATATCCTGTCCCCGGCATCGCCAAGACCAGGAAGAATATATCCATTCTCATTCAAACGACGGTCAATTTCCAGAGTGACGATTTTTACGTCGGGATGCTCACGCTGCAGCACCTCGATGCCCTCCGGCGCCGCAATAAGACAACAGAAGCTGATGCTGCGAGGATGCCGCTCCTTGACCAGTGCAATTGCCTTGGAGGCACTGCCTCCAGTTGCAAGCATTGGGTCCACGACAAATACGTCTGACTCACCAATGCTCTCAGGAAGCTTGCAGTAGTACTGAACCGGCAACAGAGTGTTCTCGTCTCTGAACAGACCGATGTGTCCCACCTTGGCGTGAGGGATCATGTCGAGCATCCCCTGAGCCATGACGAGCCCGGCTCGAAGCACAGGCACGATGGTGACCTCATTCTCCAGTTCCTGCCCATCGTAGGGCTCCAACGGGGTCTCTATGGGGCATGACTTGGTTCGCATGTTCCTGCTTACCTCGTACGTCATGAGCCCGGCAAGTTCCTCCGCCAGCTGACGAAAATCCTTGTGCGTCGTGTTCTTGTTGCGAAGAAGAGTCAGTTTGTGTCGTATCAGCGGATGATCCAGCACCTGGAGGTTACGATGGTCCATCAGTTCTCCTAGTACATCTTGCCTGCATATAGCGGAAAACGGTCCGTCAGCGCAGTGACGCGAGCTCGAATCTTATCCAGCTTCTCCTTGTCCTCGCGTGCAATGATCGTCTCGTCGATCAGGGCGGCGATCTCGACCATCTCCGGTTCACGCATGCCGCGAGTGGTCACAGCCGGAGTCCCAAGGCGTATGCCACTTGCCTTGTTTGGCGGCAATGGATCGAAGGGGATGGCATTCTTGTTGACAGTGATGCCTACGGTCTCGACAAGCGCCTGGACTTCTTTGCCCGTAACTCCCTTGGAGGTTAGATCGACAAGCATAAGGTGAGTGTCTGTGCCGCCGGAAACGATGCGATAGCCACGCTCCGTCAGCGCCTGTGCCAAGGCTCTTGCGTTAGCGAGAACCTGCTTCTGATAGGCGGCAAATTCGGGAGACGCAGCTTGTCTCAGCGCGACTGCCTTCGCCGCGATGACATGCTCAAGAGGACCTCCCTGACTGCCAGGGAACACAGCGCTGTTGAGCTGCTTGGCGTACTTTTCCTTGTAGAGGATGATGCCTCCTCGAGGACCGCGAAGTGTTTTATGTGTGGTCGTCGTGACAAAATCCGCATACGGCACCGGTGAGGGATGGAGTCCTACGGCGACCAGCCCAGCTATGTGGGCCATGTCTACCATGAGCAAAGCCCCCACCGAATCGGCGATCTCACGGAAGCGGGGGAAATCGATGATGCGCGGGTACGCACTCGCTCCTGCGATGATCAGCTTGGGATGCTCTGTTCGGGCCAGCTCGGCTACCTGGTCATAGTCAATTGTCTCGGTGTCCTTCAGAACGCCATAGGAGACGATGTGAAACAGTTTGCCCACCAGCGACACGGGGCTTCCGTGACTCAGATGCCCACCGTCGGCAAGAGACATGCTCAGGATCGTGTCTCCTGGCTGTAGAACGGAGAAGTAGACCTCAAGGTTGGCTTGCGTTCCCGAGTGGGGCTGAACGTTTGCCCCCTCCGCACCGAAAAGCGCCTTGGCACGCTCAATAGCTAGCGTCTCGATGACATCAACATACTCACAACCGCCATAGTAGCGTTTTCCCGGGTATCCCTCGGCGTACTTGTTTGTCAGGACTGAACCCTGCACGGCCAAGACTTCTTCGGACACAAAGTTCTCAGAAGCGATGAGCTCAATATTGTTCTGCTGGCGGTGCAGTTCCTTGTTCAGTGCGTCAGCTACTTCCGGATCAACTCTCGCTAAACCTGTCATAACGACCTCCCATCGTTTTTTCCGGCATTTCGTCGTTCGAATATTCTATCACGAATGGCATGTGGCGACACTACTTGCGCACATTCATACTATACACGATTCCTCGCGCGGTCGCCTGCACCACCTGCCATGCATTCAGACCTCCCTGCAAATATCCGACGTACGGCTCGCGAAAGAGGCCGTCGAAACTCAGTTCAATCGTGGATCCCTGGACAAAGGTTCCACCTGCCATCAGGACTTCCGTCTCATATCCCTGCATGGGGCTCGGCTCGGGTACGGCATCGGCGTCCAGTGCAGAACACTCCTGCACGGCGCGCGCAAACGCTGCGAACCGTTCCCTTGACCCACACTCAATGCGCAGCACAATGTCGCCACGGAGCTCATGAGGGCCCGGATCCACGACGAAGCCGTTTTCCTGCAGAAGGGCGCTGGCAAGAACGTTTCCCGTCAGGACCTGCTCAATTACCATCGGAGCAAAGAGCAGACTCCGCAGGAACGTCTCGGCAAATCCAAGATTCGGCCCAATCTCAGCACCCACTCCCGGACTTGAGTACCGGGTTGCGGCCAGGGCCACGGCCCTGGAAGTCCCCACCACGTAGCCCCCCGTCGGGGCAATCCCCGCTCCAATGTTCTTCATGAACGACGAGGCCAGCAGATCTGCGCCGTCCATTGTCGGTTCACGATCCTCGAGAAGGTCGCCATAGCAGTTGTCGACAAGGACTAGACTCTCGGGCGAGACATCTTTCACGGAGGAGATCATGCGCGCGATCTCACCCTCACGAAGCGCCCGGATGCGCTTGTATCCACGACTCCGCTGAATCAGGACAACTTTCGGCAACTGAGTCGAGAAGCACCTCTCGAGGTGCTCCTCCCACTGCTCTGCAGGGGATGCCGTGATGTCACATTGGGCATAACTGACACCAAACTCTGCAAGCGAACCATCAGACGGGCGGATTCCGATGATCTCCTCCATCGTATCGTAGGGAGCCCCAGTCACGGAGCACAACAAATCTCCGGGGCGAAGCACCCCGAACAGCGCGATGGCCAGAGCATGGGTGCCAGAGATGATCTGCGGGCGCACCAGTGCAGCTTGTGCACCGTACAGACGGGCAAAGACGCGTTCGGTCTTGTCTCGCAAGTTATCCCCGATGCCATAACCGGACATCGGGCGAAGGTCCGATGTCGACAAGCCAACCGTGTGAAATGCGTCAAGGATACGCATGAAGTTTCGACGTTGAACTGCACGAATATCTGCAATTTCGGTCGCATACTCCACCTCGAGCTGCTGCGCCCGTTCCATTAGCTGACGTTCCGTGATCATCCGTCCTGTCCTCCAGCGGCTGATTCGACGAGGGCAGCAGCCTGCGCCAGAACCGAATCAGGTGTTTGACTGGATACATCGATCCAATGAACGTCCTTCTCTCTTCTGAACCATGTCTCCTGACGTTTTGCGTAATTGCGTGTCCGCCTTTTCCAAAGCTCGATCGCCTCATCGCGCCCTATCTCTGCGCGCATCCAGGCGCTCAGCTCTTTATAGCCTATACCCTGCATCGCGGTGTCGTCAGAGTTCAGGCCTTCGGCCAGCAGACGCCGCACTTCCTCTTCCATTCCTGCAGAGACCATGGTATCAACGCGCTGGTCAAGCCGTCTGTAAAGTTCGGTCCGCTCGGCGCGCAGGCCAATCCGGAGAACTCGCCACGGGACCGGGTGCTGTCTCCGTTTCAGGACGCTTGGCAGGTCTCCCGACTCAGCACTCATCTCCACAGCCCGCTCCAGTCGCCTGACATCGTTCGAGGCAATCTCGCGTTCCGCCACAGGATCGATTGCTCTCAGACGCGCGCGCAGCTCGCCCTCGGATAGCGTTCGCAGCTGACTCCGCAGACTTGCATCGGGCTTCTCCGGTAGAAACTCGTATCCGTCGAGGACAGCCCTCACGTACAGACCAGTCCCTCCCACCAGGATCGGCAGACGCTGCGAGCGGATTGCCGCATTCACAGCTTCGAGTGCCAGGAGTTGATATTGCGCGACGGAGAAGTGCTCTCTGGGAGGAACGACGTCAATGAGAGCATGGGGAACGCTTAGACGTTCTGACAGGCTGAGTTTCGCCGTGCCGACATCCATCCCCTCGTAGACCTGCATCGAGTCGGCAGAGATGATCGATCCTCCGAAACGACGGGCAATGCCCAGGGCAAGAACAGTCTTGCCCGTTCCGGTGGCGCCAACAATGCCTACAATCAATGGGAGACTAGCAGACTCGGGTGCCATACAACCCTTCTCTCGAGCCATGGTCAATAGTCACACTGACGAATGTACCAATTCCTGGCGCTGGTTCAGAACACGAGAACCAGACATTCCTGCCATCGATCGACCTTCCAAAGGCATTGCCGCCTGCATGTACAGTTAGGACGAGCACGTCGACGCATCTGCCCACCAGCACCTGGTTGCTTTGTTCGCTGAGACCTTGGACGATGCTGAGCAGGGCGGAGTGCCGTTCGTCGATGAGCGCAGGCGGGACCTTGTCCTGCATTCTGGACGCTGGCGTACCAGGCCTGTCGGAGTATTTGGCAAGGAAGACTCCATCGAACCGGAACCCACGGACCACGTCGACCGTGGCGGCAAAATCATCATTCGTTTCCCCGGGAAAGCCTACAATAATGTCTGTTGTCAGTGTCCAGTCGGCGTTCTCGCGGATGGGTTCCACCAGTCTGGCATAATCTGCAATTGAGTACCGTCGGTTCATCCGCTCGAGAATGCGGTCACTCCCCGACTGCAGGGGAAGGTGCAATCGATGCTCGATGTGCCGCAGCCCCATGACCCGTTTCACTTCTTCCGGTGTGAAGTTTGCTGGATGAGAGCTCAGGAACCAGAACCAGAAGTTGCCGTCAAGTTCATCAACCGCAAACATGGTCTCAACCAGTCCTCCAAGGCTCGACCGATACCTGTTGATGTTCTGTCCCAGGAAGAGCAACTCAGAGAAACCACTCCCAATGGCCCGTTCGGCTCGATGCAGGACTTCGCCGGCGTCGATAACGACCTCGGGACCTCGAGACCTCGGAACGATGCAATAGGTGCAGTAGCTCTCACATCCACGAATGAGTTCGATGTCTGCCGTGGGGAACAGCGAGCGAGGAGCCGTGCAATCCACTTCACCGAGCGGTACTATAGTCCCTACGAGGGAAAGCACTTGCTCCATGCCCGCTGTGCCTTCCACGACGTTTAGACCACGACCTGCAATGCGAACCGCTCGTTGTCTGTCGAGTGTGGCTGTGCAACCCATGAACACGATACGACTGGCACCAACGAGCTTTGCGGCTTCTCCGAGAAAGCTGAAGGCCTTCTCCTCTGCCTTCTCGCGGACTGCACACGTATTGATGATGACAAGTGATGCTTCGCCAAGACTATCAGAAGGCCGATGTCCTCCACGTCTCAGCGCGTCAGCGATCGTAGCGCTGTACAGCTCGTTGAACTGGCAACCGAAGGTCTTGATGAGGAACCCAGCCATGTCAGTGGTCCCTCTGCAGGAGCGTTATCGATGTGCTGCTCCCCGTGGATGCATCGATGTCGACCACGACGGCCATCAACGTCGCATCGCCCTCCGCGACGCGGGGTGCATACATGATGCCTGTCTCAAAACGGCGCATCATGACTTCCGGGTCCAGGCCGATGATCGAGGATCGTACCCCAGTCATGCCAACATCGGTAATAAACGCGGTGCCTGCAGCCGTGACGCGCGCATCCGCAGTTGGAACATGCGTATGTGTTCCGAGTACTGCCGAAATGCGGCCGTCCAGCAGACGCAGCATCACTGCCTTCTCCGCTGTGGCCTCCGCATGAAAATCGACGACTTTCACACGCACCGCCCCAATTTCTGGGTCACCCAATACTTCTTCCATGTATCGGAAGGGGTTGTCGACACCGTTCATGCAATACTGTCCCATCACGTTGACGACGGCTATGGGACCATCCGGCGTCTGCCAGATAACGAACCCGTGACGCCTGAGGGCGGGACTGACATTGCCGGGACACAATACGGTCGGGTGTTCCTGCATCAGGTCAAGAATTTCCGGCTTGCCAAGCGTGTGATTGCCCCCCGTGAATATGTCGACTCCTGCAGCGGTGAGTTCTTCAAACGCGGACCGGGTCATGCCGGTCCCATGTGTCGCGTTCTCCGCGTTGGCCACGACGACAGTGGGCTGCTGCTCTGCCTTGAGCTGTGGGAGCAGTCGCCGTACAATCGTACGCCCCGGGCGGCCGAAGACATCACCGATGAACAGTAGTCTCACGAGAAGCCTTTGTGGAAGACGTGGACAGCAAAAACGCTGGCCCTCGAGGGCCAGCGTATATGGAGCGATTGATGCAGAGCAGACAACAGTTGAGTCGTGCTACTTCTTCGATGCTGTCTTCGCAGCGACCTCAGCAGGAGCGGCAGCAGGAGCAGTTCCCACCGCAGGGACACTTCCCACCGCAGGAACAGTTCCAACTGGAGGAACAGCGCCCTCGACCGCAACACCCTCCTCAGGAACAGGCGGGGCTTCTTCGACAGCTGGCGCAACAACCGAGAAGACCGTCGCCGTTTCGTTTGTAAGCACCTTTACCTTGTCGCCAAGCTTCAGATCAGCAACATGGATGGAATGCTTCAGTCCGAGGTCGGAAACGTCAACCTCCAGATAGTCGGGAATGTCGAGCGGAAGAGCCTCGACTTCGAGCTCGTACAGTGAGTGCTCGAGCACTCCGCCTTCCTTGAGACCGATAGCTGTTCCGATGGGGCGAATCGGGATCTTGCTCGTCAGTGGTTCGTCAAGAGAAATGGACAGGAAGTCGACATGTGTATACGTGTCCCGGATCGGGTTCATCTGGCACTCGTGCACAACAGTGGTCATAGTATTGCTATCCTCAAACTGAAGGTCGACGATGGCGAACTCCCCAGTCGTACGACGGATGCGCTCAAATGCACGCACCGGAACAGCAACAGACTGAGGGGTCATCCCCCGCCCATAAACCACTCCTGGAATGAAGCCCTGCCTGCGCAGGGCGCCCAGCTTGCCATGCTTGCCGCTTTCACGGACAACGGCTTCTATCGCTACTCTTTGCATACCAACTCCTTACTCATAAGATACCGGCACACTTCTGATACTATATCTCAAATCAGCTCCGAATCAAGTAGACAGCCTTCAGACTGTCACAGCTGGAACAGGGCAGAGACTGACGAGTGGTTGTGGATGCTGTAGATAGCTTTGGCAATGAGCTCCGACACCGACAACACTGTAAACATCGAGGGATATTCGCGTCCAGGGACAAACATCGTATCTGTCACAATCACTTCGCTGAAGTTCGACCGAGCAAACAATCCAAGGGAGTCCCCCGCAAAGACGGCATGAGTCGCACAGGCAATGACACTCTTGGCACCCTCGGTCAGGGCACGGTTGCAGGCGTTCAACATCGTATTGCCCGTATGGATTGCATCGTCAGCGATAATCACGTTCTTGCCTCGTACATCGCCGATGAGTGACTGAATCTCGACCGTGTCCGGCGAAAGACGCCTCTTCACAAACAGGGCCTGCGAAGCATGAATGGTTTGGGCAAACGTACTGGCCCGTGCCACGCCTCCCACATCGGGAGACAGGACAACGAGGTCTTCCAGCTCCTTGCGCTTGATGTACTGCGCAAACTGGACCATGGCCGTCAGGTTGTCGGCAGGGATGTCGAAGAAGCCCTGAATCTGGGCGGCATGGAGGTCGATTGCGACCACGCGGTCTGCACCCGCCACGGTCACGAGATTTGCTACCAGTTTGGCACTGATGGGTTCTCGCGAGCGAACTTTCCGATCTTGGCGCGCATAGCCGAAAAACGGGATGATCGCTGTTATGCTCGCGGCTGAAGCGCGTTTCAGAGCGTCAAGCAGAATCAACAGTTCCAACAGATTCTCTGCAGGTGCATTAGTGGGTTGGATGACGTAGACGTTCAGCCCCCGCACGTTCTCGCTGATACGCAGTTTGATCTCTTCGTCGGGGAAACGGCCAATCTCAGCCTGACCGAGAGGAATGCCAAGATAGGACGCAACCTTCTCGGCCAACGGTTTGTTTGCGTTGCCAGAGAAGATCTTGATCGGGTTATACTCACTGTCCATGTTTCTTCCTCCTGACCCATCCCTCTTTGTCGACTTGCACCGCTCGTGCGATGGCAAGAGCTTCCGGAGGTACATCATGGGTGATCGTCGACCCGGTCGCAGTGTACGCTCCTTCATGAATCGTCACTGGGGCGACCAGATTGTTGTTGGCGCCGATGAAGACGTCTTTCTCGATGACCGTGTGGTGCTTGGTATGCGTGAATCCGTCGTAGTTGCAGGTGATCGTGCCAGCTCCGACATTGACGTTCTCGGCAATGTCAGCGTCGCCGATGTACGAAAGATGTGGGACCTTGCTCCCTACTCCCAGGGATGAGGCCTTGAGTTCGCAGAAAGCGCCAACCTTTGATCGTTCGGCCGTCTGAGTCCCCGGCCGGATGTAGGAAAAGGGACCAACTGCACAGTTGCTGCCTATGGTGGAGCCCTCCACGAGCGAAGCCAGAACCGTTGTCTCATCGCCCACCTGCGCGTCGATGAGAATCGTGTTGGGTCCAATGACACTGGAGTTGCCTACCTTGGTGCTTCCCTTCAGACACGAACCTTGCCGGATCTCCGAATCGCGTCCGACAACGACGTCCCAATCGACATGGACTGTTCCCGGCATGTTGATGGTGACGCCCTCCCGGTAGAGATGGTCCAACTTCCGCCGCTGAAGAAGGCCGGCAGCCAGCGCGAGCTCCGCCCGATCGTTCACCCCAGACATCTCCCATGTGCCGCGAGCCACAGGGCAATGCACATGACTGCCGTCCTGCACAGCCATTGAGAAACATTCTGTAATGTAGTACTCACCCTGAGCATTGTTCGACTTCATCCGTGCCAGCCACCTGCGAAGCTCCGCCGAACGGAACACGTAAATGCCCGTGTTGATCTCCTGAATACCAAGTTGTTCCGGTCGCGCGTCTCGTGCCTCGACAATGCCTGCAAATGCTCCGTCCACGGTCCGCACGACGCGTCCCAGTTGGCCGGCGTCTTCGAGATACGCCGCAAGAACTGCCGCGTCTGCATGTTCAGCGAGACTCTCGTCAAGGAACACGCGGTAGTCCTCTGCGGCTGGAAGGGGATCATCCCCGTTGCATACGAGGACGTACTCCGCAGAAACGTAGTCCATGCCACACTGGACGGCGTGACCGCTGCCATGCTGTTCAGGCTGAACCGCGTAGGTCAGGCGGTCTCCGAACGCCGCGCGAAACGCCTCATTGGCTGCCGGCGTAACGACAATCGGCTGCACATCGATGTCCTTCAGTGCATCAACAACGTACCACAACATGGGATGGCCAAGGACATCATGGAGAACCTTGGGCATTGCGCTCTTCATGCGGGTGCCGAGTCCTCCGGCTAGGATCAGAGCCTGGACACTGGGATAGGACATCAGACGCCTAGCTCTTCAGAATGCCTAGCTCGAGAGCCGACTCATGAAACATGTCGGCCGCAAAGTCGAGTTGTTCCTTCGTGTGCGTCGAACACAGCATGCAACGGATACGCGCCAAGCCCTTTGGAACCGTCGGGAAGCCGAGTGACTGCGCAAAGACTCCCTTCTCGAACAGCTTGGCAGAGAGATTCTTGGCAAGCTGTCCATCGCCAATGATGATGGGAGTGATCGGGGTCTCGCTTCGCCAGGTGTCAAACCCATAGGCCTTCATCTTGGCCTTGAAGTACGCTGCGTTCTCCCACAGCTTGTGCACCAGATCGTCGCTCTCGGTCAAGATGTCGATAACCTTCAGGATTGCACCGGCATCGGCTGGCGTAATGGTTGAGCTGAACAAGATTGTGCGGGACTTGTTCTTCAGATACTCGACAAGCGTGTGCGTGCCCGCGACGTATCCACCTACCACACCGAACGCCTTGGACATGGTTCCGACCTCGACATCAACTTCTCCCTCGAGATGGAAATGATTGACAATACCACGCCCGTGATCTCCCAGGACTCCCTCGCCATGCGCATCATCGACCATAGTGACTGCGCCATGCTTCTTGGCTACTTCGACGATATCGGGCAACGGAGCAATGTCGCCGTCCATGCTGAAGACGCCGTCCGTGATGATCATCTTTGTGCCCGGCTCGCTCTCGTATTCCTTGATCTTCTCTTCGAGACTGGCAACGCCGCAGTGCTTGAAGGGCACGATCTTCGCCTTGCTGAGACGGCAACCGTCGATGATGCTGGCGTGATTCAGCTCGTCGCTGAAGATCAGGTCCCCGTCATGGACAAGCGCCGGAATGGTACCAGAATTCGCTGTCAGGCCTCCTTGGTACATGAGAACGTCCTCAACCTCTTTGAACTTCGCCAGCTTCTTCTCGCCTTCGACGATCAGGCGCGTATTGCCGATGATCGTCTTGACGGCGCCAGACCCCACGCCGAACTCGTCGATAGCCTTCTTGGCGGCTTCCTTGACATCCTTGCGACCAATGATGCCCAGGTAGTTGTTGGCAGCAAGGTTCACGACGTACTTGCCATCGATGGTACATGCTGGACCCTGTTCGGAGTCGAGCGTTCGTATGCGGAGACTGAGCCCTTCTTTTTCGAGCCGGTCAAGTTCGGTCTGCATCATCCCCTGGAACTTCTCGTTCATTCCACTACCTCCCCGCAATCTGGAGAACGACTTTGCCACAGGTCCCGGCGACCATGGCGTCCATGCCTGTCTGCCAGTCCTCAAACTTCAGTTGATGTGTAATGGCAGGACTCGGATCCACAATGCGCGAAGCAAGCAGTCGGGATACAGTCTGCCACGTTGAGAAGATCTTGCGTCCTGTGATGCCGTAGATGCGGATTTCCTTGAAGATGACTTCGTTGGTCAGATCAATGGTCACCGGACGCTCAGGAAGACCGAGCATGGACATGCGTCCGCCTGGTGTCAGCGCCTTCAGGCCCTGGTGCATGGCTTTCTCGCTGCCGGACATCTCCAGCACGACGTCGACACCAATGCCATGCGTCTGCTCCCTGACCACGCCCTCGATGTCGTCGCGGCTGGGATTGAGAACGAAATCCGCACCCATGCTCTTGGCGAGATCGAGTCGATAGTCAGAAAGATCCGTCACAAAGAGCTGCGTAGCACCGAAAGCTTTGGCAATCCCCACGGCCAGCACTCCGATCGGACCCGCTCCTGTGACGAGGACGGTCTTCCCTGCTACCGGCTCGGAATTGACGGTATCCAATGCGTTCCCCATCGGCTCCTGTATGGAAGCCCACGCGGCTGGAATAGACTGGTCGTTCTTCCAGAGCACGCGCTCTGGAACAGCGATATACTCGGCAAATGCGCCGGCGCGGTCCACTCCCAGGATCTGAAGGTTCTGGCAAACCTCACTATGCCCCGTATGGCACTGATAGCAGTGCCCGCAGTAAATGTGTGTCTCGGAACTGACGAAATCGCCTTCCTTGAATCCCCGCACGGACCTGCCAGTCTCCGCGACGTGCCCGGCGAATTCGTGGCCCATGATATGCGGAGTCTTGATCCGGTTCTGTGCCCACTCGTTCCACACATAGATATGGACATCTGTGCCACAGATAGAGGCATAGTCGATCTTGACCAGCACCTCGTCCTCTCCGATCGAGGGGATGTTTACCTTCGTCAGTGTTGCCCCCCGCTCTGGACGTTCCTTCACAAGCGCCAGCATTGCTCCCGTCATTCCGATTCTCCTCCCTGTCCCTTCGTTTTCAGGTGACACGCAAACGAACGTTCCGGGCACTCCATTCCCTGTAAACACACCGGGCCGGCATTCTCGAACAGGAGGGGCGCTGCGGCTTTGGCCTTTGCCAGCATAAGCCACGCCAGAGCCCGAATCTCGAATTGTGCCCTCAGGCAGCAACGCAGCTCAAAGAAGTGTCTCAGCTCCCTGGCATTCATCGTAACCACCAGACGTGACGCAACACCCTGTGGAAGGACATAGCGTGCGTCTTCCTCATGCACACCGTCTGCGAGCAGACGTTCGTATTCCACGTAAGCCAGCTCATAGAAGTGTCTGAAATCATGGCCTGGGGGAGAGACGAAGATCGGCTGAGCCTTTGTGAACCGCAGGCTCTGCTGCGAGTACGAGGCCAGCCGATGCCGAACCAACTGATGGGAAGCTGCACGCGACAGCCCTTCAACAAGAAACGTGAAACTGGCGTGTTCAAGAACGGACAGATGTCCGTTGCCGCAGACCTTGCGCAGAATGCCGGCGCTTCGATCGGCGTTGAATGGTTCGGTGCTGTAGCAGATGTGAGCCGCGTAGGCACACAGCACATCCGCGTCCGGAGTATGAGCCAGCAATTCTACTCTCATGAATTCAACAGAAAGTCGAGCGGATGCTCATCGTCGCCCACACCTGCTGGAAGTTGCTTGATGTGGGGAAGAGATCGGCGCAGGACCTCCACCAGCGATGTCGATGCTGCAGCCATAGCATCAAGAACTTCCTTGTGTGTGAGGAGCGAGGCACTTATGCCGGCCGCGTAGTTCGTAATGATGGCGATTGTCTGATACTCGAGACCTGCCTCCCGGGCAAGCGTCACCTCGGGCAAGCCCGTCATCCCGACCACCGACCCGCCCATGGCCGCATACATGCGGACTTCCTGTGGCGATTCGAAGCGTGGACCTTCCGCCGCCACGTACACTTCACCCGTGTGAAGCGAAAGCCCCAGGGCGGACATCTCCGTCGCCAGCACGTCCGTGACGGCTGCACTGTAGGGATGGGTCATGTCCGTGTGAACGACCTTGCCAACCTCGAAGAACGTCTGCACGCGCACTTTGGTGAAGTCCAGAAAACCGTCCATCAGCGCATACGACCCTGGCGCAATTGACTTTTTGAGCGACCCTACGGCACTCGTCGTGACGACCTTCTCGACGCCGAGCATGTACAGGGCCATGATATTGGCACGGTAGTTGATGAGATGGGGCGGTACGACGTGACCTTCCCCGTGACGCTTGAGGACGCAGACATCCACATCACCCATGGAACCCCGGACATAGCTTACGTCACCAAACGGGGTATTGATGCTGGAGAGGCTCGCATCAGAAAGAAGTTGAACACTGTCGACGCCCGTGCCAACGATAAGACCAACAGGTCTGGACATGATTGCTCCTCAGGAACAAGTTGTCTAATACCTAACAGATTGTAGTCCCAAGGTTGCCAAAGTCAACCCAAAACCAGCTTCCAGGGCTACATCCTCAGAAGGACACTTTGACTATCACTGCGAATTTCATATAATAGGCGTCGATGGGGCCGTGGCTCAGCTGGGAGAGCGCATCCCTCGCACGGATGAGGTCAGGGGTTCGAATCCCCTCGGCTCCACCACCTGACCATATTGTGCCACAACAGGTGCATCAATACTGACTTTTCGAGAAACGCCGATCCTCTCCCGGTGCCGTGCTTGAACACTACATGAAGAGCCGTTCTCCCTCTGTCTACACTGCCATCTTCACGACTCGTATGTGATCGTTATCGTTTTGGTTGCATCCACCCAGACGATGGAACACCCAAGGTTCTCGGAGATGAATCTCAAGGGAAGCATGGTCCTGCTGCTGATGATCTCG
>NZ_QXIS01000018.1 GCF_003570925.1 Candidatus Cryosericum terrychapinii | reverse complement strand
TCGATGTTCTTGCGAGCAAGCGGCTTCAGCGAACCGTCCGGTTGCCGGTCGAACTGCGTGAACACCAGGTTCCAGTACTCGAGGAACCGGTCCCCATCGTCGCCCATCTGCTGCTTCTCGTCGCCCGGGTGACGCACCCCACGGTCGATGTATAGTTCGCTGCAGGGGCCACACGGACCGACGGGGCCCATGGTCCAGAAATTGTCGTCAGCGCCCATCGCCACGATCCGCTCGCGCGGAATGCCGACCTTCTGCCAGATGTCCGCCGTCTGGAGATCTTCCTTATATATAGTTACCCAGATACGATCGGCTGACAGGCCGAGAACCTTCGTCGAGAACTCCAAGGCCATCGCGATGGCGTCGTCCTTGAAGTAGTCGCCGATGGAGAAGTTGCCCAGCATCTCGAAGAAGGTATGGTGACGTGCCGTCCGGCCAACCCGCTCGATGTCGTTCGTTCGAATGCATTTCTGGTCCGACGTCATGCGCGCATTTGGAGGAGCCACCTCCCCTAGGTAATACTGCTTCAGCGGGACCATACCGGCTGCGGTAAAGAGCAGTGTTGGGTCGGGCGAGAGCAGGGAAGCGCTGGGGAGTCTCAGGTGGTCGTGCCTCTCGAAGAACCGGAGAAAGCCTTCTCGAATATCAGCTGAGTTCACATTTCACCTCACGCACTGCCGGTCATACGAAGTCCCGGCGCATGAGGACAGTATATGCTCAGCGCCCCGTGAGGCAAGAACAGCGGATTCGCCGTGTCCCATTGATGTGGTGCCAGGCACGAAAGTCAGCGACTCGTCCGGAAGATGGCCGTCCGCTGAAGCGCCAGCATGACGAGCACAGATGCGACACCATTGGCCGCGCCTCGGAATAAGTTGAAGGGGATGATTGCAGGTACAATAATAGCTTTGACGGCCGCAATCGGCCACTTGAAATACAGAGGATCTACGATGAGGTTCAATCCAACCATCACCGCCGTCATCGCAAGCATGCCTAGACCTGCTGCAGCGGCTTTGACCCATAGCTTCCTGGACCTGCCCAGAAGAGCCAACGGAAGAGCAAAGACGATGACTGCGATCGTGTTCATGCCTGCTCCAACCCAGCTGTTTGCTCCGTGACCGATGAGCGCCCATAGCAACCCTTTGACGGTGGCAGTCAGTACTGCCGCACCGGGTCCAAACATAGAACCGGCGATCACGACCGGAATGTCCCCGAAATCGAACTTGAGAAAGGTCGCAGCCGGCAAGAACGGCAGGGGAAACTCGAACAGCTGAAGGACATACCCGACGGCGGCCAGCATACTAGCCAGGGTGAGCATACGCAGTTTCTTCGATTCCATTCTCTACCTCCATAGCAGACGCAGCCTTACAGCTGCAATCAACCCTGGGGGCACGGAAAGCGGACGTCTCTTTCCGTCCAGACTGTACTGTCGGCCCTGGAATCACACCAAGTCCTACCGCCGCAGCGGCTCGTGGGCTAAGCTCTTCGCTACTACCACCGGTCGGGGATTTCACCCTGCCCCAGAGAACACTTGAAGTATATGCGGCCCCAAAAACGTGTCAAACATGACCACTTCAACCTGGAGCCTGTTCCGGTCGCTCCTCTGCCGGCCTGTTGCATTCGCACATTCCTTCGTAAACTGTACCTATCTTAGGAGGCACCCATGGATAACGCCATGTATCTGAAGGAACTGAATGAGAAGCTCAACGAGCTGTCCTACCAGTGCAACATCGCCGCCTGGAACCTGTCGACGACCGGGAAGGACGAGTACGCCGCCCAGGCGGAGCATGCCGACTTGGCAATGCGGCTCTTCCTCGCCGACAAGCAGCGCTTCGACACCGTGAACTCCATGCTCGCCGCGGGTGACCTGGAAGAGTTCGAGCGCAGACAGCTCAGACTTGTCCACGACATGATGGTCGAAAACCAGCTTGACAGGGAGATGCTTCAGCAGCTGGTCAGCAAGCAGATCGCCCTTCAGGGCATCACGACCAAGTTCCGCGGAACCATCGACGGCAGGGAAGTCAACAACAAACAAATCGAGGAGATCCTCCGGACCAGCACCGACAATGACCTTCGCAAGAAGGCCTGGCTCGCCAGCAAGCAGGTGGGCGCAGTGCTCGAACCTGGTCTCATGGAGCTCATCAAGCTCCGCAACGAGTCTGCCGTCAAGCTGGGGTACGCCAACTACTATGAGATGTCAATCGAGCTCCAGGAATTCGACGGTGCATGGCTCAAACAGACGCTCGAAAGTTACCGCGACCAGACGGACGCGCTGTTCCGCCGCGTCAAGTACTCCATCGACCAGGTGGTTGGACGGCGGTTGGACGTCGACCCTTCCAAGCTGATGCCCTGGCATATGAGCGACATGTTCTTCCAGGAGGCTCCCCGCACCTCAGACGTCGGTCTCGGCGTGTATTTCGAGGGCAAGGGCGACCATATCGTCGAGGAACTTGCGACAGCAACCTACGATGCCATCGGGCTGGACATCCGCGACATCATCGATCGCAGCGACCTCTACGAACGCGCGGGCAAAGACCAGCACGCCTTCTGTATGCACCTCGACAACAAGGGCGACGTCCGCGTCCTCGCCAACCTGCGCCCCAACGAAACGGAAATGGAAACCCTCCTGCACGAAATGGGCCACGCCTGCTACGACAAGTACACCGACATGACGCTTCCCGAAGTCCTGCGCCAACCCGCGCACATCTTCACGACCGAAGCTGTCGCCATGTTCTTTGGCCGCATGGCCCGCGACCCCAAGTGGTACAAGCAGATGGTCGGCATCGATGATGCCAATCTCCAGAGGCTGCAGAGGGACTTGCCTGTCGCCATCCGTAACCAGATGCTCGTCGCGACTCGGTGGATCACGCACTTCGCTCTATTCGAGCGAGAGCTCTATCGCACGGAGAAGGGCAACAGCCGGCTCTGGTACCAGGGCGTCCAGAACATCCAGTACCTCAACGCACCCGAGGAACGCTTCGAGAAGCCCGACTGGGCAGCGAAGTACCACTTCGCCATGGCCCCCGTCTACTACCACAACTACCTGCTCGGCGAGATGCTCGCCTCCCAGTTTGACCACACCCTGCGCGCCAAAGCCGAGGGCAAGGTGCTGACGCCCGAAGGTGGCCGCTGGTTTGTCGACAACGTCTTCACTCCCGGCGCGAAGTACTCATGGAACACCATGATCGAACACGCCACGGGCGAGAAGCTCAACCCGTCCTACCTGGTACAGCAGTTCAACTACTAACAGGCAAGGGGCCCGGCCACCTGCGCCGGGCCCTGTAACTTTCTCGGGACGGTTCCATATCTGTAACACTGTTACACTTCGGGACGGTTCCGAAACGTCGAGAGTGTTACAGTTTCGTTCCTTCGGCGTTGCGCGCCAGATAACGCCGCGCCGTCATGTGACTTATGCCAAGTGTGGCGGCGATTTCTCTCAGGCTCATCCCCTGCTGATGGAGACTGACCACATGGGAGATCTCAATCACGTCGGGGGTCAGGCCGGCAACAGGTTTTCGCGCAGCAACATCTTGGCCGCTCTCTGACCGAGCTCGGTCGCTGGATTCCGCCCATCGCCTGGCCCTACCCGTGAGGAGAGAGTCCGGTTTCTTGAGCCCGATGCCCGCGTGGACAAATTCCCGATAGAGCTCCCGGGACTCTGCCCCTTCGTGGCCGAACATCCCCATCAACTCTCGATCCCTCAGCGGAACGCGAGAGGGCGCGCCCAGCACGGCAGCATTGTAACTACTCCATGGCCACTCCTGAGGAGCAACCACCAGGCCCACCCGCAGGGGATTCAGCACGACGTAGCGGGAGGCCTCGAGAAGATGACTGTCCTGCGTGATCAGAATCGAGAAGAAGCGGTCCTGAAATACATGACCGTGACGTCCTCGACACATGTTGTACCACTCACCATAGGTCATGTTGATGTGGTGCATTCCTTCTGATAGATTGTCGTCGGGCGTTTTCAGCAGAAAGTGATAATGATTCCCCATGACACACCACGCATACATGGCCCAGTCCAACTCTTCGGCCGTATCCGCCAGCAGGTCAAGCAGTCGCCGCTTCTCAGACGGCCCCTCGAAGATCATCGTGTCACCGTCGCCGTGTGTCGTCACATGATACACGCCGTCGGGAATCCGAATTCTCGCTTGTCTACTCATCTAAACGGACCATCTTACGAACCATGTACCCGGCATAATTCCTCCCCAAGTTTAGGTTATCGTCAAGAGTGTTACATTTTTGGAACCGTCCCGAGAAAGTTACACTCCTCCAGTTTGGGTTCTCGTCGAGAGTGTTACACTTTCGGAACCGTCCCGAGAAAGTTACACGTTGAACTCGGCGTCGGTTATGCCTCGGAGTTCGTCGACGGTGATCTCGGGGGCAATTTCCTTGAGGATCAGTCTACCCTTGTCGAAGACAAACACGGCATACTCGGTGATGACCATGTCGGCCTCGCCGATGCCAGTGATGGGGAGCGTGCATTGTTTGACCAGCTTAGGCTTGCCGTTCTTGCTGGTATGCTGCATGGCTATCACGACCTCGCGGGCTCCGGTGACCAGATCCATCGCTCCGCCGACCCCAAGCTGTTTCCCATTGGGGATGATCCAGTTGGCAATGTTCCCCTTCTGATCTACTTCAAACGCCCCGATGACCGTTGCGTCGATGTGACCACCACGGATCATGCCGAAGGACGCAGCGCTGTCCATATAGGAGCAGCCGGGAGTCTCAGTAACACACGTCCTGCCCGCATTGATCAGGTCATGGTCCATCCGGCCTTCGGGTGCCGCACAGCCGACGCCGAGCATCCCGTTTTCGGCCTGCACGTAGATGCTGGGACTTGTGATGTAGTTGGCCACCATGGTCGGAATACCGACGCCAAGGTTGATGAATAGCCTCCCATTCCGGGCTTTTCCGTCGAAGTAGCGGGCTATCATTGAGGCTATCCGTTCTTTGGCCTGTTGTTCGAGTATCACCTGCATCTCAGCTCTTCCTCATCGTCAGCACATCCACATACATGTGGGGCGTCACTATGCACTCGGGGTCCAGAGACCCGACCGGGACTATCTCTTCGACTTCGGCTATGACGGTGTCTGCCGCCATCGCCATGACGGGATTGAAGTTGCGGGCAGTTTTGTAGTAGACCAGATTGCCCAGCTCGTCGGCCTTGTAGGCCTTGATGAGTGCCACGTCGGCATGGATGGATTCTTCCAGGACACACGCCTTCCCGGCGAATTCTCTGGTCTCCTTGCCTGCCGCGAGTTCTGTACCCGCTCCGGTCGGCGTGAAGAAAGCCGGGATGCCCACGCCGGCGGCTCTGATCGCTTCTGCGAACGTCCCCTGCGGGACCAGCTTCACGCTGATCCGGCCTTCATTGTAGGCGCCAGCTACCTCTGGATTCCAGTTGTAGTAGGTCCCGATCAACGACCGGATCTGGTTGTTGGTGAGCAGCTTGCCGAGACCAACGCCGGGCGTACCGAGGTCGTTGCTGATGATCGTCAGGTCTCCCGTTCCACTTGCTGCAAGGGCCTCGATCAACTCCTCGGGATATCCGGCCAAGCCAAAGCTCCCGACCATGATGCGTGACCCTGGCTTGACCCTGGCGATTGCGTCCTCGATGCTTCTGTACTTGTCGCTAACCATGGACAGAACCTCCTGCTCTCACACGCACAGATTCTCGAAGATCGTCGACACACCAAGGCCGCCCGCAACGCAGATGGTTGCAAGCCCGTACCTGGTGTTTCTCCGCAACATCTCATGGATCAGTGTGACCGAGATGCGCGTTCCGGAGCAGCCAAGTGGGTGCCCCAGCGCAATGGCCCCTCCGTTCACGTTGAGGATATCCCGGTTGAAGCCCAGCTCCTTGACAACAGCAAGGCTCTGCGCCGCGAACGCTTCGTTGAGCTCGATGAGGCCGATATCGCCCAGCAACAGTCCTGACCGTTCCAGGGCCTTGCGCGTGGCGGGTACCGGGCCGATGCCCATGATGGTGGGGTTGACGCCGGCGATGCCTGCCGCCACGAATCTTGCCAGAGGCTTGATCCCCATCTCAGCAGCCTTCTCTTCCGACATCACCACGACAGCGGCAGCGCCATCGTTTCTGCTGGAGCTGTTGCCGGCCGTCACCGTCCCTCCCGCTTTGAACACGGGCTTGAGCTTGGCCATCTTCTCGAGGCTTGTATCTCTTCTGGGGCCCTCGTCGGTGTCGACAAGCGTCGTTTGGCCTTTCCCGATGCGCACGCTCACAGGGGTGATCTCCTCCTTGAACCGACCCGCGTCGATTGCCGCGACGGCCCTGGCATGGCTGGCATACGCAAATTCATCCTGTTCTTCGCGGGTGATCCCGTACTTGTCCGCCAGATTCTCAGCCGTCATGCCCATGGTGAACGAGCCGTAGATCTCCTCGGGCTGTGACTTTGGCTGGCTCTCGGTGTTCGGATCGAGCAACTCGCTGTTCCCGGACTTGTAGCCGTAGCGTGCGCTGCGAAGGTAGTAGGGAGCTGTGCTCATGCTCTCGACGCCACCAGCCACGATCACGTCGCCATACCCCGCCTGGATCTGCCACACGGCATTCAGGATGGCCTGCAGACCCGACGAACACTGCCTGTGGACCGTATATGCCGGGACTTCTTCTGGAAAACCGCCTTCCAGAGCGGCGACTCTGGCAATGTTGGGCGCATCTGTGCTCTGTTTTGCCTGCCCGACGATGATCTCATCCACGATCGATTTCTCGATGCCCGACCTCTTAACGACCTCCTCCAGGACGGTCCTTGCCAACTCGACGGCCAGAATGTCCCGGAAAACCCCGCCGATGTTGCCCACGGGCGTTCTGACTGCGGACGTGATGACAACTGACTTCATTCTTGTCTCCTCCTATTCAGTGTCCTTTTGCCCTTCGGGGTGACCAGGCAATCGCGCCGACTGGATTCTCAGCTCAGCTGATCGCCGCGAAGATCTGGTCGAGCTTCCGCAGCGTCGCCTCATAGTCTTGGGCCGAGTGCGCCAATGACGTGTAGAACGGTTTGTGAGGATGAACATAGATGCCCTCGGTCAGACACGCGAAGTCGAAGGCCTCTCGCATCGCTCCGTTCTCGCGAGCCAGGTCGCGGTAGTTGCGAATCGGCGTCTCGCTCATGATGACGCCGAAATTGGCGCCGAGGCCGGCCACGTGCCCGGGGATGTGATGGGCTGTCAGCAGATGACGGATGCCAGCTTTGAACGCCTCGGTCGCCTCATAGAACGGCCGCATCTGGGACTCATCCGACAGGATATCCAGTGTGGCAAGCCCCGCAGCAAGAACCTGGACTGCCCCGTTGAACGTCCCGGAGTGGAAGACGCTTCCACCACTCGACAACGGGGACGTCAGGTCCAGAAGATCCTCCCTCCCCGCTACCGCTCCTACGGGGAAGCCACCTCCGATGATCTTGCCCAGTACCATGAGGTCGGGCTCGACACCAAAGATGCCGGCCGCACCTTGGGGACCCGAGCGAAACCCCGACATCACCTCATCGAAAATGAGGACCATGCCGAGTTCCCGGGTGAGAGCACGCAGGCCTTCCAGAAAAGCCGGATCTGTCTGGTAGAACGCACGAGGCGACGGCTCGACGATGACGGTTCCGACGCGATCACGATTGGCCGTGAGCAGCTTGCTGCACGCGTCGAGGTCATTGAAGGGAAGCACCAGCGTGTTCTCGAGGATATACGCAGGAGTCCCGCGGGACCCGGCGACAGACGTCGGCCGGTCTGGATCGCCGTAGTCTGCCGCCCTTGGAGTATTGCTGAGCACGCCCTCATAATACCACCCATGGTAGTGCCCTTCGAAACGCGCGATAGCCGGCTTGCCGGTCGCAGCGCGGCCTAATTGCAGAGCCAGGTACGTCGCCTCGGAGCCACTGTTGGTGAGACGTACTTTGCCGGTGATCGGCAGCATGGACATCAGTTTCTCGGCGTACTGGATCTCGAGTTCGTTCGGCGTCCCAAAAATGGTTGTACCCCATGTCGCAAGTGACTCTGCCACGGCCCTGACAACAGCCGGATGCCCATGGCCAAGGATGAGCGGCCCAAATGCGAGACAGTAGTCGATGTACTCGTTCCCATCGACATCCCACAAGTGCGAACCCACCGCCCGCTGCATGAACAGCGGGTAGGGGGCAAAGTACTTGACGTTGGCGACGACGCCGGCCGGGAGAGTCTGTCGGGCGCGCTCGCTCAGCTTTCGGGATGCCGGTGTCTTCGCTGCATACAACTGTTTGAACTCAGCAGAAGACTTCATCGCACACCTCTAGCTGTTCATCTGTTTCTCGACAGCCGCCAGAGACTCTTCCCAGACGTCCAGCATGACATCGCACTGATCCTGTGTGACACTGAGCGCCGGACAAAGGCGGACCGAGTTCTCGCCACAGGGCAGCAGCAGCAGGCCGCGTTTGAATGCCTCGAGGACCAGCTGAGTGCTTTCTTCCTTGGCCTTGGTCTTCTTGGCGTCCTTTACGAACTCGATGCCGATCATGAGGCCCATGCCGCGCACGTCGCCCATCAGCGGGTGCCGCTTCTG
>NZ_QXIS01000017.1 GCF_003570925.1 Candidatus Cryosericum terrychapinii | reverse complement strand
AGCTCGATCGTCTTGAGCGCTGCAGCACAACTCAGTGGATTTCCTCCAAAGGTCGAGCCGTGGGCGCCCTGTTTCCAGTCCATGACAGTCTTCTTGGCGACCATGATGCCCAGAGGAAGACCCGAAGCAACACCCTTCGCGATAGCCATGATGTCGGGCTCTGTATCCCAATGCTCGATGGCGAACATCTTGCCGGTACGGCCCATGCCACTCTGCACTTCATCGAGCATCAGCAGGATACCTCGCTCTTCGGTGAGCTGCCGCAGTTTCTGGAAGTAGCCGGGCGGTGGCACGACATACCCACCCTCGCCCTGGATCGGCTCGACCACCATGACAGCTATATCCGAAGGTGGAGCAATACGCTCCATGACTTCTTCGATCATACCGATGCAGCGGAATTCGCATGTCTCCGGTTCGAGACCAAGGGGGCACCGATAGCAGTAGGCGTAGGGAACATGAACGACGCCCTGAAGCATGGGCGAGAATCCTTCGCGGTGCTTCGCCTTTGAACCCGACAGCGTGACGGCGCCGTAGGTGCGACCGTGAAACCCGCCAAAGAACGCAAGCGCCAGCGGGCGCCTCGAGTGCCAGCGTGCAAGCTTCAGGCCGGCCTCGACAGCCTCGGCTCCAGAGTTCCCGTACCAGACCATCTTCTCGGTCGGACCAGGCGCGATTTCCTGGATTTTCTCTGCGAGCACAATCTGAATCGGGTAGAAGAAGTCCGTACCGGACATGTGCACCAGCTTGTCTGCCTGGTCCTTGATGGCCTTGATAACTTCGGGATGACGATGACCGGTACTGTTGACGGCGACCCCGGCCGTGAAGTCCAGATACGTGTTGCCGTCGACGTCCACAACCTCCAGGCCCTCAGCATGGTCGGCCACGAGGACATATGGGCGAACATACGAAGGCGAAATGGCGGCGCGGTCACGCGCATACCATTCCATGCCCTTGGGCCCTGGGATCGCGGTCTTGAGGTCAATATAGTTGTTCTTAGCCATTGTCATCACTCCTTTGAATAGTGCTCACGACGCTTTTCGCGCAACGTGCCTGGCGGTGTCAGGTCATAGGCGTCCTGCGTGAATATCTTGGCGATGCCCTCCGGCGGCACCTTGCGCTTCTGCGTATCACAGATGACGCATGGCTCCGGACAACGGCTCCTGGTGTCTTCGGGCTCGGGATATGACACGATGACGCCCTCGTAGTTTCGAAGCACGATGCGGTCGGGAGACATGGAGAGAATGTAGTTGGGACTGACCGGGATCTTGCCACCGCCATGCGGCGCGTCGACAACAAATTGCGGCACAGAGAAGCCGCTCGTGTGACCGCGCAGAAACTCCATGATCTCAATACCCTTGTAAACAGAGGTACGGAAGTGACTGATACCGCTGGTCAGATCGCACTGGTAAATATAGTAGGGTCTGACACGGATAGCCACGAGCTTCTGAATGAGTTCTTTCATGATATAGGGGCAATCGTTGATCCCCTTCAGGAGGACGGACTGGTTGCCAACCGGGATCCCCGCGTCGGCCAGCATCGCGATAGCCTTGCTCGACTCGGGCGTCACCTCGCTGGGGTGGTTGAACTGCGTGTTGAGCCACAGTGGATGGTACTTGCGCAGCATGGCGCAGAGTTCGGGCGTGATGCGCTGAGGGAGAACCACGGGGGCACGCGTGCCGAGGCGTATCACCTCCACGTGCTGAATCTTGTGGACCTCACTGATGACATACTCGAGGAACTCGTCGTCGACGAGCAGCGCGTCACCACCGGACAGGAGGACGTCCCGCACCTCCTCGTGCTCACGAATGTAGCCGATTGCCGCGTCGACCTCGCCCCTGGAGCGTCGTGCGTCAGTCATGCCTGCTAGGCGTCTGCGGGTGCAGTGACGGCAATACATGCCACACTGGTCCGTAATGAGAAAGAGCACGCGATCGGGGTATCGATGCGTCAGGCCGTGGACGGGGGAATCGACCTCCTCATAGAGGGGATCGTCCAGATCGCTGGGCGCAGACTGCAGTTCCAGTGCCGTGGGAACGCACTGTTTGAAGATGGGATCATCCGGGCTGTTCTGGTCGATGAGTGTGGCGTAGTAGGGTGTGATCGCCATGCGGAACCTGGAGAGTGCGCTGATAACACCAGCCTTCTGCTCATCGGTGATATGGATGACCTGGGATAGTGTTTCGACTGTCTGTATGCGATTGGCAACCTGCCAGCGCCAATCGTCCCAGTCGTGCTGCGGCACGTTCTTCCAGAGGGGAACATCAGTGTACTTGCGACTCGACAAGGAACACCTCCTCCTCTCGATGGTGGAGATGGCGGGATTTGAACCCGCGACCTCATGGATGCAAACCATGCGCTCTCCCAACTGAGCCACATCCCCACGTATGAAGACACGAACTACGAAATGGTGGGCCTCTCTGGATTCGGACCAGAGACCTCGTCCTTATCAGGGACGCGCTCTAACCAGCTGAGCTAGAGGCCCACTTGCAGCTTCCTTTTCCAACATTTTATTTTACAGGGAATCACCCTGATGTCAAGTCGCAGGAATGGCTCTCAGCCGTAGCGCTCTTCCTTCCACGGGTCTCCATGCATATGATAGCCACGCGATTCCCAGAACCCGGGACGATCCTCTGTCAGGAACTCGAAGCCGGATACCCACTTGGCGTCCTTCCAGGCGTAAAGCGACGGTACAAGAAGCCGGAGGGGTCCGCCGTGCTCGCTCGTGAGGGGAAGCCTGTTCCATTCCCAGACCAGCATCGTGTCGTCGGCGAGCAGGGCCTCGAGCGGGAGATTCGTCGTGAACTCCGTGGTACAGTGAGCCATGACGAATCGAGCCGACGTGGACAACTCGACGTGCGCTGCCTCCAGGACGTCGCGCACCAACGCTCCGCCCCACTCGGTCTCTAGCATCGACCATCCAGTGACACAATGGAAGTCGGCCGTCAGGATCGTATGCTTCACGGTCATGAGTTGCTGCCATGTCATTTCGGTCGGCTCCCGTACCTCGCCCCAGAACCTGAACGTGAAGTTGTTCACGTCCACCGATAGTACCTGCTCAGCCGTCAGGGTAGGGAACGATGTCGTGACCGACTGGCCAGGAGGAACTCGTGGCCGATCGGGTCGCGATACGAATTCCGGACCGCCAGAAGGTCTACGCTGGAAGACGCCCATATCCGGAACGCTCGTAGGCCTTCACGAGCACGTCCACAAAGAACGCCGTCGCCGGAACCATCACGACACTGGCTGCAGCTTGGCCGGCAACCACGGACCAGTATGGCAGCCCCTCGACGTCATGCAGTACCAGCGGCAACCAGCCAACACTGAGCAGCAGGCGCGCGACGGTCACCCCTATCCATATCCGCGCAGTGCGCGACCGTGGCCATCCCAGCTTTACAAATACCCAGGGGATGACACCGTTGAGAGCCGAAATTGCCGTTATCTGCCAGATAATGAAGGTCCCAGAAGGCCAGATGGCGAAACCGACCAAGTCAGCAGCAGCTCCAACCAGCAATCCGCTGAGCGGGCCTGCAACGATGCCGGTAACCACAATCGGGAGATGCCCGAGACCTATCCTGGCCCCGATGCCCCCTCCAATGGGAACGTTCAGCGACATGAGACGCGTCAGAACAATGCTCAGCCCAATCATAAGCCCGTCCAGTGTCAGGACTCTGATGGCTATGCGGGCGCGATCCGGTTTCCCTTCAACGGGATTACGATGTTCTACGACTTGGCCATCTTCCCTTACCTCTAGATAAAGGTTCTCAGTCCCCTTGTAGAGCAAGAGATAGAGAACGGCGGGCACGATGAGTACTAAGGCAAGAAGGAGGGCAATGAGCCAGTTCACACGCTTGTCTCGGGTTAGCTGAACGGACGTCTGCATTTGGCTGACGACTCTCCAGCCTTGGTCGACATGCTTGACAATCTCCCTCTCCAATACCGAATTGCGTTCTTCGAGGTTCGCCATCACAATTCCCCTTTCCCCACTTGCCTGCTTGGCGGAGAGCCAATCGTCGCGATACAGCATGAGACGCAGGAACCACCAGCTACTCGATGCGTCCTTTACCAAATCGAATCACTCGCTCTTCCCTCTCGTGCGCCTCCAAGGCGCACGAAGATCCTGCAAACAGACGCGCAAGAGCAGCGACATCGAGTAACGCGCCACCGCGTCTTTAGGAAGGATTAGCCAACCAAAGAAGATATTCCCATTTTGATTTTCATATCCTGCAATCTATGCTTGCCTAGACAGAAATCCACTATTCTCTTCATTCACAAGAATTGCAGGATCAAGAACCTGATCCCAAATCGCCAATCATTGCCTCCTTAGGTCTGAAGTGGAGATGTCGTACTAGCCGGCAATTTCCTTGTTGGGCTTCCGAATTTGGACTGTCACTTGCCTTAAGCATCTTGCGACTACTTTGCAGTACTCATGCTCATAGTTGTCCCTTTGGTGCCAGGGAAACGGCGCTACACATAGTGTTTGCCTGACACAATGTCTAGGGCAACTCTTTGAAGAAGCATCGAGTATCTTCAATGTAGTCACCTATTGCTTCTAGTGGTTCAAAATAGTAAGTATCTTCATAGCGACAGCTCTTCTGTGTTTCGGGAGGCAACGGCAAATCAATCGATGGCAATTCTTTATAGCGTGCTAGAAACTCGTCATCAAGTAGCCCTGAATTGTGTGCATAAAGGTTTCGATAAAGCATAATTTGCTGTATCTTCCTAAATTTGGAATTGCTGTTTAGATCATACTCCAATTGATCCATAAACAGGTCTACAACCGTGTTGCGACTTGTCGAAGGATGAACTCGTTGAAAGATGCCACGTTTACACCTGCGATCGTTCTTCAGGTCCTGCAAATTCTTGTATCCCATCTTCTCCATGTAATAATACTTCAGCCCTTTCTCTATCTCCGTTCCCAATCGTATTAGAGTTCCCATATCAAAGAATCTCTCGCCTCGGCTCTTTTCCCAATACTCAAAACAGTTGCTGCAACCAAGAACATACTTTTTGCCTTGTTCGGTAATACTAGTTCCCTTCAAAGAGAGTATCAATTTGGGTTTAAGAAAAAAGTGAGTCTCCGCAACCACGTTTATGCTTCCCAAGATTGTTCTCTTTATGTCCATCTACGGCAGGATTGCAGTAGTTCAGATATTGCTTCTACAAGAGGCTGGATTCTTAGGATTCTTCTTCCCATTGATATGCCTCCATATTTCTTGTAGTTCTCAGCAGTCCTATACTCGAGTGCGCTGTCTGTTCAGTCGTAAACACAACACATATGGGGCATTTCCAAGCAGTTCCTTCCAGGTGCTGATGATGTACTTCATTATCTAGTAGCACTTTGGCCCTTGTCTTTGGGGCGACACTTTGAATAATCCTAGGCACGAATGACTGGCGCACAAACTGCTGTTTGAGCGTTAATACCTCCAAGCAAGTGCCCCTGTTCATTTGACGGTTCTATTCATGGTCATTGGCCTTCTGGAGATTGACCGCCAGGAACCGCTTCTTGCCAACCCGCATGTGGATGGGCGAGTGGCCCAGACTGACCCGGAACCCGATGTCGGCAACACGCTGCCCCTCAATTTCGATGCCACCCTGTTGGATCAGACGGCGGGCTTCCGACTTCGACGGCACGGCCCCCAAGCCAAACAGCAGGTCCATGACCGCAACGTCGGGCAAGCCGGCAAACTCGGTCGGCAGTGTAACGTCCTCATAAGCGATGTCAGCAGACGCAGTCGATGCCCTCTTGCTGAATACATTCTCAAAGTTGGCCTGTGCAGCCGCCGCGTCCTCTGTTCCATGGAAACGCTCAGTGACGAGGAATGCCAGACGCTTCTTGGCAGTCATCGGGTGCACGGAGCCGTCTGCGATACCTGCCACGACAGCCTGTACCTCTGGTTCCGGCATGCTGGTCAGAAGCGTGAAATACGCCTCCATCAACCCGTCCGGAATCGACATGCACTTGCCGTACATGTCCACGGCGTTCTCTGCTATGCCAATGTAGTTGTCCAGACTCTTGCTCATCTTGTGAACGCCATCGAGTCCAGGCAGGATGGGCATCATGAATGCAACCTGCGCAACCTGGCCGACCTGTTCCTGCAATTGGCGAGCGAGCAGGAAATTGAACTTCTGGTCCGTGCCACCCAACTCGACGTCTGCCTCGACAGCCACTGAATCATATGCCTGCATGAGGGGATAGAATAACTCATGGAAGAAGATCGGGACCTGGCTATGGTAGCGCTTGGAGAAATCGTCGCGCTCCAGGATCTGCTGGATGGTGAACCGTGAGGCGAGGCGGATAATCTCTTCAAATGTCAGTCTGGACAGCCATTCGCCGTTGTAGCGAACCTCAGTCTTCTGCGGGTCAAGAATGCGATAGACCTGCTCGAAATATGTCCTGGCATTGGCATCGATCTGTTCCCCGGTCAGGGCTGGGCGTGTCTTGGAGCGTCCGGACGGATCCCCGATCCTGCCGGTATAGTCGCCAATGATGAACACGATCTGGTGGCCCAGGTCCTGAAACTGACGCAACTTGTCGAGAACCACCGCATGCCCGAGATGCAGGTCGGGCGCACTTGGATCCGCTCCCAGCTTTACCCGTAATGGCTTCCCCGAAACGAGGGAACTCCTGATCTTGGTTGCCAGGCCTTCTTCGCTCACAATTTCCGCTGTTCCACGCCGGAGGATACTCAGCTGACGCTGCACCTCCTGCTCCAACTGTGCCTTTTTCATCTTCACCTCTTTCATGGAATGTCGCTCTGTACCTTCCAGGCAATCATGACAACGGTGCCGCGCTCCACGATAACCTGTTGAACCAGGCCGCAGGCGACATTGCTGAGTGTTCTCGTCGATCCCTGCTGCACAACTGCGTGCGACAGAGGGTACTCGAATCCCGCCAGGCTCAACTGAACTTCCTGCGTCACAGGAACAAATGAGACGGTCATGCCAGCCAGGAGCTGCAGGGCATTGCTGGACGTAAGCGCCCTGACCAGACACCGGTCATCCTCGAACGTGATGTCTTCAAAGTCAGCGAGGTGCCGCGCTGCAAGTTGAAGATTGAACAGACAGTGATCGAGTCTCCCGCCGAGTCCAGCCAGCACAAGCACGCTGCCGTGTCTTTCCATTGTCACCAGCACGTCAAACGCAGCCTCGAGGTCGGAAACATCCTTGTGTGCAGGCAGAATGACCACCCGGGTGCGGTCCCCGTCCAGCCCCATCAGCAGCTCGGGGGCCACGGAGTCTCCGTCGCCGACAAACAGGTCAGGAGTCAGCCCAAGCTCGGCCATCACGGCCAAGCCACGATCTACGGCGACCAGAAATGCGTCTGTATAGTCAACCGTGCGCAGGTACGACAACGAGCCAGGGTCTCCCCCGGCGAAGACGATCGTGGGCACGGCAGGCATGGTTGCTTTCCTCAGGCACCCTTGAGGAGCCGTACGAATGCAGCAGGGTCTGCGGCACGGAAGAATGCCGTCCCAGCCACAAGTTCGTCTGCCCCCGCGTCACGAAGAGCTGCTGAGTTCGACGCATCTACTCCCCCGTCAACAGCGATGCGAAGGGGCGTTCCAGCCCGATCCGCGGCCGAACGGAGCGCCCGCACCTTTGCCAGCGTCCCCGGGAAAAACGACTGGCCCCCAAACCCGGGCTCCACCGACATCAAGAGCACCGTGTCGACATTGTCCAGGAAAGGAACAACCGACTCCACCTGCGTAGCGGGGTTGACAGCGACACCCCTGCGGATGCCGGCCCCTTTCAGGAGCTGAAGCGCCCGGAATGGGAACCGCGTCGCCTCCACATGAAAGAGCAACTCGGCCACACCCGCTCCGACGAATGCGTCGAAGGCATCCTCGGGGTGCTGGACCATCAGGTGCGCACAACATGGAAGACCTGATGCCCTGACAATGTCGGAGGCGATTGACGAGCCAAACGAAATGTTTGGGACGAATCGGCCGTCCATGATATCCAGGTGGACACTGTCGGCTCCCGACAGCCGAATCCGCTCAAGCGCATACCCGAGCTCTGTGAAGTCCGTGCCCAGGACAGATATGGACACGTTGACGCGTGGCTGCTCGATCATGGAACTTTCGACACCGTCAGCTCGATCCAGCCACCTTTCTCGATGGCGTCGCCGACCGCCGGCTCCTGTCTCAGCACCAGCTGCGCAGGTTGAGTCAGTTCAGGCGATACGATGACCTTGCTCACCGAGAACCCGAGGGCACCCAGACGCTTCTTCGACTCAGTCAGCGACAGCCCAACCAGATCGGGCATGGTGGTCATGGTCCCTCTGCTGATCGTAAGAGTCACGACGGACCCCTGGTTGACATCGGCATTGCCCACAGGTTTCTGGGCAAGAACAGTCCCAACCGGACTCGCGTCGACCTGCTCGACGAGGTCGCCCAGAACCAGCCGATTCGCGACAATGAAAGCCTGCGCCACCTCGAATTTTCCACCAACAAAGTCCGGAAGAGTCAGAGAAACGGGTCCCGAACTGGTCACCACAGTGATGACACGCCCCTTCTGCACCATGGTTTGAGGTTCGGGGTCCTGTCTGAGGACAAAATCCAAGGGCATCGTGTCCGAACTCTCTGAAGACTGCACTTCAACCAGCACTCCCACTTCCGCGGCTTTCGCCTCGGCTTCGCGAAGACTCACTCCCACGAAGACCGGAGCCTGGATCATGCCCCGAACAGTAGTACCGGACGAACAGCCGGCAACAGCTGCCAGGACACAGATCAGCACGACCACCGCCAGATATCTATACGGGTTTCGTTTCATCAATGCCATTCCACCTGTAGGCGGATGAATCAAACCATCTGCCACATCTCGCCGGGCCGCTGAGACCCGAACCAACACTTCGCATGTAGCCTATCCACAAACACTCTTCTGAATCATTATATGGCCGGCTGCCAATAGTCAACCACAAATGAGCGCAAGTCATTTGACAACGAGGCCTAAGGCGGTAAAATCAGAGCGCCCCGAAGCGGGCATTGGACCTTATTCTCTGTAGAGGAGGCTTTATGAAGAAAAGAGTCTTGATCATGGGAGCTGCAGGCCGGGATTTCCACAATTTCAACGTGGTCTATCGGAACAACCCAGACTACGATGTGGTAGCATTCACGGCTACGCAGATCCCCGGTATCGACGACAAGAAGTACCCTGTCGCCTTGGCCGGCAAGCTCTATCCGAGTGGTATTCCAATCTACCCAGAGTCCGATCTCGACAAGCTCATCGCTGAGCTCAATGTCGATGAAGTAGTATTCGCGTACTCCGACCAGCCGCATGTGAACGTCATGCACAAGGCTTCACAGGTCCTTGCCGATGGCGCCGACTTCACCCTGCTCGGCCCGAAGAGCACCGAGATCAAGTCCAGCAAGCCGGTTATCTCCATCTGCGCCGTTCGCACGGGATCCGGCAAGAGCCAGACCAGCCGCGCCGTCGTCCGCGCTCTGCACGCCGCCGGCAAGAAGGTCGTCTCCATCCGCCACCCGATGCCCTACGGGGACCTCGCAGCCCAGGCTTGTGAGCGTTTTGCCACGTATGCTGACCTCGACAAGTATAAGTGCACGATCGAAGAGCGCGAGGAGTACGAGCCACATATCGACATGGGCGCCGTTATCTACGCCGGCGTCGACTATGAGATGATCGTTCGCGAAGCAGAGAAGGAAGCAGACGTCATCATCTGGGACGGCGGCAACAACGACTTCTCGTTCTACGTTCCGGACCTCAAGATCACGGTCGCCGATCCCCTGCGCGCTGGCAATGAACTCACGTACTATCCCGGCGAGACCAACTTCCGGCAGGCAGACGTCATTGTGATCAACAAGGTCGACTCAGCTACTCCCGCACAGCTGTCCGAAGTCCGCGAGAACATGTACAAGGTGAACCCCAAGGCCATTATGATCGAGGCGGCTTCTCCTGTGTTCGTCCAACACCCGGATATGATCCGCGGCAAGCGGGTTCTGGTGATCGAGGACGGTCCCACGCTCACACACGGTGAAATGACGTACGGTGCTGGATATGTCGCTGCCATGAAATATGGCGCAGCCGAGATCGTCGACCCTCATCCCTATGCGGTCGGCTCCATCAAGGCCACGTTCGAGAAGTACACCCAGAAAATGAGCATCCTGCCAGCCATGGGCTACAGCGATGAGCAGATCGAAGATTTGCGCCAGACCATCGAGGCAACCCCGTGCGATGTCGTCGTCATGGGCACACCCATTGACCTGCTCCGCGTCTTGAAACTCTCCAAGCCGTCGGTCCGCGTCACCTACGAACTGCAGGAGATTGGCTCACCAACCATCGTCGACGTCCTGAAGAAATTTGGTTTCATCTGACCGGGGGGATTATGGCCACAAAACTCAAAGGAAGGGATCTGCTTTGCCTCAAGGACTTCTCGAAAGAGGAGATCCTCGAGATCATCTCGTTTGGCGACAAACTGAAGATGGATTCCATGGTGGGAAAGCAGGAGCACTACTTGGAAGGGAAGTCTGTTGCCATGATCTTCCAGAAAGCTTCCACCCGTACCAGGGTATCGTTTGAAGTCGCCGCGTTCGAACTCGGGGCTCACGCCTTGTACCTCAACGCGAACGACATGCAGCTGCATCGGGGTGAGACGATCTCGGACACCGCACATGTCCTCTCGCGCTACGTCGCAGGCATCGTTGCACGCGTGTTCGCCCATCAGGACCTTGTCGACCTTGCCGCCAACAGCGATTCCCCAATCATCAACGCCCTGTCCGACTTGAGTCATCCCTGCCAGATCCTGGGGGACCTCATGACAATCCGCGAGAAGAAGGGTCCCCTCAAGGGTCTTAGACTCGCCTACGTCGGCGACGGCAACAATGTCGCGAACTCCCTGCTGCTCGGAGCCGCGCGCGTTGGCATGAACATCGCCATCGCATCACCCAAGGGGTTCGAACCCAGGGAAGACATCGTCAAGACTGCAACTGAGATCGCCAAGCAGAGCGATAGCTCTGTCCTCGTGACCAACGATCCTCTCGTTTCGGTCCAGGATGTCGACGTCGTCTATACCGACGTCTGGGCTTCCATGGGTCAGGAAGCGGAGCATGAGGAACGCGTGAAAGTCATGCGTCCCTTCTCTCTTACTGCTGATCTCATGGGGCACGCCAAGAACGATGCCATCGTGCTGCACTGTCTGCCGGCTCACCGTGGCGAAGAGATCACTGACGAAGTCATGGACGGCCCTCAGAGCGTGGTGTTCGACCAGGCCGAGAACAGGCTGCATATCCAGAAAGCGGTCCTGGCTCTTCTCCTCGGCTAGCAACTCTACAGAATCGTACACTATGGACAGAGGCCGGGGGGAACCCCGGCCTTTTTGTTATGCGTGTCGCAGGACTAGTTGAGCGTCTCCGGACTGACCAGATCTTGGGCAAAACGACTTCGTAGTAGTTCAACGTCCTCAGTTCTCAGGAGTGCCATTCTTTTTCCCCTTTCTGCTTCGTACGTATATACCTGCTCTCTGTGCAGCAACTGCTCCGTCAGCCACTGCGGTCACAATCTGCTTCAGCGATTTGCGTCGTACGTCTCCTGCTATGTAGAGACCGGGAACACCCGTCTCCGTCGATTCGGGAATCACAACATAGCCCTGGGCGTCGACTTCAACCAGTCCCTTGAGGAGGTCTCCTGTGGGAACAAATTCCATGGCCACGAACACAGCTGCAACCTCCAGCGTCTTCTCCCCTCCAGCAGAAAGGCGCAGCCGAAGTCGCTCTACCTTTCCCTCTCCCTCAACGGCTGCGGGGGCCGCACCCGGAACGAATTCGACATTCGAAAACGCTCCCAGTTGTTCAATCAGGATCGGTTCTGCCTGGAGCGAGTCGAGCGGAAACACCACGCTCACCTTGCTGCAACCGCGCGCAAGCACCAGTGCCTCTTCGACGGCGGAACCACCGCCACCTACCACCGCGACCGGCTTCCCCTTAAAGAATGCAGCATCACAGGTAGCACAGTAGCTGATGCCCCGTCCACGGTACTTCGATTCCTCTTTCACAGGAAGAACCCTCGGCATCGCGCCCGTTGCTACGATGACCGAACCAGCCTGATACATTGTTCCCCCGGCAGTCGTGACACTAAAACCCATGTCTGTCCTATTGAGCGAGAGTGCCTCATCCGATACGAATTCCGCACCGAACCGTTCCGCCTGCCGACGCATGCGGTCCATGAGTTCAGGCGCAGCAATGCCATCAGGAAATCCAGGGTAATTGTCGATCCATTCGGTCGAGAGAACCAGTCCCCCCACGCTCATGCGTTCCAGCACAATCGTCTTGACCAGCGACCGGCTGGCATACAGGGCACCAGCCAGACCTGCAGGCCCGGCTCCTATGATCAGAATATCGGTAGTGCGTTCACTCATCATCCACCTCCATATACCCCATAGGGTATATGCATCAGTATACGCGGAACCTGCAGAGCCGCAACCATCCGTGCCTACTCCGTATCAAGACGGTCTCCAGGCGCAGGAGGAGCAACCCTTCTTCGTTCCCTGAACGACGGCGACCAGAGACCCTCGAGGTTGTAGTGTTCCCGGACATCGGCGCCAACGAACACATGAAGAACGGTATCCCCGTAGTCGCACACGACCCAGTCGGATTCGGGTGACGATTCGATGAATGTGACGACCCCGGCATCAAGCTCAACAGCCTTTGCCACCTTGCGAAGCAGTGCGTCGGCCAGAACCGTGTTGTCGACCGTGGCAATGACCAGGAAATCGAAGAAGGGGGTCCGTTTCCTGACGTCAATCGATCTGACCGCCTCGACCCCCATCTTCTCACACTCGTTGACAATCCGGTTTGCAAGTCGTTTTCCGTTCATGAGCACCTCACACCAACAGATGGCCCTGCGGGTCCATTGTACGGTCTGACGTTCGGAACACAACGTCACTGCTCCCTCGTTGCACAAAACCCTTTTTGCACGTATCATATTCAGTGTTCAGACATATGTTTCAGACCACATTTCGAGAGACAGAAAGGCTGGTGATCGTGGTGCAAGAGACACTAGACAAACTCAAGTCTTCTTCGGGTGTTCTCGCCGTCATTCTGACCGATCTCGACGGCGCCATCCTGTACACGGCCTCAGACATGGACATTACTCCCCCCCTCGTGCGCGGCATGATTCTGTCCTTTGCGGGATACATGCAGCAGATTGTCATCCAGCTCGACATGGGAAAGCTGACTGAGCTGGATGTGGAGACGACGACCGGGCGCATCATGATGGTACGGACAAAGGACAAAGTCCTTTCCATCCTCACCACCAAGCAAAGCAATCTTGGCACCATCAGAATTGCCCTGGGCCGCGCTCTCAAAGACCTCTCGGAGCGTGCCTGAGCGACGCGCCACACCCGACATAGCAGGAGGAGTTGCCATGGATCGATACTTCCTGACGACGGCCATTTATTACATCAATGACAAACCGCACCTCGGCTCGGTGTCGGAGACCATCGCCGCCGACTTCATCGCACGGCATCATCGGAAACTGGGCAACAATGTCCTGTTCTCGACGGGGACAGACGAGCACTCGCAGAAAGTCGAGCGAACGGCATTGGCCATGGGAAAACCTGTGGAGCAGTATGCCGCGACGGCTGCCGCATCGTGGAAAGCACTCTTCGACAGGCTGGGCATCAGCTATTCCCGCTTTATCCGGACCACTGATGCAGACCACATGAAGGTCGTGCAGGAGATGTTCCAGAAACTCTACGACCAGGGAGACATCTACAAAGGATCATACGACGGCTGGTACTGCCTCAAGGATGAGGCGTTCCTGCTCGAGTCAGACCTTGTGGAGGGCAAGTGCCCCCATTGCGGCCTTGAGGTGCAACACGTCTCCGAAGTGAACTACTTCTTCCGCCTCTCCAAATATCAGGACGCTTTGCTTGCCTGGTACGAGCAGCACCCGGACTTCGTACAGCCTCCGATGCGCTACAACGAGATGGTCAACGTCATGAGAGGCGGCCTGCGGGATGTTTCCGTGTC
>NZ_QXIS01000016.1 GCF_003570925.1 Candidatus Cryosericum terrychapinii | reverse complement strand
GGCCTGCGGGATGTTTCCGTGTCCCGGTCGACCGTGAAGTGGGGAGTCCCCGTTCCCTTCGACACCGACCAGACCGTCTACGTCTGGTTTGACGCTCTGATCAATTATGCGACAGTGGCCGGCTATGGAACGGAGCGGTTTGCGACCGACTGGCCGGCCGACCTCCATCTGATCGGCAAGGACATCACACGGTTCCACGGCATCATCTGGCCCGCCATGCTGATGGCACTCAACCTTCCACTACCCCGGCGTATCTTCGCCCACGGTTTCTGGAACTTCGAGGGTGAGAAGATGTCGAAGTCGCTCGGCAATGTCGTCGATCCGGCTGCTCTCATCGAGAACCTGAGCAGCCTCATCGGGATCGACGAGCCTATGGCTGTCGATGTCCTGCGGTACTACCTGTGCAGGGAAGGAACCTACGGGCTTGACGTCGACTTCTCCAGCCAGCGCCTCCTGCTTCGCTTCAATACGGACCTCGCGAATGACTTGGGCAACCTGCTGAACAGGACGTTGAACATGTTCGCCAAGTTCCGACCCCAGATCGAGGGCCAGCCGCTGGAACCAAAAGCCGCTCTATCGGAGCTGTTTTCGACGACCCTTGCCGCCGTGAGCGCCGACTACGATAACCTGCAGTTCTCTGCGGGACTCGAGAAGACATGGACGCTGGTCAACATGCTCAACAAGATGATCGAAGACGACAAACCGTGGGCGCTGGCCAAAAGCGGTGACGCCGCTGGACTGGCAACCCATTTGGCAACCCTCCTGACAGGCCTCTGGTACGTTGCAAACCTTGTGGAACCGTGCATGCCGACCGTCTCAGACCGCCTGCTGGAGGCAATCCGGAGGCCACAGGTTGCCTGGAGTGACCTTGCATGGCGGGGACCGGGTTCAGAACTCCCCGAGGCAAGCTCGACTGTTCTGTTCCCCCGTATCCAGCCTGACCAGCTGGAAGAGTTCCTGGCAGCCCAGACGGCCCGCAAGACTGGCACGATGACAATCGCTGCTGCAACTGCTTCACCCGCTGCCGTTGTCGATTCCGGTCTGATCACGATCGACGACGTTGCCAAGGTGCAGTTGCGCATCGCCACAATCCTCGAAGGCGAACGGGTGCCCGAGACGGACAAGCTGGTCAAGCTGCGCGTCAAGGTCGGCGCCGAAGAGCGTACGATCGTGGCTGGCATCGGCAAGCACTATGATCCTGCTGTTCTGGTCGGCAAACAAATCGTGATTGTCGCGAACCTCCAGCCACGCAAACTCAAAGGCATTGCATCGCAGGGCATGCTCCTCGCGGCTTCGGCTGGAGACGAGATGGCTCTCCTGACACCGATGACGATTCTACCGGACGGAGCGGAAATCCATTGATGGAAGAACCCTCCTATATCGACACGCATGCGCATGTCCAGATGGCCGAGTTCGACGGTGACAGAAAGGATGTCCTGCGGAGGTGTTGGGACAGCGGCGTCCACTGGATTGTCTGTCCAGGCGTCGACATAGCTACGTCGAGTCTCGCGGGGCGTCTGGCACAAGAAGAGCCCGGCGTTTTCGCGGCCATCGGCGTCCACCCCGAGGACTGTGCCGATGCACCGTCAGACTATCTCGCACAGCTGAGTGCCTTGGCTGCCCGGTACAGGGAGAAGACCGTAGCCATCGGAGAGATTGGACTGGATTTCAAGGAGGGCAGGCCCGACCACATGGTGCAGCTGCGTTTCTTCGAGGAGCAGCTGCAACTCGCAGCCGACCTGGGGCTCCCTGTCATCGTCCACTCACGCTTTGCCGTGACACAATCCTTGAGTGCTATCTCGCATTTCGTCGGATTGCACGGAGTGATGCACTGCTTTGGAGGAACACCATCAGACGTCGAGCAGGCCGTGGGTATGGGTTTGTGCGTTTCGTTCACCGGCAACCTCACCTACCCGGGAGCACGTGCGACGCGCGAGGCTCTGAAGGTTTGCCCACATGAGCGTCTGCTGCTCGAAACCGATTCGCCCTACATGCCGCCGATACCGATGAGAGGCACTCGGAACGAGCCTTCGTTTGTTGTTCACACCTACCACGCAGTGGCCTCACTGCTGGACAGGGACGTACTTGACCTGAGCCAACGCATAGAACAGACTGCTCGAGAATTGTTCAACCACCACGAGAAGAGGGAACATGCCGGAGAAGAAGACATTTAAGATCACGCACAACCGTAAGTGGTGCAAGAACTGTGGCATCTGCGTCGCCGTGTGCCCGAAGAAGGTCTTCGAGATAGACCGGAGTGACCGGCACGCAATCGTCAACCCACAGGACTGTATCGGCTGTCAGATGTGTGTCGAGCACTGTCCTGACTTTGCGCTCATCGTGGTGGAGGTCAAGAATGAGTGAAAAGATGGTCCTGATGCAAGGCAACGAAGCCGTCGCCGAGGGCGCGATTGCCGCAGGCGTACGGTTTTACGCCGGATACCCTATCACACCATCCTCCGAAATCGCCGAGATCATGGCCAAGCGCATGCCACAGGTAGGTGGCACGTTCATGCAAATGGAGGACGAAATCGCGAGCATCATGGCGATTGTGGGAGCATCAATGGCCGGCAAGAAAGTGCTGACCGCGACATCCGGCCCTGGGTTCTCGCTGATGCAGGAGGGTCTCGGTTACGCGTGCATGGTCGAGGCACCCATCGTGATTCTGGACTCTATGCGTTATGGGCCTTCGACAGGCATGGCAACCAAAGTCTCACAAATGGATCTCATGCAGACACGCTGGGGAACTCACGGTGACCATTGGGTGATTGTCCTCTCCCCCTCCAGTGTCGAGGAGTCCTACCAGTTGACCATACGTGCGGTCAATCTGGCCGAGAAGTACAGGAATCCCGTCATTGTCCTGTCCGACGAGACCATCTCTCACCTGCGTGAACCCATCGGTATCAGCATTCCGCCGACCATTGTCGACCGCAGACTCCCGACCAAGAAGGCCGGCTACCTTCCCTACAAGACAGACGAATCACTGGTTCCGACGGTCGCCAACGTGGGCACCGGTTTCCGTACTAGCTTTACGGGCCTTGTTCACGGTGAGTCCGGCTTCCAGACCGCCAATGGTCATGTGGCAGAGGCCCTTGTCGAGCGCCTGCGCGACAAACTCTTCAACAACCTCGACGACATCATCCAGTTCGAGACCGACCGCGTCGAGGACGCTGATATTCTGTTCATGAGCTTCGGCATCACCGCCCGCGGAGTAAGTGAGTCAGTGGAATCGCTTCGTTCTCACGGACGGAAGGCTGGGTCGCTTCGGTTCATAACGCTGTTCCCATTCGATGATGACCGTGTCCGCAAGGCTGCCGGCAATGCGAGGACAATCGTTGTTCCCGAGCTTAATTCCGGTCAACTCGTCCTTCTCGTCAAGAGAGTGTTTGGAGACTCCCGGAAGGTCGTGCCCATGAACAAGATCAATGGCGATCTTATCAGTCCGCAGGAGATCCTCAACTTCGTCCGGGAGGAGAACCTATGAGACCCGATTTTCTGCGATGCGAACGACTGCCCAACATCTGGTGCCCCGGCTGCGGGAACGGCATTGTCCTCCGTGCGCTCCTCGAGGCAATCGACCAGCTGCAACTGGATCCCGACAAGGTCGTCCTCGTATCGGGCATCGGCTGCTCTTCACGCGCACCGGCATATACTGCCTTCGACAATGTGCACACCCTTCATGGCCGTGCCATTCCAGTGGCAACAGGCATAAAGATGGCCAATCCGGACCTCACGGTCATCGTGGTCACCGGTGACGGCGACGGCTCGGCAATCGGCGGCAACCATCTGATCCATGCCGCACGCCGAGACGTCGATATTACAGTCGTGGTGTTCAACAATTACAACTACGGGATGACCGGCGGGCAGGCGTCACCTCTTACGCCGAGCTCTTCGATCACGACGACGACCCCGAACGGCAATCTGGACCGACCATTCGACCTTGTGAAGCTGGCAGCCGGTGCCGGTGCAACGTATGTGGCACGTTCAGGCATCTACTTCACAAAACATCTTGTCGACCACCTCAAGAAGGCTATCGCCCATGACGGCTTCTCTCTTGTCGACGCTGTCGCCCAATGCCCTACGTATTTTGGACGGTTCAACAAGAAGGGGAGCGCCGGACAGATGGTCACGTCGCAGAAGGACTGGATGGTCCTCAAGAGCGTAGCCGAGAAAAAGACTCCCGAAGAACTGGTCGGAAAGACCATTATCGGCGAGTTCGTAAAAATTGAGCGCCATTCACCGGCGAGCGCGGCTGCGCCCAAGGAGCAGGCCTGATATGAGCAACGACAACCGTTTCGAACTCCGCATGACTGGCAGCGGCGGGCAAGGACTCATCCTGGGTTCTATCATCCTTGCGGAGGCCGCCATTATGGAAGGCAAGATCGTCACCCAGAGTCAGGTCTATGGCGCAGAGGCGCGTGGCGGTACGACCAAGGCCGAACTTGTCATCTCGAACAAGCATATCGCCTACCCTAAGGTCACCGATCCGGATCTGCTCGCGGCGATGACCAGTGAGGGACTCAAGCAGTACGGCGGAGGGATCAGCCGGAAGACCAGGGTTGTCGTCGATTCATCAGTGATGTCGGCCCCTGACTTCCTAAACGAGGAGAACTGCCGGGGCCTGTTGGCCCTTCCCATACGCAGCACCCTGATCAGCAGGCTGGAGTCCGAGCTTGGACTCAACATCGTCCTTCTCGGTATCATCGAGGGTCTGACAGCCATCGTGCACGTTGAGATGCTACGCAAGGCAGTCGCGATGCACATCAAGAAGCAATTCCTCGACTTCAACATGAAGGCTCTCGATCTTGGCATGGAAATGGTCGAAGCTCAAGCCAAGACCGGCATACGTATCTGAGGGCTGCATCGTCGGCCTGGGGTCTCCGTGATTGCTATGTGCACCTCATGTCCACCACAAAGGACACCGCGAGGGTGTCCTTTGTGGTGTTCCAGTGACCCTGCCCGCACACAGGCCACAAGCTGGAAATGCGATTTCACCCCGCTGCTGAGGAATCATGAGATTTGACAGGTTTTCCAGTCCTCTCGGGCAACCATATGTTTCCGCGATCGAGGAAGTGCCTCTCTATCACTATCTGCTCGGCGATTCGGTGCTCGTCCTGCAGATGCCTGGATGCCCCCTGCGGTGTCCGTACTGCGACCGCCCACTGCTGGCGCGTTCACAGGACTGGTCGCCCTACGACCCTGCCAGGCTCGCTGCGGCGGTCGAGATACTCGGGGGTGAGCCCGGGTTTGCCGGCGTAGTCTGGAGCGGCGGTGAACCGTCGCTACACTGGGACAATGTCATCGAGTGCTCCCGAAAGGTTCACGAGGCAGGCAAGAAGGTCACCGTAGCAACGAACGGCGGGGTGACGGCGGACCTTCTCCGCGACTCACCTGGAACGGTAGACGCACTGCTCGTCAGGTTCAAGGGTTTTTCCGACGAAACGTACCGAACGCTGGGAAGTCCGGCCGGTGTCTTGGAGAACAGTCGAGTCCTTGTAGAAAGTGCCATCGCCGCAGGGATTCACGTCGAACTCATGCTCGATATTGCACGAAACACTGCAGCCCAGGAACAGGAGTTCTCTGCCATGCTCGCGTGGGTCACGCAGGATCTTCGAAGGGGAATTCCTCTCCACCTCAGGGCCATTGCCCCCGAGCATGGTTTCGCAATTCACCATGGACCCGTCATGCCTTTTCTCGAAAACCTTGTAGAATCTGGGCGAAGACAACACGTGGGCTTTGTCTACCTGAGCAACTGCCATGGGCATTTCTTCAATAATACGATGTGTCCCAACTGCTATTCGGTCGTCGTCGACCGGACAGCTCGTCCACTGGACCTGTCCTTCGTCACGGATGGAATATGCGGCAACTGCGGAACGGACCTTGGATTGACACTCGACAAGGAGATACCGTGAGAAAAGCAATTGCCCCGATTGTGGCGGTTATTGTCGTCGGAGCAGGACTGGCGACCTTCTTCGCCTTGCGCAAATTGCCTGAGCCGGTTACGTCCACATACTTTCTTATGGACACGGTTCTCACCATCAAGACCACCGGAGGCGATGCAGCCGCAATTAACGAGCATCTCCATGCTCTGGCATCCAACGTGGACAGCATGACCAGCTATTACAATCCCGAGTCCGAGACGGTTCGCGTGAATGGAGCTGCCGGCAAGGGGCCGGTGTCCGTCTCACCGGAATATGCAGCACTCCTGAAAACCGCCGTGGCCGTGGAAACCATCGACCATGGCAGGACGTTTGACATAGCGATCTCACCCGTCTCGTCGCTCTGGGGCTTTATGACCAAGGATTTCAGGGTCCCTGCTGCAAAGGAGATATCGGATACGCTAGCCTATTCTCACTCAGACCAGCTGGTGCTCTCCGACACCACCGTGCAGCTTCGGGACTCCCAGGCCCGCATCGACCTGGGCGGTGTCGCCAAGGGCTACTCGCTGGATGTCATGGAGGAGTACCTCAAAACTGTCAAACCCCAGCCCCGGCAGGTGATCGTCGATTTCGGCGGCAACCTTTTGCTGTATAGCGGCGGCCGAAAGCGCGACTGGAAGATCGGCATTCGCGATCCGCGTGGCCAGGGAATCATCGGCTATGTTCGATCAGGGGATGCTTTTGTGGCTACGTCCGGAGATTATGAGCGGTACTTCGAGCGAGATGGAAAGAGATATTGTCATATCATCGACCCATCGACAGGATACCCGGGAACCCTCAATCAGAGCGTCACGGTCATCACAGACATACAGCCCATGCATGGAGCCATCGGCGACGCCCTCGGCAAGGTTTTCTTCTGCTCGACGGCCGAGACTCAGCGTTTGCTCTTCCAAGCGGCCCAGGGCCAGGGAACCGTTGGCATTGTCATCGTCGACGCTGCTGGAACACGGTCCACACTGGGGCCAATCACTTTCGTGCCCGCGGCTGCTCAATGAAGCGGAGTGACCGAATCACGGCGGTGGTCATCCTCACCGCCGTGGTACTTGTCGTTGTCTCCTGGATCGTCATGCACCGTACACGAGGCACCGTGGCGTTTGTGTACGTGGACGGCAAGGTCGTCGCGACAGTAGATCTGACGTTGCGCGAGCCCCAAACACTGCCCATAACGGGTATGCTGGGACCACTCGTGGTCGCAGCTGATGGCAAGGGCTCCATCCGAGTCGTGGAATCGACCTGCCCGGACCAGATCTGCGTGCATACCGTTCCAGCCCGGAGTCCCGGCGACCAGATCATCTGTGTACCCAACCGCATGGTCATTATCATTGAAGGAAAAGGGACCAACATCGATGCTCTCACCCAATAGGAGGAACCGTACAACACAGGTCACGCTACGATTTGCGTTGCTAGCCGCCGTTGCTATCGTCATCAACTACTTCGACCCTCCGCTGCCATTCCTGCCCGGCGCCAAGCTGGGACTGTCTCAGATAAGCACGATGCTGTGCCTGGAGATGTACGGAGCCCTCGCGACCGTCGCACTCGTGGTCCTGCGAGTTCTGGTCACGGGCATCATGAAGGGGAATCTGATGAATATCACGTCGCTGCTCTCCTTCGGCGGTAGTCTCGGCGCAGTCATTGTCATGGTCCTCCTGCGGAAGGCGTTCGGGAAGCACATCGGATTGCCGACCGTAAGTACCGTTGGGGGCGTCTGCAACAATGTGTCGCAATACCTGCTCTTGTTGATTACCAATACTGTGGGTACACTATGGTATTATCTGCCGGTGCTGGTGGTGGCGGGTGGAGCGGCCGGGTATCTGATCGGTGGTGTTTCGCTTGCTGTCCTGTCTCGACTCGACCGAGCCCTTCATGGCAGTGTACCTCTGGAGCAGCGGTGAGAAGAAAGGAACGAACGATATCGATAGCTCTTGTGATTGCGGGGGCTATCCTTGGATCCATACTCGGCGAGGTGCTAGGCGCCTACTACCCTTTCATGCGGGCAGGGCTCCATTTCGGCATCCCTGATTTTACGCTTCAGCTTGGATTCATGGAGCTTCGGCTGGGCTTTACGCTCAACATGAACCTGGGGACAGCAGGACTTGCACTGCTTTTTCTCTTCTTCTCGACGCTTATATGAGAATCTACTTGGCTTCGAGTTCGCCACGGAGGGCTCACATGCTCGCCGAATGGGGTATACCGTTTTCGGTCGTGGCGGGTGATGCGGACGAAGTCATGCTGGACGCTGCACCTGAGAACTGTGCAGCACAGAACGCACTGGCAAAGGCAAGATCCGGAACCAATCATGTGGACGCCGGGTTGGTCGTGGGCGCCGACACTGTCGTCGCCTGTGAAGGCCGAATCCTGGGAAAGCCGCTCGACGAAGGTCAGGCCCGCGATATGCTCGCGTTGCTCGAAGGGCGGGAACACCGCGTTATTACCGCCATGGCAGCTGTGCTCATGCCTGAAAAGATGGAAGGCGCCAGAACATCCATAACGCGTGTGTTCATGAGACGCCTGAGCGAGAATGAGCGGGACGCATACTTGAGCAACTCCGAATATTTGGACAAGGCCGGGGCATACGCCGTTCAGGGACTGGCAGCTAGCTTCATCGAACGAACTGATGGGCCGATGGACACGATCATCGGCTTCACGATGAGTGATTTTTATGCGCTCTGTGCTGAGCTGCATGTTGATATGAGGAGGTAAGTCGTGGCATTTTTCTCAAAAGACCTGGCAATAGACCTTGGCACTGCGAACACAGTTGTATATGTCAAGAACAAGGGTGTCGTCATCCGCGAGCCTACCATCGTGGCGACCGATGCCAAGACTGGCACTGTGCTCGCCGTTGGCGACGACGCCAAGAAGATGGCAGGGCGCACGCCCCAGTCGATTACCGTGACACGTCCCCTGAGGGACGGTGTCATAGCAGACTTCACGGTAACCGAGAAGCTTCTTGAATACTTCATCCGAAAAGCCTCTGGGACAGGTCTCTTTGCCCGTCCACGCGTGCTTGTCGGAATCCCGTCCGGCATCACCCAGGTTGAGATGAAGGCCGTCATTGACGCAGCCCTCAACGCCGGCGCACGAGAGGCAAAGCTTATCCAGGAACCCATGGCAGCCGCCATCGGCGCCGACCTCCCTATCGCTGACGCTCGCGGAGTCATGATCGTCGACGTCGGCGGCGGTACGGCCGAGGTTGCGGTCATCTCGATGAAGGGCATCGTCACCTCACGGTCACTGCGCATCGCGGGCGACGAGATGACAGAAGCCATAGCGACCCATATTCGCCGCCGCTACAACCTGCTCATCGGGGATGTGACGGCCGAGGAAGTTAAACTCGCCATTGGCTCTGCGTACCCGCTCGAAAGCGAGAAGACCTATGAAGTACGAGGCAGAGATCTGATCAACGGCCTGCCAAAATCGGTCGAAGTCACGAGTGAGGAGATTCGCGACGCACTCAAGGAATCTTTGGAGCAGATTCTCGCGACGATCAAGTCGGCACTCGAGCTGACCCCGCCCGAACTCTCGGCGGACATCATCGACAGTGGCATCATGCTTTCGGGTGGCGGCGCACTTATCATGGGCTTTGACAAGTTCATCTCCACTCGTACGGGAATTCTCGTCAGCATCGCAGAGGATCCGTTGCTGTGTGTCGCCAAAGGTGCAGGCAGGGTCCTCGAAAACTACGATTCGCTGCACGAGGTTCTGATATAGCGAATGCCCGGTCCGGTACGGAAGCCTACCCGCAGGTCCACTAGCCTGCTATTCATAGCGCTATTCCTTGCGCTGGCGACCGTCATCGGACTGGCGTCCTATGGCGTTACGCTCGGGGGCCTTGCACTCAGTGGGGTTCAACGCGTTGCCCGGACCCTCGGCGGGGCTGTCTCAGCAGCAACTGACAGCGTGGCCGCATACGGTCAATCCCTGCTGTTTGCCCGAGGCATCTACGCTGAGAACGATACCCTCCGCAGCGAGAACCAGTATCTCGATGCTCGCCTGCGCCTCGCTCTCGGCGATCACGACGAACTGATACGGCTGCAAGCGCAGTTGGCGGTCCAACAACAGTTGCCGGTCAAGACTGTCCTTGCTCAGGTGACGGGAAGGGCAATGGGTATGAGCTCCATGGATGTGTTTATAGATCACGGAACGGCCTTCGGGGTAGCCGACGGCGCTGGAGTGTTTGTCGCAGACTCGACTGGCCAAGTTTATGTATATGGCAAAGTCCGGGGCGCATTCAAGTCCAATGCGACAGTGATCCCACTGCTGGATAGCAGGTGCGTCATCTCCGGCATCAACCGTCGCACCGGGGAGGACGTGCTCGTCAAGGGTACCGACGGAGAGTACTGTGATCTGTCATACATCTCCCCACTGCCCCAGTTCCAATCGGGGGATATCGTCATCACGTCCAGCAGCTCATCAACCTTTCCTCCCAACATCCCAATCGGCAGAGTGGACGCGCTAACCACGGGCACCGCGACACGCCTCGTCCTGCGCCCATTTGCTGCCGTCTGGGCGACACGCTACCTTCTGGTGACGCAGGGCTCGAAATGAGCTCGAAACAGCAGTATGCCGTCCTGGCAGGGGTTCTGGCCATCGAGGCATTCGTGTTTGCGTTGTTCTGCGGCATCGCGTTGCACACCCCGGGCGTGGGAGCCTTTGGCTTCCTCGTGGCAGTTGCTATTGTCTTCTACTACAGCGTGCGTCATCCCACATCCTTTGGCGTTGCCGCCGGACTTTTCAATGTACTCCTTCTGTCGTACTTCAGCCAGTCGCAGGGACTGCCCACTGCCCTGCTGCTGCTGCTGGTCGTTGGCGCCTCGCCCTACATCGAGCAACTTGCACCTGGCCTCGCTCGCGTAGCCTTCACGGGCGCCTATGCAGTCACGGCACTCGTTCTCGCCTTGTTCACAAGAGGCCGCGCTGCTCCCGGTCTCACAGCCCTGTTGTGGTATGTCGTTGTGGCAGCCGTCATAGGGCTGATGGAGTCTCGCTATCTGGTGAGGCGTTCGCCTCTCGAGCAGAACCATGGATAAGCTTCAACAGTCTCGCCAAACCCAGCGATTCCTTGCGGTCACCATCCTCTTCACGGTAATCCTGTTGGGCATCATGGCTCGCCTCTACTTTCTACAGGTCGTCAAGGGCACCTACTATGCAGGAGTCGCCGAAGACAATCGTCTTCGCATCATCAGCACGGATGCTCCACGGGGAGAAATCCGTGACAGGAACGGGATCGTTCTCGCAACCGATGTCCCCTCGTTCGACATTGTCGTGACGACCTATGACCTCAAGAACTCCGACCAGGAGTTGGGTGTCGTAGCCCAACTGACAGGCGCGAAGCTTCAGAGTCTCAAGGACACCGTGAAAAAGGCCGGCGTTGGTCCTTTTACGCCCATCACCGTCGCTCGCAACGTCAGCAAATCTGTCGCATTGAAGCTTGCAGAACAGGAACCAGACCTGCCTGGTATCCAGCTCGTCATGTCGACCAAGAGATCCTATCCCCAGGGAACCATGGCGGCACATGTCCTCGGGTACACAGGTGAAATAAGCGACATTCAACTCGAGGAGCTGCGAGCTGACGGCTACGTCATGAAGGACACGATCGGTAAGGACGGCATCGAGCTACAATACGAGTCGCTGCTGCGCGGCCAGAAGAGTCAGAAGCTCATCGAAGTGGATGCCAACGGCAAAGCCGTGAAGACGCTGCAGGAGAAGCCGGCTGCGCCTGGAAAGAGTATTATCCTGACCATCGATGCCCGTCTGCAGAAGACGTGCGAGGAACTTCTCGGAGACAACGAGGGCGCAGCGATCATGATGGATCCGCGCAATGGCGAGCTCCTGGCGCTGGCAAGTGCACCCACGTTCGACCCAAACAAGTTCATCTCCGGGATCTCCAGCGAAGACTGGAAGACGTGGTCCGTCAAAGGGTCTCTGTTCGACCGGGCAATTGCAGGCTCGTTCCCTCCAGCGAGCACGTTCAAGGTGGTCACCGGAACGGCGGGACTGGAAACGCGCACCATAACCGATCGAAGCATCATTTACTGTGGTGGAGGGTTGACGGTTGGAGGACGGCTGTTCAAGTGCTGGATCTGGCCAAGTCGTCATGGCAACGAAGACATCTACAAGGCCTATGCCGACTCCTGCGACAGCTACTTCTTCACCGTTGCCCGCCTGACCGGCATCGAGTCGATGGACACCTACGCGCACAAGTTTGGCATCGACAAGCCCACCGGCATCGACCTTCCTGGGGAGACAACCGGTTTCGTCCCGACACCGCAATGGAAACTCGGCAAGTACAACGAACCATGGTATGAAGGAGATACGATGAACATGGGCATCGGCCAGGGATACGTGCTGGAAACGCCCATACGCAACATCTCCATCTACAGTTCGATCGCGATGAATGGAACCCTTTGGCGCCCGCACCTCCTGAAGGCTTCGGTCGACCCCGCCACCAAAGCAGAAACGCAGACGACGCCCGTCGTTCAGGACACGCTCGGTATAAGCAATGCCACGCTGGCGACCGTGAAAAAGGGCCTCAATCTTGTTGCGAAGACCGGCGGAGTGGCACGCATTCTAGTCGGGGACATCGAGATGTGTGCCAAGACCGGCACGGCCGAAACCGGTACGCCGAATCTGTACCATACATGGCTGGTAGCATTCGCACCGATGGACAACCCCCAGGTCGCGGTCCTTCTCATGTTCGAGAACTCGCCCTACGAGCGCAGTACCAGTATGGCTCCACTCGTGCACACCATGTTACAGCAATACTTTGATCTGTACGGAGGGGAAAATGGCAGCAACTAGTCCAACGAACACTGTCGTGTTCAAGGGAAACCAAACGGAAATCCTGGCTCTCGTCAACCCCAAGGCAAAGTGGAAGGAAGCCGAGCACGTGCTTCTCATCCAGGCAGCCGCCCAGCATCACATCCTTCCTCAGCTCAAGCTCCAGATCGACCTTCAGAACCGGGCATGCGGCCTCAAGACGCTGGCCAAGCTGGAAAAGGATCTGCGGAAGCTCGTGGGCGACAACCTCGGCATAACCAATTACCGCATACGGGAATCGAAGAAGAGCACCCCTCCGTCTGAGACAGCCTTGATCATCGCTCGTGACTTGGTCAGAGGCGAAGTCATCCAGACGACGAAGGACGTCGTTGTAGTCGGCTCTATTCTCGAGGGATCGCGCGTCGAGACGATGCGTTCGTGTTTTGTATTCGGTGCTATCAGGGGAACTGTCCTGGCCGGCACCCAGGGAATTCAGGATGCGGTCATTACGTGCCTCGAGGTCGCCGGTGGCGCTTCACTCTCGGTCGGCAACGCAAGCGCCGTCCTTCATCTGGCCCCGGCGGGCATACGCAGTCATTACTACGTGGCGAGTGCTGCCCAGGGCCGACTGAACATCGAAACGCGCTTTCTAAAGTAGAGACGCTCTGTGAAGCCACATCGCCTGCCGCTGTTCTTCCTCATAAGCGTTCTGCTCCTCATCGGGTTCAGTTTGTCAACGTTTTATGTCGCGAGCCTTGCGGAACGCTACACGCTTGGGCACTTCGGGAGTTTCTACTCCTATTTCCAGAAGACGCTCCTGCTGCTTGCCCTCAGTCTGACCATTGCAGTCATGCTGCAATTCCTGAACTACCGGGTTTTCCGGTATCTCGCGATCCCGGCTTACGTTATACAGACAGGGCTACTAGTGGCAGTACTTTTCATCGGGACCGGTATGTACGGTTCACGACGATGGATCCCCATCGTGGGGTCATTTGGTCTTCAGCCGAGTGAGATACAGAAGCTGGTGATTATCTTTGTTGTTGCGTTGATCCTGACGTTGCCCCAGAAAAGGCTCAACACAGGCCTGAAAATCCTCCTTGTTATGGCCGCTGTTGTGCCATCTGTTCTTCTGGTCAAAAAGGAACCGGACCTGGGATCCGCGAGTCTCCTGCTCGCGATCTCTGTCGTCATGCTGGTTCATTTCCGGCTCACCGGCCGTCAACTGCTTGTTCTGGGGCTGGTCGTGGCACTTGCCGCAGGGGGGGCGTGGCTCAGCCTCAGGCCATATCAGCGTACGCGGATCGAGACGTTCCTGAATCCACAGGCAGACCCACTCGGCGATGGCTACAACGTCATCCAGTCCATCGTAGCCACTGGATCCGGCGGCATGTGGGGACGTGGCATCAAAGGAAGCACACAGGCCACTCTCTCGTTTGTTCCTGTACAGTACGCCGACTTCGTTTTTTCTCTCGTCGGAGAGCTGTTCGGGTTTGCCGGCAGTGCGCTGCTGGTTCTTCTCTTCATCATGCTCCTCTGGTCAACGTTCCTTGTCTTTCGATCGCTGACCGACGACTTTGCCCGATATATCGTCGTGGGCATAGGGGCCATGTGGTTTCTGCAAGCTGCCGTAAACATGGGCATGTCCATCGGCCTCTCGCCCGTCACCGGTATCCCTCTGCCGTTTATCAGCTATGGCGGATCGTCTCTGCTCACGCAGGTTGTGGCCGCTTCCATCGTCGTCAGCGTCTACCGTATCCGCGACGAACTGAGGTTCTAACATGGACATGCACTCTCTCGAACGTTTCGAAGGCCCTTCACGGTACGCAGGGAACGAGCTCAATGCCATCCATAAGGACTGGGAGGGTCGTTTTCGTGTCGCGCTCAGTTACCCCGACCTGTACGAGGTCGGCATGTCGTCTCACGGCATCCAGATCCTTTATCACCTACTCAACACCATCGACAGCGTCGTTGTAGAACGCGTGTTCGCCCCGTTCCACGACCTCGAGGCATGGCTCAGAGAACACGGGGTTCCCTTGTTCTCTCTCGAAAGTCGCCAGCCGCTGGGCTCGTTCGACGTCATTGCCTTCAGTCTCGGTACAGAACTCACTTATACGAACCTGCTCAACATGCTTGACCTGGCCAAGCTCCCCGTGCGGTCCGAGGACCGGAGCGAGTGGCCGATAGTCATTGCAGGTGGTAGTTGCACGTTCAACCCCGAACCCATGTCTGCCTTCGTGGACGCATTCGGTATCGGCGATGGCGAAGACCTCTTTCCAGAAATTGTGCGGAACCTTGCCGCGTCGCGCGCCGCCGGAGTAGGCCATCACGATGCGCTGGAGACATTGGCGCGCGACGTCGAGGGCGTTTATGTCCCATCCCTATACAAGACACGTCCTGCCCTCAACGAAGCGCCGTACGTTGTCGCCGAACCTATCTCATCGGAACTCCCCGCGACCGTACACAAGCGAGTTGTCGAGAGTCTCGACGATGCATTTGCTCCTGTCGCCCCGATTGTCCCGTATCGCGAACTCGTCCATGACCGGGGTGTCATCGAACTGTTCCGTGGGTGTGTGCGAGGCTGTCGCTTCTGCGAAGCCGGCATTTCATATCGCCCCACCCGAGAGCGATCGCTGGCATCCATCCAGAAGCAGCTCGAGCAACTCGTCGCCAACACCGGCTACGAAGAAGTTGGATTGCTGTCTCTGAGCAGCACCGACTACAGTGACCTGCCCGGGCTGGTCCGGCTCGTGCGCGCGTACAGAGAAAAGCACAAGGTAGCCATTTCGTTCCCGTCACTCCGCATGGAGAACTTCCCCGGCTATCTCGCAGACGAGATCAAGCAGACACGCGAAGGCTCGTTGACGTTTGCCATCGAAGCCGGCAGCCAGCGCCTCCGCGATGTCATCAACAAGAACATCACCGAAGAATCGATCTTTGAAACACTGCGGACCGTCTTTGGGAAAGGCTGGCATCTCGTCAAGTTCTACTTCATGTTCGGCCTTCCCACCGAGACGGAACAGGATCTCGATGCCATGGTCGACCTGGTGAGCCGCATCTACACTTTTGGCAAAGGTTTTCGCAGGGACATCGCCATCAATCTCAGTATCAACCCGTTCGTGCCTCGCCCCGATACTCCTTTTCAATGGTGCGCCCAGGATACGCCCGAGTCTTACGACGCCAAGATCGATCACCTCCGCAAAGGCTTTAGGGCCCTCAAGGGCAAGCTCCATGTCGAGTTTGGTGATCCACGCATCTCGTTCCTCGAGGGATTTCTCAGTCGTGGCGATCGCAGAGTATGCAATGTCATCGAGACAGCCTGGAAAAACGGAGCCAAATTCGATGCGTGGCGCGAGTATTTCAAGTTCGACGTTTGGCAGCTAGCAATTGCCGCTTCAGGCCTCGACGCCGCCGACTTCCTGTATCGCAGTATTCCTCTGCACGACGAGCTACCTTGGCAGGTCATCGATTCAGGAGTCTCGACAGACTTCCTCCGCGAGGAATACCTGTCCGCAGAGAAGAGCAAGCGTCTCTCGACATGCCGTGAGACAGGTTGCCATGCGTGCGGTATCCAGGAATATCTGAATCCCTGCCCGACATCAGCGCTCATCAACGCCACAAGCCCTTGACACAGCATCGGCATCACCTACCATGCTGATATCCTAGTGTGGAGGTGGACGACCGTGGAGCAACAGACGAATGGAACTCTCAACAACGATCTAGTCTTTGGGATACTATGCTATCTGGGCATCCTCTGGATCATCCCGCTTCTTGCCAATAAGAAGAACGAGTTCTTCCGCCTGCATCTGGCGCAAGGACTCGTTGTGCTGGTTCTGGAAGTCATTCTCGCAGTCTTGGGCCGCATCCCACTGATCAGGTTCGTGGCTGGCTGGTTCTGGTTCCTGCCAGGGCTGATTTCTGCGCTCGCAATCATCAAGATGCTCACCGGCGATACCATGTACCACCTGCCGGTCGTCTACGACATAAGCAGGAGTTTCAAATTCTAGAAGGCCCCAGGTATCTGTCCAGCTCGGCGAGGATACGCACTTCGGCTTCGCCGAGCTCGCTCCTGATGGTGCAACCGGCGGCGAGCAGGTGACCTCCGCCACCAAACGTGGTTGCTATGCGTTTGACATCAAACCCATACTTCCCGCGGAGGCTTACCTTGACCGATCCATCTGATGCCTCTTTGAACAGCACGACCGCCTTTGTTCCGACAATGCACCGCAATTCGTCTGTGATGCCTTCCGTGTCCTCATCCAGCGCGCCTGAGTCCGCAAGCATGTTCCGTGTCACGTAGGATACGACCACCTGCCCCCCGTACATAAGGCGCGAAGCTGCTACAGAAGCAGCCATGAGCCTCAGGCTTCCGTATGGCTTGGATTCGTAGATGCTACGGGAGATCTCATCGGGCGACGCGCCCAGTTCGATGAGTTGAGCTCCATGCACCAGGGAGAGAGCCTTGGTATTGGCGTATTGGAATGATCCGGTGTCCGCAATCAGACCGGTATAGAGAGCGGAAGCGATCCTGGCGTCGATCAGCCGGGGATCAATCAAGTTGAACAGCTCGAAGAGAATCTCGCAGCACGAACTGGCCGAACCGTCCACAGCAAACACCTCGCCAAAGCCTGCATTCGTATCGTGGTGGTCAATCACCAGACGTTCCACGCCGGAGAGAAACAAGGATTTCCACTCACCCAGACGATCGACATCGGCCGCGTCTACGCTGAGACACGTCACATCTGCGGCATCGATGCGAGCCGTAGCTTGGCCAGCGGACATGGTGTTCAGCAGTTCGTCCGTTGCCAGAAATTGATAGACACTCTGGACTTTGCCAGGGACAAACGCATGAACGCTCTTGCCCATTGCCTCCAGATACAGCGTAAGCGCCACCATAGAGCCCAGAGCATCGCCATCGGCAAACTCGTGGGTGAAAAGGAAGACATCACTCGCATCGCGAATCCTCGATGCAATCGTGTCAAGACCGACTCCTCTCATGAATCCGCGGGATCCTTCTTTTCGTTCTTCTCGAGCTCAGTGAGCAGTTCGACAACCTGAGTGCCCTTCACAAACCCTTGGTCGAAATGAAACGAAAGGAGGGGCGTGAAGCGCATCGAGACGTCAGCCGCCAGCCTCTGCTGGAACTTGCCCGATGCCCTGGACAGGGCTGCCATGAGAGCCTTCTGGCCGCTCTCGTCGCTCGACAGACTCGAAACGTACACCTTCGCCAGCCGTGTATCATTCGACAGGTCAATGCGAGTCACGGTCAGGAGTCGAAGGTCGGGGTCGTCCATCATGACCAGCTGACCCTCGACGCTACGCCGTATGAACGCTTCAAGCCGCAGTCTACGGATGTTCTTCATGCATACCTCACTTTGTGCTCACCGCACAGATGCAGGGAGCTCATTTACATTGATTCGGGGAGAGTAACGCCCAGAACATGGGCATACGCCTGCAGGAGACGCTGCGAGACCAGCACGAGCAGCATGCGGGCCTGTGCCAGACCTGTGTCTTCCTGGATGACCTTTTCTTTCTGATAGAATGCGTTGACCGACTTGGCAAGCTCACTTGCAAGATACAAGATCCGATGGGGCTGCCTCGTCCTTGCGGCGTCATCGACCTCATCCTGCGCTTTTAGCAGGCACTTCAGCAATTCACGGTCCTCAGGAGTCTTCAGTCGTGAAACGTCAGCCGGGCTTGCCGTGGAAGGAACAACAGCCCCGGTGCCACGTGCCTGACGTTCCACGCTGCAGAGCCTGGCATATGTGTATTTGAGATAATATGCCGGGTTGTCGAATGATTTCTCCTTGGCAACCTCAAGGTCGAACTCCAGCTCAGAGTCAGCCGACGAAAGGAGGAAGAAAACGCGTGCCTGATCCTTGCCCACCTCGCGTACGAGGTCAGCCAGCTCGATGATTTCGCCTGTCTGTTTAGAGAGGACGACATGCTGTCCACCGCGCAGGAAGTGTACGATCTGGTAGATGATGACCTCCAGGAAATCATCTGGAAGTCCAAGACTCTTCATGAGAGCCTGCATGGGTACGATATGACCTATATGATCCGCACCAAAGACATCGATGCTCTTCACATATCCGCGCTGGAACTTGTTGAAGTGGTAGGCCGCGTCGGTGAGTGTGTAGGTCGGCTCTCCATCACGCCGTACGAGTACTCGGTCCTTGTCGTCACCAAAATCGGTCGAGCGCAGCCAGACGGCATCATCCTTCTCATACACGACACCTCGATCCCGGAACTGCTGAAGAACGCGATCGTTCCATCCGTTCTCGATGAGATACCGCTCTGAGAACCAGGTGTCGAACGAAACACCCATTTCTTCCAGGGCCTGACGAATCGATGCCAGCACAAGCTCTTTCCCGTCCTCTCCTATAACAGCAAGGCGCTGCTCTTCAAGCAGGGAAAGCAACTCCGACCCTTTGCGATCATAGATGGCTTGCGCCAGATCCGGCACATAAGCCCCATGGTAACCTTCATCGGGCATAGGATGTTCCAACCCAAGCATCGGAAAAACGTAGTGCGCAATCGACTCCGTGAAGAGCTTCATCTTCGACCCATAGTCGTTGACGTAATACTCACGATCCACCCGATATCCCTGGGTCTCCAGAAGCGTGGCAAGAACCGATCCGAGCGCTGCTCCACGGCCGTTACCTACATGCAGGGGCCCGGTCGGGTTGGCACTCACGAATTCTACCTCGATCTTCTGGCCATTCGCTTCCTTCTGGAGCAGCACAACGGGCTCTGTGCCGAGCATGGAACTCAACTGATCGGCCACAAACGAATCCGAGAGCCGGATGTTGATATACCCGGGGGCGACCGCCTCGGCGAGTCCGGCACAGGCTATAACTGCGACAGCAGGTTGCAAGTCCTGTGCAATAGCGACGGGCGCCCTGTGTCGTGTCCTGGCCAGTTTCATGGGAAGCGAAAGCGTGTAGTCGAGAAAGCCGGGGCGGGACAGCGAGCAACATGCAAGAGGGGCCTCCTCCGCAGAGAGGAGGTCCCTGAGCGCGAGGCTGACCTGCCGGTCTATTGTCTCACGTAGGTTCAGCACTCAGTCAGGTTCCTTTCTTGTCACGATGACTCGTGATCAGATGACGAGCTGCATACGTCTCATTGACGCGGGTCACTACCGTATCATGCGGAGCAGACAGCAGGAGGTCTGGATTCTCTTTCGCCTCCTGACTGATCTTGATGAGAGCGTCGCAGAACGAATCCATCGTCTCCTTGCTCTCGCTCTCGGTCGGCTCGACCATCATGACCTCTTCTGCATATGGCGGGAAGTGAGGGAAGTAGATCGTCGGGGGATGATACCCATAGTCCATCAATCGTTTGGCGATGTCGAGCAACGTCACGCCATACTTGTCGTAGCCCTTTGCACTCAAAACCGTTTCGTGCATGACGGGTCTGTCGTAGGCAGGCGGGAAATACGGGCTCAGTAATGCCTTGACATAGTTCGCGTTGATGACTGCCGCCCGGCTTGTCGCCAAAAGACCATCCCGGCCCATCATCTTGATGTACACATAGGCGCGGGCTAGTACGGCGGTATTGCCATAGAATCCGGACATACGGCCGATCGTGTGCGGCCTGTTTTCATCCAGAGCGTACTGACCGCCTCTGCACACGACAACGGGGATCGGCAGGTAGTCGGCCAGGAACTTCTTGACACCAACAGGAGCAGCGCCCGGACCTCCACCACCATGTGGAGTGGCGAATGTCTTGTGAAGGTTCAGATGAACCACATCAAACCCCAGATCACCTGGACGGATAAGACCCATCAGGGCATTAAGGTTTGCCCCGTCGTAGTACAGAAGACCTCCGCGAGCATGCACGAGTTCGGCGATCCGCGTGATGTTCTCCTCGAACAATCCCACAGTGTTCGGGTTGGTCAGCATGATTGCCGCCACCGTATCATCCATGAGCTTGTCCAGTGCATCCATATCGACTCCGCCTCGCTCGTTGGAGGGAACGGTCACGACCTGGAATCCGGCCATCGACGCTGACGCAGGATTTGTCCCGTGGGCAGAATCAGGGATCAGCACTTTCGTCCGCTTGGCATCGTGGTCACGCATGTAGGCATGGATAATGAGCATGCCCGTCAGCTCCCCATGCGCCCCACATGCGGGCTGCAGTGTGAAGTCGTCCATACCGGTGATCTCCTGCAGAGACTCCTTCAGCTCGAACTCCATCTGCAGGATACCCTGGTTGCCTGCCGCATCATCCAGCGGGTGACGCGCAGTCAGCCTTGGATCAGCAGCCATTCGCTCGTTGATTTTGGGGTTGTACTTCATTGTGCACGACCCCAGCGGGTAGAAGCCGGTGTCGACGCTGTAGTTCATCGTCGCCAGATTCGTGAAATGGCGCACCAGGTCAAGTTCTGCGACCTGTGGCAGCGATTTCACCGCAGCGCGCGCAAACTCAGGAATATATCTTTCGGCTACAGCCCTGTCCTCCTCGAACCCAAACGAGAATGCTGACCGGCCTGCCACGCTCTTCTCAAATAGAGTCATCTTCGACCACCTCAGCTCAATGCGCCGAGAACCTGCTTAAGAATACTGTCCTTGAGCATCTCGGTCGCGCAGATCAGGTACGTATGAGGCATTCCCTGGACTTCCGGGGCAATGCCACGGGCGAGAGCGAGCGGTGGAAACACGGGCACACCCGCCAGTCGGGAGCGCATGTCTTCGGGAGGGATCGAACTGGCAAGGACTGCTTCATTGAACACCGGACTCTGCTTGAAAACACGGGTGAAATGCCCGGTGGCCTCAAGTCCGCTGACCAGCTTCTGCAGCTTCGCAACGTTCTCACAGGCAAGTGCTCTGAATCCCGACTCGCCCACGCTGCCAAGGTACACGGCAGCCGTCAGGGCGTTGAGCGCATGGTTCGAGCAGATATTAGACGTCGCCTTCTCGCGTCGAATGTCCTGTTCGCGAGCTCTCAACGTCATGACAAATGCCTGGCGACCCTTGGTGTCGATGGACTCACCGACGATTCGACCGGGAAAGTCACGGTTATACTTCTTCAGGGTGGCAAAGACGCCAAGATGCGGCCCGCCAAATGACATCGAGAGACCAAGCGACTGCCCGTCGCCGACGACCACGTCCGCTCCGGTGCCAACACCATACTTGAGCAGTCCCAGAGCCATCGCTTCGGTGAAGGATTCGACAAACAGGGCATCGTGCCTGTGGACGATCGTTCCGATGGCACCAAGATCTTCGATAATGCCCAGGTAGTTTGGACTCTGGACGAGAACTGCGCTGCATGCAGTGACAGACAGTTTTGACTCCAGGTCTTCCATGGATACGCGTCCGTCGCCATTCATTTTGACGACATCGACGGCAATCCCATGCGGTTCCAGGTAGGTCCGGACCGTTGCCAGATAGTCGGGGTTCACCGTTGCGGCTACGAGCACCCGGTCGGCCTTTTTGACACGATGAGCCATCAACATGGCTTCAGCGGTCGATGAGGCGCCATCGTACATCGAGCAGTTGGCCAATTCCATATCGGTGAGTTCCACCATGAACGATTGGAACTCGAACAGGGACTGTAGCGTCCCCTGGCTTATCTCGGGCTGATATGGCGTATACGCCGTGACGAAACCCGGGAGGGACGCAAGGTGTGGAACAACAGCCGGTATGAAATGCATGTACGCCCCGGCGCCCAGAAGAGAGGCCTTCCTGGGGCCCGAGTTCTGGGACATCATAGTGTCCCAGTAGTCGACCATCTGATCCTCCGTCAATCCGTCAGGGAGGTCGAGACCACCTTCGACGCAGGAGTTGCCGGCAAAACACTTGACGATGTCGTCAAACTGTAGGCCGATCTTCTGCAGCATCGCCTGCTGCTCATCACCTGTCGCCGGAATGAACGAGAACCTATTCCTTCCTGTACTCTGCATAGTCAGTAGCACTCATCAGACCATTCAGCTCATCCGGGTTCGAAAGCTCGATCTTCGCCAGCCAGCCAGCTCCAAACGCATCACTATTGAGAAGTTCAGGCTTCGCGGTGACTTCGTGGTTGACTTCGAGAACCTTGCCCGACACGGGCGTATAGACGTCTGAGGCAGCCTTGACCGATTCCACAGAGGTCAGGAGGTCTCCTGCCTTCAACGTCGAGCCGACAGAGATGTCACCGACGAACACGACATCCCCCAGCTTGCCCTGGGCGTAGTCAGAGACTCCAACGACTGCAACGCCACCCTCGACGCGTACCCACTCGTCCGACTTCGCATAACGTGCATCGTTCTGAATCTTCATGATCGCATACCTCCCGAAATGAGATGACTTGGTCTGCCGAGAAATTCTACTCCCGATGAGGGAAAAGGCAACACGACGGGCGTTTTGGATGCCCTCGATCAGACCCGAGTCACCTGGGAGACCGCCCGAAACAAGTTGATGAACTCCGAGGGGGTGAGGACCTCCGGCCGAAGCTGAGATATCTCGGCGAACTCACCTGTAAGCGGGACACCAAGTCGGCGAAAGAAGTCAGCCAGTTTCTTGCGCCTGTGCAGGAATGACTGCTGAACAAATCGCATGAATGGCGCGACTTCGGCGTCCTCCAACCCGCTTGGACGTCTGAGAAATCCCAGGAGGGTCGAACTGACCTCAGGACGCGGGAAAAACACGTCAGGCGAAAGGTCGAGCAGCCGCTTGATATCGAAGAATGTCTGGGCCACAACAGACAGCGAACTGTAGTCACCGTTCCCGGAATGAGCGGCAAGACGGGTTGCGAACTCCCGCTGGAACAGCAGGCAGGCTTGCCGGATACAATCGGTTCGAATGAGCTTCAGGACAGTCTCGGAGGACCGAAGATAGGGGAGATTCCCCATAAGCACCAGGATCTCGCCCTCATGTCCCAGAGCACACCAGTCCGCTTCCAAGGCATCCTCGTACCTCAATTCGATGCGTGTCCGGAGAGGGTCATCGGCCAGAAGGGCGTCATGGACCTTGCGAAGACGCTGGTCAATCTCGTAGGCAACCACGCGTTTGCCACGCTCAGCAAGAATCCCGGTCAGAGCAAGCGCCCCCGCACCTACCTCGACGAACACCACGTTCTCATCTGAAGGGAATAGTGAAGCCATGGAGGCAAGAACGTTGCCGTCGACCAGGAAGTTCTGTCCGAGGCGTTTGGACAAGACAACACCCGTCCGGTTCAGCAAGTCGCGAAGCGCAGTTGGGGTGAGTGTGTTCATATTGTGGACTTCCTACTCGTCATTCCAGAACGAACACACGGGCCCAGCGCCTTCCCCACTTCGCCATTTCGTCAGACGAGTAGAAGAACACGTCGATCCGATTGCCCTTGATGGCCCCGCCCGTGTCGCCGGCTATGGCGTACCCGTAGCCTTCGACATAGAGCTTGCTGCCAAGCGGTATGACCTTCGGGTCGACTGCCACCACGCCGCGTCCAGACTTCATCCCCGAGGCCGTCATCCACGGATTGCCATCCGTCTCCTGAACCGTCGGCGAATAGGCGGTGGCCTCCATGAAGAACTCGTTCGTCGCTCCACCGCGATAGACGGACTTCCCGACAGCCAATGCGTCACCGGCGGGCGGCGCGACCAAGGAGTCGGAAACGAGGGCCCGCGATACCAGTGCGCCATTCTCGTAGAGAAGACGGAATACGCGCTGGCGCACGCCACCCGTGCCGGGCTTCCACACGACCACCTGTCCTCTGGCTGCCGACTGCTCGGGCACATACCGGAGGTCATACGGAACCCGTTCCCGTACCGTGACCGTTCTCTGGCTCACCTGGACAAGTCTCACTGGGCCAACTGCTCGCGACACATCCCATGATGGCCCATCCCGCAACACTCGGATCATCTGCTGACGGTGCGTCAGCAATTCGATGCCGACGCACACGTCCTGGACTACTACGCCTGCTCCCGGACCAAGAACAATACCTGCGTCGGTTGCGATCTGCACGGCATTCAGTGACGTCGCCTGAACCGTCCGACGCGCCACAAGGTTCATCGGGGCAGACGATCGCATCGACAGGAGCAATGCTCCAGAGACGACAGCGGTCACAGCGACGGTCAGGTGCCGCGCCCGACCGGTACTCACTTTGATGAGGTCTTCTCCAGCAACTCGCGTATGCGAGTCAGGTTTCGATTGATCTCGCTCAGGACGGCAAGCACGGCGCCGTCGCCCGCGAAATCGAACTGGTCGAACGAGGTTGTCGGAACCCCTGCAGAGACAGACGAGTCCAGCACTGCCTGAGTATCCGGCTGGCCAAGTTGGACGACGGCATCGACGAAGTACTCTTTGCGCGTGTCCTCATCGGCTTCGGTACTGTTGACCTGGGAGATAAGAGACGCTCGCTGCAGTGCAGCCCGCTCCTCTGTGTCACGCTCGCTGCCAAACACGGGGCTCAGGATGATCGTCGGAAAGGCATACCAGCTGTTGCCGCGGCCGGTCGTGAGTCCCATGTACTCACAGAACCCCATCAACGTCGCAGGACCGATCTGCAGGCATCTTCCATGTTCGTCCACAAACACCAGGATGCTCGACGCCGTGCCGTGTATCGGCAGCTTCCGAGTAGCACCGATAGCGGCAGAAAGGCCCTGTCTGGCGAGTCTTACGCCTCGTGTCCACCCAATCTGCTTCGCCAGCTCGGGGAAAAGCCCCCCGAAGTCGACATAATCCTCACTACGGAGCAGACGCGTGATGTACCATGCCTTGTCCGTCGCAAGCAGCCCATAGGTCTTGTCGAGTTCACTGGAGTACGTCACCGTCTCCCTGTGACTAGCGAGTATCTTGCGCTGCACAGCGCGCAGCGCTCCACGTACCGTCTTGATCTTCATCTGATAGGTTGTCTCCCGAGACGACAGTGTATAATGTCAGCCTCACCATGTCAATCGGCGGTTGCTGGAGGAATAAGCCGACAGCCCGTCCTGACCAGGTTCCCGCTGTTCCACGAAGCCCGTTGCCTCCCGATCCTTGCAACACGTTTATGACGCAAGTATACTAAAGAAGAGTCTGCAAGCATGAACGACCACATGAGAAGGAGTTGCCAATGAAGATTGGAATAATCGGTCTGCCTCAAACGGGCAAGACCACGCTGTTCGGAGCACTGACCAGAGGAACCACGCAGGCATCACAGTCCAAGACGAACCTCGCGGCCGTCGGCGTCGCCGACACTGACTTGGACTATCTGGCCGACGTCTTCAAGCCCAAGAAGACGACGCCCGCCAGCGTTGAGTTTGCTGATGTCCCAGGTATACCGTCGGGCCAGGAAAACGCTTCACGACGCAATGAACTGTTGAAAGACGTGAAGAACGTCGAGGCGCTGGTTGAGGTATTTGACGCATTCACGCAGGTGCCTTCTGCCACAACCATCAGGGATCAGATAGAGAATTTCGAATTGGACCTTGCCCTGGTAGATCTGGAAATCGTGGAACACCGGCTGGAGCGTATGAAGAAGGAGAAAATGACGCCTCTGCTCGAACGGGAGCGGGACCTCCTCTCGGGTGCCCAGTCATGCCTTTCGGGAGGAAAGGGACTGCGTAGTCTCGGTCTGTCCGATGAAGACAAGAGCTTACTCACTTCCTACGCGTTCATCACGCTGAAGCCGGTGATGTATGTCATCAATATCACGATGACGGACGAAACCGCGGCCAGAAACCTCGAGGCGACCCTCACGGCTGCTGCAGACCAGTTGGACGCAACGGTCATGGTGCTGGATGCAAAACTGGAACGCGAGATCGCCGAACTACCTGCTGCTGAACAACTCGAGTTCCTCCAGGAATTTGGTCTTTCCGGATCGGTTATCGACACGTTTGTCGGCAGAGCGTATCAGCTACTCAAACTCGAGACGTTCTACACGGCGGGAGAAGACGAGTGCAAAGCCTGGGTCATTGAGGCCGGCACCCGTGCCCGAGGTGCTGCAGGGAAGATCCACACGGATATCGCGCGTGGATTCATTGCAGCCGAAGTCATCTCGCTGGATGACTTCCGTAAAGCCGGAAACTCCTTCAAGGTTGCCAAGGAGAAGGGACTGCTGCGTATAGAGGGCGAGAGTTACGTCGTGAAAAACAAGGAGATCACCCACTTCCGGTTCAACGTTTCTCACTAACGGGGAACGCTTGTCACGACCGTCCCCGGCCATAAAGGCCGGGGCTTTTGATGTCCTCAGATGAATGCCTCGGCCACGAGATTGTTCAGTTCGAGGCCCTTCTGTGTACATACTGCCCTGTCCTTCAGGACGCTGATGAGTCCATCGCCCACGAGCCGGGCAAGAGTGTCACGAAAGACGACCCGCGCGTCGTCTCGAAACAGCTCGCTGAAGGTCGCGAAATCGAGGCCGGCACCGGGCAAGCGCATACGCAGCATCGCATACTCGCCTTCCCGAGAACGACCCTCGAGCCGTTCTTCGCTATCGACGGGAAGCCTGCCGTTCAGAACGGCCGCGAGGTACATTGCCATGTCACTGACATTCGTCCATCTTCTGCCTGACATGAATCCAGATGCTCCCAAGCCGAGACCGACGTAGTCGGTGAACAGCCAGTAGCCGAGATTGTGGTGCGAAACAAAACCGGAGCGGGCGAAATTGGAGATCTCGTAGTGCTCAAATCCACTTTCCACAAGCAGGCTCCATCCTTCCCGCATCGTTGCCAGAACCGTGTCGTCGTCTGGCATGACTTCGCGGCCTTCCGCGATGGACGTGGCCAACGGGGTACCGGCAGCCAGGGTCAGGTTGTACCAGGAGATGTGCTCCGGAGAAAGCTCGACAGCGTGTCTCAGCGAAGCAACCTCTTCACCAGGCAGAGAGCCGGGAAGTCCATACATGAGATCCAGAGACAGGTTGTGGATCCCCGCCTCCCGTGCCTTCCGAAGTACGCGTTCAGCCCCTGCCGAATCATGCAGGCGTCCCAGTCTCTTCAGCGAGCAATCGCTGAAGCTCTGGACTCCAACACTCAAGCGGTTGATACCTGCGTCGGCGTACGCCCGGATTTTCGAGACATCAAGGCTGTCCGGATTGCTTTCCATGGTGATCTCGCAATCCAGCATTGCCGGCACCGCAGACCTCACCCCGTCGATCAGCCGCCGAAGTTGCAGAGGCTCCAACAGGGAAGGTGTACCACCGCCCACATAGATGGACTGCACAGCGAGGTCCTGTCGGCGTAATGTCTCTGTCCACAAGCCCCACTCGGAAAGCAACGCCTCCATATACTCGTTGGGAACACCCGTTGCCCCTCCAGTCGACAGGAAGTCACAGTAGTTGCATCTTCTGCGACAGAAGGGAATGTGGAAATAGACGCCGACCGGTCTAGTCGTCCGACTCACGCTTGAGAATGGAGAGAAACGCCTCCTGGGGAATGCTCACCTTGCCGATCTGCTTCATCTTCTTCTTGCCCTCTTTCTGTTTCTCCAGAAGCTTCCGTTTTCGTGTGACGTCTCCACCATAACACTTGGCCAAGACGTCCTTGCGCAACTGGACGATGTTCTCGCGCGCTACAATCTTCCCACCGATTGCGGCTTGTAACGCAACTTCGTACATCTGCCGGGGAACATACTTGCGCAGCCGCTGTAGCATCGACCTTGCGATGTGCTGGACTTCATCTTCGTGGGCGATGAACGAGAGTGCGTCGACGGGCGTTCCGTTGACCAGGACATCGACCTTGGCGAGCCGTTCCTTGCGATACCCTGCCAGCACATAGTCAAGCGTTCCGTACCCCTTCGTGATCGATTTCAGTCGATCGAAGAAATCCGTGATAATTTCTGACAACGGGAGCTCATATTCCAGGACCGCCCGCCGGCTCTCGGGGTAGGACATGTTGATATAGATGCCCCTGCGCTTGTTGGTGAGTTCCATGACGTCTCCGATCGCTTCATGCGGCACCACAATCTCGGCTTTGACGAAGGGCTCCTCGATGCGTTCGATTTCTCCCAGCGGGGGAAACTTCGAAGGACTGTCGGCAAGGACTTCCTCTCCGGTATTGCGCTTGATAACTCGGTATCGCACATTCGGAACGGTGACGATGATGTCCTGGTTGTACTCGCGGCGGAGGCGCTCCGTAATAACCTCAAGGTGCAGGAGTCCGGAAAACCCGCACCGGAACCCAAAACCCAAGGCCCCCGACGATTCAGGTTCAAATGTGAGAGAAGCATCATTCAGTTGTAGACGCTGCAGTGATGACTTGAGCCCCTCATAGTCGTTGGCATCAATAGGGTAGAGTCCCGCAAAAACCATTGGAAGCACCGGCCTGTACCCCGGTACGGGCTCTGCAGTCGGCCGGGCTGCGCTCGTCACGGTGTCCCCGATATGAACCTCGGCAGGAACCCGGATCACCGCAGCGAAGTAGCCGACGTCCCCAACTGTCAAGGCATCCGTCACGACAGGCGTCAGCTCGAAGTACCCTACCTCGACGACATCGAACTCGGTGCCAGTGGCCATGAACTGGATACGGTCTCCCTTCTCGATGGTCCCTTCGAAAACCCTGATGTGAACAACTACGCCCTTGTAAGTATCAAAGTGTGAGTCGAACACGAGACATTTGAGCGGGGCGTCGGCGTCGCCGGAAGGACTCGGAACCTTGTCCTCGATGACGCGAAGCAGCTCGTCCACTCCGAGCCCTGTCTTTGCGCTGACAAGTGACGCGTCCGAGGCATCGAGTCCGATGATCTCCTCGATCTCCCGTTTCGTCTCATCCACGTCGGCATTTGGCAGATCGATCTTGTTGACGGCAGTGATGATCGTGAGGTTGTGATTCAGCGCGAGGTAGGTATTGGCAACAGTCTGCGCCTCGACACCCTGCGTCGCGTCCACGACAAGCACAGCTCCTTCGCAGGCGGCTATGCTGCGCGAGACTTCGTAGGTAAAATCGACGTGGCCGGGCGTATCAATCAGATTGAACACCACCGGCGAACCGTCTCGTCCGGTATACGTCAGGCGGATGGGATGTGCCTTGATCGTGATGCCGCGTTCCTTCTCGATGTCCATCTGATCCAGGACCTGGTCACCCTTGTTTTTCAGAATGAAGCCGGCTCGCTCAAGAAAACGGTCGGCAAGCGTGGACTTGCCGTGATCAATATGGGCAATGATACAGAAGTTGCGTATGCTTTTCGGATCCATGACTCCAGCCTATTCTGCTGGCGCAGCCTCTCTCAGTGCTGACTCGAAGACCACCTTCTCGCCATCGCTCGTCACGACGATGGTATCGCCGTGCTTGAACTCACCCTCCAGGATCCGATATGACAGCTCGTTTTCCACTTCATGCTGGATCAACCTCAGCAGCGGCCGGGCACCATACTCGGGATTAAAACCCTTGCGTGCAAGATACGACACCAGCTCGAGGCTGAACTGGAGGTGCATGTCCTCCTCCTCGATCTCCCTGGTTACTCTCTTCAGCAGGATCGCTACGATCTTCTCGATGTCCTCGACCGTCAATTGGTTGAACACGACGATCTCGTCGACCCGGTTCAGGAATTCCGGCTTGAAACTGTGCTTGAGTTCGTCCATCATGGATGCAGTGTGGGCTTCTGCCTCACCGCCCTCTCCGGGCAGCTTGAATCCGAGGCCACCCATCCGATTGAACCCGCCCCCGATGTTGCTCGTCATGATAATGACGGCGTTCCGGAAATCGATCGTCCTTCCACTCGAGTCGGTCAGACGTCCATCGTCCATGATCTGAAGCAGAATATCGAAGACGTCTGGATGGGCTTTCTCGATCTCGTCGAACAGGACAATGCTGAATGGGCGGCGCCTCACGGCCTCGGTCAATTGCCCGCCCTCTTCGTATCCTACGTAGCCGGGAGGGGC
>NZ_QXIS01000015.1 GCF_003570925.1 Candidatus Cryosericum terrychapinii | reverse complement strand
AGCGCTCCAAATCCCAATGCTGCCAGTAGCTTCCAGACTATGCTCCAGACGTTGGTGATCTGCGGGCGATCGGGAGCCGGCGGCAGAGGTTGAGAAATCCCAGTAACGATCTCGGGTTGGCTGACGAATTGGTCCTGTGGGCCTAACGTGACAGGCTCCGTCTGGTCGCCCTGCTTCCCCATCGTTGGAAGGCTGTCGTCTATGTGTTCTTCGCCAATTGCCATAACCGCTCCAGTTCCTCGGGAGGTGCTGTCGAGATGTCGACTTGCTGTAGCTTTGCATAGTCACGGACACGACCATATCGGTCGCGAAACTTGTCGAATGAGTGGTGCAGGGCCTTCACAGGGTTGACACCTGAGAGCCGCGCGACGTTGAGGGCAGAAAAGAGGACGTCGCCCAGCTCCATGGCCAAGGCATCTTCGTCCCTGGATGGAGCGTTCAGTTCCTCTCTCAACTCACTGGTCTCCTCAAGCAGCTTGCCATAAGCCTGCTCCGCCGATTCGAAATCGAACCCATCGGAACGGGCAGTCTCCTGCGAAAGCAAGGCGTTCTCGATGGACGAAAGCAGTTTCGCACTGTCGACAAAGTGCTTCTTCCGGCCCTCCAGGACCTTGAGCTTTTGCCAGTTCTCCAGCACCTGATCGCTCGATGCCAGCGACGTGCTGCCGAACACGTGCGGATGCCTGAATGTCAGCTTGTCGTCAGCGGTCCGAACCACGTCGCAGATGTCGAATCCATCTTCCTCGCGGGCGATTTCCGACTGAATGAACACCTGCAGCAGCAGGTCCCCGAGCTCCTCTTCGAGGTTGTCCGCGCTGCCTCTCTGTATGGCGAGTGCCACCTCGTAGGACTCCTCCAGAAGCGTATCCAGAAGCGACTCATGCGTCTGCAGGCGGTCCCATGGACAGTTCTGGCGCAAGTCCGCAATGAGCAGCCTGAACTCTTCAACAGTCGTATACTGGGAGCCAACGAGGGGCAAGAGAACGTCGGCCAGCCGTATCGCCTCCCGAGTCAGGTCATCGGCTTCTATTGTCGGAGCATGAGCCAGTCCAGGCAATCGGCCAAGAAGCCCTGCAACAACTGACGCCATGTCGACGGGACACAAGCAGACGATCATGCCGTAGTGCCGACCTGCAAAACGTATCCATGTCAGGAAAGCGATCGCCTCCACCGGATCCAGCAGGGTCCGGGCTGAGGTCGGCAGCAACCGGATGCTGGAGGCCGACGCATAGACCAGAGTATCCGTTCCAGCCGGTACCGCCAGGGCAAAGCGTCGCCCACTGTGGATCGGCAACTGCAGGTGAGGGTCTTGGTCCGTAATGATACGTATCTCGTATTCTTCCATCCTTTCAGTGTACCGTTTCCGACCCTGAAAGCAAGGATGAAAGCAGTGAGAGCGGCTTCTGTCCGGCATTCATGGGAAGGACCACCGAGTCCCGCACGGTTCGGGCGTGGGCAACCTGGTCGACGTGGGCGCGAAGGAACCGCGTGGCTGCCTCCTCACTGACGAATTCCAAAACAAGCGCGTGACCCGACTCTTTGAGGGACGACACGCCGAGCGGAATCAGCGACAGTTCGAGGCGCTTCAGCGCAAAGATCCCCGCTACCTCGGGAGGGAGAGCTCCATAGCGGTCGATGGTCCGCTCTTCGAGTGCTGTCAGATCCTGCCCGCCAGCCCGTTCGACAGCGTTGTAGAGTGCCAGCCGCTCACCTGAGTCGGCCACATAGGTCTCGGGGATGAACGCGGATATGCCAAGAATGATCACGAGCTTCGCCACAGGCTCCGAGTACTGGCCACGTACCCTCATGATTTCCTCCTCAACCATTGAGAGGAACATGTGGTACCCGACGTCGGAAAAGCGGCCGCTCTGCTTCACGCCAAGGACATCACCGGCACCACGCAGCTCCAGGTCCTTGAGAGCGACCTGCAGACCGGCTCCGAAGTCCACGGCCGAGGCGATGGCTTCCAGACGCTTGAAAGCGACTGATTCACGCATGACGCCATGGGAATAGAAAATATAGGCATAGGCATGACGTTGAGCACGACCTACCCTGCCACGCAGCTGATAGAGCTGAGCAAGTCCCAAACGCTCTCCCTCGTCGACGATGATCGTGTTGACGTTGGGGAAATCGAGTCCTGCTTCGATGATGGTGGTCGACACGAGGATATCGTACTTGCCTTCGTAGAAGTCCAGCATGATCTGTTCCAGAACTTCACTCCTCAACTGCCCATGTGCTACCGCGATGCGGGCCTCCGGAAACAGTCGGGCGAGCAACGCAAACCGGGCCTCGATGTCCATGATGCGGTTGTGAACAAAGTATACCTGCCCGTGACGCTCCAGCTCGGCGCGAACTGCTCGCGTCAACTGCTCCTCGTCGAAGGGCATCAGGAATGTTCTGATGGGATATCGGCCCACCGGAGGCGTGTTGATGAGGGAGATGTCCCGAATGCCTACAATGGACGATTCCAATGTGCGTGGGATGGGTGTGGCGCTGAGAGTCAGCACATCGACCTCTGTTTTCATCTTCTTGATCTTCTCCTTGTCCAGGACACCGAAGAGTTGTTCCTCGTCGACAATCATCAGGCCAATGTCCTTGAAGTCGCCTGCCATGTTCAGGACCTTGTGCGTACCGACAGCGATGTCGACACCGCCCTCGTGCAGGAGTTTGCGGCCGGCCGCGAGTTCCCTGGAGCCTACCATCCTCGAGAACAGCGCAACCTTGTACCCAATCGGCTCGAAGCGGGCCTCCAGGTTGCGAAAGTGCTGCATCGCCAGGATGGTCGTCGGAGCGACTATGGCGACTTGTTTGCCGTTTGCGACCGCACGCGCCGCCGCCCGTATGGCCACCTCGGTCTTTCCGAAACCGACATCCCCGCATACCAGGCGATCCATCGGCTTGCCCGCCTCCATGTCACTGAGGACGTCGGCGATAGCCTTGGACTGATCGGGGGTCAACTCGTAGGCGAAGGCGTCGACGACCGGTACCTCCAACTCTGGATTCGGCTTGAACATATAGCCCTCGCGCGCATGGCGTTTGGCCGCCGTCTCGAGCAATTCGTGGGCGATGCGCCGGGCATCTTCTGCAGCCTCCTTGCGCGCTCGTTTCCACTTCCTCGATCCTGGTTCGTCGAGGGTTATCTCCGTGCGGTCCCCAACATACTTCTCCAGATACCCCAAGCGTTCGACAGGCACATGGAGCAGTGAATGGTCCTTGTACTCCAGCGAGATATAGTCCCGGGTGACACCATCGACGGTCAGGGCGTTCATGCCCATGAACACGCCGATGCCGTAGTCCCGATGGACGACGTAGTCGCCTTCGTGCAGGTCCTCGAGACGCGAGATGGCTTGGGAAAAACGGGTCGTCTTCTTGGGACTCATCGTGGCCCTCGGGAACAGTTCCCTGTCCGTCAGAACCATGAATCCCTCTGCGGCAAACCCCGCCGACAGGGAGCCCTTGACAACTGCAAGTCTTGCCATGACATCTAGATCCTCGACCGTATCCATCACCAGATGCCGGGCCTTGTCAGGATTCCATGATACGACGTCGATTGCCGTCTCTCCGGGGGCGTGAAGGCCGAGGTACTCGCTAAAGGAACCCGACAGCGTCAGTGGAGGCAACTCGCGGGAGGCCGGCGTCAGGGCGTCCCGGGCTGAGGTAGCGGTGAGGTGAATTGACCGGGCAAACCCACCCAGAACCCGTCTAGCAATCTGCTCCACTTGATCGAGCGCGCTGGACGATGGCGCGAAGCCAGCCTGAATGGTCCGTTGATAGAGTTCCCGCGCAGAGTCGAAGATCTGCGTCAGTTCGGCTTCGGGGTCGACGTCGGCAAACACTGCTATGGCGTGTGATCCGAGCAATCTGGCAAGGCTTCCGCACATGCGCTCTGGATCCGCATACTGATAGAGGAAGTAGTTGACCCCCTTGCTGTTCGTCGTCGAAATGAAGGACTCCAGATCCTCGAGAAACGTGGCATCCTGTTCCTCGCTTCCTTCACGGGTCTCGTGCTCCTTCTTCCAGCGTTCCGCAGCCATAGTGGAGAAACTCTGACGGGCCTCCCGATCCAGCAAGATGGGATACGGTGGGAGGATTCCGACGGACGACACGGGCTCGACTGACTGCTGTGTGACGGGGTCAAACAGCTTGATGCGGCTGATGACATTGCCTTCGAGCACAATACGCGCTGGGTACTCTCCGGCCTGCGAGTACAGATCGAACACGTTGCCGCGCATGCTGAACTGGCTCATCTCGGTGACCGATGAAACCCCTTCGTACCCCATCTGCAGGAGCCGGCGCGCCAGCGAGTGCGGGATGATGCGGTCCCCGACAGTCAGCGCAGAAGCAAGTTCTGTGAAATCGCGAGCGGGGAGAGACGGGTCGATGAGCCCCTGGGCCGTCGTGAAAACGACGGTCTCTCCACGAGCATAGATTTGATCAAGGGCTCGGGCTCGGACGAACGACAGTGGACGCGAGTACTGCGTGTATTCCATGAGCTCGACGCCCAGCTCGGGCAGGACCACAAAGGGCCGCATCCCGGCGATCGCCCCGGAAATACCGCGGACCATCGAAGACAGTTCCTCCGCACGATCGATACTTGGACAAACGACCACGACGGGTCGAGGACAAATAGTGACCAAAGCCGCCAGCAGCAGCTGCCGATAGCCGCTCGATGGACTGGACACCGTGATGGAGCCTGGCTGTTCCAGCAACTGCGCGAATCTGGCGAACAGTTCTGGAGCGCTGGCCTGTGCCTGCTGTAGCAGCAGGTCGAAGGAACCAGACTGCATCAGTCCTTGGCCACCTTGCGGTTGAACATCTCCTGCGCAGCCATCAACCCATCACAGACGATGGTTCGGACGACACTCGGCGACTTCGCAATGACATCGATAATGGTTGGCCACTCGGACCTGGAGAATCTTGACAGCACGAAATCGATCACGCCGTCCTTGCTGCGTGGCTTTTCGATGCCGATGCGGACCCGCACGAATCCCTTTCCACCGCAGTTGTCGACAATCGATCGGACCCCATTGTGACCTGCGGCTGTGGCGTTGAAACTCACTCTGACGGTGCCGACCGGCAAGTCCATCTCGTCATGGATCACGATAAGATTCTCGAGAAGGATGTTGCGTTCCTTCATCATTGGAGCGATAGCGACGCCCGAACCGTTCATGCAGGTCTGAGGCTTCACCAGCATTATTCTGACGGGTTCCGGTCCATCACAGAGAGCCAGGTCAACGGCAGCCCAGTGCGCCACTCGATTGTGGTTGAACCTGTGAACTTTGAACGAATGTGCGATAGCGTCGAGGGCCATGAAGCCCACGTTATGCCGTGTCTCATCGTATTCGGGCCCGGGGTTGCCCAGCCCTGCGATCATGATCGTTTTCACACATGGTATACTACTCGGGAGAGGCCCGATTTCAAGCTGTGAACGGTTGACAGGGGCCTCGAACACCGTATACTTTCTTCGCATTGGTCGGGTTCCCTAAGTGCCGCAAGGCCGCCTCGACCGAGCAATTCCTCGTGGAGGTAGTCTATGTACGCTGTAATTGAAGCAGCAGGAAGGCAGTATCGGGTCGAGCTTGGCGAGACCGTCAAGATGGAAAAAATCGCCAGCGAACCCGGCACGCCGATCGTGTTTGACAAAGTCCTCGTTGTCACCACTGACGCCGGCACTCAAATCGGCAAGCCCTACGTTCTGGACGCGAAGGTGAGCGGTACGATCGTACGCACCACGCGCGACCGCAAGATCCGTGTCTTCACCTACAAGAACAAGACGACGCACAAGAAGCTCATAGGGCACAGACAGACATCGACCTACGTGAAGATCACGGAGATCGGGTAAGAGGGGCGGTGAACAATGGCACACAAGAAAGCAGGCGGTAAGTCACGTAACGGGCGGGACAGCAACCCGCAATATCTCGGCGTCAAGCTCTATGATGGTCAAGTCGTTCGGTCAGGCAACATCATCGTGCGTCAGCGTGGCGAGCATTTCAAAGCCGGCAAGGGCGTCATGATGGGCCGAGACTATACCCTGTTCGCCGTCGTCGACGGAACAGTGAAGTTCGAGTCGCTCAAGACCGTGAAGCGCGTTCATGTGCTTCCTGTCCCTGAGCTCCCTGTTTCCGAACAGGCGAACTAGCACACATAGGGAGCATTTCCATTAGAGACTCAGCTGACCGCATTCTCGACGAGGTCATAGTTCGAGTCACCTCGGGACACGGCGGAAACGGAGCAATGAGCTTCCGCCGTGAGAAGTACGTGGAGAAAGGCGGGCCGGATGGCGGTGAGGGTGGCAGAGGTGGCGACGTCATCTTTGTTTCTACCGGCCGATACTCGAGTCTTCAGTTCTTCGCAAAGAAGCGAACGTTCAAGGCCCAGGCCGGAGAGCCAGGCGCTGGACGCAACAAGCATGGGGGCGATGGACTGGACGTTACCATCCTCGTCCCGCTGGGCACCGTTCTGACGGATATTGTCTCAGAGGAGATCCTGGCGGATCTGGTCGACGAGGGCGAGACTGTCACGGTAGCCCATGGCGGAAGCGGTGGCCGAGGTAATGCATCTTTTGCCACGTCCGTCGACCGTGCCCCGAGGTATTGCGAAGAGGGCATTCCTGCGCAGGAACGTCGCATCAGGCTGCGCCTGAAGATCCTTGCCGACGTCGGCATCGTCGGCTTTCCGAACGCGGGCAAGAGCACGCTGCTGAGCAAGCTTTCTGCAGCACACCCGAAGATTGCCGACTATCCCTTCACGACGTTGTCCCCGAACTTGGGCGTGGCATTCTCACCAGACGGCGAGCGCGTTACATTTGCGGATATCCCAGGGCTTGTGGAAGGAGCCGCCAACGGTCGGGGACTTGGCAACAAGTTTCTGGCCCACATCGAACGCAGCCGGGTTCTCCTGTTTCTGGTTGACGGCAGTTCGTCCGATCCCGACCCGGTTCAGGCGTACCACCTGCTCTGCCGCGAACTGGAAGAATACAGTGAACAGCTTGCACGCAAGCCCCGATTGATTGTCGTCAACAAGATCGACGTGATTTCCGCGCAGAAGCGGACAGGGATTCATACCCGCTTTGTTCATCAAGGTATCGAGCCTCTGATGATTTCCGCACTGGAGAATCGTGGCATTGATGCCGTCATCGAACGTGGACTGGCCCTCGTGCAGTCTGCGCCTGTGCCTCCCCGTGAACAGGTGACGCGCGTCTACAAGCTGAAGCCGTCCGATGAGACATTCGAAATCTCCCGGCTTCCCGACGGCATGCTCAGTGCGTCAGGACGCTATCTCGACCGGATTGTCCACACGACGGACTTCGAGAAGCCCTTCCAGGTCACACTGCTGGACCAGAGGATGCGCAAGATCGGCGTCGAGAAGGCTCTCCGCAAGAAGGGAGCCCATGACGGGCAGAACGTCATGATCGGCGGCCGCGTATTCACTCTGGGGGAAGAGACAACCACCAAACGATGAAGACTGTGCTGTATGGGGGAGCGTTCGACCCTGTCCATGCCGGTCACGTTTTTGTCGGCCATGAAGCTCTTCGCCTCATGGCCCCTTCTATCCTCATTCTCATCCCCACCGGCCTTCCCAATCCGGACTTTGACAAGTGTCTCTCTGCATCTGATGCTGATCGCATGGCAATGTTGCAACTCGCCTTCGCAAGAGTGCCTGATGTGACTATCTCCGACTTCGAACTGAGCCGCGAGCCGCGGCCGTCCTACTTCGTAGACACGCTCGAAGGTCTCCGTCCGTCGCTGGGTGTGGACAAGCCGGTGCTGCTTCTCGGGGAGGACCAGCTCTATTCGTTCCCGCAGTGGCACAGATATCAGGACATCCTGGATCAGGTCGAACTATGGTTCGTCCCACGCGCCGGCCGGCACTGTTCAGACACCCCGGAAGTCCCTGCGAGAGCTCTGTTTGCCATCAATCCCTTCGACAGCCTGTCGTCGACCCTGATTCGCAACAGGCTGCAGCAGGGTCTGTCTGTCGATGGCCTGGTACCCGCGTCCGTTGCTGCGTATATTGCAGAGCACGGATTGTACAGAGGTCAGTGATACCGGAGGAGAGAGCCCACCTGGTCGACCTCGTCGCCGGGCGTGTTCCGAAAAAACGACTGAAGCACATGCTCCGCGTGGAGACGCTGGCAGTGAGACTTGCCCGTTTCTGGGGAGTATCCGAGGAGAAGGCAAGCGTTGCTTCTCTGCTGCATGACATCGTGAGGGATGAGCCTGAGTCTACCCTGCTCGAGTTGGTGAAGGACACCGATGACCCTCTGGCTCGTGAGATGGCTGAGACGTCCGCCCCAGTAGTCCTCCATGCCCCTGTCGGGGCGCTGATCGCTCGACGCGACTTTGGTGTGGATGACCCTGAGATTCTTCGGGCAATTGCTCTGCACACGACCGGCGCCTCCCACATGGACCGACTGGCGATGATCGTTTTCCTTGCCGACTACTGTGAGTCGGGCCGCCACTTCGCCGGCGTCGAGGAAGTGCGTTCTCTGCTGTTCAGTAGTCTCGAAACCGCAATGCTGCGCGCGCTAGCGCAGACGCTGTCATATCTGCGCCAGCATTCCCGTCCGATGGACAGACATACGGTCGACGCAGCGGCTGCTTTCGCGTGTCTAGCTGCAGAAGACTCACAGCGCCTTCGCCAAGCTTGACAGAAGCCTCCGCGCCGTGTAGAATACACGTGCACACAATTGTGCGGGAGTAGCTCAGGGGTAGAGCATCGGCTTCCCAAGCCGAGTGTCGCGGGTTCAAATCCCGTCTTCCGCTCCAGAGGCGGCATAGCCAAGTGGTAAGGCAAGGGTCTGCAAAACCCTCATACCCCGGTTCGAATCCGGGTGCTGCCTCCATTGTTGTATCCAGGCATCCCTGCCGGGATGGCGGAACTGGCAGACGCACGGGACTTAAAATCCCGCGGTGGCAACACCGTGTGGGTTCAATTCCCACTCCCGGCACCACCCTTGTCTCTAAGATGACGTCGTGTCTCAGCCTCTGATACCACGTTGCCAGGACTAAGTGTGGCGGTAGACTCTCCATGTGATCTCGGCATTGCCCATATGCGAGAGTGGAACAGAGATCTCGGGATTGGTGTCGGCAACTTGCGACCCTGATCCAAGCTGGATTCCCATGTTCATGGCCGCAAAGTAGGTCTTCTCATACAGCACAGCATCGATACCATTCTTCTTGCGCATCGTGCCAAGGACGAAGACGCGGGCATACTTGAAGCTCCGATGTCTAACGCGAGATCTGAGCAACCCGAAAATCCCCAGGTCCCGCCGTATGTCCGACAATCCGTAGATGTGGTCGCTGGGGGCGTACCTCGCGTGGAGCCGATCATACTCCTCGACGACCTCGTTGAGGTCGGGCAGCGTTACGGCCATGCCGATGACAGGATGATCCGGCTTCGTCACGTCTTCGACCACGAAGACCAGGTCTTCGATGGCAATCATCCTCAATCCGCTCGCGAGATAGTCGAACTCCTCTTCGGAGAACCGCTCAAACTGCGGGTGGACGCTGGTGTCCCACGCGGTGTTGTAAATGGTCTTGATGCGGGCGATCTCGTTCACCCAGTCACTGAGCTTGACGGATCTGACGGCGACGCCCTGACGCGCCAGCCGTTGTTCGAGGTCCTGCCCGCGCCTTCGCATGTCATTCAGGCGCTCCATGTACGGAGAAGCACTCTCGTGCGTCATGCGAAAGGCATACCAGTCATTTTCCTTGACTCCCCACCGCTCCAAAAAGCGCGTGTAGTATGGGGGTTGATAGGCCTCCATGACCATGGGGTGCTTGTCGAACCCGTCGACCAGAAGGCCGTCCTCACCGTTGGCGTTGAAGCGTGCCGGCCCGATGATCTTCACGGCGCCGCCCTGCTGGAGATCTTCAGTGGCCGCGGCCAGCAATGCCGACGCAACCTCGTCGTCGTCGAACGATTCGAACAGCCCGATCCACCCGATCTCGCCGTGAACCGTGGACTCATGGTAGGAACGGTCGATGAACCCAGCGATGCGTCCGACCGGCTTTCCGTCCCTATGGGCAACGTAGTACTGCAGGAAGGAACAATGATGAAAGAAGGGGTTCGCACCGGGGAACTTCTTCTTCCACCAGTTGCGGTCCGGGTTCAGGTCGTTCATCTCCACAGCCAGGATAGGCATGACCTTGCGCGACTCGGCAGCACTGTAGAAGGGGATGCTCCAGGCCACGTTGACGAATTCCTTGAGCTTGGCGACTGGCAGGGGAAAGGACCCGTCCGTTGAGACCGGCCGGTCGATGAGTCGCTCTATTGTCACCGTCGTTTTCATGGTTCCTCCGAGCTGCTGATGTGATAGAAACGTTGGTGCTCCCGTAGGTAGTCGCAGTTTCGCTGCTATAATAAATTCCGAGCCTCGTTCCGTACCGCGAATCATGATACGTGAAATGGGCAACCTGTAAACTGATAGGAAGTCCCCCGACAACATGCCGCTCATACTGGAAAACCTTGAAAAGATGTACGGCGATCGCCTCCTATTCCGGTCTCAGCACTGTGGCATTGGTGCTGGAGACAAGGTCGGTATCATTGGCCCCAACGGAAGCGGCAAGACGACGCTCCTTCGCATCCTGTCCGGAGCTGATGATGAGTATGCCGGAACGGTCCTGATCACCGGTGGGGACAGTCTCTGCTTCATCGATGCTGTTCCCGTCGACCCCGAGCGTACTGCCCGCCAGATTGTCGCTGAGCCTTTCGAGCATCTCCGTGTTCAGGATGCACGCATCCGCGAACTGGAACGCCTTCTTTCCACAACTCTTGAGACCGATCACTATCTCGTCGAGCTCGCCCGGCAAACCGAGCAGTTTGAGGCACACGGCGGCTACGACTACATCGTCAACATGAACAAGGCGCTCTCCAGCCTCGGTTTCGCCTCAGAGGACCTTGAGCGCTTTGCGGGAACGATGAGTGCCGGAGAGGTCTCACGGCTGCGTCTGTCGCGCCTAGTCAGTGACACCAAGAACATCTGGCTGCTGGATGAGCCTACCAACTACCTGGATATTCCCGGCGTGCAGTGGCTCGAGCGCCAGCTCAAGGGGTTGCAGGCCACGGTCCTGGTGGCATCGCACGACGCCTGGTTTCTGGACCAGGTCTGCAACAAACTGTTGGTTATCGAAAACGGGACACTGCGCCCGTTCAGCGGAGGGTACACCGACTACGTCCGCGTCAGGGACGCTGAAGCCGCCGACCGCGCCGAGCATGATGCCGAGCTCAAGCAGGAGATCGAACGGATTCGGCAGTACGTCGAGAAGTACAGGTATGGGACACGCGCAAGCCAGGCTGCCTCACGCGAAAAAGCAATGGAACGTCTCAAGGCAAAGGTTCAGGTTGAACCCTCCTCACCGCGCAAGCGCGTCCACGTGCGGTTGCGCAACACGGGAGAGAGTGGAGAGATCGCACTGCGCCTCGAGCACGTCAGCAAGTCATATGGCGACCGTGCTATTCTCAGCAGAGCAAACGTCACGATCCTCTCTCGCCAACATGTCGCCATCCTTGGCCGCAACGGGGCCGGAAAGTCGACACTGCTGGGCATAGCGATGGGGCAGATCGTTCCGGAGGGTGGCGACATCTACTGGGGACCAAGCGTACGGTACTCCTTCTTCCCTCAGAACTACACGCTCTTCGAGAAAGAGACGGCAATGGAGTGGATCATGGCCCGCCGCCCGCAGATGATCATCTCGGAGGTCAAGGCCCTGTTGGGCAGTTTTGGTTTCTCCGCCGACCAGATGGACCAGCAGACCGGAGCGATGAGCAGTGGAGAGAAGCAGCGTCTGCTATTGGCACTGCTTTCCACTGAAACGGCCAACATGATCATCCTTGACGAGCCAACAAACTACCTGGACATCCAGACACGGGAATCTCTCGCTTCGACGCTCCGAGCGTTCGAGGGGACAGTCCTGTTCGTATCGCACGACCGGACATTCATCGATGCTGTCGCCGACCGTGTCGTCTTTATCGAGCGGGGCAACGTGTCGGTGCTGGAGGGAAACTACTCGGCAAACCGGCAGGAACTCTTCAACGATCATGCCGGCCGCACCCCGCCGTCTGGTCGTGCGAATGTCCAAGATAATACCAAGTCCACACGGACGTCACACAACAGGCTCGTGGCCCTCGAAGCTCGCGTACGGCTTCTCGAGCGCCAGATTGGCGAGATCGAACAGGAACAGGCTGATCTCACCCGGACACTGCAGGAAGAAGGACCTGCCATGCAGGGAAGCGATATCACATCCCTGTCGGTGCATATCCACGAACTGCAGGTACGACGGGACGAGTTGTTCGAGGAGCTGGCAATGGCGGAAGAGCAGTTGTTACAGGCCTCGGCGTCGTGATTCGATTTCCTGGAGCAGCTCCTCGCGGGACGTGAATCCCCACCGCTCCAGCAATTCCTCTGAGAGGTCGTATAGGAGAGTCTTCTTCAGATAGTCCCGTTTCGTCGTCAGGAGTTTGCGTTCGAGGAGCGATACCAGAGCCTTGTCGCTCGTGACTCCACGAAGCTGCAGAATCTCTTTGCGTGTCAGCGGCCCCTTCGTAATGATGAGGGCGAGAACCTCCATGCCCTGTCTGGAAAGGCCAACCTTGGGTCTGGGCTGAGGTGGCTCAGGCGTCAGCTTGTCCGGAACCGAGAAGCAGTACTTCTGGCCGTCCTGGACGAGACGGACGCCACGATTCGCGTAGTCAGCCTGCAGGCTCTCCAGAAGACGCCGGGTCGCCTGGCAACTCTGTCCCGCCCGGCGCGCCAGATAGCGGACGCCCACGGGCCCCTCAGCCGCAAACAGGATCGCCTCGAGTCGCTGCTTTGCGGCCTGAAGCTCCAGCCCCGTAATGAATTCCTGACTCTCTGCGCGCTCAGTCATCCGGTTTCCCCACGTACTTGACGGCAATACCCTTGAACCGGCTCTGCTGAGCGATGTGGAGGACCCCCATCTTGGTAAGGATGAGAATCGCGAGAAAGCTCAATACCACGCGCTCTCGGGAGTCGGATGAGTCGAAGATGTCCTCAAACAGCATAGTCCCCCTTTCCTGCAGCAGTGCGCGAAGCTCCCGCATGACCTGCTGGAGGCTCAGATAGACCGGTCGCTGGTTCTCGCTCGTGACGGGCTTGCGCGCCGCGACGCGTTCAACAATGCGGGCAAGTGCCTCAAGTAAGGCGTCCGACACCTCATCACCCGTCTGCTCCTCCGCTGGAGTCGGCGTCGTACGGACATTCGGCCTCTTGTATGGGGCTCTGCCGGCGTTTACTTCCTGAAGGACCTCGATGATGGGCCTGGCGTACAACCCCGCCTCATCCAGCGCCCTGATGCCTTCGAGCAAGGATTTCTCCTGCGAGGCCGCATGCCCGAAGAGGACGAACTCGCTCTTCAGTTTGAGAAGATCGGCCAGCATGTAGACGAGCTCGGCATGCTCCTCGACTCCGGCGTCGCGCCGAATGGTCATGCTGCAGAAGTCCACCAAGCGCTCCACGACCACGTCAGCGACGTCAGCATGCCCAGCCCGTCCAAGGAGTCTCAGGTTGTTCACAGAATCCGTCAGGCCCGGCACGTTCAGATCCCCATGGCCTCCCTGACCATGCGCACGGTCTCTGCTGCGACTACTGAAGCCCTCTCGTGGCCTTCTGCCAGAATGCGGTCGACCGACCGAGGATCCGCGGCAAAGGCGGTCCGGCGCTCCTGAAACCCGACCAGCCGCTCCGAGACCATCGCTGCGACGGAGCGTTTGTGGGCGACACAGCCAAGACAGCCCTGCTCACACTGGATCCTGGCTTCTGGCGCGGTGTCTGGCTGAAACAGCTTGTGGTACTGATAGATGACACAGCCGGCTTCTGGGTGACCGGGGTCATCCTTGCGCGCCTTCAAGGGGTCCGTGTAGGCGGTCATCATGCGTTTCGCGGTCACTTCCGGCGGGTCGGAGACTACGATGTCGTTGCCGAGAGACTTGCTCATCCTGCGTCCGTCGAGCCCTGGCAGCCTCTGAAATTCGTTGAGGATAGGCTGAGGCTCTGGGAAAAGGTCGACGTGATACGTGTGGTTGAAGGTACGCACCAGTTCACGAGCGAATTCGAGGTGTGGGACCTGGTCCTTGCCAACGGGCACTGCTTCCGCACGGTACACCATGATGTCCGAGGCCATCAGGACCGGATAGCTCAGCAGGCCAAGGTTCACGTTGTCCTTGAGGTCCATGTCCCGGATCATCTCCTTGACGGTCGGGTTTCGTTCAACCCACGAAACGGGAGTGATCATCGCTAGAAGCGTGAACAGATAAGCATGTTCCGGCACGTCGGACTGGCAGAAGATGGCAGATTTCTGTGGGTCGAGCCCCGCTCCCAGCCAGTCGAGGACCATCTCGCGTCGGTACTCACGAATCGAACCGCTCTCATTCCACTTGGTGGTCAGCGCGTGCATGTCCGCGACCATGAAATAGCAGTCATATTCATCCTGCAGTTTCACGTAGCTCGCGAGCACACCCAGGTAATGACCAAGATGGAGTTTGCCGGTGGGACGCATGCCACTCAGAATACGCTTTTTCATGGGCACCTCACAGCCTCAGGAGAGTATACAGAATGAAGTTTAGAACCTTGGACATCACAACGGTGATGACGTTGAACCAGAGGAGGGCGAGCAGGATGACCGTCCCGTACAGGTCGACCGCGCGGTCGTACAGAAACCGTTCCGGTCTCTTGAAGAAGAGCGCGAAAAAAGCCTTGGAGCCGTCAAGCGGGGGGATGGGGAGCAGGTTGAACAGGCCGAGGCCCAGCGAGACCACGACGAGAGCCTCCAAGACCTCATACACGTAGGGGAGCCGCGTGACTATCGCCGGCGAACTCCTCACGAGCAGCAGGAGCAGGTAGGCAACGACGGCCGTGGCAAAGTTGGAGGCCGGTCCAGCCAGAGAGACAAGGACAGTATCGCGACGAGGGTGTTTGAATGCCGCGAAATCGATCATCACGGGGCGTGCCCAGCCAACATGGAACAGCAGGAGAGCGATGGTTCCAAGCGGGTCCAGGTGACGCAGGGGGTTCAGGCTGAGGCGCCCTGTCTCGACGGGAGTCGTGTCCCCAAGTTTCCATGCCGTCCAGGCATGGAAGTACTCATGGATCGTAATAACGACAAGGAGGACTGGCACATACACGATCCCGTACTGAATCCAGTTCTGAATGTTGCCGTGGATGTAGTTCAAGAATCCCTGCATATCTTCTGTCCTTTCTCAATCATGCGCCGGTTCTGCCGGCTGGTGTCATGGAGTCATAGTAGCCGGGTTTCCACCTTACGCAATCGCTTGGCAACCAGCGATTCTTCATTGCGGCTGCCCACTTTCTTGCTACAATCAACGCATGCTCAAGATGCGCGTGCGATACAGTAAGGAAGAAGAGGCCTGCTTGCTTTCACACCACGAGGTCCAGGCGGCCCTGGTGCGGTGGCTGCGCCGCAGCGACCTGCCTCTGGTCTACAGCGAAGGATTCAATCAGCGCGTCCGGATCGAAACCGGCATCCCTACGGGCGTCGGCATGGTCAGCCTTCAGGAATATGTGGACGTGTTCCTCGACACCTATTCGCCCGTCGCCGACCGCGCGAATGCACTGGAGCGCACGGCGCCCCCCGGCCTCAGGTTCCTGGCCGCGGTCGACATCCCTCTCACGGCCCCGTCTCTCATGGGACAGCCTATGATCCTCCGCTACGAATACACGTGGGCACACCGGGCGGACACCGATGCCGAGCAGATGAAGGCCGATATGACGTCGTTCCTTGCCCTGCCAATGTTGATGGTCGAGAGGGAGAACAGCAAGTCTCGTGTGCCGAAAGACATTCGCAAGTACGTTCTCACCGCACAGATCTCGACGCGGACCCCCTTGCGTGCCCACGTCGGCGTCTTCTTCGACCAGTCGGGAACAATCCGCATGGACGAGGTCATCAAGTACATCTTTGGCCTCGATGCGAAGGTCGCGCCCATGCCGGTCATCACGCGCCAGAGCGTGCTGCTCAATATGAGCGGCGTCTTTGTCGACCCCATGGACGTCGCGGCACAGACCGTCCCCCCTCATCGACCGAAAAGCAGTCACCACGACTGAGAAGCAGCGACGACAAAAGCTCCCCGGGCTGACCGGGGAGCTTTCCATTTCTCACACATACAGTCCGGACTAATCGCCGTAGTCGTCTTCCTCGCGTCCAAACCGCTTCCGCTCCTTGAAATCGAGGAGTCTCTTGCGAATTCGCAGGGACTTGGGCGTGACCTCCAGCAATTCGTCCTCGTTGATATAGTCGAGAAACTGGTCGAGAGCGAACTGGACTGGCGGGTCGATCTTTGTGGAGATCTCTGATGTGGAGGACCGCATGTTGCTGAGGTGTTTCTCTTTTGTCGGATTCACCTTCAGATCGTGATCGCGCATGGTCTCGCCGACGATCTGACCAGCATACACCTTCTCCGCAGGCGCAACAAACAGCTTGCCGCGGTCCTGGATATGCGCTATAGCATAGGCTGAAACGGATCCGGTATGATCTGAGACCAGGACGCCGTTCCTGCGGCCGCCGATCTTGCCTGCCCACTCCAGATATCCCAAGTATGTATGGGTCATGACGCCGTTGCCCTTGGTCGAACTCAGGAACTCGGACCGGAAGCCAAACAAGCCACGCAGAGGAATCGTGTAGCTGAGACGGACGTAGGCTCCCTTGAGGTCCAGCATCTTCTCCATAGTCCCGCGCCGTTCACCCAGCATGTTGATGACGGTTCCCTGGTACTCCTTGGGAACGTCGAGTACGAGGGTCTCATACGGCTCGAGGACCTTGCCGCCCTTCTTCTCGGTGATGACCTGCGGCATCGAGACCTGAAACTCATAGCCTTCGCGGCGTATCTGTTCGATGAGGATCGCCAGCTGGAGTTCGCCTCGCCCCGCAACGGTGAACCGATCGGGCAGATCACCCCAGTCGACAGCGATGGAGACATTGGTGCGCAGCTCTTTCTCGATACGCTCGCGCAGCTTGTTGGAGGTCACGAACTTGCCCTCCGTACCTCCAAATGGACTGTCGTTGACCATAAACATCATCGAGACCGTCGGCGGCTCGATTGTCAGCATGTTCAGCTTCACCGGACGCTCCGGGTCGGTGACCGAGTCCCCGATCGTGACAGCCGGAATTCCTGCGAACGCGAAGATCTCGCCCGCCTCCACACTGGGGACTTCCTTGCGCTCCAACCCCTCGAAGATGAAGAGCTTGAGGACCTGGCCCAAGTACTCGTTGTCGCCGTCGGAGAACACCTTGACCTTGTCTCCGGTCTTCAGTCGTCCCCCGAACATCCGTCCGATGCCAAGACGGCCAATATAGTCGTCATGTGTGATGTTCGTGACCAGGACCGACAGAGGACTCGCGGCGTCATACTCCGGAGCAGGGACCTTCTTGAGCATCAGCTGGAACAGTGGCGTCAGGTCTTGCGGTGGATCGTTGAGGTCCATCGTTGCTTTGCCGTCGCGGCCCGAAGCATAGACAACCGGAAAATCCAGCTGCTCTTCGGTTGCGTCGAGTTCGACGAACAAGTCGAAGGTCTCGTTGATGACTTCCTGGATACGGGCATCCTGCCGGTCGATCTTGTTGATAACTACGATCGGCCTGAGATTGAGCTCGAGAGCCTTCTTGAGCACGAACCGTGTCTGCGGCATCGGCCCCTCGGAGGCGTCAACCAAGAGCAGAACCCCATCCACCATCCTCAGGACGCGCTCCACTTCGCCACCAAAGTCCGAGTGGCCAGGTGTGTCGACGATGTTGATCTTGACACCTTTCCACACCAGCGACATGTTCTTGGAGATAATGGTGATGCCGCGCTCCCGCTCGAGGTCCCCCGAGTCGAGGATGCACTCGCCCATCTGGTCGATATTGCGGAACAGTTTGCACTGCCGCATCATCGCGTCGACCAGCGTCGTCTTTCCGTGGTCGACGTGTGCAATGATGCCTATGTTACGGAGATCGTTTCTGCGCACTCAAGCACTCCCTTCAAACAAGCATGGTTGGAGACCGGTAATGGCCTCAAACTATTATTATACCCTTGTTCTCAGGCGTTCAATGCACCGAGTGCGATGGAGTAGAACTTGGAATCTTCAGAATCTCCCCTGCTGGTCAGGATGCATGGTGCTGTGGTCCCGGTCACCATTGCCGCCGTCTCGGCTTTCGCAAACCAGACAATTGCCTTATAGAGGACGTTTCCGCTGTCGATACCGGGTACGATGAGGATATCTGCATCACCACGGACCCGTCCCTTGAAACCCTTGATGTCACTGACCTCAGGAAACAGCGCGAGGTCCACCGAAATAGGCCCCTCGGCCAGGACGTTACCAAATTGCTTACGCACCGCCATGCCTGTCAGAATAGCCGCTTCCTGGCTGCTCGGGAACTTCAGCACACTCTCGCTGGCCGACAGGAAGGCGATCTTGGGCGTTTCGACGCGCAGGCTGTTCGCAACACGGATGGCATATTTTGTGATGGCGACCTTCTGCTGGAGCGTCGGCAGTGGAATCACAGCCGCATCGGACATGACCAGCAGCCGGGGGTAGTCGGGGATCTCGAACACGGCAACATGCGACAGGAGGCCGCCCTCGGGCAGCAGTCCCGTCTCCTTGTCCAGAATCCCCCGCATATAGTTGTCCGTATGAGCCAGACCCTTCATCAACATATGCGCGCTTCCCTCACGGACCAGCTTCACGGCTGCTTTGACCGATGGCATCTCACCCTCGACGTCTATGATCTCAAAGAGCTTGGCATCGACGCCGCACTCGGCCGCAATTGCTATGATTGTTCGTTTCCCGCCAACGACCACGGCGTCGACGATACCTTCCTTGACGGCACGTTCTACAGCCTGCAGCGTATGAGCGTCTTCGCCATACGCAACGGCCATCCGCTTGCGCGGCAGACCTTTCACGGCTGCTGGAATGTCAGACAGGTGTGTCATGGGCGTCATAGTCCCTCCTAGTAGTAGGCTACGATGCCCAGTGCCACGGACATCAGCTTAGTCTGTCCATCGTCGGCACGCGACGGCACCAGGACGGGCTTGCGCGCACCAATGGTCACATGTGCCGAGGTGAATCCAGCAAAATATGTCATGGACTTGCCCAGCAGGTTGCCTGCCTCGATATCCGGCACAATGAGAATATCGGCCACGCCGGCGACCTCACCGCCAACCCCCTTGATGCTCGCAGCCTGTGGCGAAATAGCGTTGTCCAGCGCCAGCGGCCCGTCAACAACACATCCCTTGATCTGTCCACGTTCGCACATGCGCGCAATGATGGCGGCGTCCTCTGTACATGGCATTTTCTCCGTAACCGTCTCCACGGCCGCCAGAACCGCCACCTTCGGGTTCTCATAGCCGAGACGGTGATATACACCGACAGTGTTCTTGATACTCTCCACCTTCTCATCCAGCGTTGGAGCAACGAGGATGCCACCGTCCACGACCGCCAGCAATGAGTGGCGCATGCGCGTGTCCTCATAAATCGTGCACTCGGACATCACGTTGCTCGCCCGGATACCCGTGTCCTTGTCCAGCACGGCATGAAGCAACTGCGCTGTTTGCACCCCACCCTTCAGAAGGACATCCACCCGGTCATCGTGCGCCAGTTGCACGGCAATCCTGCACGCCTGCACAGGGTCGCCCGCAGCGACGACTTCATACTCGTCGGCGGACGCCCCGGCTTGCTGTAACAGCGCCGCTATACGGTCAGGCTGACCCACAAGAACCAGCGCTGCTATGCCGGCTTGCTGCGCCAGAATGGCGGCGTGCAAAGATACTTCTTCAGGAAACACGACCGCCAGCTTCCTGCGGCCGCGCTTCTTCGCCTCTTCAAGCACCTCAGCGAACGTCCTGATCTCCATGGGTCCCTCCTATTCGTATGTTTTTTCCGTCTCGATACCTTGTCTGAGGCGCAGGTACGCGTCGTTAAGCGCTTCCAGTTCATTCTCGCCGGGGATGACCTCGACTGGCGCAATGAATTCCACACGCTCGCGGATCCATTGCATCAGCATCGAGCTCTTGGCCAGTCCGCCGGTCAACACGATGACATCGACGTCCCCTTCCAGTACTGTCGCCATGGCACCGATCTCCTTGGCGATCTGATACGCCATCCCTTCGTAGACCGTCGCTGCTTCCTGGTCGCCCGCAGCAATCCGGGCTTCGACCTCACGTGCGTCGTTTGTGCCGAGATACGACACGAGCCCGCCCATGCGCGTCAACCGCTTGACGACCTCACCCTCGGTCGCCCCTTCCTCAAAGCACAGGCGCACCAGCGATACCGCGGGGACCAACCCAGCGCGTTCGGGGGAATATGGCCCCTGCTCGTTGGCATTGTTGACGTCCACGATGCGTCCGTGGCGCAGGGGCGCGATGGAGATGCCTCCGCCCAGATGTGCCACGATCATGTTCATCTCCTTCAAGGCCTTGCCGTGGGCCTTCGCGACGTTGTAGGCAACCTTCCGGATGTTGAGCGCATGGCCCAGTGAACGCCGCGGAAGTTCCTTGAGACCGGAGATGCGGGCCATGTCCTCGAACTCGTCAACCGACACAGGGTCAGCAATATAACAGGGCACATCCGTGCCTTCCAGCAGGCAATGAGCGATCAATGCTCCCAGATTGGACGCATGTTGCGCAATGCGGGCTTCGAAGCAGTCGAGCAGCATGCGGTCATTGACAACATAGGTGCCCGCGGCTACGGGATGCAGGACACCGCCACGTGCCATAACGGCTTCGAGTTGTTCTGCCTGCACACCGTGACGCACCAGAAAATCCCCCACAGTCTGTACGCGCATCTCCAACTGGTCCGAAATCCTGGCAAACGGCGCCAGTTCCACAGCGGAATAGTCCAGGGACTCCTCCGCGACGAGTACGGTCCCTTCGTACAACGCTACTTTTGTAGACGTGGAACCAGGATTGATCACGAGAATCATATGGGGCACCTCTTGCATGAATGACTAGGGAAACAAAAACTCGCGAGCGTTGGCCAGAGCGACCTCGGACACCTGGTCGCCTGACACCATCCGCGCCAGCTCCCGGACACGCTCCTCGCCCGTGACGCGGTGCACTTCCACTGTGGTGGCCTCCTGGCTCTGCTCCTTGGAGATGACGAGGTGCGTTCCAGCCCTGGCCGCGATGGTGGGCAGATGGGTGATGACGATGACCTGGCGATGCATGCCAAGGCTGCTTAGCTTGCCGGCAACTGCAAGCCCCGTTTCGCCACCGATGCCGGCATCCACCTCGTCGAACACCATGGTAGGAATCTGGTCGGTCTCGGCGAACACCGTCTTAAGCGCGAGCATGACGCGCGAAAGCTCTCCGCCGGATGCGATCTCTCTGAGAGGACGCAATCCCTCCCCCGGGTTGGGAGCAATAAGAAACTCGACCACGTCCAGACCCGTCTCAGATGCCTTGAAACGCTCATCCCCGACAGCGATACCCTGCTCGTCGACGCTCTGCTCGATGGAACAGACGAACCGGGCATTGGACATGGCCAGCTCAGCAAGCTGTGCCTCGACCTTGCGCGCAAGGATAGGTCCCCCCTGCTTGCGTTGCGCCGTCAGTGACGCGCCGATGGTCGAAAGCTCGATCTCCAGCTGCGCTATGTGGCCACGCATGCCGGCCTCATCGCCCGCCCGCTCGTGGCGTTCATGCAGCTTGCGGTCACACTCCGTCCAAAAAGCAAGCAGACCGTCGAGGTTCTTGTGATACTTCTCCTCGAGTCTGGCGATAGCGTCCAGCCGCTCCGTCACCTGCGCCAGTCGCGCGTCATCCAACTCAAGCCTGCTGAGATAGTCGCCCAGAGCCGACCCGGCTTCCTTGAGACTCGCCTGCGCTCCGTCCAGCAGGGATCCCACATCGTTCAGCCGGGGGTCGATCGAGCACAGGGCATCGATGGTGTGGTGCAGTTTGCCGACCTGCCGCACGATCCCTTCGCTGTCCCGGGATTCGTCTCCGACAAGGGCGGCTGACGCCCCACCCAATTGCTCCTGCAGCTCACGGACGTTCTCCAGAAGCCGCTGTTCTGCGATGAGCAGGCTGTCCTCTCCTGCCCTCACCTGCGCACGTTCAAGCTCTTCCGACGCGAACTCCAGATAGGCGGTCTCAGTGTCCCATTCTGCCCGGCGCGTCTCCATCAGTTCCAGTTCACGGCATGCGCCGCGTAACTCTGCGAGCCTCGTTCCAAAGAGTTCCCGCTCAGACTGGGTGTCATGTCCCAGAAAAGAGTCCAGCAGCTGGATATGATTGTCACGTACCAGCAACGACTGTGGCTCATGCTGCCCATGGACGTCCACAAGATGCTCGCCGAGCAGTCTAAGTGTACTGATGGGCACGATGCGCCCGTTGATGCGATACTTGTGCCTGCCGGTGCGGTCCACCTCGCGGGTTATCACGACGGTCATATCGTCGTCCGTCACGAGGTCGCCCAGCATATCCCGCAGCGGACACGCACGCGGAAGCGCGAACTCGGCATCCAGTCTCAGGCTGTCCGCCCCCTCGCTGATGAAGTCACTCGTCAGCTTGCCCCCCAGCACTGCGCTGATTGCTCGCACGAGGATAGTCTTGCCCGCTCCCGTCTCGCCCGTGATGACATTCAACCCGTCATCGAATGACACGTGAACATCGTGCGCGATAGCCAGATTGTGGATGTCCAGTTCCAGCAGCATTGTCAGCCACCCCAGTGAAACTTGGCACCGAGGACCTTGTAAAAGTTCTTCTCGCGCAGCCGGATGATAGCAACATCCTGGGGGTGTCTCTTCACGCATACCGTGTCAAAGCTATGGATGTCGCCGATATGCTCTCCGTCACGCATGAAGGCCGCCTTGTCTCGCGACGGCTTTACCTTGAGGGTGATCTCACTGCCTGCCGATATGACCAGAGGCCTCGACGTGAAGTTGTGTGGCGCAAGAGCAGTAAGTACAAGTGCTTCGACCGTAGGGTCCAGGATAGGGCCTCCGGCGGACAGCGAATACCCTGTCGAACCGCTAGGTGTGCACACCATGATGCCGTCTGCCGTGATCTGCCCTGCGCGCACGCCACCAATGAAGACCTCGAACGTAAGGATCTTGCCCGTTAGGTCCCGGACCACCAGAATCTCGTTGATGGCTGTTGTATTGAGGATTTCCTGGCCCTCGCGCACGATGCGAGCCTCGAGGACGAGACGGTGCTCCACCGCGTACGTATGCGCGAGGACAGCGTCAAGCGACGCATAGACCTCGTTCTCTTCGACGTCCGTGAGAAAACCGAGCGAGCCCAGGTTGATACCGAGGACGGGCATACCCAGTTGGGTACTGAGCCGCGCGGCGCGCAGGAAGGTCCCGTCGCCCCCCAGGCTCAGAATGAAAGAACCGTCCGCCGCTCCGGACGGGAGAGTGGACAGGTCATCCATCGAGGTCACGGTGACAACCTCGACCCCCTTGCCAGTCAGGTACGGCCGAATCTCGCCCTCGAGTTCACGCGCATCCTTCGAGTCCCCGCGGCAGTAGACGATGCTCTTCATCACAATGTACAGTGTACGACGGATGCGCGAGGCTTCAAGCCGTTACCGCCTGTCTGCCCCGGCCAGCAGGGCATGCGCCGCGCACGCCAACCCCTCTGCGTCGAGCTGATAGGTGCTCAGGAGGTGTGCACGCTTGTCCTGAACAGGGAACGCGTCGGGAACACCACACCGTCCGATGCACGAGATGTTCATACCGGAACGCACGAGCGCTCCGACGACTGCGTCGTAGACGCCCGTGGAACGCGTCGTCTCTTCAGCAAGCAACACTGCCCGACAGGTGCCGGCCAGTCGTGTGAGGAGACCGGTGTCCAGCGGCTGGGCAAAACGGAGGTCCGCAACACACGCCTGGACTCCATCGCCTGCAAGGATCTTCCGGGCTTCCAGAGCCGACCGAAGCACCGGCCCCAGCGAGACAATGGCAACATCACGCCCGTCGGCGACCATGACACCGGTCCCGGGAACTATGGGAGGGCGCTCGCCAAGCTGTTCACTGAGATCATAGGCGGCGTCCTTGGGATACCGGATGGCAAACGGGCCCTTGGCCGCGGCTGACAGTTCCAGCATGCGCACCAGGTCCGCCCGGTCGCCCGGGGAACATACGGTCATGCCGGGAACGCTCTTCAGAAAACCGACGTCGAAGACGCCCTGATGGGTCGGTCCGTCATCGCTGACCAGTCCAGCCCGGTCGACCGCGAACCGCACAGGCAAACCGCCGATGCCGACATCGTGGACGATCTGATCGTACGCCCGCTGGAGGAACGTCGAATAGACTGCGACGTACGGTTTGTAGCCTCGACTGGCCAGCGATGCCGCCATGCCGACAGCATGCTGCTCGGCAATGCCGACATCATAACAGCGCTCGGGAAACCGCCTGGCGAACTCGGCAAGACCGGTGCCATCCATCATCGCAGCCGTGATGGCGACGATGCGGGGGTCTGTCTCCGCAAGCCGTATCAGCGTCTCGCCAAATACGTCGGAGTAGGTCGCAATGGATTTCTCCTGCTTGCTCAGCCCATTCTCGATGAGGAACGGCGCGACGCCATGGAAATAAGCCGGTTGTCGTTCGGCCAGCTCATATCCCTTGCCCTTGACGGTCAGGACCTGCAGGACGACAGGCTGCTGGATGTCCTTGACCATGTCGATCGCTTCGATGAGTTTGCCGATGTCATGTCCATCCACCACCCCGAAATACCGGAAACCCAGTTCCTCGAAGAAGATCGTGGGGAGGTACAGCCGTTTGACCAGGGTTCTCAGCCAGAGCAGCCCACGCCCCACCAGCGGAGACTCGCGCGCGCGCAGGTACCATGCACGCGTCCGCAGCCGGTTGAGTGCCCGCGCCATACCTCCTACGGAACGGGAGATGGACATGTCGTTGTGGTTGAGAATCACGAGACACTGCCCGTGCGCCCGTCCGAGGTTGTTGAGCGCTTCCAGCGCCATACCGCCGGACAAGGCGCCATCACCGATGACCGCGACCACGCGCTGGTTCCCGCCGTCCAGGCGCCGCGCCGCAACAAGGCCCGTTGCTATGGAAAGCGACGTCGAGGCGTGTCCGGCCAGGAATGTGTCATAGGGGGATTCATTGGGATTCACGAACCCGCCGATCCCCCCGCATTGCCGGAGCGTCCTGAACGACTTGTAGCGGCCGGTGAGAAGCTTGTGCGTGTAGCACTGGTGTCCCACATCCCAGACCAGCTGATCCGTCGGCGTATCCAGCGTCATGTGAAGCGCGATCGTCAGCTCGACGACTCCGAGATTCGACGCAAGGTGCCCACCGTTGGTCGAACACGTGTCGAGAATGACCTGCCTGCATTCGGCCGCCAGCGTCCGCAGCTGTGGGATGTCCAGCCCCCGGATGTCGGCAGGAGAGGAGACGTGCTCGAGAATCAACTTCGAGCCTTTTCCGCAAGAAGGTCGACAAGGCCCGTCAGGAAGTCTCCCCCGCTGTCCAGCGCCAGCGCGGACTCACGAGCGCTCGCCAGGTACTGCAATGCCTTCTCCCTGGCGTCAGCGAGCCCCAGCGCGGTCACATAGGTCGCCTTCCGGTTCTTGACGTCCTGGCCGGCTGTCTTGCCGGTCTGCGCTTCGGTCGTACTAGCATCCGCGATGTCGTCCACGATCTGGTACGCCATGCCAAAGCTCTCGCCAAATGAGCGCAGTCTGTCCATGTCAGCCTCACTGGCACAGCCGAAGATGCCTCCAAGCAGCACCGAAGCCTGGATGAGTGCGGCAGTCTTGCTCTTGTGGATATACTCGATGGTGCCCAGCTCGACGTGTTCGTCACTGGAGGTGATGACGTCCATCGCCTGCCCACCGACGAGGCCCTTTACACCCGCCAGAGCGGCCATCGTCCGTACCGCCTCGAGGCACCGCTCGGCACCAAAGGCGCCGACCATCTGCGCGGACGAAAGTTCCTCGAATGCCATAGTCAGCAGTGCATCGGAAGCCAGAAGCGCCATGTCGTCGCCGTGGACCTTGTGCGTCGTAGGCTTGCCGCGTCGCAGGTCGCTGTTGTCCATCGAGGGCAGGTCGTCCTGAATGATGGAGTACGCGTGTACCATTTCGATGGCAGCGAGGACCGGCTTGATGCGCTCCCTGTCGCGGGTGCACGCCTCATAAACGGCAAGACACAGAGCAGGCCGCACACGCTTGCCCGGCGAAAGCAGCGCATAGGACATCGCTGCATGCATGACCGATCCCTGAAGCGGAGCAAGGCAGTCAGCCAGCACTCCGTCGATGTAGTGCGCCTCCTCGTTGAGATGGTCCCTGATGTCCATGTCAGCTCCCTTCCATCTACGCGCAACGATCTGTGATCGTGTAGTCGACGTGGTCTACAGATGAGTAACGGCTCCCTTGCCTGAGCAATTCCACCAAGCGCAAGAGCCGCTGTTCGTCGCCTGATGCGACGATGTGCACAGTCCCATCATCCATGTTGTCGGCTCTGGCGTCGACCCCGAGCTGAACCGCCGTCTGTTCCACGAAGTATCGAAACCCGACTCCCTGCACGATGCCGGACACGTCCGCAACCAGATTCTTCAAGGGCGCCCGCTCAGTCAGTCCCCCGCGCCTCCGACACCACGCAGGACGCCGTTCACGAAACTCCCGGATTCAGCGCCGCCGAACTCTTTGGCAAGTTCAACAGCCTCATTGGCTGCAATAGCGGTCTTGATGGGAGGCTTGCCATATTTCATCTCAAAAACGGCGATCGAAAGAATCACGCGGTCGACGACAGCGACCCTGTCGATGCCCCAGTTCTCCGTGTGTGCGCCCACTTCGGCCAGAATGGCGTCCTGATGGGCCTGGACTCCCTGGATGAGCTTGAGCGCGTACGCCTGCACGAGTGGAGCCTCATGAACATACATATCAAACGTCTGGTCATACGAGACGTTCCCCTGCGCCAGACTGTACAGGACCTGCAGCGCTATCTCGCGTGAGCGCCGGCGGTTCTGAACTCCCTGAGTCGTCGCCATGCGTCAGGCCCGCACGTCGGCGATATGGACGTTGACCTCCTGGATGTGATACGGAGTGGAGGCTTCTACTTCCTTGGCGACAGCGCCCCGCACACTGCCGGCAAGCTTCCGAAGGTCCATCGCAAACCGCCCGACGATGAACACGTCGAGCGTCAGCTCAAGGCCACTCCGCGTAATGCTTACACCGTGAGGCTCGTAACCCTCGCGGTCCCAGAATGGAAAGTGCTCCTTGAGACCCTTCCACATCGATTCCACGCCATCGATGGACAGACAGGCGTGGACGATGAGAGACTCCAGTGCGACGTCAGTAATGAGGACTTTGTCCATAGACTTATTTGACCCTCTCGAGGTACTCTCCGCTGCGCGTGTCGATGCGAACCTTGTCACCTTCATTGACGAACAGCGGAACCATGAGCGAGAATCCGGTCTCGATTTCCGCGGTCTTGTTGGCGCCCGTAGCCGTATCACCCTTGATACCCGGCTCAGTGTGCGTGATAATGGCCTCGATGAACGTGGACAGCTCGACGCTTACCGGTTTCTCCAGGAAGTAGACGACGTCGACCACGATGTTCTCGATGAGGTAGTTGACCGCATCGCCAAGGTCATCCTTGGTCAGGCCGATCTGCTCGTATGTCCCTGAGTCCATGAACGTATAGATGCCATCAGCATCGTACAGGTACTGCATCTTCTTGTGTTCAAGATATGCACTCTTGACCTTCTCATCAGGACGGAAGGTCTGCTCGATGACATTGCCGGTCATGAGATTCTTCATCTTGAGGCGCACAAATGGAGAGCCCTTGCCGGGCTTGATGTGCGTGAACTGAATGACGGAAAATGCCTGACCGTCTATCTCAAACGTAACACCTGTGCGTAGTTCATTGGCAGAAATCAACGTCTAACCTCCTGGTACTCGGCTGTCGATCGCGGCTATTGTACACGCCAACCAGCGTTGCGTCAAGCGTTCACGTCCTCAGCGCCGCCACACTCTGCGGCCCTCAGGGGAGCACCAGTTCCTTGGGCAGCTCGGTCAATGACTCCAACCCGGTCGCTGTCACGATGACCGAGTCCTCGATGCGCATGCCGTAGCGTCCAGGAAGGTAGACCCCCGGTTCACAGGTGACGACCTGCCCTGGTTCGAGCACCGTGTCGGTCCCCTGGGAAAGGCGAGGCACCTCATGAATCTCGAGTCCCACGCCATGTCCCAGCCCATGTGTAAAGTACTGCGCCAGTCCGCTCTCGTCGAGCTTGCCTCTCACGGCAGTGTCGACGGAACGGGAACTCACGCCCGCCTTGATGCAGTCAAGACCAAACTGCTGTGCTCCACGCAGTTTTGCATAGACGTCCAGTACGTCGGCGGGCTGTTCGCCGAGTGCCACGGTCCTGGTGCAATCGCTCATGTAACCCTCGTAGTTAACACCGAAGTCGATGACGATCACGTCGCCGCTCTGAATGACCTTGCCGGAAGCGATCCCATGCGGCAGTGCCCCCCGAGCGCCCGACCCTACGATCGTCGGGAAACTGGTACCTTGGGCGCCCGCCTTGCGCATTTCGTATTCCAGCAGAGCGGCAACGTCGTTCTCGGTCATGCCAGCCTTCAGCTGGCCGATCATCGCGTTGAACGCTTTATCGGCGACACGCCCCGCTGCACGCATGATGCCCAGCTCGCCTGCGTCCTTGACGATGCGCATGCCTTCGACCACACTCTCGGTCGGGACCATGGTCACCGACGGGAACGCGGCGCGCATCTGCTCTGCCTGTACGAAGGAAACGCGTTCCTTCTCGAACCCGAGCCAATGAGCATGGTCTCCGACAAGCAGGTTCGCAATCGACCTGCTGAAGTGCCCAGTATACAGGATGACATCCACCCAGGGGCATTCTTCCTGCGCCTGCGTCGTGAACCGGCCGTCGACGACAAGGTGCATACCGTCATGGAGCGCGAGGAGGTACCCCTCCTCGCCCGTGAAACCAGTAAGATACCGCATGCTGGGCGCCGCAAGCGTGAAAAAGGAGTCCACGTTCGCGCCGGCCATACGCTCCCGCAGCAGTTCAATCCTGCGCTTGTAGTACGAGTTTTCCATGGTTCATCTCCTCGTATTCGTGCTATTCGAATGGATTGGTTTTGCCTGTCTCTGCGGGGATCGGCTGTGGCGTCACAGTCAGGAACGTTTGCCTCGACTTGACCTGCGTGTTCACCAGGACCAGGTTCGCGTGCTGAGCTATTTGGAATACCTGGGGCGAGGGAGGCGTGATAGTCGTTTGCCCCATGCGAGGCAGGAAGTAGAAATTCCAGACGGAGAAGCCGGCCAGCAGGACCACGATGAAGATCCATGTCCCCGCCGAAATCTTGACTCTCGGCTGCTTCCGCGGACGCGGTGCAACCTTCTTTCCCGCCGGAATCGCCTGAACGTTGGTCTTCACCACTGCTTTCTGTGCCATTGCACGCCTCCTATTACTGCTCTTCCGGCTGAGGAGCCGGCGCTACAGGAGCCGGCGCACCGGGGATGTTCGCGTCAGGGCTCAGGACCATCCATGCAGTCATGGAGCAAGTATACGGGTTGCCCTGACCGGGCAGTCCGAGGGTGCCGTGCGAGATGGTCAGGTTCGAGGAGACCATGATGTACTTGAACTTCGTGCGGAGCGTCTCCTGGAACCGTCGCATGGTCGCGTAATCCTTGGCGGTGAAGTTCATGGTGACGCCAACCGTCTTGGCCAGCTTCACCTCCGCCGGCTGAGCGGTGGCACCGCCCTGACTCATCGAGGCGTCCGAAATCTGAATACTGGTATACGTGATGCCGCTGGCCTTGCCGACCGCCTGAAGGTCGAGCAGAAAGCGCGTGTGTTCGTGCTGGTCAAAAACCTTGGGCGTGACCTGTGCCAGCTGGTCGATCCAGACCGAATAGGCCTCGTTTTGTCTCACGAATGCCTCTTGGAGCCGCTGGACCTCCTTGAGCGTGGACAGCTTCGCGTCAGCCTGCGTGACCTGATCGCGCAAGTCCCGGAGCTGGACGAGCTGAGGGCTGAGCCCATAGCGGTAGTAGAAGAAGCAGATGATGCCGAGCAGAAGGATCACGACGACAAGTTTGAACGGAATGTTCCTACCCATTCTTGCCTCCTCCCACCCATGTCAACGTAATGTTCATGGTCGCCTTGGCCTGTGGCCCTTGGACCACCGCACCCGTCGCATAGGGCACCTGGTAGCCGTCGATATGCACATTCTTGAACTTCGGGTCGGCGCTGAGAGCATTGAAGAAGCGCACCAGGTCGACAAACTGACTGCTGCTGACCGAGAGTACGACGGTCCCGGGGAGCACCGTGATGTCCGCCTGGGTCAGGGTGCATGCCTTGGGAAGGTCCTTCGCAAGGTCATCCAGGAGCTGGTTCGTATTGGCCTGCAACTGCACTGCCGTGACGAGGTTGGTTTCCATCGCCATGGATTGCTGGGCGAGTGACCTGTTGAGGTCGAGCAGTTTCTGGTCGCTGTCGAGAGCGGCAATCTGCGTGTTGAGATCGCCCAAATGAGTTGTCGTCTGGGCGACGAGCAGCCTGGCATAGCCATATGATGCGGCGAGCACGACCACGACCGCAACCACGACGAAGATGAGCGTCCTGTCCTCGTGGGTGAGTTGCGTCTGTCTCCGCCTCCGTGCGTGCGGAACAAGGTTGATAGTAATCATCACAGTCCCTCCGAACCAGGGCGATACGTCAGTAGGCTCTGACCCACGTCGACAGGCTTGGCCTGGTGCCGGCCAGAGCGCTTTCCGGCAGCCGTCGCCTCGAACTCCCGGAGCGAAAGGCCGGTAGCCACGCTGAACATGGGAGCCATCTCATTGAGATAGGATTCAGCAAACATGCTTGGGTCATACTTGGCAACATCGAGCAGCAGACGGTTCATCTCGACCGTGAAACCAGTAGACAGTTCGATATAGTCGGCGATACCCTTGAGGTTGGCCGTACCACCCGACAGGATCAGGTGCAGGGGGCGGTCGCTTTCGAACCGTGTCGTATAGTAGTTGAGCGAACGGCGAATCTCAAGGACCAGCTCGTCGATGATGGGCAGGGCTGCGGACGTAGCGCGTTCTGCCTCGGTGCCGGCTTCGAGATTCGCATCCGGGTCCACGTTGACGGACTCCTGCTTCAGCTCTTCTGCACGCTCCGTGTTGATGCCCAGAGCCGACGCGATAGCCTGCGAGATCCGCGCCCCTCCGAATGGGATCATACGCGTGAGCCGGATCATGGACTGATCCGCAACATTAATGGACGTCATGGTCGACCCGATGTTGACCATGACGATCGTCTTTGCGTCCAGATCGGGCCGCTTGTAGGAAACATAGTCCACCAGGCGCAACTCAGCAAAGGGTTCCACCTCGATAAACACCGGCTCCAGCTGCGTCTTGCGGAGGACACCCACGAGAGCGTTGACGATCTCCAGGGGAGCTACGGCGACCAGGCAGTTTGCCTTGATGCCGCCATCGTCAGTCTGCGCCCGAGACAAGACCTGATAGTCAAATACCGCGTCCTCGATGGGATAGGAGATGTGTTTCTCCATCTCCCACTTCACAATGTCCCCCAGCGGCTGGCGGGGGATCTCATCCACGGTGACCTGCTTAACCGTCAGCAGCTGGCCCGAGACCGAAGCCGACACACGCTTGCCCACAAAGGAATGCAGCGAGAGAAGGGAGCCGAGCGCTTCGCTGATGACATCGCCCTTGGCGATCTTCCCCTCTTCGATGGACCCCTCGGGGGTTGGAACAACGCCAAAGTTGACAAGACTCAGTGCATTCTTGTCTCGCTTGAACTGAGCCACCTTGATGGTACTCGATCCAATATCTACTCCAATGATCGGTGTTGCCTTGTTTGCTAGCCCAAACACAGGGTGCCTCCTTATGCGCTCGACCGTCAGATTTCTACCTGTGGAACAGAGTTGTCAGGTACCAGGTGATCAGATCATTTCCCGTAACAGCTGCGACATACGCGCCCACGGCCATAGCGGGACCGAAGGGCATCGAGTCTTTTCCTTTCTTCTTGAAAAACACCATGAGAACAATCCCTACGGACGCCCCGATGATGAAGGCCAGCGCCAGAAAGACGACAGACAGCCGCCAGCCCAGGAACACGCCGAGCATGAGTCCCAGAGTTGCATCACCCCAGCCCATGCCGCCTCTCGAGAACAAAATAATCACTGCGAACAGGCCCGCACCGATCGCCCCTCCCCCTGCAGCTCCCAGCAGACCATGCCATCCTGCCAACACGCCGAAGACCAGACCGATGGCGGTCCCTGGCAACACGACCGTGTCGGGCACGAGACCCGTCTCAAAGTCGATAATCCCGACCGCCAGTGCAAGGACCGTCATGATAGCGAACTTCAGGGCATCGACACTCCACCCCAGACCCCAGCCCAAGCCGACAAACAACAGGCCGGTACACACCTCGGTCCAGAGGTACCGGGCTCCGATCGCCGCATGACAGTACCGGCAACGCCCCCGCAGAAACACATAGCTCCAGACCGGGACAAGGTCGAGGGCACCCAGCTGATGACCACAGGCCGGGCAGACAGACCGCCCTTTGACCCACTGTTCATCACGCGGTATGCGATAGGTGAGGACGCCGACGAAACTCCCCATGAAGGTGCCGGCTATGAAGCAGACGGCAAGATATACCACCTCGGGGAATACGCCCATCAAGCCTGTCACAAGCAATCCATCCTGTCGACACTCCTTTGTGCGCTCAGAACCGCACCATACCATCTCTGAACGCTGCATGTACCTTCCAATCGTCGCTCAGTATAGCACACCTCGCCACTGGTTGTACATAGTTTGGACAACGAGATACAAAATGCAAGACCTGCCCGTGCCCCCGGATATGCAAAAGCCCCCTGAAGAGGGGGAATGACGGAGAAGGCCGGACAGAGCCCGTTATACTTCGAGACTGTAACCCTTCGGGACGGTTCCGTTTCCTCTGAGACTGTTACACCTCAACGCATGGATTCCCGCCTGCGCCGAGAGCACCCCTCGCATTAGAAAGAAATGCTCGGGGGGGGAATGACGGATGAGGACGCCTTCGCGAGAACGACGGAGTTCCACGATATGCAGAGCGGCCGCGAGTACGCGGCCGCTCTGTTATCCGGGCCTGTCCCAACTGGTTTCTACTCTATTGGGGAGGCTTTATAAGTGGCGGCATTTCGCTGGGTACAGCCGGCTTCTCGGGGACCTCAATAGGTGCAGCCGGCTTCTCGATGTACTTCTTCGGATTGCCCTCGAACGTCTCCTTGCACCCCTTGCTGCAGAATCCATAGGTCTTGCCTTCCAACGTGGACGTCTCGACGTCCTCAACCAAAGTGAGAGCCATTCCGCAGACAGGATCTACTTCATTGACGCACAGCGGTTTGTCCATTCCAGCCTCCTCGGCCAATGATACGCCATGGTACGTAGGTTACCGGAATCCGAGGTTTCCTCGGCGACGTTGATCTCCTGCCTCATATTATTTTAGGGAGAAAGGCTTGTTCGTGCAACCCAGATATGGAAAAACCCCCGTGAGGGGGACTGATGGAGAGACATGACCCTGGCAGCGACCTAC
>NZ_QXIS01000014.1 GCF_003570925.1 Candidatus Cryosericum terrychapinii | reverse complement strand
GGGCCAAGGAACAGGAACGACCCGATGGGCTTCGTAGGATGCTTGAGTCCCGCACGAGAGCGCCTCAAGGCCTCTGCCATGAGGGCCACAGCCGGGTCCTGCCCAACGACTCTGGTTCGGAGAGCGTCCTCGAGGTGAAGCAGCTTTGCACGTTCATCCTCAGCAAGCCGCGCGGCTGGAATGTTAGTCCACAGAGCCACAACGGCGCGAATATCATCCGGGCTCACAACGGCTTCTCGTGCAGCCGATGCCACAAACGAGCTGCCTTTCATCGTCTCGATCTTGTCGTGAACGTCCCGCTCCTGGTCTCGCAGACCCGCCGCCTTCTCGAACTCCTGGTTGCGAATGGCGTCGTCCTTCTCTCGCTCGATCTTGTCGAGCTCGTCCTGCAGTTGACGGTATTCGTCGCTCGGAACGGTAGAAGCAAGCCTTACCTTGGCGCTGGCTTCATCCATAAGGTCGACTGCCTTGTCCGGCAGGAACCGGCTCGTAATGTACTTCACAGAGAGCCTGACGGCAGCCTCGATGGCCGCGTCCGTAATGGTTACTTGATGGTGAGCCTCATACTTGTCGCGCAGTCCCTTCAGGATCTCGATCGACTCGGGTACGGTGGATTCGCTGACGACGATCGGCTGGAATCGGCGCTCGAGCGCCGGGTCTTTCTCGATGTATTTGTGGTACTCTCCAAGCGTGGTGGCTCCAATCGTCTGAAGCTCTCCTCTCGACAACGCCGGCTTGAGGATGTTGGCCGCATCGATAGAACTTCCTTCTGCAGATCCTGCCCCCACAACGTTGTGCAGCTCGTCAATGAATAGAATGACAGTGTTGCCAGCCGTCTTCATCTCGGCCAGAAACTTCTTCATCCGGTCCTCGAATTCGCCACGGTATTTGGTCCCGGCCACAAGGCTTGGAATATCAAGCGAAATGACGCGCTTGTTCTTGAGAAGTTCAGGCACTTCACCCGCGACGATTTTCCGTGCCAGCCCCTCGACGATGGCCGTCTTGCCTACGCCGGGGTCACCGATGAGAACGGGGTTGTTCTTGGTTCGTCGCAACAGTATCTGAAGCAACCTCTCAGTCTCCTTGTCACGGCCGATGACGGGGTCGAGCTTGCCCTGACGAGCCATCTCTGTCAGATCGCGACTGTACTGATCGAGCGTCGGCGTTTTGGTGCGCTGCCGCGGCTGGTGACCCGGGCGCTGGGACTCCGTCGTGTGCTCGGTCCCACGCAACGAGAGAACCGTGTTCACGAGCTTCGAAACATCGACACCTTCATCCTCCAGATGTCGAACACCCACACCCCCACCCTCGTGAACGATCGCCAGCAAAATGTGTTCCGTAGAGATATACCCATCTCCGAGGTTGATAGCCTCGCGCTCAGCCAGGTCCAGGACCTTCTTGGCCCTTGGCGTGAGGATGATCTCATCATTCCTGCCGAGAAAGTTGTTATGCTTGACCCCTCGCACCTGATCGGAAACGTAGTCGACCAGTTTGTGAAGGTCGATGCCACTGGCAACCATAGCCTCATACGCTATACCTTCTTCCAGCTTCGCAAGACCAATCAGGAGATGGTCTGTGTCGAGGAAGTCGTTGCCCAGCGAGCTGGCCGATTCCTGCGCCATCCATACGGCCTTTTGAGCACGTTCTGTCAAGTTTGCCCAGTTCATGGAATAATGCCTCCGTTCCCGGCGCTGCATGTAACGCCAGCGGGGGCCGGACCCCCGCATGTCTGTTTCTATGATAGTTTACCGCGCCGATGGCTTTCGTCAAACGGCTGACTGTGGCGAGAGCGGGCCGGCATCATGGTTTGACTTGTTCTGCCACCACATGTAGAATCCATAGGGTAGACTCTTGAAGGCAAAGGGGGATGCTATGAATGACAAGGTCGACGCAGGAAGTACGGCGCGTGACTGGTTCGCAGAACTGACAGCTCGCATCCCGAATTTTGTGGGCTATCAGGGCAAAGACCAGCGCCGCACTGCCGACAAGATGGTGCGAGATACCATGGTGTTCAAGCTGGACGACCTCAGGGAAATCCTTTCCGACGTCATCGAGAAGGCAAACGACGCAGAAACGTCGGTCATCGACGACATCTCCAAGATCCTTCGAACAATGAACGAACTGCGTGACAAGGTAGAGTTTCTCGGATACGGCGATACGACGTTCTTCACCGATGAACAGCTCGACCCCGATTTCCTGTCAAGGGTCTATCAACTGGAGACACAGATATACGATAATCTTGATGAACTCGAGACTGCGTTCGAGTCGCCCAAGGACCTTGGCCGGCGAGATACACTGAGAGACATCCGGAAGCGTCTCGAGGTCATCTCGCAGGACTTTGCCGCTCGCAAGGAGACGCTGAAGTCACTACAGTAGCGCCGCACATGTCTGCTCTTCGCGGAACCCTGTGTACCGTCACTCCGTGTCGACAACCAGGAGGCACCACTTGACTATGGAACACGCCACCTCACCCAGACGCCATGCTCGTCCGCGGCTTAAAGCCGTACTCGGATGGCTCCTTGTCGCGATACTGGCAGTCGGAATTGCCGGGAGCGCCTTTGTCGTTCTCCTCTTTGCACACTACTCGACTCAGGTACCCCCTGTCGGATCACTGTTTATCCAGACGCCTAAGGCTTCTCAGGTGTTCGACCGCAACGATAACCTTCTCTCGTCAGTGTACTTTGCTGAGAACCGCCTGCCCAAACAGCTGGCGGACATTTCCGAGATCGCCATCAAGACGCTAATTGCCTCGGAAGATGAGCGATTCTTCAGCCATGGTGCCATCGATTTCCACGGCATCATAGCAGGACTCCTTATCGACCCACTTCTCGGACGGGGTATTCGTGGAGCGAGCACCCTGACACAGCAACTTGCACGTCAGGCCATCCTCCATGACACTGACGTCACGATAGCACGGAAGGTCAAGGAGATCATCGTTGCATACAGGCTTGAGAAGCAGTATACGAAGGAAGAAATCCTCAACATGTACCTCAACTACGTGTACTTTGGCAACGGCCTCTATGGCATAGAAGCGGCTGCGCTCGGGTACTTCGGCGTGCATGCACGGGACCTTGATGCAGCTCAGTCGGCAATGATCATTGGCGTTCTCCCTGCCCCATCAGCGTACAACCCCTATGTCGACCTGACGCGGGCCACCGAGCAGCAGCAACTCGTGCTGCGCAAGATGGTGCGCAACCATTACCTGACGCAGGAGCAAGCCGACACCGCAGCGGCCGAGAAGCTCACGCTCAAGAACGGCATGCGGTCCCCCTATGGAAGCATCGGGTGGTTCGTCGACTACATCAAATCCATCGTCGAGAAGCAGTATGGCGCTGAGATGCTGTATCAAGGGGGACTGCGCATCTATACGACGATCGACCCCAAGCTCCAGGAAGCGGCGCTATCAGCCGTCCAGAAGGTCTGGGACCAGGCCAAGAAAGACAAGGTGTTCGTCGAGAGCGACCGCGATTCCCTTGGGGTCTTCCAACCCCAGGTAGGCATGGTGAGCGTCGACCCCAGAACTGGCTACATTCTGGCCATGGTAGGCGGAACCAACTACGACGAGACGAACTTCAACCGCGTGCTGGCACCCAGACAACCAGGTTCGACGTTTAAGCTCTTCGACTATACCGCAGCATTCGACAATGGCGTAACCTTCCCGTCCGAGATTGTCGCTTCGCAACCTACGGACTTTGGCGGCTGGAGTCCTCCGGAATGGCTGGGTACCAACCAATGGTTTGGCCGGATCTCGGTGGCCAATGCCATCAAGGAATCGTCCAATATCATCGCTGCCAAGACAACACTCAGGGCAGGGCTCGACAGGGTCATCTACTATGCTCGCAAGATGGGCGTCACGTCCCCTCTGAAACCATATGTGTCTCTCGCCATCGGCAGCTTCGAGGTCTCGCCCCTGGAAATGGTCGAGGCATACTCGACGATCGCCAATGGAGGAGTCCGGATCACGCCCTATCCAATCCGGCGCATCGAAACAGAGGACGGCACGACGATCGAGGAGCACAACTTCGCTGCAACCCGGGTCGTGCCATCCTCCACAGCCTGGCTTGTGCAGGCAATGCTGAGGGGCGTGTACGAGAACACTCCCAACGCGCGTATCAGCGGGCTGCAGGCGGCCGGGAAGACCGGCAGCACCAACGACTGGCGCGACGCGTGGTACGATGGCTTCACTCCCGAACTCTGCACGGTGATCCACATAGGAGCCGACGCTGCGCGGGCACAGATGTCTGCCATCCGGAATGCAGGCTCGCGGTTCCCCGCCATGACATGGAAAGCATACATGCTGGAGGCTATCAAGCTTCAGAAACAAACATACTTTGGCCCCAAACCCGACGGAGTATCGGTACGCACAATCTGTGACACCTCAGGATTGCTCGCTACCGCAGCCTGTCCTGCATCCTCGACTCACTCCTCGTACTTCCTGTCGAGCCACGTACCCACGCAGACGTGCACGGTTCATCCACCGATTCTTCAGACCGTACGACTCGCGGCCGAGGATCCGACCAAGCTGGCTCCGACCGACTGGCCTGATAGCAGAGTCGTCGTCAGGACCATGCTCCGGGACCAAGTTCCTACGGAAGTCTACGAAGAGCAGATCACGTCGGGCAGCGAGCTCAGCGTGACTGCATTTCCAGAACAGTTCAAGGTCGGACAGCAAATGACGCTCAGTCTCAACGTGGTTCAGCCCGTCGGATCAGCCGCCGTATCATTCGACGTGTATATCGGAGGATCGCTCGTCACCTCAGCTTCGTCACTGCCCGTGACGGTGACCTACGCGCCGACCTTGGCAGGTTCTCTGGAGATCGCGATCGTGGGCCGATCTGCTGCACTTGATACCGTTTTTCAAGCGGCGTCCACTGTCCAGGTGCAACCTTAGCGCCTGGACCTTTCCCTCAGGGGGCCCACCTCGCGAATCTGCAGAGGCTCTCGGTCCCAACGCGATGCGCATGCGGAGCGAAACACTGAGAGCCTTCCAGCTCCTGCGGGGGAAAGGACCGGAAGCCATATCACCAAGGTGTACAACACAGCACAGACACCGTGCGCACGGATGTTGGCTCGAAAGGATGTTGCAGAACAGACGAAGGAACACCTGCGAGCAATATGCGCAGTGCTAGACATGACAACATTTCTCCACGAGATCTTCCTGTGCCAGGACCGACTGGATGAGATCGCCCGGAGAAGGCAACCCCTGCTCATCAAGAAACGTCGCAGCTACGCCCCCATTGCTGGTGAGTTCACGACCTGATGGTTCACCTCCATTCCTACGTGAGCTGACACGGTCTATACGGGAAGCTGGACAATTCCCGACACATATGTGGCTAGTGAATGAGTCGATTAGCTGTCTCTATTGACTGCCAATACTAAGAGCCTAAGATAAGTAGCGCCTAAGGAGGTAAAAAATGAAAACAGATTTGAGAGGTAGAGATTTCATTAGCGTACTCGACTTCAACCGAGAGGAATTGGAAACAATTCTTGACGTTGCCAAGTGGCTCAAAATGAGAAATGCCGTGGGTGAACCACAGGCAGAAATCCTCAAAGGAAAGGTTTTGGGATTGCTTTTTGCATCGCCTTCAACGAGAACTCGACTTTCTTTTCAAACAGGGATAGTTCAGCTTGGTGGGTCTGCTCAGGTCTATAATCCTGAGGAATTGCAACTTTCCCACAAGGAGTCATGGAAGGATACTGCCGAAATGATTTCGAGGTTTTTGGACGGTTTTGCAATTCGTCTCTATGATCTCAAGACCCAGATGGGCGCAGAAACATACGAATATGGAGATGCTAGAAATGTTGTAAGAGGAATAGCTGAATATGCGAATATCCCCGTAATCAATATGCTTGATGACAAGGAGCACCCCTGTCAGATCATGGGTGATATTCTCACGATGATGGAGAAGTTTGGTGGCTTAGAACATGCTAGAAACAAGAAGATCGTCATGTCATGGGCATATGATGAGAGAGCCAAATCGGCAGGAGTACCCCAGACAATGATTGCTGCAGGCTCTACGCTTGGGTTGAATATTACTCTTGCCTACCCTGACGAGCCAGGGCTTTACGATCTTGACAGTGAATATGTCGACTTTGCGAGAAAGGCAGCGACAGAAAGTGGCGGTTCTCTCTCGATTGAGCATGACATCTGGAAAGCATCAAAAGACGCGGATGTTATCTACGCCAAATCCTGGGCCAGGAATCCCGACAAACATGCTGAAGTGGGTAAGAAATACAAGGATGATTGGTGTATTTCACATGAGCATTTCAAGGTCGCCAGCAAGAATGCTGTCTATATGCATTGTCTCCCTGCTCGTAGAAACTTTGAAGTCACTGATCTCCTTATTGATGACCCAAAGATCTCTATTGTTAATGATGAGGCAGAGAACAGGCTTCATGTTCAAAAAGCAATCATGTCCTTGATAATGAGATAATTCTGCAAGAGAAGATTTAGGAGATTTAAAGAAAGAGGAGTTCATTATGGGAAAAAGACAAATCAGGATTTTTGCCTTTGGTGGCAATGAAGTTGCCCCTGCTGGTTTGGTTGATGAAAATGGAAAAGCTATTATCCCCGATATTGCTATGCAGTGGAAAAGAACAAAACAAACCTGCGAGTATATATCAAACATCGTAAATTCTTTTCCTGAGGATGATTACATTCTTACGCACGGTAATGGCCCTCAGGTAGGTAATGTTCTTCTTCGCTCAGAGTATTCAAGGCCCATACTTCCTCCTCTTCCCCTTGATGTGTGCGGGGCAGATACTCAGGGCTCGATGGGGTATATGTTGGCACAGATTCTTGCAAACCAGCTAAAGACAAAAGGCATCAACAAACAGGTCGTGAGCATTGTAACACAGGTTGTCGTTGGTAAAGATGACCCTGGCTTCCAGAACCCTACGAAGTTTATCGGCCCATCTTACACAAAAGAACAAGCAATGGAAAGAGCCCAGATAGACGGGTGGGTCGTTAAACTATACAAGAAAGACCAAATAGGCAACGAAATCTGGAGAAAGGTTGTCCCATCACCTATACCCCTTGATATAGTTGAGGTTGATCTCGTTGAGGCGGCACTTGAAAAAGGTATGGTACCGATAACAGTTGGTGGTGGTGGTATCCCTGTTGTCATGGAAGAGCCTGACGAAAATGGTGTTTATCACAGTAACTATGGCTTTACTTTTGAAGATGGTAAAGATTTGAAGGTTTACAGAGGGGTTGAGGCAGTGATAGACAAGGATCTTGCTTCTGCTTTACTTGGTACGATGCTCATAGAGAGAGCAAAGGAAAAGGGAGAAGTTGTTGATGTCACACTAACCATATTTACAGGAGAAGATGGAGCCAAGCTTCACTATCAGAAGCCTGATCAGGTTGACCTGAGACATTTGACTCTTGAAGAAGCAAAGAAATACTATTCTGAAGGGCATTTCCCTGCTGGCAGTATGGGACCCAAGATTCTTGCAATTATCAAGTTCCTTGAAGGCGGCGGCAAGAAAGCCTATATTTCCTTGACTTCGAAATATCTTGAAACGCTAGAAGGAAAAGCCGGGACGACGATCGTTAGAGAATAATGTAGTCCAGGGAGGCGGCAATGGACCTTTATGGTAAGGATCTAATTACTACGCAGGACTGGGGAAAGGAAGGGCTTGATGAAGTCCTTGCCCTTGCAAAAGGCATGAAGAAGCATAGGTATGAAGAGCCATACACTGAAATCCTCAAGTACAAGACTTTCTTCATGTTCTTCTATAATCCTTCGGTGAGGACGAGGCAGTCTTTTGAGGCGGCGGCCACAGAACTTGGAGGGCATGCTCAATTTCTCGAGCCAAAAGCGATGAGATTGAAGTCAAAAGATAAAGCAGGCGAAACGATAGAGGATGCGGCAAGTATCATGTCCAGATACGGTGTTGGTCTTGGAATAAGGATTCTTGAAGATGCTGTTGAGCAGTACGGCGATGGCGAAACATTGCTTAGAGAATATGCGAAATATGCATCAATTCCCATTGTTTCAATGGCTCATGATAAGTATCACCCCTGCCAGGGGCTTGCAGACCTTATGGGATTGCAGGAACACATGGGAGATGTCAAGGGCAGAAGAATAACTATGATGTGGGGGTATTCCTCAATGGTGCGTTCCTGGAGCTCCGTTCAGGAGGATATCCTCCTTCTTCCAAGATATGGAATGAACTTCACTCTGGCATATCCTGAAGGTTTTGACCTTGATCCGGAAGTTATTGAGACAGCAAAGAAAAATGCTGAGAAAGCTGGAGCAAAGTTTGAAATAACCCATGACAGGTTTGAAGCAGTTAAGGGTGCTGATGTTGTCTATTCAAGGAACTGGATGAGTCCAAAGAGATATGCCGTTGGCAAAGAAGAAGACCAGAAGCTCGCCCTTCAATACAAGGATTGGAGGTTCACCTCAGAGCTTAATAATTTGACGAACAAGGCCTATTTTATTCACCCTATGCCGGTTGATAGAGGAAATGAAGTGGACGATGAAGTAGCAAGTGGCCCTCGTTCAATCATTTACGATATTGCGGAAAACAGGCTCCATGCCCAAAAGGCCATAATGGCCCTCACAATGGCCTCTGGCTGGAAATAGTTCATCCTGGCTTCAGAAGCTCTTCTATGGGTTCATATTTGCTTTTCTCTAGAGGCAATAGTATGAAATTCATCTAGAAGAGCTTTCTTGGTTGTGTCCAACATTGTTCGCAATTTGGCAGTTCGGAAACCACCAGCCAGACCACGGAGTATTCCGCGTCGAGGGGTCGGTTGCGGAACTCCTCGACCATCCCATCGACCCCTTGTTGACCTCGTTCACCTGCGAGGCGCTGATGTGATCGATACCCAGGCCCTTCGAGACCCCGTTGCGCCAGGCCTCTTGGCGGATCTCGACCGGCGCCCGCTCGATCCGTTTCTCTCCGCCACGAAAAACGGTATGAACACTATCATTGGGAGCTTCATAATAGCTAGGGGAGAACAAGAGCACGAGGAACGTGCAAGTTCCGGAATAGGTGTTTTGTTGGACAGCTTCTGGTATAAGGCAATTGTCGGAGCTTTGTTTGCTCTATTTGCTGGCGAATGTATAATTTAAGTATAAGGAGCTGAAAAAGGAAATCCATCGGGACAAACCGATGCGATAAAATGGAAGTTACCAAATGGCCATTTAGGCCTCAACTGAAGGTCATGAGGTCAGAATTGCAAACAGATTCTAAAGGGCTTGGAACAGCACTGGTCACCTGAGCAGATTATTGGCCATTATGGCATGGACCTTTGCACCGCAACGATCTACCGTGCCTTGAGGAGCGGCTTGTTACCAACCGTTCTCCGAGAAGAACTCAGGCAGCAAGGGAAATGCCACAAAGCAGGGGGCGAAGAACGAAGAGGTACGATCCCTGATTGTATATCCATCGATGATAGGCCAGCCACAGCAACAACGAATGATCCAGGCGGGTGAGGAAGTAACCTCGCCCGCCTTTCTGTTAAGGAGGAGTAATGTCTTCAGTTCTTGGGCTGAAATGCATGAAGTGCGGACGCGAATACGACCCTTCCGCAACCCGCTATGTCTGTCCCACCTGCGGCAATGACGGAATCCTCGAAGTTCTGTACGACTACGATCGGATCCGAACGGTCCTCACCACGGAACAGCTGGAGAATGACCCCGATCTCTCGATGTGGCGTTATCTTGCGCTCCTGCCCGTCGAGGAACGTCCTCCATCGCTGACACTCCACATCGGCTGGACGCCGCTGTATGCAAGCAAACGTGTTGGTCCCCAACTAGGACTGCCCCATGTGTGGTTCAAAGATGACGGGCGCAATCCAACAGCTTCATTGAAAGACAGGGCCTCCGCCATCGCCATCGCCAAGGCAGCCGAATTTGGCGAGCACATTATTACAGCCGCAACGACGGGCAACGCAGGTTCCAGTCTGGCAGGGCTTGCCGCGAATGCAGGAGTCGCCGCATACATCTTTGCGCCTGTATCCGCGCCTGCGGGAAAAATAGCGCAGTTGCGAGTATTCGGCAGCCATCTGTTCCTTGTCGATGGCAACTACGACCAGGCATTTGACCTGTGCATGGACGCAACGGAACGATTTGGGTGGTACAACAGAAACACGGCCTTCAACCCCTACATGGTCGAGGGCAAGAAGACCGTTGCTCTCGAGGTCGCCGAGCAACTGCGCTTCGAAGCACCAGACAAGGTCATCGTCTCGGTTGGGGATGGCTGTATTGTCTCGGGTGTCGCAAAGGGATTCCGCGACCTGTTGACCCTCGGACTCATCGACCATGTGCCCCAACTCATCGCGGTCCAGGCTGAAGGTTGTGCTCCGATTGCACGCGCAGTTATCTCCGGCGAACCGGTTACCTACCTGGAGAATCCAACATCGTGCGCCGACAGCATCGTGGCCGGCATTCCGCGCAACCATCTCATGGCGGTACGCGACATCAGGTCCAGCGGGGGTATGGCGGTCACTGTCTCGGATGATGAAATCATCGACGCCATAGGGTTCCTGGGCAGGAACGAAGGTATCTTCGCTGAACCGGCCGCTGCCGCTTCCGTGGCCGCACTGCGTAAACTGGCCGACGGCGGTGACGTGCACCAGGAGGACCGCATTGTTGTCCTGATCACCGGAAACGGGCTGAAGGATGTTCAGAACGCCCTCAAGGTGAAGGGCACCAGCATGACGATACCACCGATTATTGATGCAGTGGAACAGGCGATTGCAGACGGGTTCTGATCTTGTGCGCCTCCTGTACCTCAGACACCGTCGGCGCCAGTCATGAATCATTCTTGCAAATGACTGCGTTGCTTTTTGGCCACTGGACACTAAAATTCAACATGAAGACCGTATCCTCAGGAAGGAGACACCAATGCTGAGCCTGGAACTGATTCGCCAGCATCCTGACCTCGTGAAGGCCGGGATAGCAACAAAGAACGAAGGGCCGCAGATGGTCGACGAGATCCTTGAGGTCGACAGGGAGAGGCGAGACCTGCTTCAGAAGGCGGACGAACTCAAGCATCTCCGCAACGAAGCCAGTGAGCAAATCGCCACACTCAAGCGCTCCAAGCTGGATGCTTCAACCGCCATCGCCGAGATGAAAGACGTCGGCTCACACATCGCGGAGTTGGACGGCCGCGTGAAAGTGGTCGATGCGCACCTTCGGGCCTTGCTGCTCTGTATCCCAAACCTGCCTGAAGCGTCGGTCCCCGTCGGCAAGAGCGACAAAGAGAACACTGTCGTGTTTACATGGCATGAGAAGCCGACCTTCACATTTGTTCCGAGACCTCACTGGGAGATTGGAGAATCTCTGGGCATCATTGATTCTGCTGCGGGCGCAAAGATTTCCGGCTCACGCTTCTACGTTCTCAAGGGACTGGGTGCAAAGCTGGAGAGATCTCTCATCTCATGGATGATCGACGTACACGTCCAGGAAGAGGGCTATACGGAGATCCTGCCGCCCTATCTGGTCAATCGAGAGTCGATGACAGCAACGGGACAACTGCCAAAGTTCGCGGACGACCTTTACCATACAGACACCGACGACCTGTTCCTTGACCCGACGGCCGAGGTTCCAGTGACCAATTTGCTCCGGGACGAAATTGTCCGTGAAGAAGATCTGCCCATCAAGTATGTCGCCTACACAGCGTGCTTTCGAAAAGAGGCTGGTGCCGCGGGCAAGGACACCCGAGGCATCATCCGCGTCCACCAGTTCAACAAAGTCGAGATGGTCAAGTTCGTCAAGCCGGAAGATTCATATCATGAGCTGGATCTGCTCATCGAGAACGCCGAGGGCATTCTGAAAAAGCTGGACCTTCCGTATCATCGTAGCAAGATGTGCACCGGCGACCTTGGCTTTGCGGCCGCAATGAAGTTTGACCCCGAGGTCTGGATGCCCGGCCAGGATCGATACGTCGAGATAAGCTCCTGCAGCAACTTCGAAGACTTTCAGGCGCGCAGGGCAAACATCCGGTACCGTACCAGAGATGGCAAGATCGCATTCGTCCACACCCTCAACGGCTCAGGGCTCGCTGTGGGCAGAACGATGGCTGCGATTCTGGAGAACTACCAGCAGGAAGACGGCAGCGTGAGAGTGCCGGACGTGCTGATTCCATACGTGGGAACAGACGTTATCTGCTGACGAGAACCAGGCAAGTGCGAAATCCCCGGTTAGCGAGCCTTCTGGCTCGTTTTGACAACCGGGGATTGTTCTGTAGACTTGTTTCAGAGCGTGGAGGGGTGGCCGAGCGGTTGATGGCACCGCACTTGAAATGCGGCAAGGTTAACGCCTTCGGAGGTTCAAACCCTCTCCCCTCCGCCATTGCAGTGGCCCAGAAGTGCCTGTCGGGCATACCGACAATACAAGCGGGAGGCGTGCGTGGGAGTAGTCTCTAGTCTGGACCTTGTCATTGTGACCGGCCTGAGTGGTGCTGGCAAGACGAAGGCCATGGGATACCTTGAGGACCTTGGGTACTACGCCATGGACAATCTCCCAATTTCTCTCATGAGCCAGTTTCTGGACCTCGCCTCACAAACCGATGGCAGAATAAGCAAGATAGCGGTGGCCCTCGATGTGCGCAGCTCAGGGTTCAAGACCCAGTTTCATTCTATGCTTCAGCGACTCAGAGCGCGCGACATTCATCCTCGTGTCATCTTCCTGGAAGCGTCGTCCCGAGTTCTGGTGAACCGTTTCTCCGAGACACGCAGGCGCCATCCACTTCCTGGAAGCACTGTCTCAGAGAGCATCAGGAACGAGAGGGGACTGCTTGCCGAGGTACGGGAACTGTCGAGCGTTATCATCGACACCACTGACCTCACCGTAAGTGAGCTGAAGGACCGCGTGCGCGAGGCGATTCTCGGATCGCAGGAATCGCAGACTCTCACCATCAATATCGTCTCATTTGGCTACAAGAACGGCCTGCCGATCGACTTGGATCTTCTCTTTGACGTTCGCTTCCTGCCCAACCCATACTACAACGGAGACCTCGTGCATCGCACAGGCTTCGACAGGGGGGTCATTCTCTATGTTCTTCACGAACCCTATGCCCAGCAGTTTTTCGCTCGCCTGGCCGACTTCGTCGATTTTGTGCTCCCACACTACCAGGAAGAAGGAAAGAGCTACCTTACGATCGGCATCGGATGCACAGGCGGCAGACACCGATCTGTCGTGATCGCAAACATGCTCTACCACCACCTCAAGCCACGGGCGAAAGTGGTACACGTGTTCCATCGGGACCTCCAGAAGTGAAGGGGCACAGACAGACACTTTGGTACTGGCTCGTTCCCGGCATTCGCGTCAAGAGGTACCTCTTGCTGTTTGCTACGGGAACAGCGCTTCTTGTTGTCGCCATCGACGGATTGCTTCAGACGCCGGGCACGTCATGGCTGCTGAACCTGCGACCGTCCATCCAGCACGTGCTTCGTCGTTTCCTCCCTTCCGGAGCAGTCTCTGCAGTTTTCGGGGTCTTTTGCGGCATCGCCGTGACAGTGTCCGCTGGCCTCATAGTTCTAGCAGCGACCCTTCTAGCCCGTTCTGTGCTGGCTGCGATCACTGGGTCCGTTCCCAGGGAGTCCGTCGCACGGACGATCTACCGCTACCGCATGGCCGAGTCTCTTCCACGTGTTGTCATTATCGGTGGAGGAACCGGCATCAAGCCGGTCATCGAGTCACTCCGAACGGAAAATGTCAAGCTCACTACTATTGTCACGATGGCAGATAGTGGGGGAAGTACCGGACGCCTTCGTGAGACCACTGGAATGCTGCCTCCAGGCGATTTCCGGAACGCTCTCATCGCCATGGCAGGTGAGTCGACACGCAGTGCCCGCCTCCTCGCCTATCGTTTCCCGGAGCAGCTCGAAGGAGTCGGCGGTCACAACATCGGGAATCTTATGATTGCCGCTCTGAGCGACATCAAAGGGAATTTTGGCGATGCAGTGCAGGAGCTGTCGGAACTCATGCAGTTGCCCGGCCAGGTTCTGCCGATGTCTCTGGACAACATCTCATTGCGGGCACACTTCACCGATGGTACGACGATCGATGGCGAAGACCAGGTTCCCCTCCAGGGCAAGACAATCGACACCATCGAAGTACTGCCACCTCATGCCAAGCCGTTTGTCCCCGCACTCGAAGCGCTGTCTCAGGCAGACTACATCCTCATCGGCCCTGGTTCCCTCTTCACAAGCCTGATACCACCGCTATCCATCGAGGCAACTGCTGACACGATCATGCGCTCTTCAGCCACGAAGGTACTGGTCGTGAACGCGATGACCGAACGAGGGGAAACGGAGGGCTACACCGCAGGCATGCACCTTCACAAGGTTGAAGAAGTCCTTGGACGGTCTTGTATCGACATGATCCTGTTGAGCAGCACCCCTATCCCTGCCGAGACGCTGGGGCGGTACGCTTCCGCCGGGGTCAATCCCGTCTCGAATGATCTCCCGAGAAGTCAGCATCCACGGATCGTCGAGGCCGATATCTGCTCAACCGCTGATGGCCTCATTCGCCACGACCCAGGCAAGCTTCGCATCGTACTGAGGTCGCTCCTCGGGCTGTAGACGCGCATGGCGACGATCGAGTTCCTCAAACAGGAGCTGGCAGGGCTGCCTTCGACCGATCCTCTGCTTGAACTGTCCGGAGCCCTCTATGGTGGAAGCTCTTTGGTCCTGCGCCATGGGGGAGCGCTGTCGATTTCCTTCACGTCGAAGAGTCCCTTTATCATGCGCTACGTGCTTTCTCTATCCTCCCATGCTCTTGCCAATTGGCAACCCAAGCAGGCACTTCTCTCGAGAGCCGGGCATAAACTAAGTTTTAGTGTCGACCTTACTCCCGTTCAAGCACAGCAACTGTTCTCGGGACTCAGTCCCCTGGAGCCCACCCAGCTTGAGCGGCGTCTACGGGGAAAACATGCATCAGCCGCATTCACCAAGGGCTTCTTCCTCATCTCCGGGTATGCCGCTGTGCAAGGGACACATCTGGAGTTCAGCTGCTCCCTGCCCGTGGGGCGTCGGCTCGTCGAACGCTCGCTGACTTCTCTCCGTGTGAGGCATGGCTCAGAGATCCGCCGCGTCTCTGAGATCACCTACCTCAAATCGCGCCAGGACATTATGTCGCTCCTCGCAGCCTGGGGAGCATCAAACTCGCTGGTGTCCCTGGAAGAGCTGCAGCTGGAGAGGGACATGGACAATCAGGTCAACCGGTCGGTCAATGCGGAGTTGGGCAATCTGCAGCGCGAGACGAGGGCTGTCGACGAATTACGGGCGGCCTTCGATCGGACTAACCGCACCTGTCTCTCACCCCGCACGATCGAGGTCGTGCGGGCACGACTGAGGTACCCCGACCTCCCGCTGTCAAAGCTTGCCGACAAAATCCCCGGGTGTGTCTCCAAGAGCACCATTCACTACCACATCGCCAAGGTTCTGCGAAATGCGCAGTAGCCAGAAACAGCGACAACGACTAAGCCTTCGCCAGAAGAGCTATCTGGCCACGCGTGGTTTGGTTCTCGAGCAGCCCGTGAGCGATTTCGGGATTCTCATGGACCGGTTCGCTGCCGGCAGCATCGTTGCCGAGAAACACGCCCGGGCTGATCCATCGGGTGACACATGGAACGGCGATCTCGACAGCTTTGCAGACGCCGCAGAGTCCACTCCTGCAGAGTTGATAGTCGACGAGCTCCTGGACAGGGATCTCATTGACGATTCTCAGGTCGAGTGCGCACGATTCGTCGCCTCGGATCTGGACGAACGTGGCTTCTTCGTGAGGCAGGTTTCGCGTTATGCCTTCTCGATCGATTCTACCGCAACGGAGGTCCGCCGGGTCTTGGCCGCCATTCGGACCCTGGAGCCTGCGGGACTCGGCGCCACGGACGTCGCCCACGCCTTTGCCCTGCAGATGTCGCGTGTTCTCCCTGAGCTTCCAGTGGCTGCCTGTGCGCAGTTCCTGCGCACGCGTCAGCGCTCCGTTTCTCCAGGTGTCGTTCGCGCCTGTCTCAAGAAACTGGGGACGGAATGTGATTCAGCCACATTGCAGCGCATCCTTACCGAGTTGGACCCCGAACCCGCCAAGCGCATGACGTCTGGACAACCACGCATCATTGCACCTGATATCATCATCGAGCAGGATTCGTTGACTGGAACCCTCGTGTGCTCAATACCGGAGCCTGCCTGGAGGCTCGCAATCGATCCTATGGTGGTGTCATCGGCCCGCAAGGACCCTGAAGCGAGAAAGCAGGTCCTCACAGAGGTTACCAGAGTCCGGTGGATCGACGATGCCATCGCGGAACGCACGGCGATGCTTGCGAGACTCGGCGACGCTCTCATTGCTTTGCTCGCTCCATACCTTACCAACCAGTCGAGCCCCCCATCACGCGTCCCGGTAGAACACCTGATGCAGGCAACCGGGATGTCAAGAACGGTTATGGTCCGCGCACTCCGTCGCAAGTATGTGAAGACCCCGCGTGGCATCTTCCGACTCCGTTCGATGGTGATGGACCGGTGGCAGACTGCAGCGGCCCCGGCCAAGGAGGCAGTGGCACTGCTGCTCCAGTCCGGCACGGACTCGAAAGCGATGAGCGACCGGGAGATTGCGGAGCACCTTGCAGACCAGGGCATCCACATCAGTCGACGAACGGTTGCCAAGTATCGTCTCTCACTTGGAATCCCTGCTCAATACTTCAGGAGCAATTAATTTCTTTCTGTTTTCTTTTGGCAGCATTTGCGTATCATATGTGTACGTTGCCGTTCCGGTTCAACCGGTGCGGCCAATTTCTTATGGAGGTAGACTATGGCAAAGATTGCAATCAATGGACTGGGCAGAGTCGGTCGCCAAGTATTGAAGCATCTCATCACGCGTTATCCAGAACTTGAGATTGTTGCCGCCAATGACATCACAGACGTGCAGACGCTGGCGCACCTTCTGAAGTATGATTCCAACTACGGTACCTGGGACATCGAAATCGAGGGCAAGGAAGGCACAATCGTCATCGGTGGCCGCGAAGTCAAGATTTTCCGTGAGAAAGATCCTGTTGCTCTGCCATGGGGCAAATTGGGTATCGATATCGTTATCGAATCGACTGGAATGTTCACAGACGCCGATAAGGCTCGCGGACACATCACCGCTGGCGCCAAGAAAGTCCTGATCACCGCTCCTGCGAAGGGTGAGGACATTACGATCGTCCTGGGTGTCAACGAGGACCTTCTGGATGTATCCAAGCACAGCATCATCTCCAATGCCTCTTGCACAACGAATTCGTTGGCTCCTGTAGTCAAAGTACTCAATGACAACTGGGGCGTCGAGAAGGGCTACATGACCACTGTCCACAGTTATACGCTGGATCAGCGCATTCTCGATGCTCCGCACACGGACTTGCGCCGAGCTCGCAATGCCGGCACCAATATCATCCCGACAACGACAGGCGCAAGCAAAGCTGTCGCACTGGTGATTCCAGAGATGAAGGGCAAGCTGGACGGCATCTCGCTGCGCGTCCCTACACCAACTGTCTCCATCACTGTGTTCGATGCCGTTCTCACCAAGCCAGCCACCAGGGAAGAAATCAACGCGGCGCTCAAAGAGGCTTCTGAGAAGAGGATGAAGGGTTTCCTCGGGTACAATGAACTGCCTCTTGTCTCTTCCGACTACCGTGGCACGATCTATTCGGGCATTGTCGATGGCCTTTCCACCAAGTCGAACGGCACGCTCGTGCAGGTTCTGAGCTGGTACGATAATGAGTGGGGCTATAGCGCAAGGGTCGCTGACCTTACGAAGCTCATCGTCACGAAGGCATCCTACTAGGAGGCATCGTCATGGCGAAGCGGAGTATCAAGGATCTCGACGTTCAGAACAAGAGAGTGCTTCTAAGAGTCGACTACAACGTCCCCATGTCGAAGGACGGGGCGATTACCGATGACAAGCGCATCGTCGAGACACTGCCGACTATTCGGTACCTGCTCGACAAGAACGCCATCATCATCCTCGTGACACACATGGGCCGTCCCAATGGGAAGGTCGTGGAATCGCTGCGGCTGGACAAAATAGCGCAGAGGCTGTCGGCCCTGCTGGGCAAACCGGTCAACAAGCTCAATTCCGTTGTCGGTCCCGATGTCACGGAAGTCGTCGCAAACGCCAAGCCGGGCGACGTCATCATGCTCGAAAACGTGCGGTTCCTCAAAGAGGAGCAGAATGGCTCCGAGGAGCTTGCAAAGAAGCTTGCCGCCCTCGCGGACGTCTATGTGGACGATGCGTTTGCCACCGCTCACCGGCCCGACACGTCTGTTGCCGGCGTCCCACAGTTTCTTCCATCAGCAGCGGGCTTTCTGCTCGAGAAAGAGATTCGTGTTCTTGAGACCGTCACAACATCTGCCAAGAAACCGTTCATTGCCATCCTGGGTGGTGCCAAGGTCTCCGACAAAATCGGTCTCATCAAGAACCTGCTCACCAAGACCGACACGATCCTCATTGGTGGTGGCATGGCGTTCACCTTCCTCAAGGCTATGGGATACGCCATTGGGTTCTCCCTTGTGGAAGAAGACTACCTCAAGGTCGCCGACGAGATCATCGAAGCGGCCAAGACAAAGGGCACCCGTCTTCTCCTCCCGGTAGACGTTATTGTCACGAACGAGATCAAGGCTGGTAGCTCACACCACATCGTAGACATCGAGGACATTCCCGCGGATCAGATTGGCGTGGACATCGGTCCAAAGACTGTCCAGGCATTCGCGGCAGAAATCGCGAAGGCCAATACCATCATCTGGAATGGACCGATGGGAGTCATCGAGATCGCCGAGTTTGCGGAAGGCACCAAGTCTCTCGCACGGATCATTGCGGCCAAGTCAGGAGCGCTGACCGTCGCCGGTGGGGGTGAGACTGCCTCGGTCATCGACGCATTGAACCTCCAGAATGACTTCAAACACGTGTCCACCGGTGGTGGCGCGTTCCTGGAATACCTTGAAGGGAAGCAGCTTCCTGGCATCGAAGCTATCGACTCAGTGGACTAGTGCGCTTTAGCACTTGAAATCGAAGCGGCTTTCCGTATAATAGCTGTTGTTACCGGAGGTTCACGTTGCTAAAAACCGTTTTGGAAATAGTCATGGCTTTGGTTGCAATTGGCGATATCCTTGCGATCCTGTTCATGGAACCCAAGGGTAGCGGACTGGGCGCGATTTCAGGCAGCGCGACCGTGTTCCACTCACGCAAGCCCAAGGATGCTCTCCTTGACCGGCTTGCAGTTGTTCTATCCATTGCATTTGTGGTATTGTCCCTGGCACTGGTAGTCTTCAAGTTCTAGGGAAGCACCAAGCCTCGTGCCGGGGTGGCGGAATTGGCAGACGCGTGCGTTTAAGGGGCGCATGGAGCAATCCGTGTGGGTTCAATTCCCACCCTCGGCACCATTAGTATGAATACCACAATCCAGGGGCGGATAGTTCAGCGGTAGAACGCTTGCCTTACAAGCAAGAAGTCGCAGGTTCGAATCCTGTTTCGCCCACCAGCAGTGTGATATTGTTGCTTGATGGTGGGACCGCTCATCGGGCGAAGCACACGGTGAGCGGTTTCTTTAAGAAAGAGTGCCGAGATAGCTCAGTTGGTAGAGCAGGGGACTGAAAATCCCCGTGTCGACGGTTCAATTCCGCCTCTCGGCACCATTTTTGTGTCCAGATTCGATCGTCTCGATCCATGAAGCCACCGTGTTCAAAGTCCCTTTGCTCTTTTCTCTGCAGACTCCGGCAGTTCGTCACTATGCCGTGACCTACAGCCGCCCCTCGTCAACAAGAGCTGATGGTCTATGTTTCATGCCGGGGAAGGGAGTTCTTCGTGTGAGACAATGCGCTCCTTTCCTCCAGTATTCCATACTCAGAAATGCCATGGCTGCCACAATGCTCTGCGCACCAGGCGGCAACGGGTCTTCCCTCAAGCCATCAACTCACTAACTAATCATGGTTTTTCTCTGGAGACTCAGCCGCTTTCACCACCAGTGCAGCTTCGATACGCTCTTTCTGGATCAAGCATCCGAGCGCGTAGGGCTTCAGGAGCGTACCAGTGGTCGCGTAGTTGTTGGCAAGGCACCCGCCGCTGCAGTAGAAGCGCGCCCAGCAGCTGCCACACTCTTCTTTGGCAAACAGAAAGTTGGCGTGAGCGCACTCTGCCAACACTTCAGGGCAGTTCAGAACCGGGCTCACGAGGACGTTGCCCATCCTATACTCCTGAACGCCGTCAAACTGATGGCAGGGGAACACGTCCCCGTTTGGCGCAACAGCCATGTATTCGACACCAGCTCCACATCCATAGATGCGCTTGCTGAGACATGGCCCTGCTTCGAGATCCAGCTTGAAGTGAAAGAAGTCAAACCCCGCACCTGAACCCAGTTCACTCAGGAAGTACGCGATGAGTTCCTCATACTGAGCACGAATTGCCGGCAGGTCACTTGTCTGAAGGGCAAGAGCCGAGTCTGCCGAAAGCACGACAGGCTCCATCGAGATGTACTTGAACCCCAGGGTATGGAGTTCTCGAACGCTCTGGGCAAATGCCAAGGTGTTGCGTGCATACGTTCCTCGCACAAAGTAGCCACCTTCATCGCGCGTCCGCGTGAAGCGCCGTATCCGTTCAATGATGGCATCAAACGTGCCACGCCCGTCCTTGAAGACACGGTTGGCATCGTTGGCCCTCCGGTCGCCGTCCAGGCTGAGGACAACAGACACATCATTCGCCTCGAGCACCGGAAACATGTCGTCCCGAAGCAATGAGCCGTTGGTCGTCAGCGTGAACCGCCATTTCTTCAGGGGATATGCTGACCACGCGTACGCCATGGTGTCAACGATAACGTCCCAATTCATGAGCGGCTCGCCACCGAAGAAGTCGACCTCGACGTTGTGGTGGACACCGCTTTCGTACACAAGGAAATCGATTCCTGCGCGGGCAACTTCCCGTGTCATCAACATTGTATCGCCATAGTAGTCGCCCCCATGAGCGAAACAATACGTGCATGAAAAGTTGCACTCATGCGCGACGTTGAGGCAGAGCGACTTCAGCGTCAACACCGATCCGTCCTCTGTGGGCTGTGTTGCCTGCGTAAACAGACACCCTGCAACGACAAGCTGCTCGAGTTCACCTTCGATTTCGGTGATTGTCTGCGCGTCCAGACCTGTCAGCCGTTGGACAGACTCTCCCTCCATCGAAGGGTCTGCGAGAACCACCTGAAGATAATGGTACACTCGCTCGTCAAGCGAGAAGATCGAGCCTGATGGAACGTCCAGGAGCACAAAAAAACCGCCTCTCTCGAAGAGATGGGTCGAGGCGGGTAGAATACGTGAGAGCGCCACAAGCTACCAGATGAACCGCTTGGGCTTCTTCCTGGTTTCGCAGACTTGGTTGCCCACTGTCGAGGACGTCTTGCAAGCGGACTTGCAGGGAGTCTGGCACTCACGACACGCCTTCGCAAGCTTGTCGTCGACGTCAATGGTCTTTGTTGCTACCACCTTGATAAACTTCACAGTGTTGCTCCCTTCTCAAACCAAGATTTTGTCCACATAATATCTACGATAAGCAGCGATAAGTCAAGAGGTTCAGCATGAAAACCATCTATCTCGTACGTCACGCCGAAACGAGCTGGAATCTGGAGGGCAAAGTCCAGGGCAGCCGCGATACGCAGTTGTCTATCGATGGCCTCGCCCAGACAGCCAAGACTGTGGCTTTTCTCTCGGCTCTCCGATTCGATACGATCTTCACGAGTCCACTGGCCCGCGCCCGCGCCATCGCGGAACCCGTGGGTGTCAACCTGGGCATCTCACCCATCGTCGTGCCTGAGCTTCGGGAGATCGACTTCGGAGGCTGGGAGGGACACACGTGGAACGAAATAGGGGCCATGTACCCAACAGCTTTGGCAGCATGGGAACTCAAGTCACCAGAAGCCCGGCCAGATGGCGGTGAGTCTCTGGCTGATGTGCGTCGCCGCGCCGAAAAGGTGCGTTCAATGCTTGAATCCAACTTCGGGGACCTAGTGCTCGTCGTCGCCCACGGAGGGCTCAACCGTGTTCTCATGTCCGTTCTGCTGGACCTTCCCGTCAGCAGCTATAGCAGCTTCACCCAACCAAACGCCTGCATTTCGGTCTTTGAGGCCGAGACCAACAAGTGGCAGGCCCGAGTCATCGACTCGACCTGCCACCTCGCCTAGCTCGATTCTCTCACAGTTGTTCTAAGCCTTCCGGGTCAACTCGAATCCCACCTGCAATGCTCGGAAGTTGGCCTCCAGTGCCTTTGCCGGCACGGTACGAGATAGCGTATCGCGGATTGTCCCAAATTCCAGAGGAATCAAGCCGGTTCCCATGGCTGCTCCCAGCAAGACGACGTTCGCGGCCTGCGGCAACCCGATTTCCTCGGCCATAGCAGCGGCAGGGACAGCGTAGACCGCCGCAACCTGCGAGCGAAGATACGCCAGGAGATCCTCCACCGCAGGGTAAGCTCTGCCTCCCAGCGAGACGCTCACTGGAATGATCGGACGCACCTCGGTAATGACAACGGTATGATGGTTGGCTTTTGTGAGTGATCGGACCGTCTCGACGGGCTCGAACCCGATGATGAGGTCTGCCTCGCCCTCCGGGATCGTTGGACTGTGTACATCTCCTAATCGAAGCTCACACACGACCGAGCCCCCGCGCTGTGCCATGCCGTGAACCTCGCTCATGACAGCATTCACACCAGCCGCAATGGAAGCTCGTGCGATGATACTGGCACCAGTGATAATCCCTTGACCTCCGACTCCGGCAAAGAACACATTCAGTGAACTCATTTCTTCACCCCAATCGCATGCACTGTACAGTCCTGCGAGCACACGCCGCATCCGTCGCACAGTTCCTGGTTGATCTCCGCTTTTCCTTCAGACACAAAGATGGCAGGGCAAGCAACATCATGTACACATGTCAGACAGCCCGTACAGACATCGCGGTCGACCTGAAACGTCTGCCAGATTCCCTTCGCACGCTTCGCACGGTCGAGCAGGAGGCTGCAAACCTGTTTGGACACGATGACAGCGACACCGTCCACCTGCGTAGCTTCCTTGTAGGCCTCGGTAGCCTCGGCCACCCTGTACGGGTTGATAACCTTTACGAATGGAACGCCCATTGCCTTTACTACCGCTTCGATGCTGATAGCTGGTGCCGGATCACCCACAGCATCCGTCAACATGGACGGATTGGGCTGATGTCCCGTCATCGCAGTCGTCCGGTTGTCCAGGACAGTCAGGACAAACCGATGCTTGTTGTGAATGGCGCTTGCGAGAGCGGACAGCCCAGCATGGAAAAAGGTGCTGTCACCGATAAACGAGAAGACCTTCTGGTCAGTTGCCACGTCGAATCCGCCGGCAGTCCCCACGCTGGATCCCATGGACAGCAGATAGTCCGCTGCACTGAATGGAGCTGCCATACCGAGCGTGTAGCAGCCGATGTCGGAGGCGAAGACAGGTTCCGGGATTCCGAGTTCACGTATAGCTCGACGCACAGCGAGATACGATCCACGATGAGGGCAGCCGGGACAAAGCACCGGCGGCCGCGACGGAAGCGGCGATGGCCAGGGCTGCACCTTGCCTGAGGCAGGCACATGCAATGGTACGCCGAAGTGATTGGCCAATGCCTTTGCCACAACATCAACATTGAGCTCGTGTACGCGCGGCACAAGGAGTTCCTCCTTGCCACATACCGGCGTCCTGGTGCCATGCGACAGGAAGTCGGTCTTGATGTCATTTTCCATGAGAGGCTCGAGTTCTTCGACGACAAGCAGCTCGTCAACGTCCGCAGCAAACTCCCGGATCCTGTCAAGCGGCAGTGGATAGGAGAAACCTATCTTGAACACTCGAGCAGAAAGTCCGAGTTCCTCCAGGGCGTCTACGACGTAGTTGAAAGTGCTGCCCACGGTAACGATCCCCACTCGCCCCCCGACACCCACGTCGACGACGTGGTTCAGCGAAGACATTTCGCTGAGATGCCGAGCCTCGGCGAGTCTGCCCAGCAGCTTGACGTGCATGTTCGAAGAGTTGGCGGGCACCGGTACAAACCTTGACGGATCCTTCTCGAAAACGCCTCGTCTCACGACGGGCCTTCGATCGCCAAGAACAACGTCGCCGCGCATGTGGGCAACACGGGTCGTCGTTCGGAACAGAACCGGGAGCTCCAGTTTCTCCGAAATGCTGTAGGCTTCTACCATATAGTCCTTGGTTTCCTGAGGACTCGAGGGTTCCAACATGGGCACGTTCGCGAGGCGCGCGTAGTATCTGTTGTCCTGTTCATTCTGTGATGAGTGCGTCGATGGATCGTCCGCAGAAAGCACGACGAACCCCGCCCTGGTTCCTATGTATGCCGTCGTCATGAAGGAATCCGAGGCAACGTTCAGCCCAACATGCTTCATAAACGTGAAAGACCGCACACCGCTTGCTGCTGAGGCTGCTGCAACCTCAAGGGCCACCTTCTCGTTCGCGGAATACTCGAAGTACACTCCTGAGACTTTCGCGACGATGCTGAACACGTCCCCGATCTCTGACGACGGGGTCCCAGGATAACTGGCCGCCACACCGATACGGGCTTCCAGAGCACCACGAACCGCGGCTTCGTTGCCAAGAAGCAGCTCATGATCCCCTGCCTTACCGTCAACTAACGCTTGATACTTCATGTCACCTCCTGACCTCTTTCAGACACTGTTTTCATAGCATACCGCGCCCCCTTCGACTGTCAAAGGGCTACTGCACCGTGTGTGACTTGGTGACTTGCAGGAAAGGGGTTTTCACCGTAAACTGCGTATGCAGAAGAGTTTTCCTCTTCCCAACCGCTCGACACAAGGAGGAACTGTCATGGAGAAGTGGATTTGCACTGTGTGTGGATACGTGTACGACCCTGCTATCGGTGACAGCACGCAGGAAATCAACCCCGGCGTCAAGTTTGAGGATCTCCCAGAGAGCTGGGTCTGCCCAGACTGCGGCGCCGCCAAGGACCTTTTTGAGAAAGCGTGACGGCTGACGGTCACAATGAAGTACCTCATTGCCGGAGGCTGGGCTGCCGGCACAGCGGCGGCACAGCACCTGCGAAAGTTTGATCCATCGTCGGACATCACGGTCGTCGACGCGGAGTCGGTTGCCTACTATCCGCGCCCTGACTTGATCGACTACTTGGCCGGTCGCAAGTCCAAGGGCCAGCTAATTGTACATGCCACAAGCTGGTATAGCGAAAACAGAATAACTCTCACCAGTGGACGCCGCATCATGCACGTGCACGCCATGGAGCATGAAGCGATGCTCGACGACGGTATTGTGCTTCCCTACGACAGGCTGTTGCTTGCAAACGGCGCGACGCCCTTTGTGCCGCCCCTGCCCGGCGCAGACCAAGTCGGTGTCTTCACCCTCAGAACACTGGATGATGCAGATGCTTTGCTGGCGCGCATCGTTCCAGGTGCCACCGTGGTCGTCGTGGGCGGGGGCCTGCTGGGCCTGGAAGCAGCAAGAGCGTTGGCAGAGCGAGGAATGAAAGCCACTGTCATCGAGTTCGCCGGCCGGCTGTTGCCCAACCAGCTCGACGAACGCTCGGCGGAAATGCTGGTGGAATACCTCCAAGGGTTAGGCGTCACAGCTCTGCTCGGCGCCGAGTCTCAGCAGATTGTTTCGGGAGAACATGACGCAGCAGGCGTCCTCCTCAAGGACGGTCGCATCGCACAAGGAGAGTTCGTCCTGTTCTCTACGGGAGTCCGCCCCAACGTCACCGTCGCTCGGGAAGCAGGTATCGCCACAGGACGAGGTGTTCAGGTGGATGATTCCATGCAGACGTCTGCCCCTGATGTCTATGCCGCCGGCGACGTCGTCGAGCACCGCGGACGTGTCTACGGCATCGTCCCTCCCTGCCTGGAACAAGCCAAGGTTGCAGCTCAGAACATGGTCTCACCCGGAATAGCTACGTACGAGGGGAGTATTATGTCGAGTTCGCTCAAGACTTGTGGAATCGACGTTCTGAGCATGGGCAACGTCAATCCCACCCAGGAGCAGCATGTCCAGGTGATCCAGGCACAAGGTCAACAGACCTATCGCAAGGTTGTCCTCGAGAATGGCATCATCGTCGGCGTTATCCTTTACGGGACAACGAACGGGACACGGCAGTTGCAGCAGGCGATGAGATCGCACGCAGATCTTGCAGCGTTTCAGGACCGACTGACTGACCTTGACTGGGATTTCGCCGGCATGTAGCATTGGCTCGCGACTGAGCAACCGATGACCTCACGCGCCCCGCACCGCTGCGGGGCGTTCTCTATCTCCCTGAATCCCAATCGCCCGAGAAGGTCGCCTCGAGAGTCGAGACAACCATGTTGTCGTCCGTCACTACTCCAACTTCACGGTTCTCGTCGAGTGAGCCAGCGCTGAGATTGTGCGACCCGACATATGCCAGGTGCCTGTCCACCACGATGTACTTCGCGTGAAGATAGGGAGTCTCAAGGTACCGGACGGTGACACCTGTCCCTTCCAGCTCCGATCTTGTCACAGCATTGGCAGCGATGCTCTCCGGTGCTGCAACCAGAACACGCACTATGACACCCCGCTTCGCGAGATCCTGCAAGAGCTTACACGTCTCCTCGTCATCGAATACCTCGCTTGCGATCTCCACGCTGCGGCACGATTCTCTCAGCAGCCCAAGAAGACGTTGCCGAGCATTCACGGGGCTGACAACAAGTGATCCAGCAGTGCAGGGATTTCGCCATCGATCTGCCCAGAAAATGCGCACAAGATCTTCCACTACGCTCCGGCTGTAAGTCCTGACAAGGATTTCGCGGTTCTCGTCGAAGGCGCTCTTACTGAGATTAGCCGTCATGATCCAGGCAACGCTATCGTCGATGACCACATACTTGGCGTGAGTGAACGAATAGACCCTATTGCCCCAGCTGGCGTCGATGCCGGAGCTTCTCAGTTCGTTGCGAACCGTCTGGTTCATGGAGAACCCCCCGAACGGCGCCTCCTCCATGAGGACTCGCACATCGCATCCGCGCAGCTTGGCAGATTGCAACGCCTGGACAATCGCAGGGTCGGAGATCAGATAACACTCCACCAGGACCGACTTCTGTGCGTTGAGAATGTCATCTACGACAAGACTTCGCGCCTGCTCACTAGGTGTCACGACACAAAGGGCCTGAACGCCCAGGGGTACGACCGGAATAGCGGAAGCAGGCGCAGCGCCTCGCAAGCCCATCCAGCCGAGCCCCAATGCGGCCACCAGCAGCGCTCCGATAAGTACAGTGAACCACTGAATCCTTTTTCCTGGCATCCTTAGATGATATCAGGCCGGCAGCGCCTGGCAAGTGGGGCGTTTGTTTGCCATGTCAGAAAAACGTTGCGCAGCAACGAGAAATGGCTACAATTGGAAGGGAAGCAAAGCACTTTTACCCGCAATCCTGCACGAACAACTCTTCCTGGAGGCAATGGAAGTGACTAGAGAGCGAACACTCCTGATGGTGAAACCGGACGGCGTACGCCGCAGTCTCGTCGGTCTGATCATAACACGCATCGAGCAGAAGGGCCTTGCGATCTCAAATATGCGGATGTTTCGCATGGACGACGCATTTGCGCGCACCTTCTATGCTGAACACGATGGTCGCGACTACTTTCCCGCCCTGCTTTCCTTCATGACATCGGGCCCCGTCGTTGCCCTTCAGGTCGAGTCGCCCAACGCAATAGCGCTTGTTCGAACAGCAATCGGGGCAATCAGACCCGAAGACCGGCTGCCCGGGACGATTCGAGCAGACTTCTCCACTCAACTGACCGAGAATGTGGTACATGCGTCGGCATCCCCAACCGATGCAGAACGAGAGTTGGCACTTGTCTTTGGGGACTCTCACGCAACTCTCGGCACTGTACATGAATAGATGCCTGGAATCAAGAATCAACCATAGGGGTTGGAAACCATGAGAGAGACCGCTATTGAACTGGAGTCCCTGCTGCGCGACATCTCATACTGGATCAAGAAGAAGGGGCGCGATGCACTGTCGAGCGTGAGAATTACGCTGCCCCAGTTCCAGGTGCTTCAGCTTGTCTACTTCGGTGAGGCCATTAATGTCAAAGACCTCACACACCTGACGGGCCTCGCTGCATCCACGGTCTCAGAGATGGTCGATCGCCTTGTCGAACTCACCTACGTCACCAAGACACAGAACGTACTGGACAAGAGGCAGGTCGTCCTTAAGTGCACGAAGCAGGGAGCCTCGATCATTCGGAAAGTCATCCGACAGCGTGTGCAGAGCGTGCAGGAGGTTACGAAGAATATGAAACCCGGGTCGGCCAACTCCCTTGTGGCCATGCTGACCGAGTTCGTAGCGTCGTGCAAGTAATACTGTGTCCACCATCCCCCGGATCTGGCTGAGCCTAGTCCACCGTCCGCTGAATCAAGGCGGCAAGTTTTCGCAGGTCGCTCTGGATGACCTGCACATACTGAGGATTCCTTAGGGCCGCGGCGGGGTGATATATGGGCATGAAACGCTGTTCATCTTTGACCAGAATCGTGCCGTGCACCTGCCCGATGGAGTACTGTTCTCCAAAGAAAAAACGCAGCGCCGTATTGCCAAGGAGGCAGATGACCTCCGGCTCCACGATGGCCAACTGGGCATAGAGGTAAAGCGAGCAGGCAGCCACCTCAGAAGGCTCCGGCACTCGGTTGTTCGGGGGCCTGCACTTCACGATATTGCATATGTAGCAATCTCTGCGGCTCAGCCCCTCGGCTATCAGCATCCTGTCCAGCAAACGTCCCGCCTGACCGACAAATGGAATCCCCGACAAGTCCTCCTCACGCCCCGGACCTTCACCCACAAAACAGATGTGGGCGTAGGCTGATCCGACGCCCGGGACAGCCTTCGTCCGGGTGGCCCCTAGCTTGCAATTCTGACAGGACATGACCTCTTCGGCAATTGAAGCCAGGAGAGTCTCTTTCAAGTCAGACACCTGAGGACCCAAAGCCACCAGCCCCCCTCTCTGTCGGTACCAGTTCATCGACGGTTACGAGGCAAACGTTCGGAACCTGTATGAACACTAACTGTGCGATACGATCTCCCGGGAACACCGAAAAAGGAACATCGCCGAAGTTCGCCAGCACAACCTTCACTTCGCCACGGTAGTCGCTATCAATGGTACCTGGCGAGTTGAGGACAAACACGCCGCTTCTGGCTGCCAGGCCGGAACGACTGCGAACCTGCCCTTCGAGGCCAGGAGGCAACTCAAGAGCCAACCCCGTCCGCACGAGTGCGACGGTGCCAGGCAGGATAGTCAGCTCCCCGTCTTCTGCACTTGCAAGATCATAACCTGACGACCCTGGCGTTGCGCGCGCCAGCTCTCCTGCGCGAGAAACCAGTCTGTGGACGCCTATACGCAACTCAGTGTTTGTCGGGTCCATGGACAATCGACACTGCTAGCTGAGAGGTATCAAAAACGTCATCAATGACACTCAATGCTTCACCAAACGTTATCGAGTTGACCTGTTCGGTGACGTCCGCGACTGTCCGTATCTGGTCTCTCATGTAGAGCTCAGACGCATTTCGATGCATGCGACGGAAAAAGGATTCCAGTGAAAGCAGGAATCCACCGAGAACAGTCTCCTTGGCATGCTGAAGTTCAGCCATGCTGATCTTGCCCTGCCGCATGTTCTCGATCTCCTCGCGGATGACCTGCTGGACACGCGAAGCGTTCTCGGGGGAACTTTCGGCCGAGACACCCAGCAATCCAGTATTGCTGAAACTCACGGGAAAAGAACCAATGCTGTAGACAAGAGCCTCCTTCTCGCGGGCCCTCTGGAACAGGCGACTCGACATGTTGCCCCCGAAGATACTGGAGACGAGATTCAGAATGGATCCCTGCTTCGAATATTGAGCGAAGCCGGGGAGCGCCATCGCCATATATACCTGCTCCGTGGGGCGCTCTGTCTCTCTGCAGACAGCAGCCCGGGCGGGGATTTCCCACTCGGCCCTGCCTGGTCCCTTCGCAAGCCGCCCAAAGGAATCCTCGAGGAAACGTGCCGATGTCTCGACATTAACGTCTCCCGCAAGGGAAAGAACAATGTCGGGGGCAACAAAATGCCTGTGGAAGTAGTCGACAAAGTCGCTCTGCCTGAACGACCGCACTGACTCTACGGTTCCCAGCGGATTCGACGCAACAGGGTCGCTTCCATAGACCCCTTTGAGAAGCTCATCCGTGACGACATCGTCAGGACTGTCCTCAAATGAATATATCTCCTGTTCGATGACTCTGCGCTCAAGCTCGATGGCAGCAGGGTCGAACAAAGGATGCAGGAGGATGTCAGACAGCACATCGAGAGCGAGAGATGTGTGGATTGCTGGGACACGCATATAGAACATCGTGTACTGGGTGTCGGTGAATGCGTTCAGCTCACCACCCACATTCTCGATAGCTGACGAAATCTCAAGTGAACTTCGATGCTCTGTGCCTTTGAACAGGATATGCTCCATGAAGTGACTCAACCCACGCGTATGTTCGTCCTCAAACCGGGAGCCACTAGCAACAAGGGCCCCGACCGCTGCAGTCGGGTGCCCTTTGTCAACGTCGAAAACGACGCGGATGCCGTTACTTAGTGTAATGACTTCCGGTTTGCGCTCTCTGCTATTGATCACCATGGTTGTGGTCATCGTGGGACTCGGGGGAAGCCTTGTCGGCACTCCCGCCAGTCAGGCCCTTGCGGGTCAGCGAGATCTTGCCGTCGTCCTTGAGAGGCAGAGTTTTGACGAAAATCTGTTCGCCGACCTTTAGCACGGAATGGATGTCCTTGACATATGAATCGGATACCTGTGAAACATGCAGCAGGCCAGACTTGCCGGGCGCAATCTCCACAAAAGCGCCAAAGTCGCGCAACTCGGTAACCTTGCCCATATAGACCTTGCCCACAACGATATCCTCGGTAATCGCGTTGATCGCATCCATGGCAATCTGACCCTTGACTCCGTCTGGCGCAGTCACAAACACTGAACCATCATCCTCAATATCGATGTCACACCCAGTGTCGGCAATGATTTTCTTGATGACCTTGCCTCCGGGGCCGATGAGAGCGCCGATCTTGTCTCCTGGAATATGCATCGTGAAGATGCGTGGAGCCAGCGGATTGACTTCGCTCCGAGGAGCAGGAAGAACCGACAGCATCTTGTCCAGAATGAAGAGGCGCGCAGTGCGGGCGTGATCCAGAGCGGCAGACAGCAGGTCGCTGTCGACGCTGTGAATCTTGATGTCCATCTGCAATGCCGTGATGCCCTTCGCAGTGCCCGCAACCTTGAAGTCCATGTCGCCATTGGCATCCTCGGCTCCCTGGATATCGGTCAGGATAACACTCTTGTCGCCCTCTTTCATCAGACCCATCGCGATGCCGGCAACCGGCGCCGTGATTGGCACTCCAGCATCCATAAGCGCCAATGTGCTGCCACAAATGGAAGCCTGTGACGTCGAGCCATTCGACTCAAGCACCTCAGAGACAACGCGAATCGAGTATGGGAACTCGCTCTCATCCGGAATGACGGGGAGTAGTGCTCTCTCTCCCAAAGCGCCATGGCCAATTTCGCGACGTCCAGGTCCACGCATGGGGCGGGTCTCGCCCACCGAGAAGGGAGGGAAGTTGTAGTAGTGCATGTAGTGCTTTGTAACCTCTTCATCGAGACTTTCGACCAACTGACCCTCTTTCTTTCCTCCGAGCGTGACAATCGAAAGAACCTGCGTCTGACCACGGGAAAACAATCCCGAGCCATGACTCATCGGAAGAACACCGACATCGACTCCAATGGGCCGAATCTCTTCAGGAGCGCGACCATCGATTCGTACGCCTTCAGTCACGACACGATGACGGATGAAATGCTTGATCTCCGCGTCAAGAACCTCGCCGATGGCCAGCCCACTTTCAGGGTACTTCGCGAGCAGTTCCGTGGCAAGTTCGCCCTTGAACTCATCGAGGATCTTCTCCTTCTTGAGCTTCTCCTTGTCCTTGAGCACCAGGGGAAGACGCTCCTCGACCATGGAACGAGCTTCGCTCTGGATAGCTGCATCAAACTTCAGCTCGGGGACGACGATCTTCTCCTTGCCAGCCTGAACGCGAAGTTCTTCCTCCATGCGGCACGTCTCTTTGATCGGTTCCTGTGCCAGTACCAAGGCCTCGACCATCTCTGCTTCACTGATCTCGCGAGCCCCGGATTCGACCATGAGAATGCCACTGGCCGTTCCAGACACGATAAGATCGAGTATGCTTTTGTCGATCGCTGAAGAGGAGGGGTTGAAAACAAGTTCGCCATTGATTTTGCCGACCCTCACTGCGGCGACTGCGTCAACGAACGGGGCATTGCTGATAAGAAGCGCCGCCGATACGGCGTTGATGGCCAACACATCGGGAGAATTCTCTCCATCGGCAGACAGCACATAGACGATAACCTGCACTTCCCGACGGAAGTGCTTGGGGAACAGAGGGCGAATCGACCGGTCGATAAGCCGCGAACGAAGAATCTCACGCTCGCTGGGACGTCCTTCTCTCTTGTAGAATCCACCCGGAATCTTGCCGGCTGCGTACATTTTCTCAAAATAGTCAACAGTCAACGGGAAGAAATCGATTCCTTCCTTCGTGCTGTTGCTGACAGTGGCTGCGGCGAGCACAACAGTGCCACCCATAGTCACCAGAACAGCTCCGCCGGCCTGCTTGGCCAGCCGTCCAGTTTCATACGTGACAGGTTTGCCTGCAATATTGCCGCGAACAGTCTTTATCTCATCATTCTGCAACATTAGCTCCTACTTTCGGATTCCCAGCCGCTTGATCAATGAAGCATAACGATCCTCGTCGACGCGTCTCAGACTACTGAGAAGTCTCCGGCGCTCTCCGACCAGTTTGTAGAGCCCACGCTTGGAACTGAAATCCTTCCGATGGCTCTGCAGGTGACCTGTGAGCGCAAGAATACGCTTCGACAGCATTGCAACCTGAACTTCAAACGAGCCCGTATCATCTTCACTGAGCTTGAACTCACCAATAATCTTCGACTTCTCTTCGGCTGTAAGCATGTTGTACCTCCAAGGTGTCCCATGACCCAGTTTCACGTCCAGCCGGAACGAGGGACCGAGTGCGGGAGAAATGTACTAGAAGTGTACCAGAAACACAGAACAAGTAAAGGAAAACCGGTCAACAAAAGGCTTCACTTTGCCATTGCCTGGCGGTCGCCGACCGGCCCAAGGATGACACGCGCCCTGACCACGTCGCGCGAAATCTGTTTCACGAGCGCGGCCGGTGAGGCAAAATGCACTTCCTCGCGAAGCCGGGCCGCAAACTCGACAGACACCAGATGGCCATATACTTGCTGGTCAAAGTCGAGCAGATGTACTTCGACGGTTCGCCTCGATGCGGCAACGATCGTCGGACGGACGCCGATATTGCACACCCCATTCACAATCGCCCCATCCATCACGGTTCGCACCGCATACACACCATTGCCGGGAAGCAATTTCATGGGATCGGGGATCTCGACATTTGCTGTTGGGAAACCAAGACGCCCTCCCATGTGGTTTCCAGTGACGATGACTCCCTCAATGGAGTAGGAACGCCCGAGGAGCCTTGCTGCGTGTTCCATGTCACCCTCCGCAATGGACGTGCGGATCATGGAGCTGGAGCACAGTTCTCCATCGACCATCACGGGGGCGACGATGATGAGTCTGCGCCCCTCGTTGTCGAGCATCCGGGACATCGTCTCCGCGTCGCCGGCGCGGCCCTTGCCGAAACGAAAGTCCCGGCCTACGACGACGACCCATGCATTCAGGCGGCCGATAAGGATCTCACTTACGAACGCCTCAGCAGACAGTCCTTGGAAACGAGCCGAGAAATCCTCGAGGACGATGGAATCAACCCCGGTCTTCCCAGCATATTCAACACGCTCGCTGTTCGTCGTCAGGAGACCCTGGATACCTCGAGTCGTCAGTTTGGGGTTCCGTCGGAAGGTATAGATGACGGTAGCAAGAGACGCCTTGTGGCCACAATCGACAAGTTCCCCGACAATCCGCTGGTGACCGACATGAAAACCGTCAAAGGCCCCTACGGCAACCGCGGAGGCGATCCCTGGAAACTCAGAAGACGATAGATAGACGCTGCTCACTCGCTGAACACTTTCACCGGCCACGCCTTCCCGGCTCTGACCGCCGCCACACCGCCCAGTCGACCATCGGGACGCTTCACCGTAGCGGTCGTTCCCTCCCCCATGTCGCAGTCCACGGGAAGCCCATGGCCAAATGCGCTCCACTGCACGTCACTAAGATCAATGTGTGGCAGTGTCGCCAGAAGAGCCACGTCTTTCTCGCCCCACGTGAGAAACGACAGGTCACCGCTCTGTACCCTGCGCCGCAGCGTTGCCAGTGACAGTGTATCGCTGACGCCAAACCCGTGGGCTCCCGTACGCAGGAGTCGCCCCATACATCCACCGCATCCCAGGGCAGAACCCACGTCCCGGCAGAACCCACGCACATAGAAGCCCGGGGTCACCGTCATGCGAAACACGATACGACGAAGGTCACCATCCTGCCGCTCCTGAAGCACAGTCAACCGCCGCACTGCTACCGGGACCGGGCAAAAATCGATGAGGCGGCCCTGGCCTCGCATTGCTTTGTATCCTCGTACGCCATCCTGCTGCTTGGCTGAAACATGCGGGGGAACCTGCTCCGTCTGTGCTGTCACGCCCTCGATAGCCTTCTTCACGGCCGCATCCTCGAGACCTGTGGCACCCCTGCGCCCGATGACTTCCCCGTCCATGTCATCGGTGATCGTGGTGACCCCCAGCATGAGTTCGCCGACGTACTCCTTTTCGCTCGGCGGAAGGAAAGAGATGAGCTTCGTTGCAGAGCCAACGGCAATAGGAAGCACTCCCATGGCCGAAACATCCAATGTGCCCAGAAAACCGGCCTTGTCCGCGCTCAGAATCCCCTTGACGACGCGCAGAGCGCCAGCACTGCTCAGGCCACTGGGCTTGAACAGCGCAAAGAAGCCTTCGGGATGTGACGTACTCACAGGCCGGACATCAAGTCGAGAGCATGCATGCATGTCGTGCTCCAGGTCGGACTCACCACAGTTACCATGCGTCCGCTACGGTCCCTTCTGCACATCGACATTAACCGAAGATGGCGTCACCGTTGCAGAGACAACGCCCTGCATCAGTCCGTCCACTGAGACCGCGTAGCTGCCATCGGTGAGCGGAGGCTGACTGACGTCGACATAGGCCTTGATCTGGGAAGACCTGAGAGCCAAGACGACTGAGTTCGTCCCGCTGATGACAACCGACGCAGATGTCGTACCAAGGGACACCGTCCAGCCCAATCCAGCTCCTCGAACCTCGATCGGCACGTCCGGGATGGCAAGAACGACAACCTGCTCGATGACGACACGGCACGACATGGCCTTACTCCCGCCCACAAGCGAGACTCCCGACGGAAGGATCAGGCCAACTTGCTTCGTCAGAGTTCCCGACTCGCCCGAGACGTCAACTGCAATCGTCGAAACCGCCTGAACCTGGCTCAGCACCCCTGCGGTTCCCGTAACCATGACGATTGCCGGGGTACACGAGCCACTCGCCACGGCGTACCCGCTCATAGGATGCCCGACGACAGTCGGAATGACCGGCACCGTCTTCAGGGTCGCAGCATCAATAATCGGCAGAATGGCAACTGCCGACCGCGGAGACAACAGCACGCCCTCAACAACATTACCCGTGGCATCATAGGCGACAATGTCCCCGGCGACCGTGAAATTGCCTCCTGCGGCCGTTCCCAGTTTGTCCAACGCAACGACCAGCGCTGCCTCCTTCACTTGGCTCACGAGCGAACCGGGCCCCGACACCTCGATGGACTCCGGCTCAACACGCAAGGTCCCCAGGACCAGACTCAGGGGCAACGTGCCGTTCACCTCTGCGTGGACAGGGACAGTGATGGTCTCCAGACCCTCGAGCTGCACATTAACTTCCTTGGGAGCAATAGTCTCTACTGTCACGCCCGTAAGTCCAACGACCTGAGCTTGAACCGATGTGATGAAGGATCCCTCGGTTCTTCCCCGCAAGTCGACGGTAGGCGTCACATAGCCACTCGTGACATTCCACAGCGTATTCATGGGACCACGCAGCGTCACGGTCACCGTGGGGAGCGTCCCTACCAGGACATACCCCTGAGGTACGTTGGCAGCCATCAACTGCGCCTCGACGGATTTCGTGGTATCAGGGCCCCGGATCCCGACGACATAGACCCAGAGCAGAACAGCCAAGAGCACAGAGATGATCTTGGAGTTGAACAACATGGCACCGATATTACGCTTGGCCATCTCCACCTCCCTGTTGTCCGTTCGACTTCCGTCTACGGAAGAATCCGGCTAAGCTGAACCTGTGCTCGCTGGCTATGGGCTTCGTCATGACCAACAGCATTCCTCTGAGCTCAAGTGGGCTCAGATAGCGTGTCAATTTGCCGCGTACTGCAAGAGAAATGACCCCTGTCTGCTCCGATACGACGACAACAATGGAGTCAGTCTCCTCCGTAATGCCAATGGCTGCACGGTGCCTGGTTCCAAGTCCTCTCTCCAGGTCCGCAGTTGCAGTCAAGGGAAACAGGCACCTCGCGGCAGCGACTCGATTGCCTGCTACGATGACGCCGCCATCATGGAGCGCGCTGTTGGGGTAGAAGAGGGTCGACAGTGTTTCGGCTCTGACCAGAGCGTCAAGCCGGACTCCGGTCTCGACATAGTCTTCGAGACCCGTTTGTCTCTGCATGCAGATGAGCGCCCCGATCCGGTTCATCGACAGGTACTTGACGCTCTTCACAATCTCGTCAACGGATTCTTCCCAATCGTGAACGTCCATGAACTGAGTGCGCGTGTCGGATGATACCAGTTTGCTGCTGCCGAGTCGGCCGAGCATCCGCCGCAGTTCAGGCTGGAAGACCATGACAAGCAGCAGAGGAAGGAACGACGTTGAGAAACTGCGCAACCAACTGAACACGCTGTTGAGAGCCAGCAGCCCGGTCTTGAGGCTGAGCCACTCCACTCCGAACACGAGCAGATAATAAATCACAAGACCTTGAGCCAGTTGCAGTGCACGCGTGTTCGAGATGAGTCTCAGGACGGCGTAGAAGAGAAGGGATGTCAGGGCGACGTCGATGACGATGGAAATGCCTCGTCCGAGCGTAAGATTCACGAACAGGTCAGCAAAAAACCTCTGCAGGAAGACCATATCACCTCTCAGCAATAGCGATCATGCGCTTGGACTCAGATCCAAATCGTGATCCATCATAGTCACCGCACCAGCGTTCAGGCCGCAACCCCGCTGCTTCAAGCAGTGCTGCGAGCTCAGCCACAGTATACATACGCAGCACGCGACGGTACTCACAACGCTCCCCCCCGCTCAGTATGACGCGTCTCGTGGAGACAGTGCCATCCCTCGCGTCGAATCGACGCTTCTCGAAGACAAGTCCCTGCTCATTTTCATGCCATTCTTCGGGCACGAAGTGCTTCACGATGTAGTCACGGTTCTCGACGTCGACGACCACACGCCCGCCCCGCCTCGTGTGCTCCGCTACTCTCTGAAGTACCTGCAGATCACCGATCTCACCGTAGTAGCCGAATGAGCTCCAGAGAGAGATGGTCAGATCTGCTCTCACGTCAAGCTTCATGACACGACTGTCCACCACATGGAACTCGGCCTTCAACCCCAGTTGCGCAGTGCGCTCGCGACACACAGAGATGTAGCCTGCGTTCATGTCGACGCCCGTCACCCGGAAGCCAAGTTTCGCAAGCTCGATGCTATGTCGTCCAACGCCGCATCCAACATCGAGGACAATCGCTCCCGGGAGTACTGCACACAGCCTCAGGACTTGTTGCACCTGGTACCTTGTTCTGGCCGGGTCTACCGTATCCAGAAAGAGGCGCCTGTACGTATCGTCAAAGTACTCCTTTGTCCAGTCGGCAGTCATCATGTGTTGTAAATACTAAGGCATCAGGGCCAAAATGCAACATGAAAGCAGCTCTTGGGCTTGTCTTTACTCAGGTCTTTCTTGACAGTGGCGTCCATACGCGTAGCATATTTGTATGAGAACTTGGCGATGCATCATGTCCGGCATCGGCACCCCATACGAGAACATGGCCACAGACGAGGCGCTGTTTGACACTGCCTGCAAGTCGGGTGTTCCAGTCCTCCGTCTCTATGGGTGGACACCTGCTACCGCATCCCTCGGTTTCGCTCAGCGAGCTTCAGAGGCTCTGGACTTCGCCGAATTGGACAGGAGACATCTTCCATGGGTCCGACGCCCTACGGGAGGCAGAGCGGTGCTCCACGACATGGAAGTCACCTACTCGGTGTCTATCCCAAAGTCGGATCCTCTCTATGCTCTGGGGCTGGAAGCGTCGTATGAGTGGATATGCGGGCCGATAGTCGCGGCCCTCCTGGCTGTCGGAGTATCGGCCACATTTGCTCCGCATGGCTCCACCGGCTTTGTGTCCGCATCGTGCTTCACCGCGCCGGGAACCACTGACATCCTTGCTTGCCAAAGAAAAATCGTCGGCTCGGCACAGATGCGAACGCGCGACGGTTTCCTCCAGCACGGCTCAGTCGTCCTGAAGAATGATCTGGAGAAGCTCTTTGCGGTGGTCCGGACATCCCAGTGGAACGTGCATGATGCTGCACGGCGCGCCGCCCGTCTCATGACCAGCGTCAGCGACGAGGCACATCGAGCCGTCCCATTCGGCGAGATGGCAGAAGCACTCGTTGCAGCCTTCTCGGCTGCCGAAGGCATCCGTCTCCTTCCCGATTCTCTTACTGCGCGAGAGGCACTCGACGCCTCCGGCATTGTCGCTCGGAAATACGGCCGAGAAGAATGGAACGCTTTAAGATGAGACGAATCATGGTATAGTTCTGTGATTGTTATCTGAGTTATCTGTCCGCAGAGACAGACTCGACCGAGGAGTGATAGGATGGGAAAAGAAAGCAGGATCAGACAGGAACGTAAGGTGGGACTCGTCAAGAAGCCGGGGATGTATCACAAGGACCGGTTTCCTATTGTTCTGCGAGTCATTGCCATCGTACTCATCGTGGCGCTTGCCACGTGGGGCTCCTTCTTCGCAATCAAGAGCGCGACCGGAACGATTGCGTATCAGGTCGGCACCGAGAGAATCCTCCAGTCCGATATCACGGCACAAGTCAAGAATTACATAGACATGTACAACCAGTACGGAATGGATCTGACGACTGCAGAGAATGCCGGCACACTCAAGTCCGTTCGTCAGAACGTCATAGACAGCTCGATCGAGCAGGAGCTGTTCATCCAGTATGCCAAATCCAAGAACATGAAGATCGATCAGGCCAAGCTGAAGACTGCTCTTGACGCCGAAGTCGAGAATGCCGTCACGCAGTCACAGCAGCAGTTTGGTACGGACACTCAGGGATTCAATGACGCCGTCATAGCTCAGTATGGCTCGATGGACAAGTTCAAAGCCACGGTGCGCACTGAGGTTCAGCCGTATGTTGAACGGCAGCAACTTGCTGACGCGGTGACAGCAGAGATCAACGCCGGCGTCACCGTCTCGGACGCGGACATCAAGACGTACTTCGCCTCTGAGGGACGTGTCGACGCCGATCATCTCCTCATCAACATAGATGCTGGCAACGACTCTGCCTCGACAATCGCTGCGAAGAAAAAGGTCGCTCAGGGCATCTATGACGAGGTCGTGAAACAGAAGGCGGAGAATGCCACCTTCGATTTCGTCAAGTACGCCCAGGAGAAGGCGGCCGAGCTCAACAACAAGACCGCGGGATATGCTACCTACGAGAGCCTGGGCTTCTTCACCAAAGGGCAAATGGTCAAGGAATTCGAGACCGCCGCCTTTGCCGCCAAGACCGGTGACATCATCGGACCCATCCAGACCGAGTTTGGCTTCCACATCATTCACAAGATCGGACAAGAACCTGTCAGTACAACCTATGATACGGCCGAGACGGTGAAAGCCGCGCACATCGTCCTCGGCTTCGGAACCGGAGACCAGACAACTGGAGCGACGGCTGCCGAGACACTTGCAAACAAAGTGTATGCAGAACTCCAGAAGGGCTTGTCCTTCAAGACCGCGATCACGAAATATTCCACGGATGCCGACGCCAAGACGGGAGGAATCCTGGACTATTTCTCGAGCGTGAGCGATGAGCCTCGCTTCACCGCCCTCAAGGGTCTGAAAACCGGCCAGTACTCAAAACCCTTCGTCGATGGTTCTTCCTATGAGATCGTCCAGGTTTTGGACCGAAAGCCGCTCGTGAAGGCAAGCCTGAGTGAAAAGGCTACGTATGACAAGGTCAAGACTGCTTTGGAAGATGAGCGCAAGGCGGATGCAACAACCGCACTAGTGACCAAACTCAAGGTGCAATTCCCCGTCCGCGAAGGTCAGTGGTCGCGTATCACCCGATGGTATAGCCGTGGTATCGGCAAGGTGCTCGGAGCAATTGGGGCTTGGATCGTCAAAGCTACCGGCAAGGGAACAACGACGACTCCGGCAGCGACGGACGTGCCAACCACTCCATCAGCTCAGTAGTCATGTTTGCGAAAGATGGCACCGACTGGTTCAGAAAGCCTGCAGTCCAGGCGCGCCCTCGGGCGCGCCTGGCGGCCTTCATCATTGTGGCTTCGCTTCTCCTGGCGGCCCTCGTGGCAGCAATCGTTGCCGTCCCGGTAGTACGTTCACGCAACGTCGCCTTCTATGTTCATGGCAAACCTGTTACTGAGGAACATGTCTCGGCGATGATTGTCGACCTGCCGTTCGATGCGACCAGCGACCACTACAACACACGAGTGGATCTCGCGGACCCGTCAGACCCAAAGACGCAGTATCTTATTGCAGGGTTGAAGACGGAAGCCATTCAACGAGTCATTGTCATGCACGCTCAATCCGACGAGGCTTTGCGACTGGGGATCATCGTGAGTCCATCGGCCATCGACACGGCCGTCGAGACCTATGTGAACGACCACGCCTCACCAGGCGACACGGCCGAGATCGAGAGATTGCAGTCTCCGGACGTGCGCTCGTACATTCAGCTCTGGGCCACTTCCAAAGCCTATGAAGAAAGCCTGACCAAGAATACGACGGTGTCGTCAGACGAAGTACGCGAGTACTTTGCTACATGGGGCTGGAGCTACACGGACGCGGGGGGGCGCGAGCTCACCTTCGAGCAGGCAAGTGCAAGGCTTGCAGAAGATGCTCTCGCGACCAAGAAGCTTCAGCTGATCTCTGAGAACCGAACGCTATTCCTCAAGAAGGAAAGCAGTCTTGTGAACGGTGATACACGCTACAAGCAGTTCATGAGGTGGTGGGACATCATGTTTGGCATCCAGGTCCCGGATTCGCTTGAGATACTGCAGGTCGACACAGGATCGTGACACGCCCACGAAGAGAGGTTCCGGCTGGTTCGGCCGCCCCGGAGAACCCGAAGAACGCTAGCTCAAAGACAAACCATTCGCCTCGCAGCAGGCGCTCCAGAACGGACACCCGCCAGAACAGTCCTCAGACTGAGCCCGCAATGACCAAGTACAACGAACTCCTTCAGGACATCCAAGATGAAACCAGCTTCTTCCTTCCCGTGGATGCACTCAGCACAGGCACGCACAGATACCTCTATCATCTGGGAGACTTCTCGGCCGCAAACGCTGCGCAGATGCAGCGGTTTCTCGACGACAAACGTGAAGTGCTTGCAAAGCTCGAACAAGGAAAACTCGGCAACGGCGAGCGCCGTTCAGCGCTCGTCCTTCGGCCCTACATGGACAGTCTGTCCGTCCTGATTGGAGCCGGATACTTCGGGGACACTCTCTGGCAGCTACGCAACACCCGACGGGGTCTCTATCAGTTGCTGTATATGACACAGATCCCCGCGTACGTCCGTGGAAAAGCCCTCGCTCGCCGGCTCGAGGAACTGTCGACACCCCCGACTGCGCCTGCAGAACAAATCCAGTTGCGTTCAGGCTCTCACCAGGAATTGGCTCTTGAGGAATCCCACATCATTGACCAGTACCTCCACTTTGCGGAAGACAGGGCGAGTCGCTTTGATGACAAGCAGGCTATTGCCGAGCGCATCCTCAAGGCACGCCAGTACATGAGCAGAGTCGAACCGCGGGTGGCTCATTCCACAAGTACGGGCGATTCCACACGAGATCCAGTACTCGCTATCTTGCTGCCTTCACTCGACGAGGCAGACACGAAGGAAGCACAGGTGCATCTGGAACATGAGACAGAGGCGTTGAAGCGTCAATTGAGCGAGACCGCTGCCCAGGTTGATGCCTCCAGAAGCACCGACGAGGTTGTGAGAGACGTTCTCCAGGCTTCTCTCGCGCGGCGTCTGGATCAAGCAGCCATCGACGACTGGATGAACAAGGATTATCCCCGTCTCCACTCGTTTTTCCCCGGCTACAGACTAAAGTCTGTACCCGTGTTAGGGGACGAGCTCGGAACTCGTCCGGCATACGATGATCCAGAAGCGGTCGCTCTGAAGGGTGCCTCGCTCGACCATCGACAGACCGTCTGTCCGATAGTGTCTTCCCGTCGCTGGCTTTCGCCCGAGATCGCTCTCATGATGACCTATTTCCCTGGCAAAGCCTACATCCAGACCGCAATCAGCAGCTGGGACCCATGTCTGGCATTTCACGTTCAGCGAGAGACATTCATCACGGCACTTTCCCTGTTCGAGCTGCAGAACATCGCCAACCTCGACGGTATGCTGACACCACAGAACAGTCTGCTCACGACGCTCCAACTCCTCATCGAGGACGCGGCAGCTGCGCTCGATATCGAGATCCTTCAGAACAGGCTATCCCATCATGATGCCTGCTCGTTCCTTCGGGAACGGCTCCCGTTGCCTCCCGACCTTGCATCATCATTCTCATCGATCGCTACATTCGACTTTGGCGTCTCTCTTGCCCGATTCATGTTCCGGACTCGGTTCCGCGAAATGCGCAGAATCTCCCGGACCAGCAACAAGAAGGTCTCCTGGGCCTCGTTTTACCAGAGCATCTTCGAGCAGGGTACGTTCGACCCCGCTCAGCTCAAGAACACATGAGCGATGAGCCTCAGCCCATGACAGCCAGCGCCGACCGTCCCCTGTTCCTTGCCATCGCCGGCAACATCGGCGTCGGAAAGTCCACCCTGACTCGTCATCTGGCCGACAAGTGGGCGCTTGCTCTCCTCCCCGAGCCGGTCAAACAGAACCCCTTCCTCAAGCTCTACTATGATGATCCCAAGCGATGGGGATTCCAGTCACAACTCTTCTTCCTCACGCAACGAGTGAGACTGTTCAAGGAAGCCTACGCCCTGAATCATGCCAAGATCGTAGACCGCACCCTGTACGAAGACGCGGAGATATTCGCCCGTACGGCGCTGTCCCGCGTCGAATACCAGATCTATCTGCAACTCTACGAGTACCTGCTGGAGAACCTTCCGGTACCCGACCTCGTCGTCTATCTCCGTGCATCCACAAGGACACTCTCGCGACGCATACAGTCACGGGGGCGTTCGTTCGAGAAGTCCTTGCCCTCTTCCTATCTTCGGAAACTCAATGAACGCTATGATGCATGGGCAAACTCGTTTCTGCGCGCACCTCTGATCACCATCGATACAGACGACCTTGATCTGTTCAGCCTCTTCGGCGAGTATGAGAAGGTTACCGACCGCATTGCTGAAGCGCTTCTGCAGAAAGGACTGACATGGCAGCACACGACTACGATACCCAGGCATTCCTGAGCATCTTCCCCGAACCTCTTCAGGAGGCGCTGGAGCGGATCGAGCGATTCGACGAGCTCGTCGAGGTCGTGCTGGACCTTGGACGTGTTCCTGAAGCTCGGTTCGAATTCGACTTCGTTCCCCTCAGCAAGGGCAGGGTCACGAAGGGGGACATTGACTTCATCGTCCGGAAAGTCGGGGAATTCGACCGCGACAACCGGGGTGGAATCGAACAGACACTGCATCGCATTTCTGCCATCCGGAACAGGCACAACGAAGTGGTCGGACTCACATGCCGGGTCGGGCGCGCCCTATATGGCAAGATCGAGATCATCGAAGACCTTGTCAAGAAAGGGTCGAGCATCCTGATACTGGGCCGACCGGGCATAGGCAAGACAACGTTGCTGCGCGAGGCTTCTCGGTACATGAGCGATACGCTGAAAAAACGCGTCATCATTGTCGATACGAGCAATGAAATCGGTGGAGACGGTGACGTTCCCCATCCCGGCGTCGGGTCTTCTCGCCGTATGCAGGTGCCGCTCAACAAAGAGCAGCACGACATCATGATCGAAGCCGTGGAGAACCACAATCCGGAAGTCATCGTCATAGATGAGATCGGCCGCATCGAAGAGGCGCAGGCATGCCGGACGATCGCTGAGCGAGGCGTCGAGCTCATTGGAACGGCGCATGGCAACGATCTGGGCAACCTTATCACCAACCCGACCCTCATCGACTTGCTCGGAGGTATCCAGACGGTTACGCTGAGCGATGAAGAAGCACAGCGCCGTGGGACACAGAAGAGCGTTCTCGAACGTAAGGCTGCTCCCACGTTCGACGTTCTCGTTGAACTGCGTGAACGCGATGTCCTGGCCGTATACCGCAACCTGGCAGACGTTGTCGACAGAGTCCTGCGCGGCTTCGACGTGCAACCCGAGATACGCAGGAGGACGGCTGGCAAGGAGTTCTTGATCGAACCTCTTCATCAGGAAGAGGTTCCCACTTCACAACGTGGCACCGAGCAGCTATGGACGCAGGATTCCAGCGTCAGACTCTACATCCAGGGAGTCAGCCAGAGCTATATCGAGCGAGCTTCTCACAGTCTGCATGCCGACGTACGGGTCGCGCGCATGATGGAGGACGCAGACATCGTGTTGCTGAGTGACACGCTCGCAGCCAAGAAACCATTTCTTGTGGAACGAGCCGAGGCGCTCGGATTGCCTCTATATACAACCAGCAAGAACAGTCTGGCAGCCATCAAGGATCTCCTCAGACGCATCCACTCGATGTCCGTGGATAAGGATCAGTATGCTTCCTGGGTTCATCTTATGCGCGAAGCCGTCGTCTCCTCGGCCTCGCGTGAACTGCCATATTCCGATGCCTTCGAGCGGCGGATGCAACACAGACTGGCAGAACGACTTGGGCTGTTCAGTGAGAGCGAAGGCATCGAGCCATTCCGGCATGTTGTCGTGTACTCTCCGACGATGAAACCGACTCAAGGGCCACCAGGAGCCGTGTGATGCGGCGCGCCTTCTTTCTTACATTCGAGGGAATCGACGGATGCGGCAAGAGCACACAGGCCAAGCGGCTCGAGCAGGCGCTGACGGAGCGACTATTCCCTGTCACGCACACATTCGAGCCGGGAGGAACATTGCTCGGACGGAAGCTCCGAACGATCCTCGTGCATGACGAGCTCAACCTGTCCCTGTTCTCTGAAGTGTTGCTGTTCGCGGCCGATCGCAGACAGGACATCGATGAGATCATCAACCCCGCACTGGAACGCGGCGACATCGTCATTGGAGAAAGGTTTGCAGATTCATCTGTCGCCTATCAGGGAATTGCAGGAAAGGTCGGCAAAGAACGAGTCGAGCGACTCATGGACATCGTCACCTCGGGCTTGGTTCCTGACCTGACGCTGCTTCTGGATATCGATCCGCGCGTTTCCCTCGACCGGAAGATCGACCTCGACCGGATCGAGCAGCGAGGCTTGTTCCTCGACGTCGTGCGCCACGCCTTTCTGGACATGGCCACAAGCCAGCCGGAACGGTGGGTGACTATCGATGCGGCTCGTCCTATGGATGACGTCTTCAGCGATGTGCTCAAGGCGGTGTTGAAACGGCTGGAATAACGGAGGTATGAACATGTCCGAACAGCATTCTCGTGAACCTGACCGCATCGACGAACTTCTTGGAAACCTCCAGGAGTCACGCACGCCACACGCTCCTGCTGGAGCTGCTGTCCCCCCCGCCCCACAGCGCCATCGCAGAAGCAGGATCTGGATCGTGTTCGTACTGATCGCTGCAGTTGCAGCCGCGGCGGTCCTCCTGCTTCTCGAGGGAAGGACAGCCAGCCTGAACTTCCGATCATTCCCATCGGGAGCCACCGTGTTCCTCGACGACCAGCAGGTCGGAACGACGCCGCTCGTGCTGTCCCGGGTGATCCCTGGGACCCATGTGGTACAGATCCGCCTGTCTGGCTGGGAAGTCTGGAAGAGCAGCACGACAGCAGTGAGGGGATCCACAACGCAGGTCATTGCAAACATGACACACGCTGCCTACTCACTGATCGTCACATCTACCCCGCCCGGCGCAACAGTAGCGCTCGATGGCGCAGCCAAAGGAGTCACACCTTTGACGGTGGCGGGTCTCAAACCACGCAACTACGCACTGGTCGTTTCCCTCAAGGGTTACGCCGCAATCTCGCGCACTGTCGACCTTTCCGATGCGACACAGAGCACGCAGGACTTCTCTCTCGTAAAGGCCTTTGGGAAGCTGAGTATCATGTCGGACCCGACTGGAGCACAGGTCGTTATGGATGGCAAACCATACGGCGTGACACCGTTGAAGATCGACTCATTCCCGGTGGGTAATTACGCTTTGACACTCAAGCTGGACGGGAACACGGATATCTCAGATACTCTCTCTGTGAAAGAAGGCATCGTTCTGACCAAGCAGTACAAGTTCGACCTTGCGCTTGGCGGGCTGGCCATATCCACTGACCCTGCCGGAGCGTCAATAACAATCGACGGCCAGGCCATGAGTCAAATCGCGCCCTTCACGTTCAGCACGCTGAAAGAGGGCACGCATGAGGTTGAGCTGGAACTGCCGGGGTATCTCCCGTGGTCAGGTGAGGCATCAGTGTCCAAAGGCGAGACGAGTCGCCTCTCCATCGCCCTCACAAAGTTGCAGTAGCGACAGGTTGACTGGAAACATCTCAGCGCATATACTACTGAAGCCGTACAGGACGGGGAGCTAGCGGTGCCCTGTTGCCCGGAATCCGCTCACCGGGGTCCATGCTGGGCATGCGGGACGCACATTTCCGAAACAGTCCCCGTTAAAGGCGTTGAAGGCTGCACACCATGCAATGGGAAGCTCTGAACTCTGCCAGGTCCGGAAGGAAGCAACAGTACTGAGTAGAACATGTGCCGTGGCCCGATGCAACTGGAGCCGGAGACAGTCGACCACGCCGGGGGTACGCGCAACAAGTGCTCAGCGTACGGCCTTTTCTTCTTCCTACCTTAGACGGAGAGCAGTCACAACACAGAGGACGGCTATGCCCTCACCTCTGCCGATCCACCCTATCGCATCATTACCCGTCACCTTGACATCGACATCAGTCGACCGAAGTCCAAGCAGGTGCGCGAGTCTCTTCTGCATGGGAACCTGGTAGTCCCGCAACCTCGGCCTCTCAGCGACAATCGTGATGTCCGCCGAGATAATCCTCAGCTTGCGAATCCTTCTATCCGCCATGACGCGTCCCAGAAGCACGGCGCTGTCAATTCCAACGAACTGCCCGTCTGACGATGGAAACATGCCGCCGATGTCTCCCACCCCAGCGCATCCGAGGACAGCGTCCATGACCGCATGCAGGACGGCGTCGGCATCTGATGTCCCGTCAAGGCCCAGTTCCGAGACAATCCTGGTCCCACCGAGGATCAACGGTCGCGCGGAAACGAACCGATGGACGTCGTAACCGAACCCGACCACGGTCCTGGCTCTCGCGCTGAATGCTGCCTCGGCAATCTCAGCATCCCCTGACATCGTCACCTTCATGTTCTGGGCGTCGCCTTCAACTGTCACGACCTGCCCACCAGTTGACTCGATCAGCGCCGCCTCGTCGCCAAAAGATGCACTAGCCACACTGTTGAGATACGCAGACTGGAGCGTCGCCACTCGGCAGAACTGAGGTGTCTGTACGGCAACGACCCCTCTCCTGTCCAGTGCTTTTGTCCGGCCTGCCAACGTTCGCCACAATGAGTCGGCCACCGGAATCACGGGTACGACGATGTCTCCCGTATCTCTGGCCGCGAGCAGTCTCTTCAGAAGCGCTCTGCAGACCAGGGGGCGAGCACCGTCATGGACCAGAACCCAGTCCTGACCGGAAACACCATTGTCTGCAAGCATCTTGAGGCCGTTGAGGACGCTTTCGGCTCGCGTTGGGCCTCCGATCGCCAGAAAAACGTGCACGCGGCGCGGCAGGGCTGCCTGGGTGACACATTTCTCCATCTTCGCACGATCGTCCGGTCTGCAGACCAGAACCAGCCGGCGCACGGGAACTTGGCACACTGCCTCCAAAGTAGTGCAAATGAGCGGTTTCCCCGCGAAAGGCATGAGAAGCTTGTCCCTTCCAAACCGCGTACTACTTCCAGCCGCCACGACAATGGCGGCAAGACTCGGCCGATGGGCTCTGACAGCCTTCACTGCGACTCGCCTCCGGCATCGGAGACTCGCGGAAAACTGGCGGCAATTGCCTCACTCACATAGCGTTTTCGATGAATCGTCAGACCGTGGAGGTCCGAAAGGTCGTCGCGAGCCTTATCGCTCACGATAAACTCCCGGAACCCCATGCGTGCCCCCAGCTCGATGCGCCGGTGCAAGTTGAACACGGGGCGCAGGTCTCCTGCGAGACCGACCTCCGCGATTGGCATGACCCCATCACGCATTGCTACGTTGCGTATCGCACTGTACAGCGACAGGGCGACGCCCAGATCAATACCTCGATCCTCAACCGAAAAATCACCTGAGATATTGACGTACACGTCTCTGCCTCCGGCGCTCGTGCCCGCTCTGCGTTCGATTATCGCCAGCGCGATCATGAGCCTGCCATAGTCCAGTCCGGTCGCAATGCGGCGCGGGGACGGCAGGTAGCTGGTAGCGGCCAGAGACTGCACCTCCACGAGTACCGCAAAACTCCCCTGGGCTGCAGGAACCACCACGGACCCTGGCTGAAGGTTGTGTACGTCGGTCACAAACGCGCTCGACGGATCGGAAATGGGTACGAGCCCTGTTGAGGTCATCTCGAAGAACCCGGTCTCCCCACTCCTGCCGTAGCGGTTCTTCCCCGACCTCAGCAGTCGGTAAGCACCAAATCGGTCTCCCTCCATGTAGAGGACAGCGTCGACCAGATGCTCCACGTACTTGGGACCCGCAATCGTCCCGTCTTTGGTCACGTGCCCGATGATCAGCGCTGCCACTCCAGACTTCTTGGAGAACCCGGCGATGGCAGCAGCAGTGATCTTCAGTTGAGCCGGCGTACCGGATCCGAAGAAATCCTCCTCCGTCGAGAACGACTGCAGCGAGTCCATGACAAGCGCCACCGGCCTGGCTCGGTCAGCCATGGCCAGCGCATCAGCAAGCGAATTGGTGGTGGCAAGGAGAAGATTCTTCGGGTCCAGCCCCAGTCGCCGAACGCGCCCGAGGATTTGAGAGCGAGACTCCTCACCGCTCACGTACAGTACCTTTCCATGTTGTCCCAGAGCAGTTGCCGCCTGCAGGACAAGTGTCGACTTTCCGATGCCAGGTTCCCCTCCCACAAGGACGGCAGAACCGACTACCAGGCCACCTCCCAATACTTCGTCCCACGGTTCGATGTCAGTCGTCATGCGCTGCTCAGGCTGGACATTCTCCACTGCGACGTCCAGATCCGCCTCGGCGGGCAGTATCCCGGAAATCGGCACTCTCGAGGCTGGCCGCGCTGTGACCTCGATTTCAGGAACATCCTCAACAAAGGAGCCCCAGACCCCGCACTCGGGGCACTTTCCGAGTTTCGAGACACTGATATGTCCACACTCGCTGCACCTATACTGTACCTGGGGCTTCGCCATCATGCCCTCCTGTGTCGAGACAAGAACGTCAGTCCTGTGACTCCCTTCGCTTCAGCTGAGGGAACAGAATAACCTCACGAATAGACTCCACGCCGAGCAGAAGCATGACCAGCCTGTCGATACCAATGCCCAATCCACCCGCAGGCGGCATGCCATACTGCAGCGCACGCACGTAGTCGAAATCCATGGATTGGCTTTCGTCATCGCCCCTGGCTTTCGCAGCAACCTGCTGCGTAAACCTTTCTTCCTGGTCCATGGGGTCGTTGAGTTCGGTGAAGGCATTGGCAAGCTCTATCCCGCCGGCAAAAAGCTCGAAGCGCTGGACTCTCTGCGGCTGTTCCGCCATGCGCTTGGCAAGTGGAGAGATTTCCACGGGATAGTCACGCACAAACGTCGGGTCGATGAAGTTGGGCTCAACCATCTTGTCGAACACCTCATTCACGACGTTGGCATATTCGAACGACTTGTCCATGTGAATGCCGAATTCTGCGATCTTGCGACGCGCCAGCCCATCATCGCGCAACTCTTCCAGACTGACGCCTGCGTACTTCTGCATGGCCTCGTCGAACGTGGTCCGTGCAAATGGCCGGGTGAAGTTGATCAGCCGCTCGCCCATATGCACTTGCGACATACTCGTGACCTTCTCGACCAGATCAAGGATGAGGTTCTCGGTCAGGCTCATCATACCATCAAGGTCTGAATAGGCTTCATACAGTTCCATCATCGTAAACTCCGGGTTGTGAACCGTGTCGATGCCCTCGTTTCTGAAACTCCGGTTGATCTCGAAGACTTTCTCGAAACCGCCGACCAGAAGCCTCTTCAGGTACAATTCCGGAGCAATGCGCAGGAACAGATCCTGATCAAGTGCATTGTGATGGGTCACGAACGGACGCGCAGTTGCACCACCTGCGATCGGTTGAAGCATCGGAGTCTCGACCTCAAGATACCCTCGCTCCGTCAGATATGTCCGGATATGCGAAACCATACGAGATCTCTTCTCAAAAGCGTCTCGAACCTCGGGGTTGACCATGAGGTCGACGTACCGCTGGCGATAACGGATTTCGACATCCGTGAGGCCATGAAACTTCTCAGGCAACGTACGGATCGCCTTCGACAGAACCCACAGCCGTGCGACGGCGATGGTCTTCTCTCTGGTCTTCGTTACGAACAGTGTTCCCTCGACCCCAATGATGTCACCGGAATCGATATACTTCTTGAACCAGTCATAGGCAGGCTCTTTGAGGTCGTCAGAACGCACATATAGCTGGATCCGCCCGGACATGTCCGCCAACACGAGGAAACACGCCTTCCCATGGCCACGAACAGCCATGACGCGTCCTCTTGCACGAATCGTCCTGTCTCCCAGCTCATCAAAGTGCTCCGCGATGTAGGCTGTCGCAAGTGCGTCCCCAAAACTGTGCCCGAATGGGTCGATTCCTTGTTCGCGAAGCTCCCCAATCTTGTCCTTGCGGCTCTGCTCAACCTCGTTGAGTTCCAGCACGACTATACCTTCTCGATGGAGAGAATCCTGTAGGAGACGCGACCCTTAGGGATACGCACCGCAACGGTCTCCTTCTCGCGCTTCCCCACGAGGGCCTTGCCCACTGGACTATCAATGGAAATGTGACCTTCCATTGGATCGGCTTCAAGATTGCCGACGATGGTAAACCAGCGAGTCTTGGCAGTCTCCACGTCGAGTACCTGAACCTTGCAGCCCATGTGAACTTCGCCGGTGCCCGTATCGCCTGGTTCGACGACCACGGAGTGCTCGAGCTGACGTTCGACGTCCATGATGGTTCCCTCGATGAACGCCTGCTCCTTCTTGGCCTCTTCGTATTCGGCATTCTCCGAGAGATCACCGAACCCTTTGGCTTCCTTGATACGCTCTGCGATCCGAAGGCGCTCCTTGGTCTTCAGCCTGTCGAGCTCCTCAAGCATCTTCTTGTGCTGAGAGGGGCTGATGTATAACTTCTCTTCCTCATCTTCACGCACATTGGTGATTTCAATCTCTTCGTCGAAATGCTCTTCTTCGTCATGCATCATGGTGAACCTCCTCGCTGGCACCCGTGCACAGCGCACGGTACTCATTCAACAGCTTCTTCAGCTGGTCTGCTTCCTTCACCTGATTGATCCGCCCTCGATACGTCGTCGCCTCAGGGAGGCCCCTGAAGTAGAAAGCGAGGTGCTTGCGCATCTCCTTGACTCCAATGACCTCACCCTTGAGAGCGACCTCACGGTCGACATGCTCCTGCATGACCCTGAACCGCTCGTCAACTCCGGGCTCGCGAGGACTCCTGCCACCCAGAACATCGTTGATCTGCTCGAAGACCCACGGATTTCCAAGAGCCGCCCGCCCTATCATCACGTAATCAGCTTTAGTGTAGTCGAGAAACCTCTTGGCGTCCTCAGCCTTCTTGACGCCTCCGTTCGCAATGATTGGTATGGTCGCCTTCGCCTTTGCTTCAGCGATAACATCCCAGTCCTTCGAGCCCGAGCGTCCCTGCACAGCGGTACTGCCGTGAATCGCAAGGGCTGCCACACCGTTCTTCTCACAAATGGCCAGGATTTCCTCGGCAACGTTATTGTCGAGCAGGAATCCCTTGCGTATTTTCACTGTAACCGGCAGCCGCGTCGCTCGCACAACGGCCGACGTGATTGCATCGATAAGAGAAAGATCTCTCAACAACGCTGATCCGGCACCCGTCTTCACGATTTTTGGCTCGGGACACCCCATGTTGATGTCGATGGCATCGACCCCTGCCTTCGCCAGAACCTCTGCAGCTTGTGCCATTGCATCAGGTCGAGCCCCAAATATCTGGAAGTCGACAGGGTGCTCAACAGGGTCGAACACCAGCATCCCGAATGTCTTGGTGTTGTTGAACTTGATGCCGAGGGACGAAACCATCTCTGTGTAGACCATGGCTGCGCCATAGTGTCTGCATAGAATGCGAAAGGGACTATCGCCATATCCCGCAAGGGGCGCAAGAAAGGCGCGCCCATCGAGCTTCAGCAGCCCTATGTTCACTCGGTCCTGTTCCTGTTCAACTCAAAGAGGATTCGCAAGCCATCGAGCGTGAGATTCGGGTCATGTACGCACGTTGTCTGCAAGCCAGGGACCACTACACTCGACAGTCCCCCCGTCAGGATTACTCTGGCATCTGGACAACCCGCGTCCCGACGGATACGCTGGATCATGCCGTCGACCATGAAAACCATGCCCCAGACGACACCAACCTGCATCTGCGTAATCGTGTCAATTCCGAGGCTTGTTGCGGGACGCTCAAGCTCGATACGGGGCAACTTGGCCGTCTTGGTGAACAGGGATTCGCTGGAATTGAGAAGACCGGGTGCTATGGATCCCCCAAGATACCTTCCATCGCCGCTGACAAAGTTGAACGTCGTCGCAGTCCCGAGGTCGATAATGATGCAGGGTCCCCCATATTTCATATACCCGCCGACACAATCAGCAATACGGTCGGCCCCCATCTCGGATGGAGACTCGACCTCCCAGGTGATATTGGTGTTGAGTGCCGTCGAGATCACGAGGGGTTGGACATGAAACATACGATCGACGAGGCGGCGCATGATTGGCGTAAGCGGCGGGACAACAGAAGCCAGGACGACAGACTCTACGTCCCCCAGCTGGACATCGGAGAACTGAAACAGACTGCGAATGAACACGCTGTATTCATCGGCAGTCTTGCCCCTATCGGTCGTCAGGCGCCAACTATCGCGCAGAACAGTACCGTCGAAGAGGCCACAGACTATGTTGGTGTTCCCGACATCAATGGCAAGAAGCATGGTGGCGCACCTTCAAAACCAGAATGGCGGAGAGACCGGGATTTGGACCCGGGAGGCGGTATTAGCCACCCACTCGCTTAGCAGGCGAGTGCCTTCAGCCACTCGGCCATCTCTCCGTGCTTTGGAAACTGACAAACCCGCACTATTGCACGGGCTCTAGCTAATTATACCGGCTTCGCGCACATTATCAAGGGTCAGAGCCTTCGCAGATGTCTGAACAGCCCATCTTCCCCATCACCCGAGACACCGTCATGACCCTTCAGATATCGCCGGCCAAGGTCCGTTATGACGCGTCCCTGCGATGTCCGCGCGATGAAATTCAACTGCACCAGATACGGCTCGATGACGACGGACACCGTCTCGGGGTCTTCACTGATCGCAGAAGCCAGGCTGTCGAGCCCCACAGGGCCACCTCTGAATTTCTCATCGATAGCGGCAAGGAGCCTCCGATCGATGTCCAGCAGGCCATACTTGTCGATGTTGAGCTGTGAAAAAGCCTCGTCGACCAGCTTGACATCGACGACCGAAGCCCCCGCGTATGCCAGGTAGTCTCTGATGCGTTTCAGGTTCCGAAGCGCTATGCGAGGGATGCCGCGTGAGCGACCGGCAATGCGTGTGGCAGCAGCCGGCTCCACAACCGTATCAAGGCGGCAGGCGGCATTGGCAATGATCTGGGTCAATTCTTCCTCATTGTACGGATCCATGCGCATGACGATGCCGAACCTGTCACGAAGAGGGGCGGACAGCATGCCAAACCGGGTGGTCGCTCCGATAAGAGTGAACGGTTTGAGGGATATCGTCATTATCTTGGCACTTGGCCCCTTCCCCAGGATGATGGGCAGTCGAAAATCCTCCATGGCAGAATACAGAGATTCTTCCACCGCGGGAGGCAGACGATGAATCTCGTCGATAAACAGCACATCCCGCTCCCTGAGCGATACCAGGATGCTGGCAAGATCGCCCGCCCGCGTGAGTGCCGGTCCACTCGTGAACTTGAATCGCACACCAAGCTCCGCAGCAATGATCTGCGAGAGTGTTGTCTTGCCCAGACCAGGAGGGCCGTAGAGCAGGCAGTGGTCCAGCGGCTCATTGCGGCTACGTGCGGCCTTGATGAAAATGTCCAGGTTGTTCCGCAGTTGCTCCTGTCCTATGAAATCCTCGAGACGTCGTGGCCGCAACGTCGAGCCCACCGCGTCACCCTCGGGCTTCCCGGACGACAGTGGGGCTTGAGTGACAGGTGCTTTCCGACGTACGCGCTTCTCCTCGCCGGCTGCCATACCCTATTTCCTCGAAAGAAGCTGCAAGGCATCACTCACGAGTTCCTCAGCCGAACGGTCCTTCGTAGCGCCAAGCTCCCGGAGAGACCCACTGATCTCTCGTTGTGAGTATCCGAGAGACCGGAGCGCCATCTCCACCTCTGCCAGGACGGTGGGTTCGGTTCCTGTCATCCCCTCCACAGACAGAAACTCAGCGTACTTGCGGTTGACGATCGGACGCAACTCGATGAGGATACGCTCGGCATTTCTCTTCCCTACGCCGGGCGCCGAAGTGAGTAACCCAACATTCTGTTCCCGCACTGCTTCGATGAGGCGAGACGCAGGTGCAGCACGCAGAAGGCTCAGGGCGGTCTTGGCGCCGACGCCCGGAACATGCTCGACCAAGTCGGCAAAAACTTCATAGTCCAGCTGTTCGACAAAACCGTAGAGCTCCTGCCGGTCTTCCTTGACGACATGGTATGTCCGCAGTTCGACCTCTTCCCCCACTTCGAACATCGTGGGATCCACCACTCTTACCTCATACCCGATGTCGCCGACAAGAACGATGACGGCGGAATCCAATCTGCGATATACGGTCCCCCTAATCAGAGCAATCATCGGTTTCCTCCGCCAGAACTGCCTCGCGATAGGCCCCCGTGAACGTATGGCAGAGGGCGATAGCAATTGCATCCGCTGTGTCGTCAGGTGTAATATGCTCCTCGACACCAAGAATCTGGCGCACAGCAATCTCCACGTTCTTCTTGCTCTCCATGCCATATGATGAGACGGCCTGCTTCACCTGCTGAGGGGTGTACTCGAACGCAGGAACATGACATGTGCCGATGGCAAGGACAATGACTCCACGCGCCTCACTGACCTTCATGACCGTACGGGCGTTTCGAAAGAAGAACAGAGACTCGAGCGCCACTGCATCCGGCTTGTACCTGCGGACGAGTCGGCGGACGCTGTCATAGATGTACTTGAGCCTGTCCGGATATGGCGTACCAGGATGGGTCTCCAGGCACCCATAGTCAAGAAGGGCTACGGTGTCGCCGTCTGACGAGACGACACCGTAGCCAATACGTGCCAGTCCGGGATCGATTCCCAGAGTAAGCATACAGTCTCTAGCTTTCCTGCTCCAGCAGCTTGATAATCTCGTCGCTCATTTCATAGTTGGAGAAGTAGTCGCTGACGTCATCGTGTTCGTCCAGCGCTTCCTCCAGCCGCGCGATTTTTCGCGCATCGTCAATGGCGACGGCAACAAGGGTCTTGGGAATCATGGTGAGAGATGCCGACTTCACGACAATCCCGGCAGCCTCGAGAGCCTGGCGCACCTTATAGACATCCTCAGGTCCGGAGACGACGGTCGTTGTCTCCTCGTCCTGCTTGAGGTCCTCTGCGCCGCTGTCCACTGCAATCATGAACAGATCGTCGTATCCCTTGTCAGCCGGATCGATTTCCAACGAACCCTTCCGCTCGAAGCCCCAGCTGACAGATCCGTTCTCCCCCATAGCACCACCGTGCTGAGAGAGGATCCTTCTGATTTCCGACGTCGTGCGGTTCTTGTTGTCAGTCGAGGCCTGGATGATGAATGCGGTACCATTGGGACCATAACCTTCGTATGTGGTCTCCTCATAGCTGATACCCTCCATCTCTCCAGTTCCGCGCATGATTGCCTTCTTGACATTGTCATTAGGCATACCTGCTGACTTGGCCTTTTCTACGGCCGCTCTCAACCGCGTATTTGTGTCGGTGCTCCCGCCGCCCGCCTTCGCCGCGATAATGATCTCACGAGTAATCTTGGTGAAAGCACGACCGCGCTTGGCGTCTTCTACGCCCTTCTTGGCCTGAATATTGTGCCACTTGGAATGCCCAGACATCTAGACCTCCTGATTTGAACTCTGTTCTGCCAATCGCAGAAAATGTTCATGTACCCTCGTATCGCTTCCAAGCTCCGGATGGAACGAAGAAGCAAGGAGCCTTCCCTGCTGCACATAGACCGGCCCCTGTGTTACCCTTGCCAGTACCTCTACAGAAGATCCTGTCCGGACGATCACCGGCGCTCGAATGAACAGCACATGCAATGGCGTGTCCAGTCCCTGGACTTCCAGATCTTCCTCGCTCGACTCTTTCTGACGCCCAAACGCATTCCGCTGAACAGTCACATCCAGAAGTCCCAGGTGAGGCTGTGCCTGGCTTCCCTCAATATCCCGGGCCAAAACGATCATTCCTGCGCATGTGCCATAGATCGCCAGTTTGCCTGCGTTGAAACGGTCGACGATAGCTCGATCCACTCCGTACTTGACCATGAGCTTCCCCATGGTCGTACTTTCGCCTCCCGGGATGATCAGCCCATCCACCAATCCGACTTCCTCGGGGAGACGGACGAGACGGACCTCCACGCCAAGGAACCGCGCCATGCTAGCGTGTTCTCGAAAATCGCCCTGAAGAGCGAGGACGCCAATGACCACCTCTAGTTATCCCTCACCTGCATCTTATCGAGCTCGACAAGCGTGCGTGCGTCTATGCCTGGCATACCTGCCTTCAAGCCCTTGCTTACCTCAGAGAGCACCTTGGGATCCTCCCAGTAGGTCGTTGCCGCCACGATGGCTTTTGCTCTCGGAAGCGGATCCGAACTCTTGAAAATGCCAGAACCCACAAACACACCATCGGCCCCGAGCGTCATCATGAGTGCCGCGTCGGCCGGGGTAGCAATGCCCCCCGCTGCAAAGTTGACCACGGGAAGACGTCCCAGTGTACGCACTTCGCGCAGTAGCTCAACATTGACCCCAAGATCCTTCGCTTCGACCACGAGTTCATCCTCAAGCATCGATTGCACCTTGCGAACCTCGTTCATGACCGCTCGCATGTGCGTGACCGCCTCAGAAACGTCTCCGGTGCCCGGCTCGCCCTTCGTCCTGATCATCGCAGCTCCCTCGCTGACACGCCGCAGTGCCTCGCCCAGATTGCGCGCTCCGCACACGAAGGGGATCTTGAACTGCCACTTGTCGATATGATAGGTGACATCAGCAGGAGTCAGCACTTCACTCTCGTCAATGAAGTCGACGCCCATATACTCCAGTATCCGTGCTTCGGAGATGTGTCCGATGCGTACTTTGGCCATGACGGGAATCGAGACGGCATCCATGATCTGTTCGACAAGCCCTGGATCAGCCGCCCTTGCGACGCCACCTTCCTTGCGAATATCGGCCGGAATCCGTTCGAGTGCCATCACTGACACTGCACCGGCTTCTTCGGCAATCTTCGCCTGGTCGACCGTCGTCACGTCCATGATGACGCCACCCTTGAACATCTCTGCCAAACCACGCTTTACCTTGGTCGTTCCGATTTCAGCCATGTCAGTGTCACCTCTTCAACCCTTAAAGTTTACTGTCATTTGGTGATTTGGCAACGTATTCGGCCGCACACCTTCCGGCGAGAAATCCGGTCGAGAAAGCTGCCTGCAGATTATAGCCACCGGTGACAGCCTGCAGGTCCAGAAGCTCGCCTGCAATGAACAATCCGGGAACGAGTCTCGATCCCATGGTTCGCGGGTCAATCTCTCGCAGAGGTACTCCCCCCTGCGTGATGATCGCGGAGGCGAGAGGGTCGGCCCCTGTGCATCTCAGCTCCACTCCCTTGACTGATCGAGCGATTGCTGCAAGGGTTTTCCTGGGTAACGGTGTGCTGCCCTTCCCTTCAAGGCCCCACATACGCATCAGCTCAAGCGCCATCCGCTTCGGAAGAAACCTCGAGACATTCACCAGGATCTCATCGGCATTCCCGCAAGCTTCGATCTCGTGAAGCTCTTGGTCCAACGTCTTCTCGGGCCGCAGGTCCATGCACAAAACGACAGCCTGGCTCTCGGCCAGAGCCGGTGTGACGGCCAGGCTCAGCGACAGGACGGCCGGACCCCCAATGCCTCGATCCGTTATCATGACTTCTCCCTGCCTTCGAGCCAGCAACTTAGGGCCAACCCACGCCTCCACAGCGACGCCTTCGAGCGAAATCCCCGCAAGTTCTCTCAGCCACTTCTCGGGACAGTGCAGGGAAACCAGGCCAGGCACCAAGCGACCGGGGTGATGGCCCACGCGCTCAAGAAGCTGATATCCGTCTCCCGTCGACCCTGTACCAGGATACGATTTTCCACCTGTGGCCACGACCACGGCCCGGCAGTGCAACAATCCACCAGACTCCAAACCGATCGTCCAACCCCTGGACCCGGCATCGATACTTCGGACCCGAGCCGAGTAGACGATATCAACACCGTCTCGCACGAGCAGCAGCCCGAGAGCCTGGACAACATCCTGCGCCTTGTCCGTCACAGGGAACACTCGACCACCCCGCTCCGTCTTGAGTTGCAGGCCGGCTTCGGCAAAAAAAGCGACAAGGTCATCGGAGAAAAAGGACTCGAAAGCCGGGTAGAGGAATCGGCCGGAAGGGCCGAAAGCTTGGACAAACTCGTCCAGTGAACGCGTATTGGTCACATTTGCCCTGCCCTTGCCCGTGATGGCCAGCTTCCTGCCCAGCACCCGATTCCGTTCCAGGATGAGGACCGAGCCACCGTGGCCAGAGACTTTGAGGTACCTTGCGGCAGACAATGCCGCCAGCATCCCGGCGGCACCACCACCTATGACACAGACCTCAGCTCTTGTTTCCATCGACAGGTAGATTATAACAGATTTGTGCGCGTCACTACTGCCACGTTGCTCAGCAATCCTCACTGTTCTTCTTGCCAACCGGGGGAAATGGGATACAATCATCGTTGCGCGCCCG
>NZ_QXIS01000013.1 GCF_003570925.1 Candidatus Cryosericum terrychapinii | reverse complement strand
TAGACGTTCATCAGCGTCTGCGCGGCTCCCGCCCCGAAGACGCCTGGCATGTCGTTGTTCTTGAACATCAGCATCTTCTCGGCTGCGCCCGTGGCGACGATGACCTTGCGAGGGTGGAAGAGAACCGCATGGTCCTGGTCAGCGGCGCAGACAGCGCCCTGGAACCACCCAAACGCCGTGAAGCCACTGTAGACCGTGATGTTGGGCGTCGCCTCGACCTCCTCGATGAGCTTCTTCGCAATGGTGACGCCGCGCGTCCCGGCGTTCTCTTTCGCCGAGCCGAAGAACTTATGCGTCTGTTTGACCAGCTGGCCACCCAACTGGGGATTCTGGTCCAGCAGTATGACGTCGGCGCCGGCTTTGGCCGCCCAGAGAGACGCTTCCAGACCTGCCGGCCCGCCGCCGATGACCAGGACTTCTGTACTCTTCTCCTTCACCCCCTTCATGGCAGCCTGCACGTCAGGGAACTTGCCATCACCGTGCTGTGTTTCGACGTCCATCCCATCCCGGACCTCCAGGACGCAGGTACGTGTATTGGGGCTGCCGTCGACGCGCATCATGCACGACGAGCACTTTCCGATAGCGCAGAACATACCCCTGGGACGGTAGAACCGGGAGGATGTGCCATATTGCTTCACGCCGGCCGCATACAGAGCCATCGCCACTGTTTCCTGGGGATAGGCAGTGATCTCCTTGCCGTCGTACGTGATATGCACTGGGTCCCCCCGGTTCCACGCAAGGATCGGATGCATGGCAATGCGATTGTCTTCCACCTTTTTCACCTCTCGGATGCGAATTGATTCGCTATGCTTGCAGTATAGAACCACCCACGCCTTTCTTCTACAAGCCAGTGAAAAAACGACAACTCTCAGCCACAGGACGCCGCCTCCGAACGCATGAAGCGAAGGTTCAAGAAGATACTGACCCCGTCGATGCTTCGCGTTGACGGTGAAATCGACAGCAGACGCAGATAGTTGGCACCGGCGCATCACAACGCACCACCTTGAACAACGTATTGATTGACCTACCATGTGAGCGGATTCACAACGAAACCGGGAGGCAGAAGGTGAAGACCATCGAGGAAATGCGACAGGCACACAAGATCCTGGCGACGTATTCCTACAAGCCTGCCAGAATCAACAAGGGGTACACGGACCGCAGGTTGTACGTTAATCTGACAACGAATGTCATCGAGGAACGTGCCATCGACCCAATGGTCAAGGAGAAGTTCACGGGGGGGCGCGGCTACGGGCTGTACTATCTCTGGCAGGCGGTCAAACCGACGACGCACTGGAATGACCCCGAAAATGAGTTGATCTTCTGTGCTGGACCACTCACTGGCATTACGCAGTATCCCGGTGCCGGAAAAATGCACTCGGTCACCATCTCTCCAGAGACAGGAGTCCCCGTCGACAACAATGGCGGCGGCTACCTGGCTCCGTATATGAAATTCTCAGGTTTCGATGCGATCGAAGTACAAGGCAAGGCTGAGGAGGATGTCATCATCTTCATCGATGGTAACAAGGGCCTCGCCACCATCGAGACCGCCCCTGAAGAACCCGACAACAGCTGCGACCTGCCAGAAGTCCTGCATGAGATGTATGCTGATGGCGCCGGTGATCGCAAGAACGTCAGTGTCGCGGTCTCAGGCACGGGGGCGGAGCACTCCCTCCTTGGCCTCATCCATGTCAGCTACTGGGACGCCAAACGAAACCACACCCGTCTCAAGCAGCTAGCACGAGGCGGACCGGGAACCGTTTTCAGAGACAAGAAGATCAAGGCTCTCGTCGTTCATTTTTCCGGAACGACTCCCCTTATCAACAACCCAGCTGACCTGGAACCTATCAAGACCGCCGGCTCACGGATGAACAAGGAGATCCTGACGCTCGACCACACCCATAGCAGGATGCGCGAGATCGGAACTGCCAACACGGTCGAAATCCTTGATAAGGTCGATGTTCTTCCGGTCAAGAACTTCAAGTTCGGCTCGGACGCCAGAACAGTCGACATCAGGAGCGACGTGTGGTTCCGTCTCATCAGCCAGGACATGCCCGATGGCTGCTGGCTGGGCTGCACCATGTCGTGTGCCCATGGCATCGACACTGTTCAACTGAAGACAGGGCCTCTCAAGGGTCAGAAGGTGCTCATCGACGGGCCCGAATACGAGACGGTGGGTGGGCTGGGATCCAACACAGGCAGTTTCGACCCGCTATTTGTCGCCGAGGCCAGCTTCTACTGTGACTACTACGGTATCGACCTGGTAGGTTTCGCTACGACGCTCGCTTTTCTCATGGAGTGTTATGAGAATGGCATCATCAACAAGGAGATCACAGGCGGACTCGACCTGCACTTCGGCAGCGACATGGACGCTCTCGAGCTGATTCATCAGCTTGGTGAGGGTCATGGTTTCGGCGTGGTCGCCGGTTTGGGCGTTCACAGACTGAAGAAGCTCCTGGCCGAACAATACCATGCCAACGCCGACTTCCTGAACGACATCGGTATGGAGATCAAGGGAATGGAAGTCTCAGAGTACATGTCCAAGGACTCGCTGGCTCAGCAGGCAGGATACGCCATGGCCACTAAGGGTCCCCAGCACGATGAGGCGTGGCTCATTTTCATGGATCAGGTCAAGGGCCAACTGCCGACGTTCGACGACAAGGCTGAAGCTCTCTCCTTCTTCCCGCTCTTCCGGACCTGGTTCTCGCTCATGGGCCTGTGCAAGCTCCCCTGGAACGATTCCGAGCCGCGCGACAACCGTGACAAATATACGGGAATGCAGGCCGCCAAGATCCCTGAACACATCGAGAACTACCTTTTGCTGTACAAGGGCATGACGGGTGTCGCACTCGATCTTGACGGACTGCTTGCACAGAGCAAACGTGTGTATGACTTCCAGCGCGTCTTCAACCTGCGCATGGGCCATGGGACGCGCGAGGACGACTGGATGCCCTATCGTGGCATGGGGCCTGTCACCGAGGAAGAGTACCTGTCCCGGGAGGAGCGCTACGAGAAGCAGTTAACCGAGGCCGCACACGTGGACATCGCAGGCATGAGCCTGCAGCAGAAGATGGCAGCCCTGCGCGAGTACCGCGAGTCGCAATACCGCCAGCTTCAGGACGCGGTGTACACACGGCGCGGCTGGGATGCCGACGGAGTCCCCACACTCGAGACAGTGAAGGCCGACGGCATCGACTTTCCCGAGATCGTCGACCTCATCGGGAAGCACGCACACAAAGCATAGTCTTCAGCCAGATCTGCTACATCAGAAAGCCCAGCCTCGTCGAGGCCGGGCTTCTTTGCTGATCCGGGTCGGGTGTCTAGCGGACGGTTACAGGACCCAGTTAAAGAAATACCCCACGATGAGAATACCAACACCTACGACACCAATGAATGTTGCAAGCAGTCTTGGCTTGAGAACGCGGCGCAAGATAATCATCTCGGGCATCGAGAGTCCGGTGACTGCCATCATGAAAGCCAGTGTCGTCCCCAGAGGCAGACCCTTGGCCCACAATGCCTGAACGACAGGAATGACGCCCTCGGCGTTCGAATACAGCGGAATACCAATCGCAACGGCGATGAGAACCGCAAAGGGATTGTCACGGCCTGCGTATCTGGCCAGGAAATTCTCGGGAGCGTACCCATGGATGAATGCACCGATGGCAACGCCGACCGCCACCCATGGAGCCACTTTGCGGAAGATCTCGCCCACGTATCTCCAGCTGGCAACGACGCGATCCTTGAAGGTCATGGGAGCATCCCCTGCAGCGGCGCCGACCTTGATCATGTAGACATAATCCTCAACGTACTTCTCCATGTGAAGCTGAGTGATGATGACACCCGACACAATCGCGATAAGGAGCCCCACACCCACATAGAGCAAGGCGACCCTGGCTCCAAACAGTCCCCATAGCAGCACCATCGCGACCTCGTTGATCATAGGGCTTGCCACCAGAAACGAGAATGTCACCCCAAGCGGTACGCCGGACTCCACGAATCCAATGAACATCGGAATGGCAGAGCACGTGCAGAAGGGGGTGAAAATGCCCAGAGAAGCAGCAAGGATATTGCCGATGAACTGGTGCCGGTGAACGAGTAGACGTTTGATCTTTTCGGCGGGAATCCAGGTTCTGAGCATCGCGACTACAAACACGATAACGACGAGGAGCAGGTAGATTTTGGGGATATCGTACACGAAGAAGTGAATGGCTTCCGTTATCAGGTGCCCCTTTGGCAGGCGCAAAAGCGTATACGTGAACCAGTCAGCAAATAGCGTCAACATAGCAACCTCCGTTGATATATAAGCGTTCAAAAAAAGGCGGTCGCCCGCCCTCCGGCTACCCCGTCAGGCGCTAGCGCCGACGATGGCTTTCTTTGCTTCCTCGGGCGACAGTACCTTGCCTGCGGTGATGACCTTGCCGTCGATGACAAGAGCGGGCATCGCCATAACGCCGTAGGCCATGATCTGCTGAATATCGGTCACGTCGACGATCTCGGCATCCTTGCCAAGCATTTCCAGCGCCTTGCGGACGCTTGCCTCAAGCCCATGGCAGCGAGCACAGCCAGAACCCAGAATTTCGATTCGCATGATTCCTCCTAGTTTGACAGCAGTTCTTCCAGAGTCAGCATCAGTTCATGAATACGCTCTTCGACTCGCGAGTAGTGCACGAATTGCCCTTCCTTGCGAGCAGCGACAAGCCCAGCCTCGCGCAGGACCCTCAGGTGATGAGAAACCAGGTTCTGGGGAAGGGCCAGCTCGTGCTCGATCTCGCACACACACAGTTCGCCACCACACAACAACCTCAAAATCTTGATGCGCTGCGGTTCCATCAGGGTAGACACAAGCTTGCCCTGCTCCTCACATGCAGAGCTCCAGTTAGTACCTATGTCCTGTGCTCCACAGACCGGCGAACGCTGAGTCATGTCACAACTCCCATTGATTCAATGTACATTGATATATTATGCGAGAATATTCGAATGTCAAGACCCGGACACAAGATGATGTGGACCCCCCGAAACCGACGCAGATCGCTCTGTTGACGGAACTCGCATTGGCATGCGCTGACTCTTCCGTATTCTGTAGTCGGCTTTGATCTGATCCCACTAGCGAACTAGCGTGCCTCTCCGGCCTGCCCTTTCTCCCCGTTCAGGATTTCTCGTATCCTGAGGTGGAGCAGGTCATTCGAGATACCACCATAAAAAGACCACTTGCCGTTGAGCGCTGTCAGTGGAAGCGAATATCCATTCTCAACCTGTTGGCGAACCTGGTTGACCTGTGGATCGCTGTCCTTGATGACGTCGATAAACCTCAGTGAGCACCGCTCCTTGATGTCGCTCGCATCGAGGGACGCCCTCAGACTGTCGAACATCTCACCCATCGTCTGCGTTGGCGTGGCGCACCCACCTCCACCACACCCGCACGACGAGGCCGCCGGGGCCTGATCCCAAATGCCATAGACCTCGATCTCAACAGTAGTCTCTACCATCATGCAATCCCTCCAAATACGATTTTGTCCAGCATGTCGAGCTTGTCGATGCCACGAATGTCACTGTCCATCATTGGAACCTGCAGCAATGCAGCTCCCACAAAGCGTCTCTTCATGTCATCCAGGTATTCCAACTGCATCTTCCTGCGCTTCTGGAAGAATGGTGTCGTCGCCTGCTCCTCGGCAATCAGCAGGTTCGCCACGACGAGCTGTGTCGCAACGCCGATTGTCGCCAACTCCTCAGATGCACGCTGTGCCTCCAGAATGGGGGTACTCTCGGGGTACATGACGAAGCTGAACGTCGTCAGGCCGGGATCCCGCATTGCGTCCAGGACCCGATCAAACCGGTCTTTCTGCTGGCGGTCCCCCTCGGATAACCCCTCAGTAGCGCCGGCCTTGAGTCTGATCTGCTCGCTCCAGTCGAGGGGCAACTCGAGCAGTCTCAGAGTATGCCCTGTCGGCGCCGTATCAAAGATGGTAACGTCGAATCCCGGGGTACTCGACAGGTCGATGAAACGCTGGAAAGCTGCCATCTCCTCCGTGCAGGGAGAGGCCAGCTCCTCCGTCATGACGCGGATCGTGGCTTCGTCGAATTTCGCCCGCGCGTCATCGAGAATCCCCTTCTTGTAGTCCTCAGTCGCCTGCTTCTGATCGATCTTCGCTGCAGACAACCCTGAAACACCATCGACAGGTTCGACCTGCTCCGTCACCTTCCTGCCAAGGACGCTGCCGGTGTGTGCTGCAGGGTCGGTGGTCAGAAGCAGGGTCCGGTACCCTTGCCGAGCTGTGTGTACCGCGGTCAGGCAAGCGACAGTCGTCTTGCCCACTCCGCCCTTGCCTGCAAAGAACACTTGTCTGGTACCCTTTGCACTTGGATGTAACAGGCTCTCGACGTCATACATCTGTGGTGCCTCCCTGAAACAGCATCGGAGCGCACTTGCGGAACATCGCTACTCCCTTGATCTCACTGTCGAGCAACTCCATGGTCTGTAGAGGCGTGTCCGTGTACAACTGCCTCGCGCGTTCCAGATACGTTTGCTGCATGTCACGCCGTTTCCGGAAGAAGGGATTCACCGTCTCCGCCTCCGGGATGAGCCCGTTCACGATGATTCTCGAAGTCGTTACACCCAAGGCTGCCAGCTCCGCGATGGAACGTGATGTCTCCTCCAGGGATGTCTGCTCCGCCTGCATCACGAAGACAAACTGCGTCCGTCCCGTATTCCGAAGTCGGGCTATCGCGTCGTCATACTTCTGTTTGCTGTCCTGAATCAAGGCGACAGGGCCCATGCATGTCTGGCCACTCCCCTGCGCGCTGTCCCGAATGTGTTTGCTCCATTCGACCGGCAACTGCAGAAGCCGCAGCGTATGTCCCGTAGGCGCCGTATCGAAGACAATGACATCCCAGTTGTCGTCTTCCATGAAATCGGTGAACTTGTCGAACGCGGCCATCTCCTCCGTACATGGGCCACTAAGCTGCTCTTCCACAACCTTCAGCATTTCATCGTCAAAGAGCCCGCGCATAGGAGCCAGCGAGCGCTCCTTGTACTCACGGGTAGCTTCGTCCGGGTCGATTTCCATGGCCCACAGATTGGGAACGCCGGTAATGGGCGTTACGTGGTGGCCTATGGGCTGCTCGAATACGTCGGCCAGGTTCGATGCCGGGTCTGTTGTGACGATGAGGGTCTTCTTGCCATTGTCTGCATGGTAGACCGCCGCCGTGCATGCCATAGACGTCTTGCCAACACCGCCCTTGCCTGAGAAGAAGACGTACTCAGGATTCATGTGTCCCTCTGTCCAGTTCGGCTCTCATCTCGTCGTACGACGGATAGTTTCTGGTCTTGACGACCTTACCGTCGACGGTGGTCACCGGAAGGATCTTCTTGCCATTCGCTGTAACAAGTTTGTAGACGTCTGCATTGTCGCGGAACTTGAAAGGCCTCTGGTTGATGGCATACCGTTCGACGGTGATGCCGGGTTCCTCCGCCTGAAGACGTCTCAAGTCCTCGTTGAGACGCACCAGGCGTTCATCAACCGATGGTCCACACAAGCCAGTCGTGCAACACATAGCTGGTTCATAGAATTCGATTTTCAACGTGACCTCCCGAACAGCGAATGTGGTGAGAATATAGGTGGAGCTGTTTCGACTACGTGCGTCGAGTTTTCCGGTGCAACGCGCGCGGGTGTCCTGCAACAGACCCCGTCCTGGCTTCTGCACGGCACAGGAACACTGGGTCGTCTGCCAGGTGCGCCCGGTCCTCAGGAAATTGGGTATGAACCTGGTCTATGAGAAGAGACACGAACTGGAGGATCTCAAGCGACAGATCCTCGCGAATCGCATACAGCGTCCAGTAGCTCTCTCTGGAGGTCGACAGGAGCCCCGCATCGAGAAGGACACGCACGTGATCTGACACGGTCGCCTGAGACAGATTCAGGGCAGCTTTCACCTCACAGACACATAGAGCCCGCACGCCAAGGACACCGACAATGCGCGCCCGTGTCTCGTCTCCCAGCGCCTTCGCAACCGCAATCATGTCCACAGTACCTGTCCCGTCCATTTGCATCGCCATTCTCCGATTACATCGTTATATACCGATATAATATACGTCGGTGTTCCGATGTGTCAAGATCGTTCCGTCTTCATCTCTTAATGAAGGGGTCGATCACGGAAGCGCCCCTCTGCATGAGGGGCGCTGACGGGGGTGTCTATTGTCTGCAGAGGGTCTCGTCGCCAAGCCGGTTCAGCTCCATTTCGGATGAGTCGATGCGCCTCTGTGGAAAAGAAGGTCGACCTGCCTACACTGGAGCTTGACAGCGCAACGTGCACTGTCAGGCTCCACACCCCGTTCCTCAGGAGGAACCAATGCAAGGAGAACACGTGCTGGGCGCACTCCCGGTCCAGTGGCACAAGAACTTGCTCAACATCATCCCGTGGACCATCGTGGTCACGGACGCTCGTATCATCGTCGCCAAGCTCACACCGGAGATCCAGAAGCAGGCAGTCGACGCCAAGGTGAAGGAGCAGGGAGGTGGATTCCTCAAGCGCATGGCGGTTGCCGCCACCAGCGGGCTCACGCTGCACAAGCGGTACCTCACGATGGACCCGGAAGCTGTACTGACCGAGACACCCGAGAACTGGTGGGTCGACGCACCCGGCGTCTCACAGGTCACGGTCACGCAGGGGCGCTGGGAGACTGACCACGACGGCCATCGCTGGCAAAACGACCACCAGCTTGTCATCGTGACACAGCAGGGGAAGTACTCCTACACGTTCAAACCATTCATGAACGCCGCGGACGCCGCCAACCTCCTCGCCCAGGTATTCGGCGCGACGGTCACATTGCGGTAGGAGTCTGGCAGGGGCGCCGCCGCCTCATGCAACGCGGGCTAAAAGTCGGGAATTCGACAACGATGGCGCAACCGGATAAGAATAGAGCCGGTTCACGTGCATTTTGGACGAGTCGAGGCGCCTGATTGCCCTTTGTGCCTGCTTGCCTACAATGGTTGCTGAGGTGAGATGATGGCGATGGCGACGGTGACGGTGAGAGTGTATCTGACAGAAGAATTCAAGCAGGGACCCGTTCTGGTCTCAGCCTCAACATGTATCGAAGCACTGCGAAGTCTTGTTGCGCAGCATCCCGTCCTCAAGGGCATCATCCTCACCGAAGAGCTGAGACTGAAGCGGGACTACATCTACCTGCTCAACGGGAAAAGTATCGAGTTCCTGGGCAAGGAAGATGCATTGCTCAAGGATGGTGACACCATTTCGCTGTTTCCACCGATCGGCGGTGGCTAGACAGGAGAGACGCTCGACGATCCCCTGATCTTCTGACAAGGTGGCCCCTTACAGGGCCACCTTGAAGACAGACGGATACAGGTCCACGTGAGATATGGTTCCGTTCAGAACTGGGTTGATCATCGTGCTGATGTCGGTCTGGTCTCTCATTATCCTGAGATACACACCGGGATTGTTGACGCCTTCTCCGACGAAGACAAAGCCTCTCAACCGGCCGTCCTTGACGACGATCTTCCCGTACTCGCCGTCACTCACGTTCCTGTAGACATCACCTTCGTCATGTGTGCTGATCCCACCGGTGAAGATGGTCTGTCCAAAGACCATCAGGATATTCCTGAGGACATCGCCACCGTAGGGCATCTCCATGCCGAGCATATTCCCGGCAGCGTTGTTCGCTTGCTCTACGGCCACAGGCCAGAGAGCGTGAAGCGTCTTCTCGCCCAGCAGGATATCGTCCGTCTCGACGGCATCCCCCGCGCCATAGATACCCGGTACACTTGTCTCAAGATACCGTCCAAGAACGACACCTTTGTTGAGCCGTACATCCGTTCCCTTCAGAAAGCCGGTGTTGGGGCGCACCCCTTTGCCATAAACGACGCAGGAGCCGCTGAGGACTTTTCCTGATGCAAGCTTCACCTCGAGGGCGCCGTCCTTCTCCTCGATTTCCTGGATGTCCTCGCCCTTGAGCAGCTCCACATCGAGTCCTGCAAACGACTGCTCGATGATTGCAGAAGCTTCTCGATCGACAATCTGGGACAGCACCCTGTCCGAAGAAATGACATAGGTCACAGGGATACCAAGCTTCACAAGAGCATCACCTATTTCAGCATTGACCAGCCCGGCGCCTGCCAGAATGACTCTCTTCTGTGTCGACTCCGCTATTCTCTTCCGAATGACCTCGATATCTCCGATATTCCTGACACCGACCACGGAAGGAAGTCTGGCGCCGGGGATGTCGGGGATGAACGGAGATGTGCCCGTTGCTATCAGGAGTCTGTCATACTCGAACTGCTCGCCATCGTTCGTATGCACGGTTTTCGACACCGTGTCGACCCCGTCGACGTACTTGTTGAGCATGACGTCGACCCCGTCCACTGAAGGCAGCGTACAGTTCGCAAACCAGGTCATCCCGGAAAGCATGTAGGGAAGGGACATCTTGCCATATGGTTGGACTCCCTCCCCCGAGAGGACGATCACCTCCTGCTCCGGGCTGAGTTTCTTTATCCTCGCTGCAGCCGTAATCCCTGCAACAGAGGCTCCAATGATCACATGTTTCATGACAGGTCTTCGAGTCCCAGCTCTTTCAGTCTGTCCTTTGTGGGAACGCTGTCCTTGCCCCATCCTCTCAGAGAATAGTACTCTCCCAGCATCTTATCGAGCTCTTCGATTTCGCCTTTGGAAGGGCCTGATGGGATCGGCTCCTTGAGGATTCTCGGAGGCAGAGTGTCGTCCTTCCCGGTGAGCCCTGACTTCAGGTTGAAGAGTTTCTCCATGTTCCAGATTCTCTCGCCGATCTTCAGGAACTCCTTGTCGTCACACTCAAAACCGGTAGCAGCTGAGTAAAGTTGTGCAAGGTCCTTTGCCTGCAGTCCAAATGTCGTAAACAGGCATGTCCCCGTAGAATCAAGTGCTGCCGTCAGGTCCTGCAGGAACTTGGTGACAGC
>NZ_QXIS01000012.1 GCF_003570925.1 Candidatus Cryosericum terrychapinii | reverse complement strand
CCAGTGCTCAATAGGGAAGAGTACATCCTTGACGAGAAACGACAGAAACATTGGTTGCTCACCTCTAAACTGCCATTGCGGAACCAGGAAGGCCGGATTATCGGTTTGGTAGGTATCGGTCGCGACATCACCGAGCGCAAACAGGCGGAGGAAGAGAACCAGCGGGAACGAGCGTTTTTCGACCGATTGGTGGAGTCAGCCCCGGAAGGCATTGCGATCGCCGATACCCAAGGTAGGATCATGCGAGTGAACGCCGAGTTCGTGCGCATGTTTGGCTATGGGGTTGATGAGGCCGTCGGACAATATCTCGACGACCTGGTGGCACCTCCCGCACGCCAGGAAGAAGCCGAGGCGCTAACAAGGTCTACCATTCAAGGCGGGAAGAACCTTCTGGAAACGGTGCGGCGCAGGAAGGACGGCACCCTCGTTGATGTATCCCTCATCGGCGCATCTATTCTGGTTGCAGGGAAGCAGGCGGCGGTCTACGCCATCTACCGTGATATCACGGACCGCAAGCGGGCGGAGGAGGCGCTGCGGGCAAGCGAGATGCGCTACCGCACCTTTATAAACGCCACGTCCGATCTCGTGTTTCTGAAGGACGAGTCCTTCCGCTACCTCATGAGCAACGAGGCGAACGACTCCTTCCTAGGCGCATCCGAAGGGAACGTGATCGGCCGCACGGACTTCGATCTCATGCCCAACGAGGCCGCCGAACACTGCCGAGCCAGCGATCAAGAGGCCTTGGAGAAGGGGAAGAGGATCACCACAGAGGAGTCCGTGGGCCCGAGAACCTACCAGACCATCAAGTTCCCGGTGCCCCTCCCGAGCGGGCGCGTGGGACTGGGCTGCTACATCCGCGACATCACCGAGCGCAAGCAGGCAGAAGAGGCGCGCGAATACGCTGAGGCTCAACTCCGTCAGTCCCAGAAGATGGAGGCCATCGGGACACTGGCAGGAGGGGTGGCGCACGACTTCAACAACCTGCTGACCGGCATCCTGGGCAACATCTCCCTCATGCGCAGCAGCCTTCCCCCAGCAGACCCGTTGCTGGAGAACCTGGACGCAGCCGAGACCGCCGCCTATCAGGCAGCCGATCTCACGAAAGGACTGCTGACCTTCGGCCGCAGCGCTATGATCCTACCGGTGCCCATCAGCATCACGGACGCGCTGGACGTGACCCTGGCACTGCTGAAGCAGTCTCTGCCGGCCACGATGGAGATCGTCCGCGACTACGGGCGGACAGTCTGGAACGTCCTGGTGGACCAGTCGCAGATGACACAGATCCTGCTCAACCTTGGGGTGAACGCGCGCGATGCCATGGAGGGCGAGGGGACACTGACGATATGCACCAGGAACGAGATTGTGGGAGAGGGATACCTCCAGACCCATCCGTTCGCACGCGCAGGGGAGTTCGTCCATCTCAGTGTCACGGACACGGGTCCGGGGATTCCACCAGCAATCCTGGAGCACCTCTTTGAGCCCTTCCATACGACCAAGCCGGTTGGATCCGGCACGGGGCTGGGCCTCTCCATCGTCTACGGAGCCGTCAAGCAGGCCGGCGGTTGGATCACAGCAGTGTCCACGGACGCTGGTGGGAAAAACACCCCTCGGATTGAAAGAACATCCTCGGGGGAACCCACCCCTCTCATTGGACAAACATGTTCAGGGAGAAACACCCCTCGGATTGAGAGAACATCCTCGGGGGCGACCTTCGACATCTATCTGCCTCGATGCCTGGAAAAACCCCCACAGTCGCTCCTTCCCAGTTCCCCTTCCGTGAACGTAGCCAGGGGAACAGTTCTGGTAGTCGAGGACGAGCCGGTCGTGCGGACGGTCGCTCAGGCTCTCCTGAGCAGGAGTGGGTACACGGTCCTGACAGCACCGGACGGGGCATCAGGCTTGAGCGTTCTGTGGGAGCACCTGGCGGACATCGGACTCATTCTGCTGGACATGACCATGCCGGGCATGACCACCAACGAGATTGTGCAGGCCATCAGAGCCGTGGATCCAACGGTCCCTATCCTGCTGAACTCCGGGTACACCTCCAACGACGCCGTCAGACGGATGCTCGCGGAGGGCAGTGTCCAAGGGTTCCTGGGCAAGCCATATGACCTGCACCAGCTGGTGAAGAATGTGCAGAAGCTGATCTCCAGAGGTTGATCGGTCTGCTGGACACAATGAGTCGATGCGCTCATGGCATAATGCAGCGAAAGGCGGTATGATTTAGTATCGGTCAAGGAGGTTGCCGCATGAGTGACAGGACAAAAATCTCGTTTATCGGCGGAGGTGTCATGGCCAATGCCTTCGTCGAATCGCTCCTCGCCAAGGGTATTGCGTCCGAGGATGACGTGATGGTCAGTTCTCGTAGTTGGGCTACGCTTGAGGTCATGCGCGAGCGACACCACGTTCACACGACACTCTCCAACTGTGAGGCAGTCCAGTTCGGGGATATTGTTCTCCTGGCGGTGAAGCCCCAGAATCTCGAGCGCGTCTTTGCCGACATCAAGGGAGCCATGCGGCCGGAACAGGTGCTGTTGTCCATTGTTGCTGGAGCCGGCATCGAAAAGCTGAGGGAAGGCACAGGTCATGACCGTATCGTGCGATGCATGCCCAACACACCCGCCCAGGTCGGTGCAGGGGTGAGTGTCTGGATGGCCAGCTCCCAGGTGGTGCAGGAGGACCGGACGCTGGTTCGTTCGGTACTTGGCGCAGTGGGTCTCGAGATCGAAGTCGACGAAGAGCGATACGTGGACATGGCGACGGCAGTGAGCGGCACCGGACCTGCGTACGTTTTCCTGTTCATCGAGGCTTTCATGGACGCAGCCGTGCACCTTGGGTTCCAGCGCGACATGGCGTTGGAGCTGGTGTTGCAGACAATGGAAGGCTCGCTCAAGCTCGCTCGGTCCAGCCAGAAACATGTTGCCGAGCTCAAGAACTCTGTTACGTCGCCGGGAGGGACCACTGCGGAAGCACTCTATGAGCTGGAGAAGGGCGGGTTCAGAACGGCCTTGTCGAAGGCCGTCTGGGCAGCCTACCAGCGTACCCTCACCCTCAAAGACTGACCGCTGTTCGGGGGGTCGGTTGGGAATGTCGATTCCCGGCAGTCACGTATGGGCCGGCGGAGACATCACGACCTCTCTGGCTGCTGGATAATCTGCCGGCAGATGCCGGGGAGTCAGGAACGCAGCCGAATACTGTCGACTGCTTGGCCACGGTCGATCAGTCCATCGCGTTCGAGTGCAGTCACAATGCGTTCCAGCCAGGGGCCATCGGTTTCTTCTTCCGTCGGGAACAGGAGGGTCTTAAGTTCTGTGAGCCCCATTGTCTGGTCAGACGGAAGGCCGCGCAGAAGCTCGACGATGCGGCCACGCCAGATACGGTTCGGTTTGCCCCGGTGAGAGGGCTCGGAAACTCGGGGCGGAATAGCCTCGGCAAGCCTGAACGCTGAACGGCAGGCCTTGGTGACGGGGCAGAACAGGCACCGGGGGGCACGTGCCGTACAGTACTGCGCCGCGATATCCATGCACGCTTGGTGCCACTCCGAACTGCGCCCGCGGGGATACACTTCACCGGCGACGTGCAGCAGCAGGGATTCAGGCATGACCTCGAGTGTTGTCGTGAGTTGCAGGAAAAGTCGACTGTATAGCCTGCGGATATTGACATCCAGTACGACGACGTCTCGGTGGAATGCAAATGAGAGGACGGCCGACACCGTGTAGGGGCCGAGACCCGGGAGTGACCGCAGGTCATCGGCGGTGTCCGGGAGAAGCCCGCCAAAGCGCTCGACGACGGCGCGTGCGCAATCTCGGAGCCGCAGAGCCCTGTTATTGTAACCCATGCCCTGCCATGCACGGATAATGGTCGCGTTGTCCGCGGCTGCGAGCGCGCTGAAGTCAGGATACTGCCGAAGGAAGAGGGGTAGTTTCTCCTGGATGCGAGCTGTCTGAGTCTGCTGGAGCATCGTCTCGGAAACGAGAACGACATAGGGGTCGGGATTGGGGACTCTCCACACAAAACGACGTGCGTGAGCCGCGTACCAGCCCAGAACCATTGCTTGCACGCGCTCCACGGTCGTCAGATCGACCGGGAGATCAGGGCCTGCTTTCCCTCCAGTCTTTCGAGTGGCGGCAGTCTCGATGTACGACGTGTCATCCGGGCGTTTCATGAATGTAGTATAGCAGGACAACTGTTTGCAGCGATAGTCCAGGCAGCGATCATGGATAAGACAACGTGGACCGTGTTGCCGGCCGCGCAGGGCAATGAAAGCAAAGAGTCAACGCCCCGTTGTAGCCCCCCATTCTCTCAACAAAGGGACTCACTGGGGTTGAGCTCTTGATGAAATTTCTGCGGCACGAAGAAAACGAAATCCCCGATCACGGTCACTGACCAGGGGTTGTCTATCATTCTATCCTACGGTGTGTACGTTATCGTTATCACCTGGGTAGTCCCATCCCATTGGACATCCAGTGCGAGTGCTTCCGCGACAAACCGGAGAGGAAGGAGTGTTCTTCCACTCTTGATGATCGGCACGACCTTGGAATCGGCGCTCGATGTTGACCGACGTACCATTGACCTTCGCAAAGGTATTGGGGAACAGATCGAAGACAGGTGCCGTTGATGCCAAGATGCTGTACACCCTCCATGTCCTGCTCACGGAAGAAGACTTCCGTATCCCGGAGATTGACGAGATAGCGGAACAGCTTGAGAAAGAAATGGAAGCATATGCAGAGGATCATGAGAAAACACAAGAAGTATAGTGACCCCCGAAAATTGGACAGTTGAATAAGGTGGATTTGCGCCCGCGTGCAAGTTGCGATACTATGGGAGGCAACCGTGGGACAGAACCGAAAGATCTATACCGCCGAATTCAAGTCCAAGGTCGCCATGGAGGCGATCCGGGGCGACGAGACCATCAACAGCATCGCCAAGAAGTACGAGATCCATCCGAAGCAGATATCCATCTGGAAAACGGAACTGATCGAAGGCGCAAAAGACATCTTTGATCGAAAGCGGGGCAAGAAGCCGGCAAGCGAAGAACCGGATCGGGAAGAACTTCTGAAGACGATCGGGCAGTTGAACGTCGAAAGCGACTTTCTCAAGAACAAATCTGGCTTGTTGCGTTGAGCAGAAGAAAGTGCTGATCAATCCGGAACACGCTACGCTCAGCGTCAGTCGCCAATGTGAGTTGCTGGAATTGCCACGCTCGACCTACTACTTTCAGCCAGCGGGTAAAACCTCGCTGAATCCGCAGTTGATGGTCAGGCTCGACGAGGAATAGACCCGTCATCCGTTGTACGGATACCGGAAGATGACCGAGTACCTTAACGAGTGCGGCTACCAGATCAATCGCAAAAGGGTTTCGAGATGGATGGGCGAGCTAGGTCTTTGGGCGATCTATCCCGGCCCGAAACTGAGCGCTCCAGGCAAGGACTCGAAGAAATACCCGTATCATGGGCGGACCGGAGTTGAAGAGATCGCTTAAGGAATACTTCATCTTTTACAACGAGGTAAGACCGCACCAGAGTCTGGGCTGTAAAACGGCGGGAAAGATATATCGAGAGGTGCTTGACATAAAGAGGAGGTACGTTAAGACAAATTAGCAAAGAGGACAGGGTAGGAACCCACCTTCATATACCCGGCTTTCTGTCCAACGATTGGGGTACTGTTCACAGGTAATGAAATCACTGTTCGAATATGAAGCTTTTTGCGGTCAATTCTATTGCATCTTTCAGGAAATCAATGAAAAGATTGGTGGCAGGAAAGAAAGTCTTTTGCTGCCTCTTAACAAGCGAGATGTTCCTTATGAGTCTCACCCCTTCCAGTCTTCTGGCGCAAAGCTCTTTATTCATTACGTTGTTTCTTACAGAAGCCCATGACAGGATACCTGAGCCAAAATCCTCTTCAACCATCTTTTTAATTACCTCAAGATTTTCGACTTCAAGGTACGGTGTGATATGGAATCCGAGTTTGCCAAACTCGCTGTCCATATAATTCCGTGTTGCAGAATTCCTTGCCCCTAATATCAGATTTTCACTCAATATCTCATTAACTGGAAGTATCTTTCTGTTAGCGAATTTATGTCTTGGAGACATTACGAAGACCAACTCATCTTTGAGCAGAGGAATTGATAGGAGGTCTTTTTCATTTTGCGCTTGATTGTCCTCCACCATGATGCCGAAATCTATCTCATTGCGTGCAATGTCCCCTACTATAATATCTCTTGCACTTGCATACTTCATTTTCATGGACAACGCAACGTTTGGATACCTCCTCTTGAAATTTCCAAGTATTCGGGGAAGGATATAGATACCGGCCACTATACTTGCCCCGAAATTTACCCTTCCCTTTAGAGGGTTATTGGATTCCTTAAGGGCTAAATCAGCTTCTTCCAATGCTGATAGTATCTTCTCGGCATAGATCATCAGTGTTTTGCCGGAGTCTGTGATGAAGATGTCTCTACCTATCCTTTCAAATAGCTCTGTACAGTACTCATTTTCAAGTGCCTTTATTTGAAAACTGATTGCAGGTTGTGTTAAACCAAGGACTTCCGCTGCCTTTGTGAAACTTCTGTACTGTGCAACGGTGTAAAATATCTTAAGCCTATCCATAAGCACCCAACCTCCTCTATCCTCTACATATAACGCTGTACAGATTTCTCAGCGGAAACCTCCTACATTATACTCTGCTTATCAGGACCCTTGGATGGTTCAGATACGGCTTCACTTCATCAGAAAAACGCAGGGCGACGAACAGCTGATCCGTGGTGATTTGCCTATTGTTCTCCATCGCAGACGCCAGGCCAAGTGCCAGCGCGAGCCTTAGGCACCGGCTGCATAGGTTACATCTTGAGAGAAGTCGTGTTGCCACGAGACATTGTAAGTGTCTTTCGAGGATGATGGGCAATTCGCAGATACAGTAGTCTCACGGTCTTTGAGGAATTTTCGGTATTCCTGACTATTCCCTATTTGATGTATAAGGTGTCCTTATCGAACACATTAAGATAATTAATTTGACAAATACATATGGCCGTCGTAGCATTTCTTGTCAGCTATATCAACCATGCTGATGGGGAGGTGAAATGTGGCCATAAGGGGAGACAACGAACCAAAAGCGCTCGTGACAATTCTCAATATTCTCATTTCTGTTCTTACCATGACGCTTGTCTCGGTTTCCAAGGGAGGACTCAAAGTTGCGGGGAGAGCCTCCTTAGCTCTATGTTTAGCTGCTTTTGTGCTATGGATTACAGAGCTATTTCCTCTAGTTGGTGTGTCTATGACGGACTACGGAAGCGAGATCCTTAAACGTGCAGCGACCAGCAATGATAGTGTGCTTGACAACTATCTGACCACGACCAGCGACAGTAGCTACTAAGGCAATAGGCGTTCGTGTACTTGTGTCGAGTACGCTTTCCATCTCTGCTGCTGCAGCCGTTCCGCGATTGAACTTCAGATACGAGACTATACATAGGGGGATTTCATGAGTATGAATGCTCCAACCGTGCAAAATGCAGGCTCGGAAAAGAAGATGGAAAAGAAGATGGACAAGAAAATCGCTACTTGGCGTTATGTCTTGGCAGTGTGCGGCGCTATCGGTTTCGCTCTGATTGCCGCGTACGCCCCGGCGAGCTTTGGTCTTACCCAAGCTGGGAAAACCATGTTGGGAATCTTGTTCTTCTTGCTTACATGGTGGATTGCCGAAATCTGCAGTTTCCTCGTCACTGGTTTCGTCGGAATGCTCTTGATGCTTCTATTCCAAGTTGCGGACATGCCGACCATTTTTTCCGGTTTTTCCAACAACATTTTCATATTCATGATCTTCGCTTTCACCATAGCCGTCGCGGTGACAAAGACTGGTCTTGGTAAGAGGATAGCCTATGCGGTAATAGCTAGGAGTAAGCCTACGTATACTGGCATAATGGTTACCTTTGTGCTAATCGGAGTGCTTCTCGCTGCTGTCATACCACTCGCGAACGCTTGTGTTGTCGTGTTGGGGACGATTGGATTGATGATCCTACCCGTATTCGGTCAAACAGAAGATACGAAAAGTAACATTGGACGGGGGCTCTTCACTATGTTGGGCCTCAGCACGCTTAATTCGGCAAATTGCTATCTCACTGGAGTGGGTGCCATCTTGGTAGTCGGTATTCTGGCAAAGGGTGGATATACCCTAAACTACTTGCAATGGTTGACAATGTTCCTGCCGGCATCTTTGATCGTTTCCATAATAGTGGCAGTAATTATACCACGGTTATTTCCACCAGAAGTCAAGAAAATTAGTGTCGAAAAATATAAAGAGTTCCAAGAAACACTGCACGGTTTAGGGCCGATGAGTGTGGAAGAGAAGAAGGCTGCAATCGTCGTTTCGATCACAATCTTCTTGTGGATCATCGGTAGCTTCATCAAACTGAATCTCATTACCGTAGGTGTGCTCGGCGGAGTCTTGCTCATGTTCCCTTTCATTGGCACAGTGACTGCTGATGACTTCAGCAAGAAGATTCCTTGGCCGGCCGTCTTCTTTACTGGCTTTTGTTTGACTCTGGGCTCTGTTCTGCAAGCGACCAAATTAACCGGCTTTTTGGTGAAGATAAGTAGTCCAGTAATGGTTTCGAGCTCTTTGCTCGTTTTTTGCCTGAAACTTGCCTTGCTTTCCATGGTGGTTCACATCCTTATCCCTGCTCCGCTGGCAGTACTAGCTACCTTCGTGCCAGTTATTATGGCTTCAGCTAAAGCGCAGAACTTTAGTGTCATCACAGCGGTGGTCGTGTTCATTATGGCTTCTAATGCGGCAATAATGGTTTATCAGAAGACACAGACGGTCATTGCCTTTGGTTTCAAACAGTTTGATACCCAAGATTTACTGAAACCGGGGCTTGTTACGGCTGCGCTTTGGTTACTCATGACCCCTCTTGTCGTTTTGTATCTGACGGCGATCGGTCTTTGAGCCCCACAGTTCGTAGACAGTTTTCTATAGACACCGTCGGCTAACTTTACACCGCTAGGTTCAACTATGAATTGGCTGAAAGGCAAAACAGACTTGTTTGTAGGCAGAGCTTTGTAACTTGAACTGCCCCGCCTGAAGAAGAGGGTTGCCCATGCAGATTCTTTGCCACCGTTGATTTGCCACAGAATTGTGGTACAGGGGTCTGTATGGGCTGGATAGAACCTAATTCAGGATGTCAAAGGTGGATACGTGGTCGAGGGCTGCCGCATGGAGAACGTGCTGAACGACAGCTACTCGATCGCCACGATGACTGAGACGGTACCGGAAAACTGCAGAGCGGGAGATCCCAGGTGGCAGGATCCCGCAGAGGCGCGCCGCTGGCACGGAGGGGATGTGATCCGGTACTTGGCCGATTTCTGTCGAGTATTAGGCAAAGTCAGATGGTACGGAAGTTCCTGGACAGAAGGAAGGTACTTGCATGTGAATGTCGATGGGAGTATGGCGGATGTGTTCCGCAACGACTGAGGCACTGAGGAGTATGCGCGTAGAGGACGGAGGAAGTCATCTTGGGAACTGGGCTGTACTGCGTGATGGTTGTTCTGGCTGTACTATTCATTGCATTTTTCCCACGGTTCTTCCCCTTGCAGTTCTCCCCTGCTCCATTAGTAGGCCTCGCGTAACTGACTGGAGGTATCGACGATGGGTATGACGATGGCGGAGAAAATCTTGGCTAGACACTCCGGGCGCAAAGTAGTGAGTGCAGGCGACTATGTTACCGCTGAGGTAGACCAGGTCTGTATCTATGACAGCATTGTTGAGTTGAATGAGGACATGGAACACGCAGGACTTGAGGGCGGTCTCACCAGAATCTGGGACAAGGATCGGATAGTGGTGCTGATTGATCACTCCTGCCCCGCCATGGACAAGAACGTTAATAGTGCAATCAAGCACGTCAAGGAACGCGAAATCGTGAAGAGACTGGGGCTTCCCCATTTCTTCGACGTTAAGGCCGGCATCTGTCACCAGGTCATGCTCGATAAGGGGTTTGTAGCCCCCGGCGAATTAGTTCTCGTGGCGGACTCCCATACCACCATCTACGGCGGCATCAACTGTGGAGGGACCGGCGTAGGTGAGCAGGAGCTTGCCTGGGTTCTGGCCAAGGGGAGTCTATGGTTCATGGTGCCGCCGGCAGTGAAGATGAACGTGAGTGGACGACTCGGGGTTGGGGTCATGGGCAAAGACGTGTTTCTCAAGGTCTCCGGTGACTATGGTGTCGAGGTGGGTTCGTACAAATCCATGGAATGGGGCGGTGACGCCATAAGTGCAATGAGTCTGGACGGTCGCATTTGTATTGCGAACCAGTCGGTCGAGCTCGGAGCAAAGTTCAGCCTGTTTGAGTGTGATCAGAAGGTCCTCGATTTTGTGACTCCGAGAGCCCGCAGACCGTTCACCCCCGTGGCTCCCGATGCCGATGCGGAGTACGAGAGCGTCATAGAGATTGACGGAGGGAAGATCGTTCCGCTCGTGGCCCAACCACATGGATTTGAGGTCGTGAAGCCTGCAGATCAGTACGAAAACGTACTCATCAATGAGGCGATCGTCGGCGGGTGCGCCAATGGTAGGCTTGAGGACATTGCGATGGCGGCAAAGATACTCAAGGGCAGGAAGGTCCACCATGATGTCCGTTGCATCATCGGACCAGCTTCCTGGGAGATATATATGGCAGCAATGAATGCCGGATATCTTCAGACTCTGATCGAGGCTGAATGCCTCGTTGTTCACCCTCACTGTGGACCATGCACAGGCGTGATGGGCACACTAGCTCCCGGGGAGGTGTGTATCACGTCTACTTCAAGGAACTTTAAGGGTCGCATGGGTAGCCCTGAAGCATTTATCTACCTTGCTTCGCCAGCCACGGTGGCAGCTTCCGCAGTTACTGGGCACATCACTGATCCCCGATGCTTCCTGTAAAGACAAGTAAACCTCCCTACGGCTACCTTTGACTGTGGGGAGACTCTGCGAGGTGAAGGTTATGGAAACAAAGATAGGAACAAAGATTTATCAGGGCAAGGCACACACGTTCGGCGACTCCATCAACACGGACGTCATTTCCCCCGGACGTTGGATGAGAGAGGGTCTGGAGGTTCTCAAGCTCCACACCATGGAAGCAGTTAGAAAGGACTTCTACAAAGATGTTACCCCGGGAGACATCATCGTAGCTGGTCGGAACTTCGGGTGTGGTTCACACAGAGAGCCTGCCAACTCAGTTATGAAGGTCTTGGGGATTTCAGCAATCGTCGCTGACTCGGTGGCGCGGCTTTACTTCCGCAACGGTATCGCGATGGGTATACCGGTATTCTCGGCTCCGGGCGTCAGCAAGATCGTCAATGAGGGCGACGAAGTGCAGGTAAAAGTAACCGAAGAGGCCGTCGAAGTCACAAACATCACGACGGGAGCCAAGGTTTTCGGTAAGCCTATCCCAGAAGTGATGCGTTCAGTCGTCGAGGCCGGCGGGATTCTAGCGCTCCTAAAGGCTGAGATGGAGCACGAGAAACAGACTTCTTCATAAGCCAACCAAACAAACAAAAGGGGTGAGATTATGGGTCGTACTATGGCTCTCAAGATTCTGGCACGTGGCGCCAAAAAGAAGGAAGTCGTTCCAGGTGAGATTGTCATCGTTGACGTGGATGCTGTATTCATGCATTCTCCGGACTACAAGTTCAAACACTTTGAGCAGATCGGTGGGGTGAAGGGTGTCTTCGACGGTGAGAAGGTCGTTATTTGCCCGGATCACCACCATTTCCTACCTGCGAACCAGAGGGATGCGAACACGGTAAAGTATATTGTCGAACAAGGTAAGCGCTATGGCGTCAAGTATATATATGGACCAGGCACTGGAATCGGTCACTACCTCATGGTTGAGCAGGGGCACGTGTGGCCCGGCGCAATTGCGGTTGGGTCGGATTCGCACACTACGGCCTATGGCTGCATCGGATGCCTGTCTTCGCCCATGAATTTCGAGATAACCGAAGTAATGCTTTCAGGAAAGGCCTGGTTCAAAACTCCTCCAACCATTTTCGTGAAGATTGAAGGGACGACCAAGCGAGGAGTCAGTGCCAGAGATGTTGCCCAGTACGTCCTGGGACAGTTGGGTGCCGATGGGGCGTTGTGGTCTGCGGTCGAATATGGTGGCTCTTACATCCACAGCCTCTCTGTTTGGCAGCGCATGATATTCAGTCTCCTCACTATTGAAGCTGGCGGCACCTACGGGCTGGTCGAACCCGACGAGACAACGCTGGAATTCATGAAAGGCCGCGCCAAACAGCCTTTCGAGCCTGTCTATAACGATCCCGATCCCGAGTACTCCAAGGTCATCGAGATCGATGTTTCTGACCTGGAGCCCCAGGTAGCTGTACCACCGCAGCCCAGCTTCACGAAGCTCCTTGCAGAGGTCGTGGGCAAGCCAATCCAGCAGGCGTATGTCGGCGGGTGCACGGGAGGAGGCATCGAAGACATGAGGATGGCTGCTGAAGTGTTGAAGGGCCGGAAGGTCAATCCGGACGTGAGGCTCCTCATAGTTCCTGGGACTCGAGAGATGTATGGGCAGGCCATCAAGGAAGGACTTGTGGATGTGTTCAATCAGGCGGGTGCCGTGGTCACTCCGGCATATTGCGGACCGTGCCAGCAGCTTTGTGTAGGTAATCTGGCTGACGGGGACACCGAGATTGGCACTCATCCGCGCAACCTGCCGGGCCGCGCGGGTACGGCTACGTCGATCTTCCTCGCTTCACCTTACACGGTAGCTGCTTCGGCTGTCGAGGGCAAGATTACAGATCCCAGGGTCTTCCTTTCTTGACCCCGGATCAAATACACTTGAGAGGTGACTAGAATGGGTTATTTGAGAGGCAAAGTGTGGACGTTCGGCGATCACGTCAACTCGGAGAGCATCATGGCGTCGGGATACGAGGGACAGATGGACCTTGCGCTGGCGCACGTGCTCGAGTACTACGATCCTGAGTTCCCAAAGCTTGCTAAACCAGGCGACTTTATCGTTGGGGGCCGCAACTTTGGAGCTTCGTCTGGCAGGCCTGCGGGCGAGGTGATTCGAGAAAAGGGTATCAAGGCCATCATCTGTGAAAGTGCAGGTCGTGTCTTCTTCCGAAACACTTGGAACATGGCGCTCCCAGTGTTGGTCTGCCCCGGAGTTCGGTCGAAGTTCGAGAAAGGCGACGAGATAGAGGTCGACATCGATGCTGGGCTCGTTCGAGTAGTGAAGACCGGCGAGGTGCTCAAGTGTGAAGAAATTCCCTGGATTCTGAAGGATATCTACAAGGCTGGCGGGATGGTCGGGTGGATCCGCAGCAGGCGGAAGGAGTACAAAACGCTCGATCAATCTGAACCGCCGACGAAGGTGTTGAAAGATGGGTAATCACATGTCGGTACCTGAAGGAGAACTGGAGCTGCGCTGGAAACGACTCCGAGAACGGGCTGCTGCCGACGGCTTCGATGGTCTATTGGTCTTTTCCAACCAAATCAACCAGACGTACATTCACTACGCGGCCAACTATACTTTGCTGGGGGACAGGAGCTACTTCTTTCTGCCGATGACCGGCGAACCTACGCTTCTGATCGGGGCAGCGTGGGATCTCCAACATGCAGTGTCGGAATCGGGGCTCTCGGATGTTCGGCCGCTGATGCATGGATGCAACAAGGAGATCATCTCGGTCGTGAAGGCGGGGACGAAAGGCAAGACTGCCGTAGCCGGGATGGAGATGCTCAACGAGAAGGATCTGGCTGAATTCAAGACTGAGTTCGGCGAAAACTTTGTCCAAGGCACGGACCTCCTAGAAGAGGTTGCTTTGGTGAAGACCGACTTTGAACTGGGTCTGATCCGAAAGGCTGCCGAAATGGCGGATGCGGCTTTTCTGAAAGTGGTGGAGACCGCCAAGGAAGGTATGCTTGACTATCACATCATGGCCGAGATTGATTACACGATGAAGAAGATGGGCGCGACCGACAACTTCCAGATGTCGTCTATAGGGCGGGACAGCACCGGTATGCTCCTCCCGTATGGGAAGAAGCTGGAGAAAGGCGACATCTTCCTGTTCGAGATGACTCCGGCGTATAGGTCGGTTACGTATTCCGCCCAGCTTTGCAGGACAGCCGTGTACGGCGAACTACCTCCGTTGTTTTACGAGAAGTATGACATCTTGGTAAGGGCCTTGGAAGAATCCCTGAAGATCATAAAGCCAGGGGCCAGGATTGCTGACGTTGCGAAGATCCAGAACGACATCATTGGCAAAGCCGGATACGCTGAGTACTGCCGTCCGCCTTACATGCGGTCGAGAGGTCACGGCTTCGGCCTCGGTCGCGTTGAAGTGGACGACGAATGCCCTCTCACTTTCCAGAAGAACATGAGTCTCGTGATCCACCCGAACCAATTTATCCCCGAGACCGGCTACCTGGCTTTGGGTGACCACATCATCGTCACCGAGACCGGTTTCGAACGGCTTCTCAAGACGAAACCGATGATCTACACATGTGGAGGTGGAAATCAATGAGCTATACGAAACTCCCCGTACTACGTCATGGGTATATGGCCCGCCACCCTCACCTGATCCCAGATGAGGCAATCGTGGTCCGCAACTCGGTCGTAAGGACCATGATGATGTCCAACAACGTCCAGGCGCTGGTCATATTTTCGGACGCCATCCACAACGCGCCAGGATGTTACCTCACCAACTACCCGTGCTACGGCCTTGGCAGAGAGAGTGTGACAGTCCTTGGGCTGAACGAAGGACCGTTTCTCTTCACTACCGAGCCGCTGCGAAATCTTCCCAAAGTCGACCGCTTTACCACCTGCCCAGTCGAGAAGGTCAATCCTGCCAGCAAGTTCATCGCGGACGGTTGCGCCAAAGCGAAAGAGCTCGCAGGGGAGGGAGGTGCGATCGGCCTCGTCGGTACGAGTGCCATGCCCGTCAGGCGATCGGGCGCTGTAAAGAAGAACCTAGAAGGGCGATCTGTGGTGGACGTTACTGCCGAGTTTGAGAAGAGTATCTCGTCTAAGGACTCTACGAGTCTCAAGTGCATCGGTGCCGCTCTCAAACGAGCAAGAATGGGCTTTGATACACTGAGAGAGAAGGCTCAGACGGGTGCTGATGTCGCCCGGGACTCCACTCAGCTCGCGGCGTACGTGGACTATGTGCTTCGACGCGAGGGATGTGAGGACACTAACATCCTCATCAGCATTGCTGGCAGTCCTAGCTCACGGGTTGGGCAGAGAGTCGGCTACCCCGACGGCTCTAACCTCCACGCGGGCGACATTGTGATGGCATTCGTCGGAGCCCAGTACGCTAGGCACTGGGGAGTTGTTGCCGAGGTCTTCAAACTGGGCCCCATGACTGACAAGGAGGTAGAGGCCTTAAGTGCTCTGGAGAGTCTGAAAACAACGCTACCATCGAAAGTCAAGGCCGGGATGACCCTGGCACAGGTAAGGGTTGCTGCGGAGAGCGTAGCGAAGAAAATTGGCGTGACGCTGGTCTCAGACGTACCCGCGGCTGAAGGCATTGGGTTCGATATGGACGAGTACCCGTCCAAGGAGACCGACAAGGTGGAAGAAGATACTGTGCTCCTTGTCTCTCTATGTTCTGAATTCGGTAAGAGCGTTGGGACGATGATGACGTCGGGCATGCTGCTCTGCGGAGCAAAGGATGGAAGGTGGCTGTAGTGAGTGATAGATTTCACATTGACACCAAGAAGAGCGATGTGCTTGTTATCGGCGCTGGTGGTGCTGGTGCCAGAGCGGCTCTTGCGGCTGCCATGGCCGGGGCCGCCGTCACCCTCGTGAGCCGCTCTCCCCTGGGACAAGGGGGACTCACTCCATCTGGTAACGGAGGGTACCATGCAGCCATGTGGCCCGGCGACTCACCCGAAATCCACGCTGAAGACCTCATAAGTATGGGCTGCTACCTGAATGATCCCGACTTGGTGTACACCATGACGTCAGAGGCGCCTATGAGAGCCAAGGAACTGGCTGAGTTTGGCGCCAAGGTCAACTTCAACATTCCGCCCAAGCCTGCCGAACCCCAGATGAGATTCCCAAGATCACTATTCTGCCCTGGGCGGGAGATATTGCGTACGCTGAACGGCAAGTTGAGGGGTATGTCTAATGTTACTATCCTCGAAAACCATCTGGCAACGAGACTTCTGGTTAGCAAGGGTCGGGTGGTCGGTGCCGTGACGCTCGGCCTGTCGGATGGGACGATACGTGTCTGTACCGCCAAGACGGTCGTCTTGGCGGCCGGAAGCCTCGGAGAGCTATACCCTCTAACCTCGCAGGAGCCGATGGGTGTCCCCACTGGAAGCACGGGGACGGGATACGCCATGGCCGCGTGGGCTGGCGCCGAACTGGTGGACATGGAGGAGATTCAATTCGCGATTACGCCTGCCCGAGGACCGAATCGGGGCATGCGCTGCTTGCCATGGGCCAAGATGGTCAACGCAAAAGGCGAAGAATTCGTGACCCCTGGGGAGGGGCCTTACTCTGATATCGTTGCCCGTGATGTTTGGCGAGAGATTTCGGAGGGCCGCGGGCCAGTCATCATGGATCTGAGAGGTGAATTGAGGGATACGTCCCGCAAGATGGACCCGGTCACTGAGCTCCGAGGGAAGATTCTTGACGATATGGAAGCTATGCCGTGGCAGAAGCCCGTTGAGGTCGGAATTGGATCCCTGTACTGTATGGGTGGCGTGAGAATCAACAAGGACACACAGACTTCGCTGCCGGGCCTGTTTGCCGCAGGCGAGGTCTCCGGGAACGTGCACGGCGGGCGACGAGTCAGCGGGAACGCGTTCCCAGAGATGATCGTGTTTGGTGCCAGAGCCGGTGAGGCGGCCTCCAAGGAAGCTCTTGCGATGCTCTCTGTTCCTGAGGCTGACCAAGATCAGGTAAACAGCGAGGTTGACTATCTCAACACTTTAGTTGAGGGCTCAAAGACGGGGAGCGTCGACCATCGGGAAATCCGCAAAGAGGTGCGCGATATCATGTACAAGGATGCTCACATGTTCAGGAATGAGACGGACCTTACTGCGGGGTTGCAGCGTATTGATGAAGTCAAAGCCATGCTGCCGAAGCTCGCTTGCGGTCAGGGGCTGATCTATAACCTTGATCTGGTCGGCTGCATTGATGCGAGAGCGATGGTCACTACAGCGGGCGCGGTCTTGACGGCGGCCTTAGCTCGTAAGGAGTCAAGAGGAGCACACTACCGGACCGACTACCCTGAGCTCAGCACTGAAGTCAACCACACTGTCCTGCGGAGCATGGACGATGGTTGGGATGTACGTCTAGTTCCAGTCTCTCCCGCGAGGAGGTAGTGCGATGACCTATGCCACTCTGGAAGTGTTTAGACAAGATGCTTCGTTGGGAATAGCGCCACATTTTGACATCTTCAAGGTTCCACTTGACGAAAAGGACAAGACGACAGTTCTCGAGGCGCTGGAATACATTCTCATGAACCTTGACAGCAGTCTGGGTTTCAGGCGCTATTGCTGTGGACTGCAATCCTGCAACTCATGTCTAATGGAGATCGATGGCAAGGCCGCGCCGGCGTGCCATACTCTGGTCGAGGGTGGGAGAACAACGCGCGTGAAGCCGTTGGAGGGTAAGGTAGCTAGAGACCTAATAGTAGATAAGTAGGTGAGACAGATACGTCCTCCAACAGCCTCAATCACGGATGAAGGCTTAGAAGACCGAAAATGTCTTGCAGTTGTCTCCACCCTGTTGTGAACGCAAAAGTGCATTTTGAGATTCTGATGAGTGCCCGTTCTGCTTGCAGCGATGAGTTGTCGAGCCGTGTTTCTGAGACAGCGTGCGGCCAGCGTATTCGTTCCTTCAAAGCTTTACGGGCACTCTTGACGCCCCGACTTTCCGTGCGGACAGTTTCAGCATAGAGAGGCCAGACGCATACCCCCTGAGATTGTCTCAGGCCGCGAATACTGCTTGGCCGGTTACGATCGTTGCGACGGATTCTTGCTCACCTTTGCACCTGCGTGGTGTCGATCCTCATAAGGTACGTAGGCGCAACTCGTTGGGAATGAACCAGCAAGCTGCCGAACTATGTCGGTTACGTCCGCTCGCCCTGCTCTTACCTCGCGTGAGTGCCGTACCTTCAACCTCAGCCGGGCTTCAATTGCGGCTCGAACGTCTCCCTCTTTCAGTAGAGGGTCTTCGCTGTCTGTTCCTGTGTATTGCTGCACGACGTGCCGCTGCACATTCCGTAGTAACGTGGGGCATGGTTGTGTCGGGACAGTATCCGGCTCATGTCACGCCTAGTTGTTGCGCGTCAAGTCGCCAGAGAACGTCGGTGGACCATCACGCCGTAGACCCATCTAGGATGTACGCATAGTTCCCACGTTTCTTGATCGACGGGGGTTGTCTTCTCTTGGCAATTTCATCCAGCTGTTCCTGGCAGAGGAGGATTTCATGATACAAGCTTGCCAGGTCTAGTTCTGTCGCTATTGATCGTAGCTTGTTCTTTGTCTCTTCTGAGACATCCTCCCGCGTCAGCATGCGTGCACAGGGTGTTTGTGCTTGGTCATACACCTTAGTAATGTGGCTTCCACCCCTCTCCATGTGGAGGAGCTTCTGGCTGGGAAGGAACCAGTTCACCAGGAGATGCAGTGCCTTGTACGGCCGTTTCACCAGATCAATCTCAGCATAGGTGTCATGCCGGTCATATCCAACAAACTTCCGGATGACGGAGTTCCCTTCTCTTGTGAGCTCCATTCCCGCCACTCTGTTCTCATCTGAAGGACCGGCACTCTTCTGTTACCCTTCACCTCTTTGTTCTCATGAGTTGACGGAGACATTTCACGTCCATTATTGATGAGTCGACGCGGGGGAATTGCAAACCAGGGAAGCTTCCCTATCATGCAAGAGACCGCTGGCAATCAATGCCCTCCTTCCCAGCGGTCACTTTTCCCAGTATCGGTGAGCCAAGCGTTCACCGGCTCCCAGGTATCACCGCTGTCTGCAGAACGGAAGACGCCGCTGCCGTACGTACCAGCGTACAGGATGGAGGGCGTGACAGGATCAATGACAAGAGCGGTGACAGGCGAACTCGTGGTGGCGAAACTGGTGTTCAACGCTGTCCACATGTCACCACCGTCCGTGGAGCGGAAGACTTGGGTACCAGTGCTGGTATACAGCGTCGATGGCACCTTGGGGTTGATGGCAAGAACCGAGACAGGACCTCCATACAGTGGCACTTGTATCCAAGTATCCGTCTCTGCTGCCTGTACGGCGGGGGCACGAACCAGCGCACTCGAAAGGCTCAGGGCAAGACATAAGACCAGAATCAACATGACGGACAGACACGTGACCCACTTTTGAGTTCTCAGTTGTTTCATTGCTCTCCTCCTCTTGGATGTGCCAAGAACGTACTTGACCCTTCGCTTCTGGTTCTCTTCTCTGCTACAGACTTGCAGAGCGCCGCGGTCTGGGGGTCCGTACATGTCATCCATTTATCCCCTCACATCCTCTCACCGCATGACTACATCGGTCACGAATGAGATATTCATATCGTAGTACAATAATGTCCCAACTTCATCGCCATATTGGTCACGAATGACACAATCCAATGCGTTCACATGGACAACAGAGTCAGCGTAGACGTGCTTCATGGATGCTGTGGTGAAACGGAAAGGATCGCCAACTTGTTGCGTTGACACATGCGGCGCAGACGGACATACTGAGAACACGGCCGGTCGCTTGAATGACCGACAGCAGACACAGGAGGAACATATGGAAGAGATCAAACGAATTGCCGTCGGTGATATCGCGCCTGACTTTACCTTGAACGACAACCGGAAGCGGCCTATTCACTTGGCCGACTATCGGGGAAAGAAGGTTCTGCTGTCCTGGCACCCCCTTGCATGGACGAAAGTGTGTGCCGAGCAGATGAAAGCGCTCGAAGCTCACCTCGCGGACTTCTCCCGCCTCAACACGGTCGCACTCGGTATGAGCATCGATCCCGTTCCGTCGAAGAATCAATGGGCCAAACAGTTGCTCATCGCCGAGACCATGCTGTTGTCCGACTTCTGGCCCCATGGAGGCGTGGCGCTTACGTATGGGCTGTTCCGCGACGTTGAGGGATACTCCGAGCGTGCCAACGTGCTCATTGACGCATCGGGCAATGTCACCTGGGTGAAGGTCTATCCCGTCCACGACCTGCCCGACATCGACGAAGTACTGGGGCACTGTGCAGAGTGATCACTTGGAGGCACCTATGGATGTAAAGAATGCTATCGAGGCCCGCAGGGCATATCGTTCTTTTGATCCTGTAGCTATCACTGACGACCTGATCTGGGACCTGGCCCGTTCCGCAAGTCTCTCGGCGTCGTGTTTCAACAACCAGCCGTGGCGATATGTGTTCGTTCGCGATCCCGACATGCTGGCGAAAGTGTGTACGGCGATGACGAAGGGCAACCAATGGACGGAACGAGCCTCCATGATCATCGCCGTCTTCAGTCGGCCCGAATTGGACTGTGTCATCAAGGAGCGCGAGTACAACTGGTTTGACACGGGTATGGCAACGGCCCTGCTGATTCTGCGGGCGACTGAGCTGGGATTGGTCGCGCACCCGATTGCCGGTTTTCGTCCAGATGAGGTAAAGCCGATGCTGGGAATACCGGAGAACATGAGACTACTGACGCTGGTCATCGTAGGCAAGCACACGACGGTCCCCAACCCCATTCTCTCCGAAAAGCAGTTACATGATGAAGTTGAGCGGCCGCCCCGCCTTCCGCTGGAACGGATCGCCTTTATAGACAGGGTGCCGGACGGAGAGCCGGTTGGGGAGCCTATTCCTCACTGACCGCCCGATGCAGGCGTGTCTGTCGCAACGGCACGGTGGACTCGCGCGTCAGGACACGAGTTGTCTCAGGATCTCCTCTGAACGAGCGAACAGCAAGGAGTGGCCCTCGTCGGGATACCACCGTGTCAGGGTGTGAGGAAGGAGAGATGCAAGTTCGTCCGCCATGGATGGAGGTGTGATGACATCTTTGCGTCCCTGCCATATCTGGACCGGGTATGTGACTTTCTTCAGCGCGATGCGCCAGGAGCCGGGATAGAGAGCCAGCTCCTGTGCGGCGCCGGCTACACCCTGTCTGAACGCTTCGGTCAGATTCTCGCGGAGCATATCTTTGATGTCTGGTCGCTCGAGTACGGACTTGTCGACATCGGGTCGTTCCGCTGCCATACGGCTGAGCACTGAGGGGAAGTCGGCCTGTACCTCCTGCATGCTATGAGCGAGCATACGGCGAGCAAGCCAGGGGAAGCGCGCTACCGAGACGAACATCCGGCGCTGATCAGGGTTCATTGTCAGGCGAACAGCCTGGTTGCGAAGGGGAGAAATGCCTGAGACGATCCCCGCAGCGGTCAGTCTCTCAGAGATGCGGTCTGCGCACGCGACGACGTAGGGACTTCCTCCGGAGGTGCCGAGAACTGCGAAATCGTAGATGCGGAGGTGCGAAGCAAGCTGAATGACGTCCTCCGGCCAGTCTGAAAACGAGCGTCCAACTTTGGAATCCGAAAGACCAAACCCTGGCCTGTCGGGTGCGATGAGTCGAACACCGACTGCCTGTGCGGTAGTGTCCAGGGCCATACCCTCGAGGCGCGACGCCGGGAACCCATGAAAGAAGAGCACCGGCTTCCCTGATGGGTCGCCGAATTCCGCATACCCCAAGGCACGTCCATCCACGAGTTTGATTGTCTGATCACTCAATGCCATCTGCGCCTCACTCGGCTCGGAGATGTGTCTGCAGATCTCCAAACTTTAAGTTTACCATGAAGCGACAGCCAATCAACTGTCATACGGCGAACAGAATCTGTGTGAAACGTCGGTTGCGCATCTCCGGTCTGAGACCTATAACGTGCGCGGCAACATGATGGAGGCCGACCATGCTTACTGGACGCAAGATCGACAGCAGGTTTCTCGACAGGTGGGAACGAGACGTGTGTTCCGGACTGGAACGTGGCACTGGACGTCGGTTTGCTCTGGTTCATGATGATGACGTTCAGGAGCTCCTGGGCGCACCATGATCTTGCCGTGTCGATTCATCAGCAGTTCCCTGTTGACAGGAAGACAGTCAGGAAGTAACCTTATAGGGTTATCGAGGGCCGGTCCTGGGCGATTGCCCTGAGAGCGGCCATTGTCATATGTGGAGGTTGACATGGAACGTGTGCTGAGTAGCGAACTATCCTCTCACGCAGGTGAACGCATCATGATGGCAGGGTGGATGCACCGCATTCGCAGGTTGGGAAGTGGTATGGTATTTGTTCACCTGCGCGATCGCTCTGGCATCTGTCAGATCGTCGTGGAGGCTCCCGAGGCAGTGGCTTCCATCGACGGACTGCTTGTCGAGAGCGTCATCCAGGTCGAGGGCACCGTCGTCGCCGAACCTCAGGCTGCCGGCGGATACGAAGTGCACGACCCTTCCTTCACGGTGTTGTCTCCTGTCACCGAAGCGTTGCCATTTCCGATCAACAAGCCGGTCATCAATGCACATCTGGATACATTTCTCGACAATGCCATGGTCGGTCTCAGGGCTCCTTCCAAACAGGCCATCTTCAAACTCAGCGCTGCAGTCGCCCACGGATTTCGGGAGGTCCTTGACGGCAAGGGTTTCACCGAAGTAGCGACACCTAAGATCATCGGCTCAGCTTCTGAGTCAGGTGCCAACGTTTTCGCAATCGAGTACTTCGGGAAGCAGGCCTACTTGGCACAGAGCCCCCAGTTTTACAAGCAGATGATGGTCGGTGTCTTCGAACGCGTGTACGAGGTGGCCCCTGTCTTTAGAGCCGAGCCTCATCAGACCATCCGTCACCTCAACGAGTACGTCAGCATGGACGCCGAGATGGGATTCATCAAGGACCATACGACTGTCATGGCCCTACTGACCGACGTCATAAGGGGGATCCTTTCCTACCTCACGACGCACTCCGCCAGGGAGCTGGAGCTTCTGAAGGTCGAGATGCCGCTGGCGCCCGAGAGCTTTCCACACGTCTACTTCCCGGACGCACAGCAGTGGATCTTCGAGCATCACGGCGAGGATTGCCGGGGAGAACCCGATCTTGCCCCTCAACACGAGAAGTGGCTGGGCGAGTGGGCCAAGGAGACCTTCCAGTCTGATTTCCTGTTCGTCACCGGATATCCAATGGTAAAGCGTCCCTTCTACACGGCGCCGAACCCGGACGACCCCAAGTACTCCAACTCATTCGACCTTCTGTTCCGGGGAACTGAGCTGGTCACCGGTGGGCAGCGTCTCAACAAGTTCGAAGACTATGCCAGGGCTCTGGAGTCTCGTGGCATGACACAGGAAGCCGTAGCAGGCTACCTGGAGACATTCCGCTTTGGCATGCCACCGCACGGTGGGTTTGCCATTGGGCTGGAGCGTTTCATCATGCAGCTGACGGGTCTGACGAACTTGCGCGAGGCCGTCTTGTTTCCGCGCGACATGGAGAGGCTGCAGCCCTGACCCCTGAAATGTGAACATCGTGGTGCCAGGCACCAAGGCATTCACAATTGGAGTGACCGATGAGAGAATACGACTTTCATAGCATCGAACCAAAGTGGCAGGACCTCTGGGAGGCCGAGAAGGCGTACCGGACGGAAGAGAACTCCGTCAAACCGAAGCTCTTCTGTCTGGACTACTTTCCCTATCCATCAGGAGACGGCCTGCACGTCGGCCATTGCCGCAACTATATCCCCACGGACGTCATCAGCCGGTTCTACCGGATGAAGGGCTTCAATGTCCTGCACCCCATGGGGTGGGACGCATTCGGGCTCCCTGCCGAGAACGAGGCTATCAGGCTGAAGAAGAATCCGCGCGAGATTACCATTAAGAACACGACCAACTTCAAGCGGCAGCTCAAACTCATCGGGACTTCGTATGACTGGGAGCGAGAGATCAACTCGTCCGATCCCGAATACTACCGATGGACTCAGTGGTTCTTCCTGCTTCTGTACAAACGGGGCCTTGCCTATGAGAAGGAGTCGGAGCAGTGGTGGTGTCCCAGTTGCAAGACTGTCCTGGCCAATGAACAGGCAAAGGATGGCAAGTGCTGGCGCTGTGGGACTCCTGTGGAGAAGAAGAAGTTGAAACAGTGGTTCTTCAGAATCACCGACTATGCCGATCGTCTGGCCGACGACCTTGATACTGTGGACTGGCCCGAGCGCATCAAGATCATGCAGCGCAACTGGATCGGCAAGTCAGTTGGTGCCGAGGTCGTCTTCGACATTGTGTCGGCCGGCGATGGTTCGAAGCATCCGGTAGCGGTCTTCACGACCCGTCTGGATACAATCATGGGGGCCACATTCCTCGTGCTGGCCCCTGAGCACCCACTGGTGGCCGAGATTGTATCGAGCGAACAGCATGCCAAGATCGATGCATATAGTGCGGCCAGCAAGACGAAGACGGAGATCGACCGCATGTCGATGGATAGGGAAAAGACCGGAGTCTTCACGGGAGCCTATGCGATCAACCCGTTTTCTGGTGAGAAGGTCCCGGTCTGGATTGCCGACTATGTTCTCATGGGCTATGGCACGGGCGCAATCATGGCTGTGCCTGCTCATGACAGCCGCGATTTTGGGTTTGCCACCAAATATGGCATCCAGATCCGTCAAGTGGTCGGATGGTCAAGTGTCGCGTATGAAGTAGCGGCCTGGAATGATAAATATTCCGAGCGCGGCGCACTGGTGCATTCCGGCCGCTTCGACGGTCTGACGACGGAGGCTGCGTTCGCGGCAATGGTCGCAGAGGGTGAAGCAACAGGGTTTGCCAAGGCGCAGACCAACTACCACATGCGTGACTGGCTCATCAGCCGCCAGCGCTACTGGGGAGCTCCGATACCAATGATACACTGTCCAACATGTGGGACGGTCCCGGTTCCTGAGAATCAACTGCCGGTGGTGTTGCCCGATGTGCAGGGATATGAACCGAGCGGCACGGGCGAGTCGCCTCTGGCCGGCATTAAGGAGTGGGTCGAAACGACATGCCCCGTGTGCGGCGGACCAGCCCGGCGCGAGACGGATACAATGGATGGTTTCGCCTGTTCCTCGTGGTACGAGCTGCGATATACCAGCCCTCATAACGACAAGGCACCCTTCGACAGGGCGACCATAGACTACTGGCTTCCTGTCGACCTGTACGTTGGTGGCGCGGAACATGCGGTCATGCATCTGCTGTATGCCCGGTTCTGGACCAAGGTCATGTACGATGAAGGCCTCGTTGGTTTCACAGAGCCCTTCGCTCGCCTCATGAACCAGGGAATGTTGCTTTCCTACGACGGGCAGAAGATGAGCAAGAGCAAGCATAACGTCATTACCCCCGACGAGGTTGTCGAGCAGTATGGTGCCGACACCTTGCGCTTGTATGAACTCTTCATGGCACCGTTTGAGCAGGAGGTCGCCTGGTCCAAGGAAGGTATCTCAGGCGCGCACCGCTTCATGAAGCGTCTGTGGGAGCTCGCCCAGCGCACCATCGAGGCGTCATATGGAGTGCAGAGGGATGTGTGTGTCCCCAGACTCGAGTTGCTGATCAACAAGCTGACCAGGAAGATCACCGGGGACATCGAGAAGTTCAAGTTCAACACCGCAGTGGCCGCGTTCATGGAATACTTCAACTTCTTGTCTGAGACCGTGCGGAACGACGAGACTGTGCTGTCGACAGTCGAGTGGCAAACCGCGATGCGGCAGCTGCTTGTCGTCCTGGCCCCTTTTGCTCCCCACATGACGGAGGAACTATGGGAGGAGTACGGTTGCGAAGAGAGCATTCACAAACAGCTCTGGCCTGCCTGGGACGAGAGCAAGCTTGCCGAAAGCGAAGTAGAGGTTGCAGTGCAGGTCAATGGCAAGGTGCGCGGCTCGATGCGGATTCCTTCCGACTCGACCGACGAGGAACTGGGAAGCCTGGCGCTCGGTCAGGATTACGTTGTCAAGTACACGGCCGGACACATTGTCAAGCGTGTCGTTGCAATCAAGGGGAAAATCGTTAATATTGTAGTTCAGTGACTCTCGATCAGGAGGAAGTTGAATGGCAAATCCAAAGAAGAAAATAACCCACAGCAGGAAGGGCAATAGATACAGCAAAGTCAAGATGCGCTTCAGGAACAACCATAGCCCCCTTGTTCCTTGTGGGCACTGCAACAAGCCTATCCGTTCACATCACATCTGCCCGTACTGTGGGTACTACGATGGCAAGCTCGTGGTCAAGCAGGAAGAGAAGAAGGAAAAGCCTGCTGCCTAACGTATGAGAGTTGCAGTTGATGCCATGGGGGGCGATTACGCCCCCCATGAGATTATCAAGGGGGCTGTAGAGGCTGCCCGCGAGTTTGGTGCCACGGTCGTCTTCGTGGGCGACGAGGCCGCCATCAATCTTGAACTGTCCCAGTATCGTCAAGGTCAGCCCTTCTTGTACGAAGTGGTCCCGACGACTCAGGTCATCACTTTTCACGACCACCCATCCGAAGTGCTGAGGACGCGCAAGGACTCATCGCTCTATCGGGCCATCCAGCTCGTTGCCGAGAAGAAGTGCGAGGCGATCGTCTCCGCCGGCAGTACCGGCGCACAGATGGCAATCTCTCTCTTTGTCCTCGGCCGCATTCGCGGCGTGCTTCGCCCGGGGCTGATTACTCCCGTACCATCCGTGACGGGCGAGCCGTTCTATTTCATCGACGTTGGAGCAGTTGCTGACTGTGTTCCAGAGAACATCCTGCAGTTTGCGCGCATGGGCCAAGTCTACTGTCGCCTCGTTACGGGCAAGGAGACGCCGACGGTTGGCCTCCTCAACATCGGCGAGGAAGCCGAGAAGGGGTCGCGCCAGGTAATCGAGGCGCACAAGCTTCTGGCGGCCAGAACCCCCGGGTTCATAGGCAACGTCGAACCGAAAGAGGCTTTTCGACATGTTGCGGATGTCGTGGTCAGCGATGGGTTCACCGGCAACATTTTCATAAAGACTATGGAGAGTACGGCAGAAACACTGTTTGACTTGATGAAGACGGCGCTCGGCAGCTCCATCAAGGGTAAGGTCGGTGGTGCGCTGGCTCACAGCAATCTGCGACTCGTCAAGCAGAAACTCGACTACAGCCAGTACGGCGGCGTCCCGCTGCTGGGAGTCAAGGGTATCAGCGTCGTCTGTCATGGCAGGTCCGACGCCACGGCCATCTATCACGCCATCCGTGTCGCCAGGAATGTCAGTGACGAAGGCCTTGTGACGAAGCTGGAGGCACTCTGGAAGTGACAGACAGCGTGCATCGGACTCGCAGGACTGCTATTCATCGGATCGTCGTTCCGAAAGAGGACTTCACTGGCGCTCTCGTGATGGAGCGGACCGAGGAGTTCAACAAGACGCTCCCAGTATCATTCAAGAATCTCCGTTATCTGGTTGTCGCTCTCACGCACAGCTCATTCGCGAGTGAGCACCACAGCTACACGTCGAACGAGAAGCTCGAATTCGTAGGCGACGGTGTCGTGAACTTCATCGTTGCCAAACTGTTGTTCCTCGAGTTTCCGGACGCCCGGGAGGGCGATCTGTCCAAGATGCGCGCCGCACTGGTCAAAGAGCAGGGTATCTATCAACGTGCGCTGGATGTGGGGCTTGACAGATATCTATTGCTGGGCAAGGGCGAGGACAAGATGCGCGATGAGCGCAAGCCTGCTATTCTTGCAGACGGCTTCGAGGCCCTTGTGGCCGCCATATACTTCGACAGTGGCATGCACGCGGCCGAAAAATTTGTGAGCATCGTGTTCCACGAGGCCATAGCCGACCTGCACAATGGGGCGGTCCTGGACCACAAGACGGCTCTGCAGGAAGAGACGCAGCGGAGCGTCCGCCTGCTGCCGTCGTATGATACGGAGGTCGCGCGGGGCGAGGACGGATCGGACGTATTCACGTCGCAGGTGCATATCGGCAGCTTTCTGTATGGCGAGGGCCGTGGGTCATCGAAGAAGAAGGCCGAAGAGGACGCCGCTCGTGTGGCCCTTGAGACTTTTGTTTCCGAGTACCCGCATCGAGGGGAGTCTGGTTAGTGAGCTTCCTTTCGCGCGTTAAACAACTTCTTGGCGGGGACAAGCCTGAGGAGGAAGAATCTCCGGTCGAGGCACATGAAATCGGAGCCGAAGCACAGGAGTCGGTAGTGTCAGGTGCCGCACAGACTATACCGCAGCAGGTCGGGGGCGCTCGCCGCGAGGCGGCAGATTCCGATGCTCTGGAGGAGCTTCTGATCGACGCCGGCATCGACGTCGACACGACAATGGCTATCCTGCAGGAAGTACGAAGGGGTGGACTGCTGGGCCGCCCCACGGCAGAACAGGTCATCGAGCGCATTCGTGGCAAGCTGAGCTCCGTGTTTGACTTGGACAGCGCGCTGAACACAACGGGTTCACCTGCCGTCATCCTCGTTACAGGGGTCAACGGCGCAGGCAAGACTTCTTCGATCGCCAAGCTGGCAAACATGCTCAAGCAGGAGAACCGTACTGTCCTGCTGGTTGCCGCCGATACCTTTCGCGCTGGGGCGGTTGACCAGCTCGCTATCCTCGGTGGTCGCGCCGGCGTCCCAGTGATGCGCTCGGTGGAGGGTCAGGATCCGTCCAGTGTCGTGTTCAACGGACTTCAGAAAGCTGTAGCAGACAGGGTGGACGTCGTGGTGATCGACACGGCGGGTCGCCTCGAGAACAAGAAGAACCTTAGGTTTGAGCTGCAGAAGGTTGTGCGCGTCATTGAGACGAAGTTCGGGTTGCCATTGTCAGAGACACTGCTGGTCATCGACGCGACGACCGGTGAGAATGCTCTCATGCAAGCCCGCGCCTTCAGTGAGGCGATCCCGATCTCAGGCATCATCCTCACGAAGGTCGACTCCGGCGCGAAAGGCGGCAGTATCGTGAGCATTGCGCGTGAACTGCGCATCCCGATAAAGCTGGTATGCAATGGTGAAACACTTATGAGCATAAAACCATTTGACAAAGACGATATTGTGGACATGATATTGCTGTCAGAGTAAGCATCAATAGCAGCGAGAACGTAACTATTCCGTTACATGCCAACAAGGAGTTGAACTATGCAGAGCAAGTCGAAGGAAAAGGGGTACATCACTCCTGGTCACGAGAAGAAGATCAAGCGCAAGGAAGAGATCGGCGAGTTGCTTGAGTTTTACTCGGGACTGCTCACCAAGAAGGAACTCGGAGTTCTGGAGCTGTACATCCAGCCGAGCTGCTCCGGCGCCGAGGTCGCCCGCAAATTGCGGATTTCACGGCAGGCGGTCCATGACCACATCCGTCGCTCCCTTGGACGCATGAGGCGCTGCGAGAGCAAATTGCAGCTTATCGCCAATTACAAGAAGAACGTGGTGATGTTCCGGAAGATCATGTCCAAACTCGACCAGTGCTGCGCACAGTCACACAACATGGAAGGTGAACGGACCCTCGAAGAGTTGAAGACCCTGTTCGAAAAGCTGATCAACCGCAACAGCCACGAGCTGTAGGCCTGCCGAGTGTTCGAATCTGTCAAGAAAGCGCTCGGTGGGGTCTTTGATGGGCTGCGCCGCAAGGGTCTGCTGTCGCAGGGAGACATCGATGCAGCGCTTGCTGAGGTCAAGCTTGGTCTGCTCGGCGCCGATGTCGACTACCGAGTTGTCAAGTCATTCATCGCTCGGACGCGTGAGGCATGCCTGGACGAGAAGGTCCTCAAGAGTATCACGCCCGGTGACCAGGTGGTCAAGGTCCTCTACGAACAGCTGACGCAGGCACTCGGAGGACAGGGCGGCAAAGGCATCGCCATAACGCACATCCCGTATCGGGTTATGCTTGTGGGCCTTCAGGGGTCTGGCAAGACGACGACACTGGGCAAGCTGGCGCTCCTCCTCAAGAAGGAAGGCCACTACCCTCTTCTGATTCCTGGAGACTACGGCCGGCCGGCTGCCTACCAGCAACTACAGAAGCTGGCGTCTGATGCGGGGGTTGAATTCTATGGCGAACATGCCGGGAGTCTGGCGGATCTTGTTCATGGTGCTGATCGATTTGCCAGGGAGAAATCCCTGGATGTTCAGCTTCTGGACACGCAGGGGCGCCATGATTTCGACACCGAACTCATGGATGAACTGCAGACGGTTACTGCGCTGTACCATCCTGACGAAACGCTGATTGTTCTCGATTCGATGATCGGATCAAAAGCTATTCCGCTTTCGCAGAGCTTTAACAAGGTTGCGCCGCTTACTGGGGCGATCTTCACGAAGTTCGATTCACCCGCACAGGGCGGTGCCGTGTTGTCTTTTAAAGAGTCCATTGGCAAACCTATCAGGTATGTCGGAGTCGGAGAGCATTTACAGGACCTCGACTATTTTGTGCCGGAGAGACATGCGGCGCGTATCGTCGGTTATGGTGATATCGAGGGACTGCTAAAGCGGTACGATAATGCCGAGTCCATGGCGAAGGCAGCAGGCGTCGCCAAGAGAGTCCAAACGGGGAAGTTTGACCTTTACGACCTCCGCGATCAGCTGCTTGAAATAGGTCAAGTTGGTGGTATAAATAAGATGCTTGAGAGTCTCCCTGCCAATATGGTCCCGAAGGGGACTGTTGCCGACGAGGGCGTTGCAAAGAGATTCACGGCCATCATTGACTCTATGACCGACACCGAAAGACGCAGTCCTGCCATCCTGAACGCGTCCCGTAAGCGTCGTGTCGCTCGTGGTGCAGGCATGGATGTCAGTGAAATCAACAGAATGCTCAAGCAGTTCGAGTTGTTCAGCCGCATGGCGAAGATGGCTAACAACAGGCATGCCGGGGGCTTTGGCTTGCCCGGATTTTGATACTCGCAGGTACGCAACAGGAGGAAACATGGTAAGCATCAAGCTCGCAAGGACTGGAACCAAGCATCAGGCTCACTATCGTTTTGTCGTGCTCGACCGTAAGAAACCGACCAATGGCGCGGTCATCGAAACGCTCGGCTACTATGATCCCAATCCCAAGGAACCGAAGATCGAGGTCAGCGAAGAGCGTGTCGCTTACTGGCTCGGACTTGGCGCGCAGCCAACCGATTCCGTGCGCAACCTCCTCAAGCACAACGGTATCTGGCAGAGATTCGTCGCGAGCCAGGTCGCAAAGTAAGCCGGCTCTGCGCGCATCAGGAGATACCCGATGAAACAGTTGGTCGAGACCATCGTCAAGGCTCTCGTGGATAGCCCTGAAGAAGTGGTTGTTACTGAGATTGCCGGAGAACAGTCCGTGACCTATGAGATCAAGGTCGGCCAGAAGGACACCGGCAAAGTCATCGGAAAAATGGGCCATACCGCCCAGGCAATTCGCACCATCATCAGAGCGGCTTCTGCCAAGACTGGCAAGAGCGCCACAGTCCAAATCGACAGCATGAACGACGAACAGGCCGAGACTGGCCTGGAAGAGGAGCAGTAGAATCGATGGCAACCAGCGTTTGGATGAAACAGAACGTTCTCATAAAGACGGTCGTGACCCAGCAGTTCAAAGACAGCTATCTCAAGGAGCTGGACGGAGCGCATACTGGGGCGAAACAGAACCTTGAAAGACTGAAGTCCTCACTGTCGCAGGTTATCCTTCGAGGCGGCGTTGGTGGTCAGTACGATGATCTTGTCAAGGCGCAATTGCAGGACGAGAAGGCAAAGCAGGAGCAGATGGTCATGGATCTCGAGGCCAAGAAGGCCGAGGTATCCAAACTGGAACTCGGCTCTGTTTACATTCAGGGTGCCCTTGAAGGGACTGTCGAAGTCAAGGTCGGGGACAATCTGTTCCAGAAGATCGGCTCGACTTCGGTCCTCGTCCAGGACGGCATCATCCTTTCTATCGACTAGGAGCTCACTACGGTACACGACTCAGGGCGGAGCGGCAGCGCTCTGCCCTTTTTGTATGCCCACTCGGGTTGACATCTTCCAGCGTTATGTGGTATAGTTTGATAGCGTATATAGTAGGCAGAGACATTGGTCACATTCAGACTCAGGAGTGGACTGCCGGCTAAGAGGCGGTCTACTGGCAGGCGGCACCGAGGTGCCTGGAAAGCATCCGGCGAGCTGCCGAAAGGAACAACGATGGCATCCAAGAAGTTGCTCGGTATGCTGAACGACGCGATTGCCGGCGAACTGCAGGTCTCGCTCCAGTATATGTGGCAGCACGTGCAGTGGAAGGGTGTGAAACACTTCGCGGTCAAAGATGAGTTCGAGAAGGTAGGTATCGAGGAGATGAAACACGCCGAGGCAATTGCCGAACGGCTCTTCTACCTCGGAGGGACTCCGACGACGAACCCTGCACCCATCACTGTGGGATCGTCACTCAAAGAGATGCTGACCGCGGATATGAAGGCCGAGGAGAAAACGGTCAAGATGTACAAGGAGATCATCGCCTTGGCCACCAAGGAGGGAGACCTCACGACGGCACATCTCTTCACCGAGATCCTGGGGGACGAGGAAGGACACCTCGACACTTTCCAGAGCCTGCTGGAAGAGATATAACAGATTAACCACAGTACGTGACACAAGGCGCCGGGAAAGCCGGCGCCTTTTTCGTTGCCGGGGAAGTCCGGTAGTCGCAGGTTCTGAAGGGGCTGCGCATGCACGGTCGAAAGAATGGCAATGCCGCATGGGACAGCGCTTGTGGTCGGTGGAACTGGAGGGGGTATTGACAAAGAATTGGGTTCATGAATACTGCATTCAGTGAGAGGTGATTCAGTTTTTGTGCTCGGCATTTTGTTGAAATGGAGGCGGGAATGTCGCACATTGTGGGAATGGGACTGAAGGTTCCGGACAAAGTTCTGACGAACGAGTACTTCAGCGAGTACTTCAAAGAAGATCTGAGTGGATTCCTCGAGGGAATAGTTGGACAGAAGGAGCGTCATTGGCTTGCTGACGACGAGTCCGTGGTTGACCTCTGTCTTCCCGCCGCCCAGGAGGCGATGGCAGAAGCCGGGATTACGGCAAAGGACCTTTCGATGGTCGTCGTCGCATCCGACACCCACGAGTACATCTCACCACCGACGTCGCTTGTCGTCCAAGGCAAGCTTGGTGCTATCAATGCCATGATCTTCGATCTGTCGGCTTCCTGTGCGTCGTTTGTTACTGCTCTCGTGACAGTGGACTCATGGTTCAGGTCTCACTCGGACTTCAAGTATGCGCTGCTGATTGGCGAATATGGAATGACGAAGTATGTGGACAAGGATGACAAGTACACCGCGTCTCTCTTTGCCGATGGTGCGGCAGCCTTTATCATCGAGAACACAGGCGAGAGTCTCATGGCGTCGAAGTTCATCGCCGACGGCACCTATCATGACTATCTGGGTGTGTTTGGCGGGGGAACCAAGTATCCCATCAACGACGATACACTGGCCAAGGGACTGCACAAGCTGCGCATCCTCAAGAAATACGACGAGAATCCCAACCTGGTTGCGTGGCCGGGATTGGTGAAGAGCCTTATGGAGAAGGTCGGTGAGCCTCTGGATGCTATCGATCTGATCCTGTTCACTCAGATCAACCTTGCAGTCATCAAGAAAGTGCTGGAGATTCTGGGCATCCCAGAGTCAAAGTCGCACTGGATCATGGACAGGTATGGTTACACCGGTTCAGCCTGCATTCCAATGGCATTGTATGATGCTCGCAAGCAGGGCAAGGTGAAGCCCGGAGACTTGGTCGTGCTGGTGGCATCGGGCGCAGGGCAGGCGATGGGCGCAGTCGCGCTCCGTCTGTAGTCGATCAGGACAGGGAGCGGTTACATGAGGACAGTACGTATCGCCGGTACGGGCATCTACACGCCGACACGTTCCATGCCGACCGAGGAGGTCGGTGCAATGCTGAAACTGGACCTGACGCAACAGATTTTGACCGGCGGCATCAAGGTCAAGAAGATCATGGCAGACGATGAGGAAGCATCGGATCTCGCCGTCTATGCAGGGATGCAGGCACTGAAGAATGCCGGCGTCAAGCCCTCAGAGCTGGACCTCATCATTGTCAGCACCGATACGCCTGACTACATCTCCCCGTGTACTGCATCGATCGTACAGCACCGTCTGCTGGCGAAGAACGCAGGTTTGTTCGACACGAACGTCGCATGTGCCGGTTGGGTCACTGCGCTCAACACGGCCACCAAGTACATCATGGCGGACCAGCACTTCCACAAGGCACTTGTCATCGGCACCTACGCCATGACGCGGTTCCTCAACTGGCAAGACAAGGTCACGGCCCCAACGTTCTCTGACGGTGCTGGCGCTGCTGTGCTCGTCGAAGATGAGTCCGAGACGGGCGGGTATCTCGGGTCAATGCTCTACGCTGACGGGTACTACTGGGACTACCTGAGCGTTAATCTAGGGTCAGCTAGACTGCCGACGGCCGAGTCAGTGGCGAACCAGGAACACAAAGTGCGGTACAATCAGAACAAGAGGTTCCCGGATGTCAACTCGGTCCATTGGCCCCGCTTGGTGCGGGAGACACTGGCACAGGCCAGCCTGACACCGCAGGACGCTGACATGTTGCTGTTCACGCAGGTTCGCAGGAACACCATTGAAGGGGTCATGAACACGCTGGGTCTGCCGATGACCAAGACGCACACCGTTATGGAGAAGTTCGGCTACACGGGCTCAGCCTGCGTCCCGATGGCTCTGCACGACGCACTCGAGCAGGACCTCATCCATAGCGGCGACGTTGTTGTCATGACCGCCTCTGGCGGAGGATATGCCATGGCGTGCTATGCCATGCGCTGGCTGTAGGGGAGGTTCGAGATGGCGTATGCACCATTTGAGGGAAGACGGATCTTCTCCGAGCGGTTGGGAGACGGCAGCAAGACGGTCATCTTTGGACACGGGAATCTGGCTTCCACCAACTCATGGCGGCTCATGATGCCTTTTCTTCCGCTTGATCGGAAGAATGTGTTTATCGACTTCCCGGGATTCGGCAAGTCGGATAATGTCCCGCCCACGACCGTGGAACACTGCGCCGATGCGCTGATTGCCTGGCAGCGGTACTGGAAGCTTGAGCCAGCCATCTATGTCGGCCACTCCATGGGTGCCGTCATCGGTCTGATGGCTGCGCTCAAGGGAGCACAGTTCTCCAAGATGGTGCTGATTGGCTGCGGACCTGCGGATGGTTATCCCATGACGGATCAGATGCGGGCCTCGTTTCTGATGCTGACGCTGAATCCCCCCCTCATCGAGGCGATGACGCGCAAGAACAATGAGCCGTTCGGCCTTGCAGATGACATCGTGGACGAACTCGTTGCCGATGCAGTCCGGTGTGTTCCTCAGGGCTATACGGAAATGGCCGATTCACTGGCAGGTGTACGGATGTCTACGCAGCTTGGTACTCTTTCCATGCCGATCACGTTCCTCCATGGTGACCGGGACAGCGTTGTACCAGTCGACTGGATCCGTCCAACCGTCACGGCTGTGCATGGCAAGCTCGTTATTATGGGAGGGCAGGTGCACGTTCCGATGCTCGTGGGACCGGAGCAGTTCGGTGCGACCCTCGAGAAGGAGCTATAGAGAGTGATGGTTGAGCATCGCACACAGATCACAGCCGTGAAGTCGCCAAAACCCTCGGCGTCGACGACACTCTCGACGTCCGAGCGGATCGTCGAGTCGGCGCTGAAGCTATTCTTTATCCACGGCTACTCGCAGACCTCTGTGGCGATGATAGCTCGCGACGTCGGCATCTCGAACTCAGCTTTCTACCGTCACTTCAAGTCCAAGGAAGGAGTACTGTTCGCAGTCCTCGAGACGTTCTCGGAGGATTTCACCGGGGCGTTGTCGGTTGGGATGGAACGAGCAGAGGGCTTGGAAGCGAAGCTTCGGGCGTTCTACTCGACGATTCTGGAGGTAGTCGGGCGCGATACCCGCCTGTACAGAGTTTTCACGGAGACCGAGTTCAACGGATATGCCTTTGTCCGTGATTTCTACTCCCGGGTTGTGGCTATCGTGCATGACCAGCTACGTGGGCTGGTGCCTGCGGAGTTCGATCTCGACGACGTAGGCTATTACCTTCTCGCATCGGTATATCTGGTGGCAGTCAAAAAGACGCTGTGGGAAAGCCTGTTCACGGTCGACGGGTTCTGCACGCAGTTGGTGGATTTCGCACTGTATGGCATAGACGCGCGTGGCGACGCCCCGGAAGGTCTCGTGCGGCTTCCCGAAGTTTCCCCTCGGCGGGAACCCGAAGTGCGCCTGTCGAAAGGCGAGCGTACCCAGAAGAACCTGTTGACAGCTGCGGAGCACATCTTTGGTGATCAGGGCTACTGGAATGCCGATATCTACAGCATTGCCCGGGCTGCGGGGGTTGCGCCCGGGACGACTTACCTGTACTTTGAGTCCAAGCTGGAGCTGCTGTCACGACTGGTCGTCGAAGTCAACGAGGGCCTTCGGCGCCACACGGCCCAGGCGGTGCGGGGCCTCAGTGACAGGCGCATCATCGAGGTGGCGGCACTTGAGTCCTTCTGCAACTACATTCGGGAGCATAGGGACTCATATCGTGTCGTCCGCGAGGCGGAGTTTGTCGACAAAGACCTCGGCAGATGGTATTACACGCGGCTGTCCGAACCATACACGATTGTGCTGGAGCGAGCCATGGTGGCGGGCGAGATTCGGCCGGGCAATCCTGAGATCACCGCGCTTGCTCTTATGGGCGTGGGTCACTGGTTGGGTTTGCGGTGGGTTCTGTGGAGTGACCATCTCGATGCCGAGGTGTCACCTGCTGCGCTCACAAGTTCTGTACGACTTGTTCTGCACGGACTTGAAGGAGCGGTCCGTCGGGCGGCTTCGAAAGCTGACAACGATCAACGCAAGGGGGTGAAACTGACTGGCAGACGCGGGCGAGCGAACACGGCCCATAGAGTGGCCGCGTCCGGTAGACAGAACGACTGAATGTGTGGCGTCTCATTCTTACGGAACAGGAGGCATGACAATGAAGAAGGTATTATCACTAGCACTTACGATTGCCCTCGTCGTCGGGTTATTTGCGGGCGTGCGGCCGGCCAGCGCCGAAACCAAGGATTTCTTCATGGTGCTGCAGGTTGGGTTCAAGCAATATGCTCTCAACGGGCTTCCTCTCACTTCGGATGTTGCACCCGAGATCATCAATGGACGTACGTTCGTCCCTGTTCGTCTCATCGCGGAGACCTACGGTGCCACAGTGGAATGGATTCCAGCTTCGCGCACAGTAACGATCAAACTTGGCGACGTCGAAGTCAACCTGACGATCGGTTCGAAGAAAGCTATTATTGGATCCGACACCAAGTCGCTCGAAGCAGCTCCCTACATCAAGGCGGGCCGTACCATGGTGCCTGTGCGTCTCATCAGCGAGGCCTTTGGTTTGTCCGTCTACTATGATTCCCAGGCGAAGACCATTTCCATCAAGTCCGCGACGACAGGCGTGGTCCCCGGGATCACAGGGAACCGGATTCTTATTGGTTCGTTCTCTGTGCAGACGGGACCGTACGCCGTGGTTGGCGTTCCGTTCTCGCAAGGCATGCAGTCTTATTTCGACATGGTCAATGACGCTGGCGGCGTCAATGGGCGCAAGATCAGCCTTGAGGTCGTGGACGATCAGTTCAACCCGGCCAACACCGTGACCGTTGTCAAGAAGTTTGTCACGGAGGACAAAGTGTTTGCCGTGGTTGGAGGTGTTGGTAGTCCTGACTGCGCTGCCGTCGTGGATTATCTGAACGAGCAGAAGGTGCCGTTCATCTACCAGGCATCCGGCCTGTCCTCACTGTCGATTCCGGCCAAGCAATACGTGTTTGCAGTTCAGCCCAACTACATCAACGAGGGCCAGGTCCTTGCGAAATATGCCAGCACCACGCTCGGTCTTAAGAACATCGCGGTTCTCTACAGCAACGATCAGGCGGGCAACGAGTGGTTGTCGGGAACCAAGCAGGGCGCCGCCAAGTTCGGCGGTACCATTGTTCTTGAATCGCCCTTCCCTGTGACCGAGACCGATTTCACTGCGTACCTGCTCAAGATCAAGGCTAGCAACGCAGATGCTCTCATCTTCTATTCGAGCTCCGTCGCAACCGCCGGCCTCGCCGTCAAGACTGCGAAATCACTTGGGCTTACCCAGAAGATCCTCCTTTCCTATGTCGCCGCTAGCATCGCTGCAACTGCCGGAGCAGATGCCGCAGAGGGCGTTTACGTACCCGGCTGGGTAGACTTCTCGGATGCCAAGAACCCGGACGTCGTGAAGTTCTTCTCGATATGGAACAAGTACTACCCGAACGGCAACCAAGCCTTGTATGCGTACGCGTGTGCCGGCTGGGTCGCCGCTGAAGTCTTCACGGAGGCTGTGCGCAGGGCAGGACCATATCCGACACGCGAAGCCCTGGTGTGGGCGCTAGAGACCTTTGACGGCTGGTCAGGGGTCCTCGCCAAAGATATCAGCTATAGTCCGACGGCACATTCGGGTAAGTACTCCCTGTTCTTCATGCAAATTCAGAAGGGAGCACTGGTCAAAGTCAGCGACTGGATCAGCGTCCTGAAGCCGTAGTACTGCTGCAACAGGCCACCCAAGTGGTGGCATCCTGTCCGGGGGCTTCGGCCCCCGGACACAAAGCGAGGATATCATGCTGGCAATCGAAAACCTGACTGTTCGGTTTGGAGGAGTCGTCGCTGTCAAGGGACTTAACCTGACAGTGGAGGAAGGCGAGATTCATGCGCTCATTGGTCCCAATGGAGCGGGCAAGACGACCGTGTTCAACGCTATCTTCCAGGTCGTGCCCTATACGGGAGGCATCCAGTTCGCTGGAAGGGAGTTGCGTGGTTTGCCACGCTATCGCCTTGCAGAGATCGGGGTGACCCGTACGTTCCAGAACCTCAGCATCTTCCCCAGCATGACGGTGCGGGAGAACATCCTCGTCGGAGCGCACAGCAAGACGCAGAGTCGGTTTGTGGCGGAGCTGCTTGGACTGTCTGGGGAACCGCGACAGCGGCTCGCCGAGACCCTCGACTTCTTTGGATTAAGTTCGCTCTCTCCGACGTATGCTGCCGTCCTGCCATATGGTACGCTCAAGACAGTGGAATTGGCGCGTGCCTTCATCAGCAACCCCAAGCTAATCTTGCTTGACGAGCCTGCTGCGGGCATCCCGACGTCTGAGAAAGGTACGCTCAAAGGTGTTATTCAGAGAATGCGCGACGCTGGAACGACCATCCTTCTTGTTGAACACGATATGGAACTGGTGATGGACATTTCGGACTCAGTCACCGTGATGGACTTTGGTGAGAAGATCGCCGAAGGAACGCCCGCCCAGATCTCGGCGGACAAGCGTGTGATCGAGGCGTACCTTGGGGAGGAAATCCATGCTGCGAGTTGATCAAGTAGTTTCGGGGTATGGACCCATCGATGTCCTGAATCATGTCACGATCAGTCTCGAGAAGGGAGAAATTGTCGCCGTGCTCGGTGCCAACGGGGCCGGCAAGACGACCCTGCTGCGAACCATCACGGGACTCATCCGGGTACGCAAGGGTTCGGTGACGTTTGACGATAAGCTCCTCAATGGACTGTCGCCCGCCGAGGTCGTCCGATGCGGCATCTCCCATGTTCCAGAGGGGCGACACATCTTCCCCGACCTGACGGTAGAGGAGAACCTGCTGCTGGCAGCATACACTATGCCGCGCAGCCAGCAGAAGAGCAGGCTCGAGGCCATGTATACCATGTTCAGTATCCTTGCCGAACGCCGCAGGCAGGCAGGTGGCACGCTTTCAGGCGGTGAGCAACAGATGCTGGCGCTGGCTCGCGGGCTCATGCCGAATCCGCGCCTGATGCTGTTGGACGAGCCGTCATTGGGCCTCGCGCCGAAGATTATCGGGACCGTGTTTGAAACGCTGGTGCATCTCAGGGAGTCAGGGGTCTCTGTTCTCCTGGTCGAGCAGAACGCCAAGCGTTCTCTTGAAGTGGCCGACCGGGCCTACATCCTCGTAACAGGGCGCATTGCGCTTGAAGGCACGGCTCACGACCTTGCGTCGAATGATATGGTCAAGCAGCTCTATCTTGGAGGGATTCAATGAACATCTTGGCGAACCTCGCCCTCCGTGGGTTGGCAACTGGTGCAGTTTATGCTCTCGTGGGTATGGGCATAGTCGTCATTCTGCAGACGACTAACGTAATGAACTTCGCGCAGGGAGACACTGGCATGTTCGTCACATACCTGGCGTTTTTCATGATAACGACGGCTAAGGTACCCTATTCCCTCGTTCTCGTTCTGACCGTCGTCGCAGGAGCTCTCATTGGGTTGATCGTTGAACGCTTCATGATGCGATCTGTTCGCTCGCGGTCCCACCTCTCGCTTATTATGCTGACGCTCGGCCTGTCGCTGGTCTTCCAGGGTCTTGCCGCGTTTCTGTTCAACACTGAGCCGCGCCTCTTCCCACCACTTGTAGCCGGTGATTCTATCAAGCTGGGACCGGTGGTCCTGAGCAGGCAGGACATTGTCGTGCTGCTGGCGACCATCATCGTATTCGGTGTCCTCTACCTGTTCCTGTATCGGACCAAACAGGGTGCCGCAGCACGCAGCATCTCACAGGATGAATATGCAGCTCGTGTGCTGGGAATCCCCACACCGTCGATCTACATGCTGGTGTGGGCGATTGGAAGTGCACTCGCAGGGCTGGCGGCCCTGCTGATTGTCCCAAGATTCTCGCTGGAACCCTCGTTCATGGGCCTCATCCAGGTAAAGGCCTTCTCAGCCATCGTCCTCGGCGGTATGGACTCCGTGTTCGGCGCTGCTGTCGGAGGGCTTATCATCGGCGTCGTGGAGAACCTTGTCGCTTACCAGTTCCCGGCCATCAAGGACAGCTTCATGCTCATCGTTGTGGTCATCGTCCTGCTGGTCATGCCACAGGGACTGTTTGGCAAACGCCAGCAGAGGAGGTTCTGATGGTTCCTTCAAGGCGCAGACGACTGACAGCTAACGCGGCGCTCATTGTGCTTGTACTCATGGTGCCGTTGGTCTTCCGGACGAAGCCATCGGTTATCGGTTACCTGAACATCGCCATGTTGTATGCCTTGGCAACACAGGGACTTAATCTGCTTATGGGGTTTGGGGGTCTTGTCTCGCTGGGGCATGCCGCATTTATGGCTATCGGTGGCTATACAGCGGCCGTGCTGGTCATGTCCTACCACGTGAACATGTTCCTGGCCGTCGTCGCCGGCGTAGCCGGTGCGGGCTTGTTTGGACTTGTCATCGGCTTCCCATCGCTGCGACTGTCCGGGTTCTACCTGGCGGTGGCGACGATGGCGCTGGGGAGTTCCGTTGCCGATGTCATCAAGAGGCTCGCCATTACGGGTGGAGATTATGGACTGTCCAACATCCCATCGCTCCGGCTTGGACCATGGACGCTTGCCTCTGACGCATCCAGGTACTACTTCTTTGTCGTTGTTCTTACGCTCGTGTTCCTTGCTGTCCGCAATTTCCTCAACAGTCGCAGCGGACGGGCGGTGCGTGCTGTGCGCGACTCGGAGATGACGGCTGCGGCAATGGGCATCAACGTCGCGGCTTACAAGTTGATCACTTTTATTTTTGCGGCATGTATCGCTGGTCTGTCAGGAGCACTGTATGCGTTCACGATCTCGTACCTGCATCCGACGAATTTTGGGCTGACATTCTCCATCGGGTTGCTTTCTATGAGTATCATCGGCGGTTTGGGCACGATCATCGGTCCCATTCTGGGGGCATTGTTCTGGGTCATGCTTCCTCTGATCATCGGGGCCAAGCTGACGTACCTCGCCACTGTCATCTTCGGTCTCAGCATCATCGGTTCAGTCGTGTTCTTGCCCAAGGGTCTGTCGGAGTTGGTCACGCGCGTACAGACTCGTCTGAAACTGTAACGCAGCAGGCGCACGGCGAAATACAATCCGGAACAAAGGGGGACACCATGAGTGTCGGAATTCTAGGCAGTTATTGTTCCAAGTGTGGTAAGCTGGAAACCAAGAGTGTGTATGACCTCATTACCGATGCGGGGCGTGGAGCAATTGCAGATGCACAAATCGATCCCAGAGACATCGACGGGGTGTGGGTCGGCAACTTCAGCTCAGGGTCGTTCAACAACCAGGAACACCTGGCCCCATGGGCGGTCGAAATCGACCCGGCATTGCTCTACAAGCCATGTGTCAAAGAGGAGGCGGCATGTGCTTCCGGCTCTGCCGCTGTGCGTGCAGCGCGTCTGGCCATCGGCGCGGGGGAGGCTCGTTTTGTACTGGTCATCGGGGTTGAGAAGATGACATCGCTTGACCGGGACGGCGTTACTCATGCGCTTGCCATGGCATCGTACTGGCCAGAAGAGGGGAGCAAGGGCATGACGTTCCCGGGCCTGTTCGGTATGTGGTCGAAGGCATACCGCGAGCACTACGGATACAGTGACGACCAGATGGACCTGTGGCAGGGCATGGTGCATGCCAAGAACCGCGACAACGCGACACACAACGAGCTTGCGCATATGTACACGAAGCCGAGCAGTCTGGAGTTTGCACTGCACGTATCTGAAAAGAACCCTCTCGTTGCCGACCCGCTCAAGTTGACGGATTGCTCTCTGGTCAGCGATGGAGCGGCTGCCATGGTGCTGGGACCTGTCGAAGACGTCAAGGCTCTTAAGCAGAATGTCGTGGAGATCAGTTCACAGGTGCTTGTCACCGATCACATGCAGTCCAGCAAACGCGAGTTGTGGCACAACGTTGCCGGCAGGATGGCTGTCGAGTCAGCCTACCGCAAAGCCGGCATCACCGTATCAGACGTTGACTGCGCAGAAGTCCACGACTGCTTCACAATCAATGAGCTGTTGAGTTATGAGGCAATGGGGTTGTGTGCAGAAGGCGACGGGGGCCGGCTGATCGAGCGTGGCGACGTCGTACAGCCGGACGGTGGCTGCCCAATCAACCTCAGTGGAGGTCTTATCGGCAAGGGACACCCCGTAGGAGCCACCGGCGTGTCGATGCACGTCTACGTCGCGCGCCAGCTTGAGGGCCGTCCACTTGGCCTCGGCGCGAAGAATCCGGAGGTAGGGGTCGTCATGAACGTCGGCGGCTCGAACGTCAGCAACTTTGCATCAGTACTGAAACGCGTCAAGTAGAGAGGGAGGAAGCCATGACAAAGGGATATGGACTGCAGGACAAGGTTGTCATCGTCACGGGCGGAGCTGCCGGCATCGGCCGGGCGACGGCGAAACGATTCGCCGAGGAGGGAGCGCGCGTCAGCATCTGGGATATGAATGCCGAGGCAGGGGCGGCGACGCTGGCTGACCTGAAGCAGTTGGACACTCCTGTGATGTTCCAGGCCGTCAACGTTGTCGACGCAGAGGCCGTGGAGAAAGCAGTTGCTGAGGTTGTCGAGACATGGGGCCATATTGATGTACTCGTCAACAACGCCGGCATCACCCGCGATGGTCAGCTGGTCAAGTTCAAGGAAGGGGTCGTTACCGGGACGATGTCGGATGCCAACTTCGATGCTGTCATCGGCGTCAACCTGAGAGGCGTGTTCGTTGCAACGAGGGCTGTTGCTCCTTACATGATCAAACAGGGGCATGGCGTCATCCTGAGCGCCAGCTCGGTGGTCGCAGCTTTTGGCAATTTTGGACAGACGAACTACGCGGCGACCAAGGCTGGCCTGATCGCAATGACGAAGACGTGGGCACGCGAGCTGGGCAAGTACGGGATACGCGTGAACGCCGTTGCCCCTGGGTTCATCATGACGGATATGGTTGCAGCAATGCCGGAGAAGGTCCTGGAAGGAATGGTCGCCCACACGCCCGTAGGACGCATCGGGGCTCCTGAGGATGTCGCAAATTCATACGTGTGGCTGGCGTCCGACCAGGCTGCGTTCATTCACGGCGCAACGCTGGCTGTGGACGGGGGCATCGTCCTAGGGACATGAACTTGGCCGGCGGGCAGCACGTTGACTGAAACACGGAGCAGATTGATCTCAAGGGAGGGAACGATGCAGCAGGAATCCTGGATGAAGAAGCTCGTCTCGATGGACGAGGTGCTTGGCAGGATAATGTCCAATGACACGGTTGTCGTGGGAATGGCGGCGGCCCAGCCACAGGGGTTCCTGTCGTCGCTGCATGGTATCCGGGAGCGTGTCCACAACGTGAAGGTCATATCCTGCCTTCTGCTCAGGGACTACCCATTTCTGGCTGACGTTGGAGCCGATACCGATGCTCCATTCAGGATGGAGAGCTGGTACTTCGGCAACTCTGAACGTGAGCTCTACAAGAAGGGACTGGTTTCGTTCATCCCCAACAACTTGCACAATGCTGGACGGGAGAAGATCCAGGCGGAACCAATCAATGTGTTTGTCGGGACGGCAACGCCGCCCGACAGCCACGGGTTCATGTCCTTGTCTCTGTGTCTCGTCTACGAAAAGGACATGATCGAAAATGCTGACCTTGTGGTACTGGAAATCAACGAGAACTTACCGAGGACGTTTGGAGATACGCAGGTGCACGTTGACGACGTCGACTTGCTGGTGCAGAACAACGCTCCGCTCCTGACAGTCCCTGCCGTTCAGGCAACGGACGTCGAGCAGCGCATTGGCGAGAACATCGCACAACTTATTGACGATGGGGCTACACTGCAGATCGGTATCGGGGGCATCCCAAACGCCATCATGAAGTTCCTGTCGGGGAAGAAGCACCTGGGGATCCACACCGAGATGATCACTGACGGCATCGTCGACCTGGTCAAGGCTGGAGTCATCGACAATACCCAGAAGACGCTTCACAAGGGCAAGATTGTCGGTACCTTCGCCATGGGTGGTGAGGCCCTCTACGAGTTCATCGACGAGAATGTCGGCGTCGAACTCCTGAGAGGCTCGTACGTGAATGACCCATACGTCGTCGCCCAAAACGACCACATGGTAAGCATCAATACGTCGCTTCAGGTGGATCTGACGGGACAGGTGTGCAGCGAGTCCATCGGGTACCGGCACTATACAGGTACTGGTGGGCAGCTCGATATGCACCGGGGCGCCACATTGTCGCGGGGAGGAAAAGGAATCATCGCGATGCGGTCATCTGTGAAGAATGATGAGATTTCGACCATCGTACCGATGCTGAGTCCGGGTAGTTTCGTCTCGGTACCCCGTCAGGATACCGACTACATCGTCACAGAATTCGGTGTAGCACATCTGAAGGGGAAAAGTGTGCGGGAGCGCGCGCTTGCCCTCATCGCGATAGCGCATCCGAAGTTCAGAGAGAGTCTGTCATTGGAGGCGAAGAAGCTCGGCGTGCTGTAGTGCGCGACGAACGACGCAGGAGGTGATATTGTCATCCTCCTCCCTGTACCATGATGGCGGCGCATTAGCGCCGCCATCATGGTTTTCGCTCTGCACGGTTGCCCCTTCTTTGTTGTACCGCTATACTCGCAGTATTGCGTTTCAACCTCGGCCACTGGAGAGAGAACACGTGAACAGAGTAGCGACAAGAAGGGCAACGGGTATCGTATGCGGTGCACTCGCGGGCGCAGCCTTCACGGAGGGATTTCTGCTCGAGCCGTTTCAGTTGGTTGTCACTCGGTTGACGGTCGCGTCTCCATGGTTGCCGTCCGGTTTCGACGGCATGAAGATCGTGCAGCTGTCGGACCTGCACCTCCACCATATTTCGCGGGCTTACCGCACGGCAATCGACGTCATCAGGAGAGAGCATCCATCGCTTGTCGTCATCACGGGCGACTTGGTCGATCGCCCGGAGGAGACATCGGCCTGTCTCGCATTCCTGAGCAAGGTTTGGGCCGCCGCCGGAGGACCGGTGGTTGTCGTACCTGGGAATTGGGACCATCGGGCTTTTCCGACAAAACGGAGCATTGCGGCGTGGCACAAGCGCATCCAGGCGGAGACCGGTACTCGGGTCCTCGCAAATCAGAACGTTGTACTGCATCGGCATGGTGACCGCATGTGGCTGGTCGGCACGGACGACCCCTACTTTGGGCATGCCGATCTTGATGCCAGCTTCAGGGGAGTCCCCGACACCGCATTCGCGCTGGTGCTGACGCATGCTCCCGAGGCGTTCGAGGAGCTGGCACAGCGCCCTGCTGCACGGTTGGTTCTTGCCGGCCACACCCACGGAGGCCAGGTCCGCCTCCCGTTCATCGGTGCTGTGCGTGTTCCTTCACGATACGGCACACGTTTCGCGCGCGGGCTGTTCAAGCTGGGTGATACGTTCTTCTATGTCAACGCCGGGATGGGTATGAGCCATCTTCCCATACGGTTCCTGTGCCGGCCCGAGTTGACAGTCCTGACCCTCAAGAAACCTGTGACAGTGGCCAGGCCCCTGTAACAAAGGCTACTCTGAAGACCACAAGTGAACCCTCTCGGAAGCAAGAGGTCCCTGCTCCCTCGGCTCCTCCATCTGACTACGTTGTACCATAACAGGCGCACCAATAGTAACTATTCGCGAGGCAGGGATCTTCCCCTTGTTCTGTCAATCTTCCCAGTACTGAGTGCCCTTGGTGTCGATGTAACCCAGAGTGTCGTAGTCGTCACCTGGAGGACCGGAGTAAACCAATCGATAGACAGGCGCAATACCGTGTTCAAAATCCTCCACCTTGTCATAGGTCAGGTCTATGACTGCCTTTCCATTCTTGTCAACGAAGCCGTACTTCCCATTGAGGCCGACAGCAAGAAGACCATCTCGAAAATCGCTCATCGAAGTGTAGACGGGTTCTACTACCCTTTTCCCATTCTTTCCAATGAAACCCCATTTATGGTTAACCAGAATTGCCGCGAAGCCTTCGCTAAATGGTCGTGCATACTCTTCAAGATGAAACCAGTGCGCATAATCATATTCATAAGTTAATGGTATCACAACGTTTCCATTCTTGTCGATATAACCAAACTTACCGCTGAGTCCAACTGCTGCAAAACCTTCGTGAAAGTCTTCTGCTTCATCATAAAGAGGTTGTATTACCATGTTTCCTTTTTGGTCAATAAAGCCCCATTTATTGTTGAGTTTGACCGCTGCAAGCTCTTCGCAAAAGTCATTTGCGTTTTCATAAAGCAAGGGTATCACTATGTTCCCTTTTGTGTTTCTAAAACCGTACTTGGATCCAACGTAGTAATTTGCAAGACCATCGTAGAAATAGCCAAGGAAAGGTTGCGTTGAGAGATTCCCTTTCTTGTCGATGTAACACCGCTTGCCATTCAGATCTACCTGCGCCACGCCGTTGTTGAAATCCCATGCGCTGTCATAGATTGCCGGTATCACGATCTTCCCCCTGGTATCGATCCAGCCCCATTTTTTATTGATTTTGACCGCTGCAATGCCTTCATGAAAATCGTTTGCGTCTTCGTAGATAGGTGGTAATACCATATTCCCCTTTTCGTCGATGAAACCGCTCTTGCCACCAGTACGAATCTGCGCAAGTCCTTCACTAAAACTCTTTGCAAAGATATAGACCGGTTTTATCACCACGTTTCCTTTTTTGTCGATAAAACCCCATTTTCCACCAGGACCAAAGGGAGCAAGACCATCCCTGAAACTTCCTGGATTGATGACAGGATATAGGATCATCTTCCCCTTAGTATCAATGTAGCCCCATTGTCCATTTAGTTCCACGGCCACGAGTCCATCGCTAAAGCCCGGGTAGAATGAATAATATTGACTTACATCCTCATAGAGAGGTTGTATTACCAGATTTCCCTTGGTATCGACAAACCCCCATTGATTATTGAGCTTGACTGCCGCAAGACCTTCTTGAAACTGCCATGCATTTTCGTAAGCAGGTTTAATTACCATGGTACCTTTAGTGTCGATGAAACCATACTTTCCATCGAGACAGACAACTGCAAGGTTTTCGTTAAATTCTTCTGCAAAATCATAAACAGCGGGAATCACTACTGTCCCTTTTGTGTCAATGTAACCGTCCTTCGGAAGAGTCTCTACCCGTACAAGACCCTCACTGACTCCTCTGTTCCAATCAATAGCCGGTATTACTAATGGAATTACCGTCTTCCCGTGTTTATCTATGAGACTCTCGATATTCCCAAGCATAACATTGGCAAGTCCCCCTTCGAAGTTGTTCGCAACACTGTAAACGGGTTCTATTACAACGTTCCCCTTCTTATCTAGGAAACCGTATTTGCCGTCGCTTGCAAACCAGGCAACGTCTTCGCTGAAATCTCCTGCAAGATCGTAGACGGGCTGTACTACTACGCTTCCAGCAGTATTAACAAAACCATAACTTCCGCTGACATTAACTCGCGCAAGCCCATCACTAAAAGGATATACTTCATCATACACGGTTGGTATTACGATTTTTTTACTTGAATCGCAGAATCCCCATTTATCGCCTTTCCTGTAAGGGATAAGCGATGCAACCTTCTGGGTCATACCAGTATGTGCCCTGATCACTTGATACATGGCAAGAGATGCGGCTAGCAGCACCAGGACAAGGACGACCGGCAGAATGATTCTGACCTTGAATCCGCGTTTCTTGTCGTCACCCGCTAACTTCGCCCCGCATGCGGGACAGAGGACTGAATCATCAGGGATTTCCTTCCCGCACGTTGGACAAAACATCGAATACCTCCTCAGAAGATCACACGGACTGCGGCTCTCCTGCAAAATCCCCAACGACAATCAGAGTAGTACCGCGGCTCGGACAGGGTCGTCCTCACATTCCCTGACATGAGTGTAACGCGGTGGCGATGTTCTTGCTAATCGGCAGGACAGAATACCCGAAATGCCAGGGGCATTCTCCGTCAAGTGACTGCACTCGCTTCCCATACGACCGGACTTTCCCCCTCGTTCTGATTTTCCGCCGTTCTCAGCCAACTCTTGACAACCCTGCGTATTGTACTATCGTAATAGTACAATAAGGGGTGATGATGGAATTCTATGTGAACCCGTATGATGGTGTGCCCGTGTACCTCCAGATCATTCAGCTGGTCAGGAATGGTGTAGCTCTTGGTACTCTGCACCCGGGCGACCAGCTGCCTACGGTACGTGAACTTGCCGTCAAGCTGGCTGTCAATCCGAACACAGTCGCCAAAGCATATAGGGACCTGGAGCGCGAGGGTATGGTTGAGACCGTCAGCGGCAAGGGAACGTTTGTACGGGAAGGCAGGGTCGGCGTCGAGACAGAACGTTTGGAACACATGGTGGAAATGCTGGTCATCGAGGCTCGCAACGCCGGCCTCACGATTGACGACCTCATTGAACGACTT
>NZ_QXIS01000011.1 GCF_003570925.1 Candidatus Cryosericum terrychapinii | reverse complement strand
ACTTCGGTTCCCCTCTCCAGGTGTGCGCTCCACGCGACCGCCGGGCGAACAGAGTAGGGTGTCGTGAGCTGCTGGTCGGCGACGATGGAGCCCTGGAACTTTCCGTAGAACCGGCCCTGCATGGCCTGTTGAAGGTTCAGCGCCTGTGCCTGACTGAGCTGGCCGGCGTGCGCCTTGCGCGACCTGGACGCGAAGTAGAATCCTGCCGACAGAACGATCAGCAACAAACCGGAGATAAACTGGGCTACATTCATGGGTCACTCCTCTCTGGCATCACGACATAACGATACTATACCAGAAGAGTGAGGGTTCGTGCAAGAGGCGAGAGCTGTGCTGTACCCCCGCCTCGTCCTGATAATGACTCTATGTCCGCGCTAGAACAGCGGTTTGATCCCTGCGATGAGCAGGGCTGCCATGCCGACGAGTTTCATGAAGATGAGCAGAGCAGGTCCAGCCACGTCCTTGAGTGGATCGCCAACGGTATCCGCAGCAACTGCCGCCTGATGTTCGAAGGAGCCCTTGCGTCCACTGTCTTCGATGAGTTTCTTTGCGTTGTCGAAGGCTGTGCCTGTGTTGTTGAAGAATGGCCCCAGCAAAGCTGAGCTGAGTACTGCTCCGATGAGGAGTGCGCCGAGCGCCCAGTGACCGAACACCAGTCCCACAAAAATCGGCACCGCGATGCTGATGACACCCGGAAGGATCATCTCTTTGAGAGCGTTGCGTGTCGAGATGTCGATGCAGGTCGCATAGTCTGGCATGGCCTCGCCCTTCAGGATGCCGGGTATGGTCCTGAATTGGCGGCGGACCTCGTCGACCATGAGCATTGCCGTCTTGGCTGCCGAGCCGATGGTCAGTGAACTGATGAGGTACGGAAGGCAGATGCCGAGGAGGATAAATGCAATGGAGTAGGGCTCCATCACGTTCATCGTCTTGAGACCGACAATGGAGAAGTACGTCGAGAACAGGACAAATGAAGTCACTGTGCCGGATGACATGGCATAGGCCTTGGTCGTCGCCTTCATGGTGTTGCCGACTGAATCGAGCTGTGACAGTGAGTGCACGATCTGCTCGTGCGCCCCTGACATCTCTGCGATACCTGAGGCATTGTCGATGATCGGACCGAAGGCATCGGCTGTCATGATGTAGCCGATGAGCAAGTCGGTACCGATGTTGACAGCGACGATTGCCAGCAGCGAGCCGCCCGAGATGAAGTATGCCGCAGCGACAGCAATGACAATCATCACGATAGATCCCAGTGGACTCTGCAGGCCAGCCGATAGCCCTGTGATGACGTTGAGTGCCACGCCGCGCTTGGATGCTTCGGCAATGTCGTGGACCGGTTTTCCCGACGAACCCGCGTAGTACCGGGTGATGATCGAAGACACGAGAGTAGTTGCGACTCCCAGACAGGTGCCGATGAAGAGGGCCATGTCGTGAACCAGGAAATGGCTGACGAGGAAGGAGCCGAGCACCGCAAAGACGGTGGTCACAGCCATGCCCCAGTAGAAGGCGGTCTCGGGCTTACTTCGGTCGAAAAGTCGTATGGACAGGACACCAAGCATCGAAGCGGCCAGGCCGGCCGACTGGAGGAGCATAGGGAAGAAGAGCACGGCGCCTCCGTATTTGGGGACCAGCGTAAGGGCAACGACCATTCCGGTGACGATATCGTCGGAGAACGTCTGGAACAGGTCTGCGCCTCTGCCGGCGCAGTCACCTACGTTGTCACCGACGAGATCGGCAACAACAGCCGGGTTGCGTGGGTCGTCCTCAGGAATATTCGCCTCGACCTTGCCGACGAGATCGGCTCCGATGTCGGCTGCCTTGGTATAGATACCTCCGCCGATCTGGGCAAAGAGAGCCGCGAGACTGGCGCCAAATCCAAAGCCGACGAGTGGGTTTGGATCTTTGAACAACAGATAGAGCACCGACAGCACGACAAGGCTGAATCCCGTGATCGAGAAACCCATGATGGATCCGCCAAAGACAGCCGTGTGGAATGCCGTGTTCACCGACCGGGTCGCGTCGGCGGCGGTCTTGACGTTAGCACGGGTGGACGCGCTCATGCCCATGTAGGCTGTGATCAGTGACGTGAAGACGCCAAGCACAAATGTCACTGCGATCCAGATGTTCAGCGTGAAGCCCAGAACGATTGCCACAACAGGAGTGACGAGCAGGATCGCCCGGAGTTGGCGGGAAAGGTACGCTCGCACTCCAATAGCTATGTAGCTTCCGATTTCGCTCATTTTCGGCGAGGAGATCTTGGCTGCTCTCAGTCTGAGGAATAGATATAGTGCGGCCCCAATACAGGTAAGGCCGGCTACGACAGGAATGATGAGTAACTTCATTTCGTGCCTCCGAGGGCTGGCTTCTGGGGAGAGCCCTTATTCGACAAGCAACATTGGAGACCCCGACCAGCACACCAATACCTTGTCATTATACGAGTGCGCGCGTTCTGTCAACACGAGATTCGGGTTCTGGAGGGAGTCGTGACTGTGACTGCGAGCGACTCGTCTTACTGCAGCGACACCTCGTCCGAGTCGTCGTCGAATGCCAGCAGATTGCCGAAACGGGCCCAGTTGATGAACGTCTCGAACGTGAACGTCGGGTTTTCATTGGGCAGCAGCTGTGCCAGGCGGTCCTGGACCTCGTCGTCGAGCATGATGCCATTCCGGGATGTCTGAACGTCTGCATGAATGGTCTTGAAGATGCTGAGTGTCAGGATCTGCTGTTTCCAGACGACTTTCTGGTTCTCGGTGTCCATGTCAGAGAAACGGTGCCCGAGGGGCGTCAGCACAGTGTGTTGCTTTGGCGTGTCGATGAAATCCAGCATCTCGGCAGCTTTGACGATGTTGATGAGGTCACTGAACTCCTTGCCGAATTCGTGCGCCAGAACGAAGACGTCGCCTTGACCGCCATGCGAGCCGAGGTATTCGACGAAACTGACAACGTCACTCGACGAGACGGGCGGAAGTGGTTCGAATACGGGTTGCGAGGGAGTGGTCACAGCTGCAGGAGGCGTGTCGGGCAGTTCGTTCGTCGTAATGATGTCGTGGAGGTAGTCGACCATCGCCAGGAAATCCGGAGTCCGATAGTCGCGAGGTCGTGCCAACTTGTTTTGGACGATTGTACGGATGCGCCCCGGGTTCGCCGAGAAGACAACGATACGATCGGCCATATAGACGACTTCCTTGATGTCGTGACTGACCATGACGATAGATGCGGGTTGACCTTCGGCTTCGTCCCAGATGTCGACCAGATCTGTGCGGAGCGACTCCGCGGTCAAGGCGTCCACTGCACTGAATGGCTCGTCCATGAACAGCAGCTCAGGTTGTACGGCAAGACCGCGCGCGATGCCCACGCGCTGCTTCATGCCGCCCGAGATCTCGCGTGGATACGCCTCTTCGAAGCCCTCGAGACCGACCATCTTGATTACGGTGCTGACACGGTGCTGCACTTCTTCACGTTGGAGTTGCAGAGGGACGAGGACGGACTGGATGTTTTCGCTCACGGTCATCCACGGGAAGAGGGCAAACATCTGGAAAACCATGCCGACGCCCGGCGTCAGGCCGGCTGTTTCCTTGCCACGGGCGAACACTTTTCCGCTCGTGGGTCGCATGAGGCCCGCCAGGATGCGCAAAAACGTCGACTTGCCACAGCCTGAAGGACCGAGGAGGCAGATGATTTCTGCCTTCCGGATATCCATGCTGATATTGTCCAGAACGGTCACCATGTTTCCGTTGGGCATCGGGAAACGCTGAGTGACGTTCTCACTGGAGAGCAGGACAGGCTGTTGCATAGAGTCTTCCATGAGGCCCCCTCTACTTGCTGAGGTTATACTGCGTGCTGGCGACGGCGTACAGCCTGCGCCAGACGAAGCGGTTGATGAGCACGACGGTCAGCGACATGATGAGGATTGCAGCAGCCAGTTCGGCGAATTTGGCACCGAATGCGGCCTCACTGATGACAGATCCGATCCCCTGCGCCCTGAGGGTCTGGCCACGGAACGTCACAATTTCAGCGACGATGCTGGCGTTCCAGGCTCCACCTGTCGCTGTCACCCAGCCTGTCACGAGGTAGGGGAATGTGGCCGGCAGGTACAGCGACCAGAAGCGTTGCCTGCCCGTGATACGATAGCTGGCAGCCGCCTCTTTGAGGTCGGAGGGAATGGCCTGTGCACCGGCAATGACGTTGAACAGAATGTACCATTGTGTGCCGAGCAGCATGAGCACGACACTGCCGAAACCTATATTGACTCTGAGCAGAGCCAGCAGGAGGATCACGGCCGGGAACAGCATCGGTGCCGGGAACGATGCCGCGACCTGGACGATTGGCTGCATGATCCTCGACAGTTTTGGCGAGAGTCCGATGCGCAAGCCCACGGGCAAGGCCCACAGGGTCCCCAGGGCAATGGCCGCGGTTACGCGTGCGAGGGTCAGGAGATCGCTCCTCAGCAAGCGCAACCATTCACCGATGCGAACGGATATGAGAAGACGGATGACCTGGGCAAGGGCGAAGACCAGTCCGGCTGCCAGCAGGAAGAACAGAACTCGAGCAAAAACGACGGAGAACGAAGGACGGTTCGGCTCTCCATGTCCAGTGGGTGCAGAGACAACAGGAGAGTTGCCCGGCATGTTGCGATGAGGGTGCCGGAAAAACCGCGAAATCAGGCTGCCGAATGCGTGGCCGATGGAAGAGTTTGCAGCGCCGATCCAGCGGAGGATATGCGAGTGATGGAGGAGGTCCAGAAACCATGAATCCATCGACTCTTCCTGGCTCGTGTCTTCGATACGGAATTTCTGTGCCCAGACAACCATTGGCCGCCACAGCAACTGGTCCAGGGCAACGATCATCAGTACCATGGCGACAACCGCTGCGGCCATCGCTGGTACATCGCCTTTTTCGACGGCGACCGACATGTAGGACCCGATGCCGGGCAGCCTGAAATCCCTGTTGCCCAGTTGAAATGCTTCGGTGACCATGAGAAAGAACCATCCACCAGCCATGCTCATCATACTGTTCCAGATGAGGCCGATGGCGCTGTAGGGCATCTCAATCTGGGTGAGACGTTGCCACCAGTTGAAGTGGTAGATGGTACCGGCCTCCTGGAGCTCCCGTGGCACCGACTTGAGAGAGTTGTAGAAACTGAAGGTCATATTCCATGCCTGTCCCGTGAAGATCATGAATACTGCAGCAAGTTCCAGTCCAGTGTTGCTGTTGGGGAAGACGGATACCAGTGCCAGCACGACACCTGGCATGAACCCCAGGACGGGGATGCTCTGCAGGATGTCCAGAATGGGGACAAGCAGTCTCTCGGCCAGCCGGTCCTTGGCCGCCCAGTATCCATACACAATAGTAAAGAGGAAGGAGATGCAGTAGGCAGCCAATCCTCGGACCAGAGAGAAGAGCGTATACCGCGGCAGCGCACGGAACGAGAGGTCGATCACCACCGTGGGCCTCAGAACTCCCGCCCACTCGCGACCGACCTGAGTAATGCCGTAGAAAACACCGAGGATCCCTAGAATAATCACGATGTCAGCCAACACTCCGCTATGGTAGAGCGCCATGACGGCGCCTGACTGACCCCACACCATCGGGGATGCCGCTCGCCTGGGACGCGGACGACTTCCTCTCGGACTCGTCTCGATGAGTTGGTTTTCGACCGGTTCCTGCATGATGTCCCCTCATGACGACAAATGTGCGTGGCTCATGGTAGCACTGTTGCATTGGGCCTGCAACAATGCAGGAGCCGGCGGATGGGTTTCCTCTGGTAATGCGAAGAAATCCCCAACTATGGAGTCTGGACACCTTGACGTCGACCGAGAGATGCCTATAATCAACATTTCGTGATGAGTCCGTTCTAAGGATTCGCAAGGAGATGTTTGTTATGTATATTATTATCGTTGGTTGTGGGCGCCTTGGCGCTCAGCTTGCGACAAAGCTCTCGGAAGAAGGCCATGACGTGGCCGTAGTAGACCACAACCCAGACAACTTCAGTCGGCTCAGCGATGAGTTCAATGGAGCTACAATTACCGGAGTTGAATTCGATATGGAGGTGCTCAAGTCTGCGGGGATTGAGCATGCAGATGGTTTCGCTGCAGTGACTAATGGGGACAACATGAACATCATGGCCGCGCAGGTCGCCAAGACCATTTTCAAGGTTCCCATGGTGGTTGCCCGCGTGTTCGATCCTGTCAAGGGGGAGACCTACAGGGCTCTCGGTCTCGAGACGGTTTGTCCAACGACGTCAGCTGCCAACATTATCTACAGCAAGTTCATGATCCGTAACGAGGAAAGTCACTTCATCCTGCCTGGTGGAGGCATTGAGCTGGTCGAAGTCCCCTTCCACCCTAGGATCCCGGCAACAACGATAGCTGAAATCGAGGCTCTGGATGACTTCAAGGTCATCTCGCTCACGCGTGATGGAACCACGACTTTTCCTAAAGGAACCGACGTTCTCACCGACAATGATCAATTGCTGGTGGCGCTGCACGTATCGGACCTTCCAAGGGTCAGCGCGATCTTCCATCTGAATGAGAGGTAGAACCATGTATATTATTATTGCAGGCGGAGGAAAGGTCGGGTCCTATCTTGCTCATTTGCTTGTTGGTAAGGGACATGACGTTGCTGTTATTGAGCATAATGCAGAAGCTTGTGAGGCATTGTCGGATTGGGGAAAGGCGCTTGTCATCAACGGCGACTGCTGCGACTTGGGAGCTCTCATCGACGCTGGTATCGAGAAGACCGACCGGTTTGCCGCGGTGACGGGGGATGATGCCGACAACCTGGTAGCGTGTCAGCTTGCCAAGGTGCGGTTCAATGTTCCGCTGACGACGGCTCGTATTAACGACCCCCGCAACGAGGACATCTTCCAGAAGTTCGGTGTAGACTTTGCCCTCAACTCGACAAACATCCTTGCTACGGTTATCGAAGAAGGCATCATTGTCAATGACATGATCCCGCTCGTGTCGCTGGGCAAAGGCAAGGCGACCCTTGTTGAACTGAAGATTACCAGTGAGTCTCCTGTGACGGGGAAGACCATTAGGGAGCTGACGTGGCCCACCGGATGCGTCGTGGCGTCCATTATGCATGAGGGTGAGGTGATCTTCCCTCGGGGAGCCACTGTGTTGAATGCGGGGGACATCGTCGTTGGCCTCGTAGCTCCTGAGGCGGAAGAGCAGTTCAGACGGGTATTCCGGAAGGGGTGACCGTCATGGACGAAAGGGCTCGCATGAAGCGCGTGGTTTCTCTCCGTCGTGGCCTCCTGGGGATGCTCACCGAGGTTGCGTTTGCAGGTGGCCTCATCGGAGTCGCGTTTCTCATCTCCTGGCTGTTCTTCGTGGGGCGCTAGACTATGATTCGCAGGGTCTGGAGAGAAGACTTTCGTATCATAGGATACTATACCGGCCTCGTCACCATCGGTGTCGGTCTGCTGATGGTCATTCCGACGGTGACCAGCCTTGTTTTTCGTGAATGGGCCTCTGCTCTGGATTTTGCCATTTCCGTTGCACTCACACTGCTCGTCGGATATGTCCTGGCGCTTGTCTGTCGTACAAAGACCACCCCGGGGCTTACCCATGCGATGGTCATCGCTGCAGGATCATGGCTGGTCGCCATGGTGCTCTCCGGTGTTCCCTACATGCTGAGCGGACACTCTAAGTCGTTCCTCGATGCATGTTTCGACACGATGAGCGGGTACACGACGACAGGCATGTTTCTCCTGCAGGACCTGGATCACATCTCGCAGGGACTGAACATGTGGCGCCATCTCCTGACGTACGTCGGCGGTCAAGGGATCGTCGTGCTGGCTCTGACGTTCCTGATTGGTTCCACGGGCGGTGCGTTCAAGATCATGGTCGGCGAAGGCAAGGAAGAGAAGCTCGAGCCCAACGTGCGACACATCGCGGTCCTCATCTGGCGCATTTCCCTCATCTATTTGGGCGTGGGCACTGTTGTCCTTGGACTCATCGCCATGGCGAATGGCATCAAGCCATATCTTGCATTCTTTCACGGCGCGTACATCTTCATGTCCGCCTGGAGTACCGGCGGCTTTGCCCCCTATAGTCAGAACATGCTGTATTACCACAGCAGTGCTATGGAAATCGCCAGCATGGTTTTTTTCAT
>NZ_QXIS01000010.1:13847-17412 GCF_003570925.1 Candidatus Cryosericum terrychapinii | reverse complement strand
TACCATGGTAACTGTGAACCCGCACCATATCTGGCAGCAGCGTGACTGTTGCTCTGAGAATGATATGCCAGGACTGAGAGGAAGGACTTCTGTGGAAACGAGGCTCATCGAAGACAGCTCTGCGTTTGCTCTGCTGGAACCGTTCTGGAACCGGATCGTTGTGCAGAGTGCCGCTAATACATGTCATTCGACGTTCGAATGGCTGTTCACGTGGTGGAAGTACTTTGGTGCGGATAGGCGACTACTGCTCATTGCAGCATACGAAGACGGCGTGCCCGTTGGCCTTGCTCCGCTGTATGTTGGCAATGGGACCACGGAACCCAGGGACCTGCATTTCCTGGGACAAGGACTGTCGGACTACGCAGGTCTTATTACTCCCCGGGATCGCCCAGATGTGACGGAAGCTCTTGTTTCAGCTCTGCTGGACCTTCGTTCGTCCTGGGACGGGTTGGATCTCGAGGAGGTCCCGGCTCAGTCGCCCAACAAGGCGCTTCTGGACCGCGCGATCGAGGCGGGCAGTGTCTCTGCTGTGTGGCAGACGACCGTGCAATGCCCGTACCTGCCCATCGAAGGCGGCTGGGAGGCGTTCTATGCCACAATGGGCAAGGGATTCCGGCATGAGGTTCGGAACAAACTGAACAGATGGAACAGTCGTAGCGATGGGCGTATAGAGGGATTGGAGCTGCGATACGTCGATCGTAGAGAGGTCGATAGCGTGTTTGTGGACGAGGTTGTTGCATTGTCCGGTGAGCGCCGGTCAGTCGACGGCCACCGGAGCCCGTTCCTCAACCATCCGGACCAGGAGTTTCTTCGAGAAGTGCTTCCACTCATGGGCCGGCGAAACCAGCTGCGCGTAGGCGAGCTGAGGAGCGGGAACGCACTGCTCGCATTCATGCTCGCCTACCACTGGCAGGGAGTCGTGTATATGTGGAATACCCAATATGAACCCAGGTACGCAGAGTATTCGCTTGGGCGCATGGTGCTGGTATCACTTGCAGAGCAGTCATTTCACGAAGGTTGTCACGAGCTGGATTTCATGCGAGGCGAGGAGCCGTACAAGTTCCAGTGGACGACACTCCACAGAACGAACCTGGCTCTCCGCTCGGAGCGGTCGGCCCAGCTTGCCGGGGACATGCAGGCACCTCCGGGGCCTGAAGCAGTCCAGGTCGTCCAGGACGAAACGAGTAGCTGACATGCGGCAGAGAGTCATTGTCACCGGGCACAAGAACCCGGATACGGATTCCATCTGCTCTGCTCTTGGCTACGCGTTCTACAAGAATCGTACGGATCCTTCCCGCGTCTATACCGCCGTTCGTGGAGGAGATCTCAACGATGAGACCCGCTTTGTCCTGGAGCGCTTCGGGTTCCGTGTGCCGCCGCTCTTGAGATCACTGATGCCACAGGTTCAGGACATTCCCCGGAAGCGCCTCGTGACAGTCGCCCCCTCCACCCGCGTCGGGAAGGCTGCCATTCTCATGAAGGAGAACCATATCCATTCGCTCCCGGTCGTCGACGATGCACTGGTTGTACGAGGTGTCGTGGATGCCGTCGATATTGCCACCGCGTACGCCGACCAGCTTGAGCATGCCGACGTCCTTCCTTATGCGGTGGAACTCGATACCCTTGTGCGACAGCTGTCAGCCAGGATCGTCCTCCATACCGGCGAATCCGCGGAGCTGAAGGGGCGATTGCTTGTTGTCACCGGTTCGGTGGGGCGTCTTGCGCCGGGATCTGAGGATGTCACCATTATCATCTCTGACGGGATACCCTCCCAGGACGTCTTGGCGGCGTGTTCGACCGCTTCCACCCTGATTGTCACTGGCACCGCCACTATGGCGCAAACCGAGGCACAGTGGCCGTCCCACCTGAACCTTGTTCTCGAGACGGACATGACAGTGACACAGGCGTTGCGGGCTCTCTGGTCATCGATTCCGGTGTCTGCATTCATGGAAGGCACCGTCCCCTTGCTAAGTATGACAGATACGCTGGAGAGAGCAAAGAAGGCGGTGCTTGACTCGTCCGCCCGTTGTGCCGTGGTTCTTGATGCACTGCATCATCCGGTGAACATTGTGACCCGTTCCGACCTCATCCGGTTTTCGCGAAAAAAGGTTGTCCTCGTGGACCACAATGAGACATTGCAGGCTGTCGATGGCGTGGAGGAGGCCGATATCCTCGAGATCATCGATCATCACCGTGTCGGCGACATCTCCACCTTCCGCCCCATCTACTTTCACAACGAGCCGGTCGGGAGCACCTGCACGATCGTTGCTGAACTGTGTACGGAGAACGGGGTCTTCATGCCGAAGTCGGTGGCCGGGCTCCTGATGTCGGGCATTCTCTCAGACACGATGAACCTCAACCTCTCGACGACTACGCCAAAGGACGTCCGCGCCGTGCGGCGACTCGCGGTGACCATTGGCATCGACGCGGAAGCATTTGGTCTCGAGCTGCTTCAGAACGGTTCTGTGATGTTCAAGGACCTTCCTGCGACAGAGGTTCTGATGCGGGACTTCAAGGAAGTTGAGCTCTTCGACACACGCATCGGCGTCTCTCAGGCCGTCGTGTTTTCTTTCGACCGCATCCGGGAACGGGAGTCTGAATTCAAGCAGGCGATGAGGGATGTGCGGGCACGCATGGGGCTCGCCATGGTGGCATTTCTGGCCACGGATCCTCTGAGCAGGAGATCATATCTGATCGTCGCCGGGCCTGTCGAGGCGTTTGAAGAGGCATTTGACGTGCGCATGGAAGATGGACATGCCATCCTCGATGGAGTGCTCTCTCGCAAAAAGGACTTCATCCCGCCGGTGGCCGAGGTCTTGTCGCGGTACGCATAATTCGCATAGTGGCTCCGAGTCCGCCGGACCCGGTTGGAGGGGAGGATTGCGATGGGAGACCGTCTCGTTTTGGCGATTGATTGTGGCACGCAGAGCGTTCGAGGTCTGCTGTTCGATGATGAGGGACACTTGGTGGCTAAACACAAGGTTGAATTCGAGCCCTACTTGTCGGCGGCCCCCGGATATGCTGAACACAAGGCCGAAGACTACTGGCGCGATACGTGCCTGGCAGTGCAGGGACTGCGGGAAGACGCGCCTGAACTGTGGAGCCATATTGGAGCTGTCGCGCTGACCACTCAGCGTGACACCGTCGTTGCCGTGGACGCCGACGGCATCCCCGTGCGGCCCGCTATCACGTGGCTGGATCAGCGCATGGCTCGTTGCGACGACCCGATGCCTCTCGTGGACCGGCTGCAATTCAGAGTCACAGGTATGACACTTGCTGCAGAGATCACGCGACGTCAGGGCAAAGACAACTGGATGGTCGAGAACGAGCCCGAGGTATGGGCCCGAACGAGCAAGTGGTTACTCCTTTCGGGGTATCTTTGCTATAGACTGACAGGACGGTACGTCGACTCGGTGGCATCACAGATAGGTCACATCCCGTTCGACTATCCCGCACGTAACTGGCCCCGCAGTGACAACAGCTGGCGGTGGCACATGTTCAGGGCACGTCGGGACCAGCTTCCCGAGCTTGTGGATGCCGGCGGGCAGATGGGTACAGTGTCAGC
>NZ_QXIS01000010.1:0-13686 GCF_003570925.1 Candidatus Cryosericum terrychapinii | reverse complement strand
TGCTTGACGAGCATCTTGAGGACGTACCCCCTGGATCTCAGGGACTCATGCTTCAACCGTACTGGGGTCCCGGCCTGAAGATGCCCGAGGCCAAGGGATCCATGATCGGGTTTGGCGATGTGCACACAAGATCGCACATCTATCGAGCAATCATTGAAGGTATAGGCTACGCCCTGCTCGAAGGAGTCGAAAGCATCGAGCGCAAGAGCGGGCGGAAGGTGAACCGGGTCATGGTGTCAGGAGGGGGTTCGCAGAGCGACGCCATCTGCCAGATCACCGCAGACTTGTTTGATCGACCGGTAGTGCGAAGCGAGACCTATGAGACGTCGGGTCTGGGCGCTGCCATCAACGGTTTCGTCGGGATTGGTGTCTATGCTACACATGAAGAGGCGGCAAAGCAGATGGTTCACTGGGACAGTACCTTTCTTCCACGACCTGAAGCGGTCCGTATTTACCACGAACTGTACACGCGCGTCTACAAGCGCATCTACCCGGCGCTGCAGCCGCTGTATCGCGAAATTCAGCGGATAACCGGGTATCCCGACATCTGAAGAGGCGATATGATGGTCAAGCAGGCTGTGGTGCGATTGCTGCCCCGGCTCTACTCCCACTCGATCGTGGAGGGGGGTTTCGACGTGATATCGTAGACCACCCGGTTGACCTCAGGCAGTTCGCTGGTAATCGCGTGAGATATCTCCTCGAGTACATCCGCAGGAAGCCGTACCCAGTCGGCGGTCATGCCATCGCTGCTCTCGACGACGCGCAGGGCAATTGTATGGGCATACGTCCGTTCGTCACCCTTGACGCCGACAGTTCGGATACCAGGAAGTACTGCGAATGACTGCCAGACCTTCATGTACCATCCAGACGCTCTCATCACTCGTTCGACGATTGCATCCGCGCGCTGCAGGATGTCGACGTTCTCTGGTGTCACCTCGCCAAGGATACGGATGCCCAGGCCAGGACCCGGGAACGGTTGTCTGTCCACAAGTTCTTCTGGCAGTCCCAGAGCGCGGCCAAGGTCGCGTACCTCATCCTTGAACAGCAGCCGGAGTGGTTCGATGAGCGAGAATGAGAGATCTGCAGGAAGGCCGCCGACGTTGTGGTGACTCTTGATGGTACTGGCGACGGAGCTTCCGGATTCGATGACGTCCGGGTACAGTGTCCCCTGGACGAGAAATGGGATGCCCTGCATGGCGCGCGCCTGCTCGGCAAAGCAGTCGATGAAAGCCGCGCCTATCGCTTTACGTTTCTTCTCGGGTTCCGTGACACCCTTCAGCGACGCGAAGAACCGTGTGGAGGCATCCATGCGCACAAGAGGCATATCGAAACGGCAATGGAACACCGACTCGACACGATCGCCCTCCCCGGCCCTGAGCAGCCCGGTATCCACAAACACGCACGTGAGGCGATCGCCGATGGCGCGGTGTACCAGCGTTGCTGCGACCGAGCTGTCGACACCACCCGAAAGAGCACAGAGCGCACGTTCATGACCTACTCTCGAACGGATATCCTGGATGGCATCGTCCACGAAACCGGACATCGTCCAGTCGCCTGAGCAGCCTGCCGCGTCGAAAAGGAAATGTTGCAGGATGTCGCGACCGACGGATGTATGAACCACCTCGGGGTGGAACTGTACGCCGTATTGCCGCCGGTCTGGATTCTCCATGGCGGCAATGGGACATGCCGGGGTCGATGCAGTGGTCCGAAACCCCGGAGGAACCATCCCAATGCGGTCGGTGTGGCTCATCCAGCAGGAGGTCTCGGCGGGAAGACCGCGAAACAGAGAGGAAGTCTCGTCCAGTTTGACGGTTGTCTTCCCAAACTCGCCTGCTGGAGCGTGTTCAACGGACCCTCCAAGCAGTCTGGCCATCAACTGGGCTCCATAACAGATACCAAGGACAGGTACCCCGACTTCGAAAACGGCTGTATCGCAGACAGGGGCGAAAGCGGCATAAACGCTGGCGGGACCGCCGGAGAGGATGATTGCCTTCGGGTTTCTCGCGGTCAGCTTCTCCAGTGGTGTGTCGAACGGCATGATCTCGCAAAAAACGTGAAGCTCACGAACTCGGCGTGCAATGAGCTGCGTGTACTGACCACCAAAATCCAGGATGAGAAGAAGCTCGTGCCTCGTTGTGGAGTTCACTCTACGTGGTAGTTGGGGCTCTCGTTCGTCATCTCGACGTCGTGGGGATGAGACTCGCGAAGCCCTGCCCCTGTGATTCGGACGAAGCGGGATTCATTTCGCAGAAGGTCGATTGTTGGTGTGCCGCAATAGCCCATACCCGCTCGCAGACCGCCCAACAACTGATACAGGGCGTCGTGGACCGATCCCTTCAGGGGAACGCGGCCCTCGATACCCTCTGGAACCAGCTTGAACCGGGCATCCTGAAAGTACCGGTCGCTGCTCCCCTGCTCCATTGCGCCAAGCGATCCCATGCCGCGATAGGTCTTGTACTGTCTGTTCCCTGCCGTGACGACGTCGCCCGGACTTTCGACAGTGGCGGCGAGAAGGCCGCCGAGCATGACCGTGTTGCCTCCGGCTGCAAGAGCTTTTGTTATGTCGCCAGAGTACCGGATGCCTCCGTCGGCGACAATGGGAACGTCATGACGCTGGGCCTCCTGGGCGCACTCGTAGATGGCGGTTATCTGGGGCATACCAACTCCTGCTATAATACGGGTCGTACAGATCGAGCCCGGACCTATGCCGACCTTCACCGCATCAGCTCCGGCGATGACCAGGTCGCGAACAGCTTCCGGTGTCGCCACGTTGCCTGCCAGAATCGGGACGACGGGGAATGCCTGTTTGAGGAGCGCTACGGCTCTGACGATGCCGAGAGAATGGCCGTGGGCACTGTCGAGCACAAGCAGATCTGTCCCTGCTTCGACAAGCGAGCGGGCTCGTGCGAGCAGGTCGGTTGCCACACCGACTGCAGCTCCCACAAGCAGTCTGCCCCTGTCGTCTGTTACAACCTCGGGAGATGCCAGCGTCCGGGTGATCTCGTCGATTGTTGCAAAACCGGCCAATTGGCCATCTGCATCGGCCAAGGCAAGTTCCCGTATGCCCCACTTTGCAAGATGTGTGGAGAGGCCAGGCGCATCCAGGCCCGGCGGGATTGCGATCTTCGAGCTCGCGTGGAGGAGCTGCGAGAGAAGGGTCGATGACTCTTCAAAAGCAAGATCTGAGGGAGTGACGAGGCCGACCAGATGGCGCCCCTCCATGAGTGGCAGTGCGAAAACGTTGAACCGGTCCAGCAGATCGTGTGCTTCGAGAACAGTCTGTCGCGGATCGAGATGAGCTATGGAAGGAGGTGTGTGGATGCAGATGGACTTGACCGTGGCGACTTCTGCAGCCTGACGTTCGATGGACATGTTCTTGTGGATGAAGCCAATGCCGCCTTCCAGTGCCATTGCTACTGCCATTGTGGATTCGGTGACAGTGTCCATGGCAGCGCTGACGATTGGGATATTCAGGTGGATCGAACGCGTAAGCTGCGTCCCGAGATCCACGTCGTGCGGCAGGACGTCCGATTTTCCGGGAATCAGCAAGACATCATCGAAGGTCAGACCCTCTCGTGCAAACTTGTCATCCATCGTTCCTCCCAGTGGCAGACGGTTTTGCCGGATCGGCTTCCGCAGCACCTGCATCTACAAATATAGCCTAGCTGGCGCTGGGCTAGTTGTCAACGAGGGACTGTGAGATAATCTCGGGCCTCCTAGTGGCTTCCGGGCAGTAGATTGTGGATCCAGCTTCCCAGCGCCCGGAGATCAATCGGAGGGAGTCTGGCAAACAGGGGTGCCATCAGGGGATAGATGCGGCTCTTGCTCACGAGACCGGCCGAGAGGGAAACGGGCAGAAGATGCGTCACCAGTCCCAACAGAAGTCCTGCGATGGCGATCTTGATGATCGATGAAAGGATGACGGCGGGAACGGCGATCAGAACATAGAAGAGCAGGTAGGTCACGATGTAGTAGGCGACCGTAGCAAGGCCTTGATTCGGGAGCCTGATGAAACTGACGTAATACGGCGTAAGCGAGGCTGTCAAGAGTGCAGACAGGCCGATCGCGAGAAGGGATATGCCAATCTTACCCTGCTTGGAAAACAGGTTCCGGGCGATAATGATTGCTGCTGATATGACGAAAACTGTGTCGAACAGCACTTGGCACCTCCGATGCGCTTGCTCGCCTTTTTTAGTATGAGTCCAGCTTACGGCGCGTCAACAAGGTGTGACGATCGGCAGTGGCGGTCACCGTTGGCTGGGGCCGGTTCCTCGGTATACTGAAATACATGCTCGGTGACAGGCACGTAGATGCCTGCCGGATGTGCCTTCTGATAGTCGCTACACATGAAAAGGAGATAGACGTGGGATATTTCATCGATCTGTTGTTCCTGTTTGTGAAACGTCCCGCCGAGGGTATGCGCCGGATTCGTGAGCATCCGTCAGTACTCGCGGCCCTGATTGCCTTGCTGCTGACAGGTGTCATCGATGCGATGAGTTTCCGCCTCATGGATATCGTCGGTCTCCTGAAGTCCATTGGACTCACAAGCCAGATGACAGACGCTGTTACCCAGGCACAACAAGCTCCGGGGACGTTCTGGACGTTTGTGACTGAACCCTTCGTTCTCGTGATGTTGTCGGTCGTTGTCATCGACGCCGTGGCGCAACTTGTGTGGAAGCGCACTGCGGCTTCGCGCATGTATGTTTCCCTCAGCTTTTCCGGGCTGGTGGGAGCGGTTCTGCGTGTGATCGGGATACTCATGGTCGGTGTCGCAAGTGGTATCGTTCTCGACGTCTTCGCCTATGGAGCCATCCTGTATGTGCTCGTCATGGGAGTCCTGGCGGTCCGGTTCTTCTATGAGAAGAGCACAGCGAAGGCACTTGCTCTCTACCTCTTGCCGACGTTGCTCGGGCTTGGTGTCCTGGTGCTTTTGACGATGACTGTCGGCGGGCCCGCCTGATGCCTCTGGATTTTCAGGGAGACCTTAACCCACAGCAGCTCAGGGCTGTCGAGGAATGCAAGGGTCCCTGCCTCGTTCTTGCGGGAGCGGGCTCAGGCAAGACCAGAGTCATCACCTATAAGCTCGCATATCTCATCACCAAGCGTGGTATTGCCCCATCGCACATCATGGCGGTTACATTCACCAACAAGGCAGCAGGCGAGATGCGCTCGCGCGTCGACGCGCTCATAGGGACTGACGTCTCTCGCAAGGGACTGTGGATTGGCACGTTTCACTCGCTGTGTGGCCGTATCCTGAGAGAGCAGATCGAGAAACTTGAGCTGGGCTATACGAACAGGTTCGTCATCATCGACGAAGATGACCGCACACGTCTTGTACGACAGGTCCTCAAAGAGCTGAACATGGACCCGAAGACTTACGAGCCACAGAAGATCGTTTACCGCATTTCCGATGCGAAGTCAAATTTGGTTGCTCCCGAAGAACTCTCTGACTACGGCTACAGCTACATCGAGAAGGCGACGGCGACTGTTTATAAGCTCTATCAGAAGCGTCTCCAACAAGGGAATCTGCTGGATTTCGACGATCTCATTGCGCTGGTCATCCGGTTGTTTGACAAGTGTCCGGAGGTTGAGGAGTACTACAGCTCGAAGTTCGAGCATGTTCTGGTGGACGAGTACCAGGATGTGAACAAAATGCAGTACGAACTGGTCAAGCGGCTTTCGAAGATGCACGGCAATGTCACGGTTGTCGGTGACGACGATCAGAGTATCTATGCATTCCGTGGCGCTAACAGCAAACTCATTCTCGGGTTCGAGAAGGACTATCCGGGTGCGATGGTCGTTAAGCTTGAGCAGAACTACCGGTCGACCCAGTCCATCCTCGACGCAGCGAATTCTCTGGTGGCACGCAACCGGACGCGTTTTGCGAAGAAGCTCTGGACGGATAATGGAACAGGTACTCCTGTGCGTCTATTCGAAGCTCTGACGCCGGAGGAAGAAGCGAGTTTCGTCGCCTCGAGCATCGATGCCCTGGTCCGGGGCGGTGCAGATCCTCGAGACATGGCGGTCATTTATCGGATGAACAGCCAGTCTCGTGTCATAGAGGAAGCCCTGCTTGCGTCGAATATCCCGTATCAAATTGTCGGTGGATTGAAGTTCTACGAACGACAGGAAGTGAAGGACGTTCTCGCATATCTCCGGCTTGGTTTCAACCCCAGCGACAACCTTGCGTTCGAGCGAGCAGTGAGCCGGCCTTCCCGGGGGTTCGGCGACAAGAGCCTCTCCGAACTGAAGCAGCTGGCGGCTGAGCATGGCACGTCGTGGTTCATGGTATTGCCCGAATGGGTCGGGCAGGCGAAGGCCGGCAAGACCAAGGATAAGCTCGAGGCATTTGTCGAACTCATCGTGCACATCGGCGCGGCGGGCGAGTCGGCGATCAGTGCGGCCAACCTCGTGTTTGCCTCGTCGGGACTTCTTGAACAATACAGCGACGAAGGTGAGGAAGGCGACTTCGAACGGCAGTCGAGACGTGAGAATCTCGGGGAGTTCATGCGTACTGTCGATGAGTTCGACAGGATGAGCGAGGACTGCTCGCTGGGGGCCTATCTATCGCAGGTGGCGCTCATACAGGACCAGGACAGCATGAAGCCAGGCACAGGAAAAGGGGTCTTGCTCATCACGGCGCACTCGGCCAAGGGTCTCGAGTTCAGCGACGTGTTCGTCGTCGGTGCCGAGGAAGGGGTCTTCCCCCACCGCCGGGCATTGGACAGCAGCGCCGACATCGAAGAAGAGCGACGGCTGTTCTACGTGGCATGCACACGCGCGCGCAAGGAACTCGCAATAACGTACTGCACGCAGCGCACCAGTTACTACGGCTCGGGATTCCAGGAGCCATCGCGTTTTATCAAGGAGATGGAACTGACCAGGGAGAAGGTTGCCGGAGTATCGTCTCGCGAGCGACCCGAGCTCATCGAGGGCGACACGGTCATGCACAACATCTTTGGCACCGGGAAAGTGCTGGAGGTGTTCTACGACGGCAATGACCAGCACGTCGTCATCGATTTCAAGAAGGTTGGCATCAAGAAGCTGGCTGCGCAGTACGCCCAGCTGAAGAAAGTGTAGCATGCGTCGCGGATCCGCTCGCGCAGATTGCCCCGCTTTCCTCTTGAACTGCAGACGCATGATACTAGAATGACAGCAGTACTACGCGGCGATGGGGTTCCGTTACGGGGAGGTGTTCATGATTGGTTTTTGGATAACGATGGCAGTTGTCTGTGCTGTGGTAGACGCTTTCCTTCCCTACTACCTGCTGGTATGGTTTTCGGGTGGGGCCGTCGCTGCGCTCTTATTTTGCTGGGCCGGGTTCAACATGTCAGTGCAGTTCGTTATGTTTTTCCTGGTATCGTTTGCGCTCATGGCACTCGTTGGGCGCTACATCAATTCGCGTTTGTTGAGGGGTGGTTCCAAGATGCGAACGAATACTGAAGAGATGATAGGCAAGACGGCCAGCGTCGTCATGGCTCTTGCAGCTGGCGGTGCGGGACGCGTGGCGCTGAAGGGCACGACGTGGAGAGCCATTCTCAATGATGAGGCAGCCATGGCCGCCGTTGGCGAAAAGGTTGTCGTCGTTTCGATCGAAGGTGTCACCTTGACGGTGAGAAAGGAATAGGAGGTACTCATGCAAACGTTCAACTACTGGCCCATTGTCTGGTGGGTGGTCGGCATTGTCGTTGTTCTTATTTTCGCTCTGCGGTATATCATCATCGTGCGTCAGAGTACCGCTGTCATCGTCGAGCGCCTCGGGAAATTCAGCCGGGAGCTGAAACCCGGCCTGCATTTTCTGATTCCTATCCTCGACAGTGTAAGGGCGGTCGTCGACTTGCGGGAACAGGCGTGGGACTATCCGCCCCAGGCCGTCATCACAAAGGACAACGTTCCTACGAGCATCGACATCGTTCTGTACTACTATCTCACGGACCCTGTGAAGTCGGTTTATGAGGTACGCAACCTCAACGAGGCTATCCTCAAGCTCACGATGACGTCGATTCGCAACATCTCGGGCAGTCTGAACCTCGATGAGCTTCTGGTCTCGCGCGAGAACGTCAACAACGAGCTGACCCAGATCGTCGATGTTGCCACGGATCCATGGGGCGTCAAGGTCACGCGTGCGGAAATCAAGTCGGTGAACCCGCCGGCCGAGATCCTCGAGGCCATGACGCGGCAGATGAAGGCGGAGCGTACCAAACGTGCCGTCATTCTCGAAGCTGAGGGACAGAAGGAAGCCGAGATCAACAAGGCAGAGGGAGAGAAGCAGGCTGCGATCCTTCGTGCCGAGGGCGATCGGCAGCAGAGGATCCTCAGTGCTGAGGGCGAGGCGCAAGCGTTGATCACGGTTGCCAATGCTCGCAAGGAAGCGACGATTGCGTATTTCCAGGGTATCCACGAGGGCGGCGCATCCCAGGATGTTCTGGCACTGAAGTACATGGAGACGCTTGAAGCCATCAGCGCAAACCCAGCCAACAAGGTGTTCCTGCCGTACGAGAGCAGCGCTCTCATGGGAAGTCTGGGCACTATCAAGGATCTCTTCAAGGATGTTTCTTCAGAGCCTGCTCCGCTGGTTTCAAAAGCGAAGGGCAAGTAGCTGGAACCGACTGTATGCAGAAGTGCTGGTCACGAAGAACGGCGCTTCTGCATACTGTAATGTTGATTGAGAGAAGGATTGGAATTTTCGGTTTCGTCCCATTGTTTTTCTTCCGCCAGTTGATAACATTACAACGTGTCGCGTGAGCGACAAATTCTGTTGAGAAGGGGAGGCTACTGTATGAGGAAAGCACTGTCGTTTGTCTTGATATCGGTATTCCTTGTTGTTGCTCTTTTGGGGACTGTTTCTTGCAAAGCCACTAAAGGCACCTTGCAGGAGGTAACGTACAACCTGGGGACTGAGCCTGCTACAATCGATCCGGCCCTTTCACAGGGCATTCCGGAAGCCAATGTGATACTGCAGGTCTTTGATGGGCTGACACGTATCGACAAGAATAATATGCCTCAGCCTGCAATTGCAAAGAGTTGGGTCATTTCTGACGACCAGAAGACGTATACCTTTACGCTTCGTGATGCGTCTTGGACGGATGGAACACCAATCACCGCATACGATTTTGAGTATGCCTGGATTCGCGCGCTCAGTCCGGAGACAGCTTCCCAATACGCCTATCAGCTCTATTACGTGAAGGGTGGCGAGGCTTTCAACATGTCCATCAAGTCCGGCACCAAGTACTATGTCCAGGCTGTCGACGCCAAAGGCAACCCCGTGACGAAGAGCGTTGGGGGCAAGGATGTCGCTGTTCCCGACATGACGAAGGAGATCGATCCCAGCAAGGACGTCGGTGTCACGGCACTGGATGCCAAGACGCTCCAGGTTGTGCTTGAATCACCCACTGTCTATTTCCTCAACCTGACTGCGTTCCCCACCCTGATGCCGGTCTGCAAGGCCGTTGTCAGCACAAATGACAAATGGGCTGCTGACGTGACGAACTTCGTCACTGATGGACCGTTCAAGCTCACGGAGTGGTCACACAACGACAAGATGACTTTTGTCAAGAACCCGACGTACTGGGATAAGGACACAGTCAAGCTCTCCAAGATCACGTACCTCATGGTCACGGATGAGTCGACGGCTCTGTCCATGTTCCAGAACGGTCAAATGGACGTGGGGTCCACCGTGCCTCTCTCTGAGTTGCCCAAGCTGGTCGCCTCAGGTGATGCAAAGATCTTCCCGTATCTTGGGACATATTACTACATGTTTAATGTGACCAAGAAGCCGTTCGACGACGTCCGTGTTCGCAAGGCCTTGACGCTGGCGATCGACCGCAATGCCATCGCGACCTCGATTACACAGGGCGGGCAGGTTCCCGCGCTGGCTTATGTTCCCAATGGTATTGCAGATGCGGTTGCTGGCAGTGATTTCCGCACTGTGGGTGGCACGTTCTACAAGGACGCTGATATCGCGGCTGCCAAGGCACTGCTTGCCGAAGCCGGGTATCCCGACGGCAAAGGATTCCCTGCATTCACGCTGCTCTACAACACCTCCAACGCACACAAATCTATCGCCGAGGCGATCCAGCAGATGTGGAGCAAGAACCTTGGTATTAGCTGTACCCTCAAGGTGGAAGAGTGGGGCGTCTATCTGGACGACCGGAACAATCTTAACTACCAGGTTGCACGTGCAGGCTGGATCGGTGACTACATGGATCCCAACACCTTCCTGGACATGTTCGTGACGAATGGCGGAAACAATGGGACTGGCTGGAGCAACAAGACCTATGATGATCTCATCTCAAAGGCCAAGGTGACTACTGATCCAGTGGCACGCATGGCGACGCTGCATGACGCAGAGAAGATCCTCATGACAGACTTGCCGATTATGCCAATCTACTTCTACACGAACCCCGTGCTCATCACCAAGCACGTGATGAACTTCTATCAGTCGACGCTCGGATTTGTCGACTGGAAGAACGCCTATATGGAGTAGCTCCCAAATACGTCTTGACAGCTGGACAAGCAGTCTAAAATAGGAAAAGAAGCGAGGCGGCTCTCCTCTCGAAAGCGGGGAGCCGCCGTTCAGTTTTGATCTGGTCTACGGAGGTCCTATGCTCAAGTTTATTCTGCAGCGTGTGCTCTCGATGATTCTCGTTGTTCTTATTGTGGCGACAGCCACCTTCTTTATGATGCGGTTGCTTCCCTCGGGGCCCTTTGCACGTGAAAAGAAGCTGCCGGCTCAGATCATCCAGAACCTTGAGGCCCGCTATCATTTGAACGACCCGCTCTGGAAACAGTATGTCGACTATATTGGAAACCTTCTGCGAGGAGACCTGGGACCCAGTTTCAAGTACACGAACCGTACCGTCAACAACATCATCGACGACGGCTTTCCTGTGTCGGCCACATTGGGAGTGGTGGCGGTGCTCCTCTCCGTTGCCATTGGCATCCCGCTCGGCATCTGGGGTGCACTCAAGCAGAACGGTTGGCAGGACAATGTCGTGATGTTCGTAGCGCTCCTGGGCGTATCCGTTCCAAACTTCATCATGGCGGTCTTGCTCATGCTTGTCTTTGGCCTGTGGCTGCATCTCTTGCCTGTCGCAGGCTGGGGTTCCATCAGACAGATCATCCTTCCGGCGTTTACGCTGGCAGGGTATCCGATCGCATTCATAGCACGCCTTGTGCGCTCGTCCATGCTCGAGGTCCTGCGCCAGGAGTACATCACGACGGCACGGGCAAAAGGACTCTCCGAGCGCCTTGTTATTTTCCGGCACGCCCTGCGCAATATCCTGATTCCAGTCGTTACGGTCCTGGGGCCGCTCATTGCCGCGGTCTTCACGGGCAGTTTCGTTGTGGAAAAGATCTTTGCGATTCCGGGACTGGGACGTTACTATGTCACCAGCATCAATGATCGTGACTATACCACCATCCTCGGCGTGACCATTTTCTACAGCGCGCTGCTGGTGTTCATGAACTTCCTGGTGGACCTGACGTATGCCTGGCTTGACCCACGTATTCGTTACGTCGAAAGGAAGGTGTCCTGATGGCTACGCAGAGTGCATGGGAATTCAAGGAGGGGACTCTCCCCGAAACAGGCACATTTGCGCCTGCTCCGAAGAATCCTGAAGACTTGCAGCAGATAGCCGGACGTCCAACCACGTACTGGAATGATGCGATTCGCCGTATCCGCCGTAACAAGTTGGCCGTCGTAGGGTTCTGGATCATTATCGCCCTGTTCGCTATTGCCATCTTTGGTCCCATGCTATCGCCCTACACCTATGCAGAGCAGGACCTGACGAATACGTACCAGTCTCCTACGCTGCGGCATCCCTTCGGCACGGACCAGCTGGGGCGCGATCAAATGACTCGAGTCCTGTATGGTTCGCGCATTTCGCTTGCGGTAGGCGTTGTATGCGCCGCTCTCAACTTTCTCATCGGCGTGACGTACGGAGGTATTGCCGCCTATTTTGGAGGGCGGATCGACGACATCATGATGCGTATCGTCGATATCCTGTATGGCATACCAACGCTGATTATCGTCATCCTTCTCACGGTACTCTTCAAAGACAAGGGTGTCAACCCCTTGGTGAACGTGTTCATCGCCATCGGGCTCACCTACTGGTTGCCCATGGCGCGCATTGTGCGAGGCGAGATTCTGTCGCTCAAAGAACGTGAGTTCGCTCTGGCCGCAAAGACCATCGGCGCACCGAACAATCGTATTCTCTTCAAGCACCTGATCCCCAACGCCATGGGTCCTATCATTGTCACGGTGACGCTGGAGGTTCCAGCTGCGATCTTCACCGAGGCCTTCCTCAGCTACATAGGGTTGGGCGTAAGCGCGCCAGTGGCCAGCTGGGGCGTGCTCGCCTCAGATGGGACTGAGGCCATACGCTCGTTTCCATATCTGGTCTTGTTTCCGGCGCTTGCCATCAGTCTGACGATGTTCGCATTCAATTTCCTGGGCGATGGGCTGCGTGATGCACTGGATCCGCGCTTGAGGCAGTAGGAGGCACTCAATGGATGAGACTAATCTGCTGATGCGCGTTGATAGGCTTACGACGAATTTTCACACCTACGCCGGAGTTGTCCATGCGGTGGACGACATGACCCTGACCATTCCAAAGGACTCTGTCGTCGGTATCGTGGGCGAGTCCGGTTCTGGCAAGTCAGTGACGATGATGTCCGTCATGCGCCTCATCCCGAGCCCTCCCGGCCGGATCGAAGGTGGGCACGTGTGGTTTGACGGCGCAGCGCTGGGAATGCCAGACAGGATGGAGAAAGACGGTCCCAACAAGGGGATGGTCGATCTGCTGAGTCTTCCTGCCGACGCCATGATGAAAGTGCGAGGCCGCCATATTGGTATGATCTTCCAGGATCCGATGGTCTCTCTTAATCCTGTGCTGACCATTGGCCTGCAGATGACGGAGTCCATGGTGGCGCACGGGCTTGCGACAAACGAAGAGGCCTGGAAGAGGGCCGTCGACATGCTTGCCCTGGTGGGCATCCCCAACCCCGAAGAACGCATGCGTGACTATCCCCACCAGTACTCGGGTGGCATGCGGCAGCGCGTCATGATCGCCATGGCACTGTCGTGCAGTCCAGAGCTGGTTATCGCCGACGAGCCGACCACGTCTCTGGACGTAACGGTTCAGGCGCAGATCCTGGAACTGATGAAGGAGCTGAAAGCGAAACTCAAATCCAGCATCATCATCATCAGTCATGACCTTTCCATCGTAGCCGGCATAGCGAATAAGGTGGTTGTCATGTACGCGGGACGAATACTCGAAGAAGCGGACGTCTACGATCTCTATGAAAAGCCGGGGCATCCGTACACCATGGGACTCATGAAATCCGTCCCGCGCCTCGACGCTGAAAACCGGGAACGTCTGGTCCCTATCGAAGGGAGTCCTCCAGACCTGCTGGCGCCTCCAGTTGGCTGCAAGTTCGCTCCACGCTGCAAGTACGCCATGAACATCTGCCGTGAGCAGGAACCGCCACTTGTTACAGTTGGAGAAGGGCACCGTGCTCGATGTTTTCTCCATCATCCGACTGCGCCGGCAGTTCCTGGATTTGTAAAGGTGGGATAACGATGGATACCATACTCAAGGTCGAACATCTCAAGAAGTATTTTGCAATCAATGTCGGCGGGCCGTTTGCGCGACACATGGCTAGTCTGAAGGCCGTCGACGATGT
>NZ_QXIS01000001.1:68850-113687 GCF_003570925.1 Candidatus Cryosericum terrychapinii | reverse complement strand
GACACCACGATATCATGAAAGTCCGCTTCCTCCAGGAGTCGCGCTTCTCGAAGCGCTTCTTCAGCAAGGGCTTGGGCTCTCTCTGAACGCGTAAGGTCAGGGTTCATCGACCCCAGATTTGCGCCGACGCGGATCGGCACGGACGCCGACTTCGCGGTCTTGGCGACCTCACGCAGCATCGCTGGGTCCTTGATGTTGGAAGGGTTCAGACGGATCTTGTCGACACCGGCTTCAATGGATGCCAGTGCAAGGCGTGGGTCAAAGTGAATATCAGCAACCAGCGGTATGGACACCTCTCTCTTGATGGTCCGAAGGGCCCGGGCCGCTTCCATATCCTTGACTGCGAGGCGAACGAGTTCACATCCACCAAGTTCCAGCTCATGGATCTGACGGAGGGTGGACGCGACGTCACGGGTATCCGTCTTGGTCATCGTCTGTACGACGACGGGGTGGTCGCCACCCATGACCACGGATCCCACCTTGACGACGCGCGACACCCGACGTTCCATAGCTAGTGTACGAAGATTCCCGCTACGTCCTTGATGGAGATCAGGACCATGATGCCGAGAAGCGCGAACAGGCCGATGCTCTGGATTGTCCCCTGGCGCTCCGGCGAGATGCGGCGACGGATGACGGCTTCTGCCAGCAGGAACAGGACCCAGCCGCCATCCAACGCCGGAATTGGGAGAAGTTGGGTCAGCCCGATGGCTACCGAGATGATGCCGGTCAGCCACAACAGGCTCATGAACCCGCTCATCGCGGCTTCACCAGTCATGCGGGCAATGCCGATAGGGCCGGTGAGGGACTGGACACCTCTCTTCGTAAACAGCAATGGAAGCGCCTTGATGTAGGTGACGATGTATTCCCCTGTGAACATCAGCGCGCGCCAGACAGCCTTGAACGGGTTGTAGCGAACGAACCCAGGCCCATAGCCGATTGCAACATAGCCGAGACTCGCATCCAGCGCGGGGGTCACGAGGATATCGACCTGCGATCCGCCCCGATCGACGCGGATGTCGATCTGCCTGTTCTCGCTGGCTTGGACAACAGCCGAGATCTGGTCAAAATCCGTCATGGGCACACCGTCGATGGCGAGAATGTTGTCACCCGCCTTCAGTCCTGCTGCTTCTGCGAGGGAGGAAGGCGTCACCGTGCCCACCTTGGTGGATGCGCGCGGGTCTCCAAGCGTCGAGAACACGATGCTGAAAATGAGGAACGCCAGGACCAGGTTGCCAAGCATGCCGCCGACCATCGTAAAGAGGCGAGCCCACCATCCCTTCGTATAGAAACCATCGGGTGCGTCGTAATTGGACTCCATGCCTTTGATCTTCACGTATGCAAGGATCGGCAACGCGTTGATCTTGAAGACCGTTCCGCGCCACGTACGGGACCACACGGTACGGCCAAACCCAAGTCCGAATTCCTCGGTCTGCGTATGGGAAGCGGCCGCGGCGAGCATGTGGCCACCCTCGTGGAACAGCGTCGCCAACGTGAAACTGAACACAAACGCGAGGATCGTAACAATTATCTGCACAGGTCAGACTCCTTCCCGGTTACCCGGCTGAGTGCTGTATCTCTTTTCATACCACTGTTCAGCCAGTTGACGCCCGTGGGCCACGGCTTCGACATGTGCTCGAACAGTCGGATCGAGGACCTCGTCCCCGGTCTCGCTGAGCACGTATCGCAGGGCTGCCACTATATCCCCAAACGTACCCTGTGCAACGAGGAAGCATGAAACCGCAACCTCGTCCGCGCCAAGAAGCGCGAGCATGGATCGTGGCGAGCGCCTCTCTGCCTCACGGCCGACAGCAAAGGCCTCAAACTTCGCGTCGATGGGCTCGAACGTAAGTTGTCCCAGTTCTTCCAGGCGCAAGCGGGTCACCTCTTCGTGCAGAGGACGATCGGGAACCGACAATGCGTACGCAATGGCGACGCGCATGTCGGGACGGTACGCGATGGCACGCGTGGTGCCATCCCGGAACTCGACCAGACCGTGGACCACGGACTGAGGGTGCTGCACTGCAGTAATCCGCCTGGGGTCGACACCAAACAGCACGTGCGTTTCAGCCAGCTCGAGCGCCTTGTTGAACAGTGTCGCCGAGTCGACGGTCACCTTGCGGCCCATCCGCCACGAGGGATGCACCAGCGCCTGCGCCACTGTCACACTGTCCAGCTCTGCCGCCGGCTTCGTTCGAAATGGACCGCCCGATGCAGTCAGCACAACGCGCTCGACAGTCTCGGGATCCTCACCCGCAAGGCACTGCCAGACCGCCGACAACTCACTGTCGATAGGGCGCAGTTGCGCCCTGAATGGCTCCAGCAGGTCCCCCAGCGTGATGAGCAGTTCCTTGCTGGCGATGGCCATAGGCAATCCCGATCGCAACAGATCGTAGACGACCTGCGCCAAGTCAGTCGAGGCTGCTGCGACGACAGGCATGTCGAAAGCGACCCTGCCGAGCATCGAGGGCAAGTCCTGATCGCTGGCCACCGGGATACGCAGATCATGACGCTCCAGCCTGATCATCAGCCGTTCACGGGCGGCATCGTCCGACATTGCGACGAAGCGCGGCCGAAAGGCCACGGCCTGTTCAGCGAGCAGCTCGTCGTTCGTGTGCGCAGTGAGACCGACAATGTGGTATCGCTCGGGCTGAGCCTGTACCACATCCAGCATCTGGGTTCCAATGGAACCCGTCGAACCAAAAAGCACAAGACCCTTGCTGCCTGTCATGAGCTACCGAACCTCCGGTTCCTAGATTTGAACTTCTGCACAATCATGTCGAGCGTCGCCGGTGTGAAATCCGGCCACAGCAGGTCCAGAAAGAACAACTCGGCATAGGCCATCTCCCACAGTAGAAAGTTGGATACCCGCGACTCTGCTCCGGTACGGACAATAATATCCGGGGGGGCCTCACCCCACAGCCACAGATACGAATCGAACCTGTCTTCGGTGAGGTCTTCGGGCGCCGCCGTTCCCGCCGCACATTCGGCAGCAAATGCCCTTGCCGCATGCAGGATCTCCGCCCGTCCTCCATAGTTGAGGGCGACGTTGAGATGAAGACCGTCGCAGGACACCGTACGCTTCTCGATTGTCTCGACAGAAGCGCTGACGTCGGCAGGCAGCGCCGCACGATCTCCGATAATCCGCACTCGCACGTGCTGAGAAACCAGCTCTGGTAACCATTTCGTAACCATCGAGACGAACAGGTGCAAGATGTAGCTCACTTCATCCGGCGGTCGCTTCCAGTTTTCCGTCGAGAAGGCAAAAACGGTCAAGGCGGTCACGCCCAACCCGGGCGCAGCCGCCACGATGTCATGTACTGCCTGAGCGCCCTGCCTGTGGCCGGCAATTCGAGGGAGTCCACGCTCAACCGCCCACCTGCCATTGCCGTCCATCACAATGGCGACATGAAGCTGACTGCATGTGGTCACGACGTCAGGTGTCCCTACAGAGACAGGATCTCCTTCTCCTTGGCTTCGAAGGCTTTGTTGATCTCTGTGATGTGTTTGTCTGTGAGTTTGTCGAGCTCTTCCTCTAGTCGATGCTGCTCATCCTCAGACAGTTCCTTGGCCTTCTCCTTTGCCTTGATGTCATCGCGGACATCACGGCGAACGGAGCGGATCTCTTCGCGGAACTTCTCCGTGAGCTGGGAGATACGCGCTACCATCTTCTTCCGCTCGTCAAGTGTCAGATCCGGGAAGACGAGCCGTACACGCTGGCCGTCATTAGTGGGCGTGACGCCGATGTTGGCCTTCAGGATGGCGCGCTCAACTTCCTTCAACAGGTTCTTGTCCCATGGTTCCACAACAAGGACCTTCGCCTGTGGAGCCGAAATCGTAGCGACATCCTTCAGAGGGTTGCGTTGTCCGTAAGCCTCAACGACAACACCGTCAACGTAGGCCGGCGTGATTCGACCGGCGCGAATCTCGGAGTAGTCCTTGAGAAGGGCCTGATGAGCAGCCTGCATCTTGGCATCGATTGGCGTGAAGTACTTCTCCACCTAAGCCTCCTTGATCAGAGTTCCGATGTCGCCTTGCATCGCCGCCCGGACAATGTTACCGGGCTTGTTCATGTTGAATAGCAGAATTGGGAGATGATTCTCGCGGCAAAGAGAGACAGCTGTTGCGTCCATCGCCTTCAGATGGTCAGCCAGAAACTGGTCGTAGCCAATCTGGCGATACGGTGCGGCTGTTCTGTCCGTGCGCGGATCCGCGGAATATACGGCGTCCACGTTTGTGCCTTTCAGGAAGATGTCCGCTCCGACCTCGACGGCTCGAAGGGCCGCTACGGTATCCGTCGTGAAATACGGGAGACCGGTCCCTCCTACAAAAATGACGACGCGATTCCTGCGGAGGTGCTCAAGGGCCCGCTGGCGGATATACGGCTCACAAACCTCATCCAGACGCAATGCCGACATTGCCCTCGCTTCGAGTCCAACCTGCTCGAACGCCGATTGCAGCGCCAGTCCATTCATGATGGTCGCCAGCATCCCCATGTAATCGGCCGTGGCACGGTCCAGACCCGTACCCTCAGCATTGGTTCCTCGCCAGATGTTTCCGCCGCCAATGACCAAACCGACCTGTACGCCTAGTCCGAGAAGCTGCTGCACCTCTCGCGCAATGAACTGCAGTACCGAGAAATCGATGCCAGAAGCGGCGCTGCCCTTCAGAGCCTCGCCGCTGAGTTTCAGCACTACTCTCTTGTACAACGCCGCCATGGGTGTGAGTGTATGCCGAAGACTAGCAGACTGTGGGCTTGCCGCCGATCTTGAAGCGCGCAAACCGCGCGACTACGATGTTCTCGCCGGTCTTGGCAATCATCGCCTTGATGAGCTCGTCGATCGTCTTGCTCTCATCACGGATGTACGGCTGCTGAATCAGACAGTTCTCTTTATAATACGCTCCCAGCTTGCCCTCGATGATCTTCTCCCAGACCTGCTCCGGCTTCTTCTCAGCCTCGAGCTGAACGCGGTAGAGATCCTTCTCATGCTCGACGACGTCCGCCGGAACGTCCTCCAGACGGATGAAGGAAGGATCTGTGGCCGCCACTTGTATCGCAATCTCCTTGCCCAGGCCCTGGAAATCCTCGGTCTTGGCGACGAAATCGGTCTCGCAGTTCAACTCGACCAAAACACCCAGCTTGCCACCAGCGTGTATATAGGTGAAGACCATGCCATCTCCAGCCTCACGTGACGACTTGGAAATAGCCTTGGCCAGTCCCTTCTCCCGCAGCACGTCGATAGCTTTGTCGATGTTCCCATCGCAAGCTACGAGTGCCTTCTTGCAGTCGAGGACACCGGCGCCGGTTCGTTCGCGCAGGGTCTTGACAGTCTGCATATCAATCGTTGCCATTATCTCACCTCATTCTCGTCGTCCGTAGTGTCCTCCACCTCTAGCACCGGCTCCTTCGCCTTCTCAGCTTCATGGGCGAAGTCATCCATGCTGGCGTGCTCCTCATTTGCCTCGGACTGCTGCACACCCTCGCGTCCCTCGATGAGGGCACTGGCCATGAGCGCGGTGATGAGACGGAGAGACCTGATTGCATCATCGTTTGCTGGAATCTGGTAGTCGATCTCATCGGGGTTGCAGTTGGTGTCGACGATGGCGACCACCGGAATGCCGAGCACATGTGCTTCCTGGATGGCACTATGCTCCTTGTGGGTGTCGATGACATAGATGGCGCGGGGAAGGCCTTCCATGGTACGAAGACCGCCGAACAGCTTGCTCAGGCGAGCCTTGGACTTCATGGTCTTCGTGCGTTCCTTGATTCCCATTGTTTCGATAACACCATCGGCTTCTTCACGGTCGATCTGCTTCAGGCGGTCGATGCTCTTGCGGACAGTGATGTAGTTGGTCATGAGACCGCCGACCCAGCGCTCGTTGACATACCAGGCGCCTGCACGGGTCGCTTCTTCGCGAACGATATCCTGCGCAGCTTTCTTGGTGCCGATGAAGATGACGTTGCCACCTTCGCGCGAAACCTTCGAAAGGAAGGCATACGCCTCGTCGAGCTTGGCAACGGTCTGTTTGAGGTCAAAGATGTGAATGCCGTTGCGCTGCGTGAAGATAAAATGCTTCATGCGCGGATCCCATCTGCGAACCTGGTGACCAAAATGCACGCCTGCCTCGAGCAGGGACTTCATTGTTACGACTGCCACAATAGTGCCTCCTGTTAGTTTTTGCCTCCGCCCGTTCACCTTCCGGAGAACCGCAATGCGGAACACTCCAGAATCCCGGGCGTGTGGAATCTTGCATGGCAATTGTACCAGAAAATGCCGTCGCTGGCAAGCGAGGCGCTGTGACGACAGGAAGGACACAGGGGCTTTGGACATCGACGTGGAGGCAATGCGATGTCCAGATATCCGGATGCGTAGCATCTCTACAATTGACTTGCATTTCATCATCTCTACAATGAAAAAGAGAGACCGGAAGCTCGTTGTTCTTCGTAAGGAGACGCGCCTGCTGGAAGAACACGAGAGGGGCATGAGGAGGCACCATGGAAGAAGTCTTGCGGAAGCTGGACAAGGAAATGGGTGTGACAGGAAGTGCCATCGTGAGCAAGGACGGCCTTATCATTGCCAGCGCTCTGGACCAGGATGAGGAGTCTATCGCCGGCATGGCGGCAAGCGTTTTTCAGAACGCTTCGACGACATCCGGTATCATGGCCATAGGAACGATTGGCATGATTACTCTCGAGGGCGACAAGGGCAAGGCCTTCATGATTGACCTGCCCGACGCGTTTCTCGTGGTTCTCACGAACTCGGAAGTGAACCTCGGGCGCCTGCGCATCGAGATTCGCAAGGCTGCCAACCAGCTCAGAACACAGATGTAGCCGCTGCTGCGCGCGGGCATTTCTGGCGCGGCACTGTCGGTCATCCGACATCTCTGGTCGTATTGTGGTGTCATTCGAGCGCAGCGGGCTGTTCTCACGAACGCGCGCTACGCGCGCGACAATGTGCAAGGAGGAACCATGGCAGACGGTTGGATGGACAAGCTCAAGAGTGCCGCGGGCAAGGTCGCCGACGGAGCAAAGGACTTGGCGGCAAGCACAAAACTGAAGATGGACATCTCAGGTCTTCAGGGCAAGATCAAGGACGCGAAGCAGGAATTCGGCGTGAACGTGTACGCCATGCTTGAGCAAGGAAAGACCATCGATGACATCACCGGCGCATTCGCCGCAGTCCAGGCGGCAGTCGGCGAGTTTGAAACTCAGATAGCTGCAAAACAGGAAGAGCTCAAGAAGATCGGCGACGACAACGCCTGAGCTTTCAGTCTTCGATAGCAGCCTTCGAAAGGCGTGCGCAAGGAGCGCACGCCTTTCTGTCTTTCCTGTTCCGGGTACACTAGTTTCATGACAGAGCATGAACTGCAGTTCCTGTTGCGGGAGCTGACGACCTCACAGGATTATGATGGCCAGATTGTCAGCCGGCTGGACTTCGAAGCGCGGGAAGCGTCGTTCGCCCCTCTACCGCCAGCTGTCGATCCCGACTTGTCAGCCGACCTTGCAGACAAAGGGATCCGCGAGCTGTACGCCTTCCAGCGCGCCTGTTTCGACAGGGCCTGTGACGGCTACAACGTAACAGTGGTCAGCCCCACGGCGAGCGGAAAGAGCCTTGCCTTCCAGCTACCAGTCCTGGACCATCTCCTCAAGCATCCCGGGGCAACAGCTCTATTCCTCTACCCCACGAAGGCACTTATCGAAGACCAGCTGGCCAAGCTGAGGGAAATGGAACGATGCATGGCCCGCATCAACACCGCCGTCTATGATGGCGATACCGACCCCGACGCGAGGCGCCAGCTGCGCAAGTTCGGGCGTCTCATCCTGTCCAACCCCGACAGCCTCCACTACAGCATTCTGCCACATCACGAGAGCTGGTCACGGTTCATGCGCGGACTGGCGTTCATCGTCGTCGACGAAGGTCACTACTACCACGGCGTCCTGGGTTCGCACATGGCCCTGCTCCTGCGGCGTCTTCGGCGACTGGCCAACTTCTACGGCGCCCACCCCGTGTTCTTCGTTACGTCCGCTACGATCGACGAACCCGGCAAGTTCGCTTCCCAGCTTACTGGAGAGCTCGTCCACAACGTGGATTCGTCCGGAGCTCCCAAGGGACAGCAGACCCTCCTGCTGTTCAATCCGAGGATCGTCGACAAGCAGAACAACATTCGTAAGAGTGTCATGAAGGAAGCACTGTGGCTTCTTCAGCGCGCCGTTCAGGAAGATGTGCGAACGATCGTCTTCACGAAATCGCGTCAGGAAGCAGAGTTGTTGTACAAGTACGTCAGGGACGCCGGAGCAGGCAAGGGCCAGCGCCTTGGGGACCGCGTCGCGACCTACCGCGCAGGCTACCTCCCTGCCGTTCGCAGGGGCATCGAACACCGTCTTTCCTCCGGCGAGCTGACCGGCGTCATCACAACCAATGCGCTCGAACTCGGCATCGACATCGGGCACCTCGACGTGTCGATCACGGCGGGTTACCCTGGTTCCGTGACCAGCCTCTTTCAGCAGATGGGACGGGCAGGGCGCGAACGAGACCATTCGTTGTCCGTGTTTGTGGCGTCATCGAACCCGCTCGACCAATACGTTGTTCAGACGCCGGGGTTCCTGTCGTCAGGCCGCTTCGGCACGCCGACGATCAACCCTGGCAACGAGTACATCCTCAGCGCTCACCTCCGCTGCGCGGCGTATGAACTCCCGCTGCGAGCAGCAATCGACGTCGAGTACTTCGGCCCGCAGTACACGCCGCTCGTCGAACAGCTGGAGGCGGATGGAAAGCTGCGCGCCCGCGGCCCGCTCATCGTGTCGACTGAGACCTATCCCCACCGGTTCGTGAGTTTGCGCACGCTGTCGGACAAACGCTACCACATTCTGAACCAGGGCGACGGGCAGGTCATCGAGGAAGCCGACGCTTACAAGGTCATCGAGGAATTCTACCCCGGTGCTGTGTTCCTCCATCAGGGAGACTCGTATCTCGTCACGGACAATGATCACGAACAGCAGGTCGTCCATGCCATCCCCACGACGCAGAACTACTACACCGATGCAATTATCCGCAGTGACGTCGTCGTCCAGAACGAACGGGACCACCGTGACTATGGCGACGTCGGCCTGTCGTTCGGCAAGGTCGTGGTGTCCGAGCAGACGGTCGGCTTCATCAAGAAGAGCTTCCACATCGAGACGGAGGTTGGGCGTGAATACATCGACACGCCCGAGATCAGCTATGAGACGATGGCGCTTTGGATCACTGTCCCTGATGCCATGCTCGACACGCTCAAGGAAGGTGGCTATGACATCGCAGGGAGCCTGCATGCCGCTGAGCACCTGCTCATAGCCCTGATGCCGATTGTCGTGCTGTGCGACCAGCGCGATCTCGGGGGCATTTCCACCATTCTCCACCGGGATACGTTGAAACCCAGCATTTTTGTATATGATGGGCATATTGGAGGTGTCGGCCTCACCGAATCGGCGTACGGACACTTTCGCGATATCGTTTACCTTGCACTAGACAGAGTGACCAAGTGCCCCTGCAAAGATGGCTGTCCAAGCTGCGTATACTCGCCCAAGTGTGGCAACAACAACAAGCCGCTGGACAAGAATGGTGCACGTGTTCTGCTCGGGCTCCTGCTCGACAGACTTGACACGACCACTGGAGGTGGCGAATGAGCGAAGAAGGAATGGTTGCTCTTCTCAAGGATGCACTGCAGCTGGAAATCGAAGGATGGCTGTTCTACCGCGGCGTAACCTACACCCTCCCCGAAGGGGCGGTGCGTGACGTTTTCGTCTATCTGACCGAGCAGGAGGAGAAACACCGGCAGTACATCAACAAGGAACTGGACCACGTGCAGGCAGGCAGCATGCTGGACATCACTGGACTCGGAGCACTGAAAGAGACGACTCACGATGAAGTCCTGGCCGACGCCGTGCGCAGCGCAACAGATCTCTCGCAGCACGAAGCCTCCGTGATTCACACGGGTATGCTGCTTGAGCGCAATTCATGGGAGTTCTATCATGCAGCGGCCGAAAAGGCTACCCAGCCCGACGAGGCTTCACTCTACAGACAGCTGGAAGAATGGGAGAAACTCCACCTTCATCTTCTCGAGAAGGCATATGACCTCCTCAAGGAACGCATCTGGGCGGAGAACCGTTTCGCACCGTTCTAGAGAGCAGCGTTCTCCTTGAACCCCAGACACTTGCCCGCGATGATGTGAAGGTGCAGGTGTGATACGGTCTGTCCACCTTCGGCGCCCGAGTTGATGGTGACGCGGTACCCTGCTTCAAGGTGATACTTGACCGCGATGAGACGGACGACCTCGAAGAGGTGAACGATCAGCCCATTGTCTTCTGTGCTGAGAGCATCGATACGAGCGATGTGCTTGCGGGGGATCACGAGCAAGTGTACCGGCGCCTTCGGAAACCGGTCCTTGATGACGAAGACCGTCTCATCCTCGTAGACGTATTCGGCCGGCGCTTCGTGCCGGCCGACACGGCAGAAGACACAGTCCTGTTCGTTCGCGCTCATTATGCGGCTACACTCCCGGAAAGGATGACCCGGTTGCCGTCGAAGTGGCAGCCCTCGACACGAACGACGACAAAGCTGTCACGTTCCAGCATGTCGTTCCCGTGTGTCCGTCCCTCCGTCCAGAGGTAGTGCTCTGAATACCCTTCAACCTCCCCGGGGGAGGACTTCTCCGATACGATCGTCACGTCCCGACCGATGAATCGATGGGCAAATGCCATACCTGTCTGCTCCGCGGTCTCAAGCACGCGGTGCAGCCGCTCCTTCGCGACTCCCGCGGAGACCTGATGGTCCTCACGCGCCGCAGGGGTGAAGGGACGAGGTGAATACGGGAAGACATGGACCTTGGCAAACGCCGCAAGCCGGATCACGTCCAGGGTAGCCTGCAGGTCCTGCTCGGTCTCACCGGGGAACCCGACGATGACGTCCGTCGTCAGGGCAAACGATGGGTCGACAGCCCGTAAGCGTTGAACACTGTCGAGCAGGTCCTTCGACGTGTACGGCCGACGCATGCGCTTCAGCACCGCGTCACTCCCGCTCTGCAGGGGAAGATGCATCTGTGGACATAGCGTGGCATGGTTCGCAAACTGACTGACCAGTGCTTCCGTGATCGCGTCCGGGTTCAGCGAGCTGATGCGTACACGCGTCGGAAGGCCTGCAGTCTCAAGCGCTCCCAGCATGCTGTCCAGCAGGACGGGCAGTATGTCCGGCGCCTTCTCACGAGCATGTTTTTCCAATGCCCCCTGAGCATGTTGGTTCAATGCAAAGGGTGCACTTCCCGAGTATATCCTTCCAATACGAGGGGTGCTTCTGAGTGGCGTTTCTCCGTACTTGCCTATCTCCGTCCCGGTCAGCACGACTTCCTTGACGCCTGCCGTCGCCAGCCCCATAACTTCGTCCACTGCAACATCGACCGGCTTGGATTCCAGCCGCGAGCCACGCACAAACGGTACTACGCAATAGGTGCACATGTTGTCGCAGCCCTCCTGAACGCGCACATCCACGCGGTTGCGAGCGCCCGCTCTCTGAATGCGCCCGTCGACCCATCGCGCAGCGGTCTGGACAGCCTCACGCGAGCCGACGACAAGTCTCGCCACTTCCGAACGATCGCCCATGGCAACGACGGTAACACCGACAGGAGGTTGCGTACGCGTCAGGTTCAGCAGTGCTGCCCCGCACCCGGTCAGATACACAGGGGCGCCTGGCCGTTCGCGCAGAGCACGACGCGCAAACTGCAGACTCTGAGCCTGAGCTCGGTTCGTGACACTGCACGAGTTCACAACGACGGCGTCGGCTTCAGTCAGCGTTGTGGTCGTCTCGGCGCCCAGCAACTGCATTTCTTGCCCATAGAGCTCGGAGTCGACCTCGTTGACCTTGCAACCAAGCGTGTAGATGAACACCTTCATGGGGTCGCCTGCAGCTCCCGCACCATGAGCATGGTGGCGAACCCGGCGAGTTCGCTCCTGAGAATGCCTATGCTGAGGCGAACGGCCAAGGCGCCTCGTTCGATGAGCAGGGCCTCCTCGGGCCCCGAGAACCCACCCTCCGGGCCCACTGCGACCGCAACTGAACCATCCAGAGCATGTATCCCGTCACGCGCAAGTCCCATTATGGTCGAGGCTGCGCGAGGAGACATCATGATCAGACTGTCCACAGGGCCGGCACATGACAGAGCGCCCTGGAGTCCTGTTGCCAGTTCGACCGTTGGGACGTCACCTGTCTCGGCTTGCTCGGCCGAGGACAGAGCCACCTGGCCCAGGCGCTCGAGCCGCCCGGCGACATTCCATGGCTGGCTGCGCTCAGCGGCATACAGGACGAAACGATGCACTCCCAGCGGAGCACAAACATGGACAACGTCATCGAGCAGTGCAGGTCGGATGATTGCCTGCAAAAGGGTGACCGGGTACAGGGAAAAGGGCGACTGGCGGACGCCCTCCACGAAAACGGCAAGGCCGGACCTGGAGGCATCTTCGACGACGGCGTCATACAGTTCTCCTGCGTGAAACAGGATGATCCGTTCGCCATGACGGGCACGGAGGACATCTGCAATGTGGTGTGCGGCAGGCGTGCCGCCAAGCATGACATGTTCGCCCAGCCTGAGCAACCGACCCGTCTCAAACGCCGGCATGGATCAGCCGCTACCCGAGACCCTGCCGAGGTATCCTGCGAAACTCTCCAGGACCGTGATGGCCCGGATGTAGTTCATGCGGATGGGACCGACGAGACCGAGAACGCCCCTCTGGTTCGAATCAAGCGAGTAGCTCACCGATACGAGGCTGAAGCTCCTCAGTTCCTCCCGCTGGTTCTCCTCTCCGATGAACAGGCTGATCTCTCCCCGATCGCTCAGCGAGTTCAGGTACGGTTTCACGACCTCTTCGCGGCTCAGGAAGGTGCTCAGTGTGGAAAACGCCCCTACCTGGTCATCGGGAAGATCACTCAGCATCTGTTCGATACCCCGGACAAAGATCTGACTCTCTCCCTTGCGCAACTCGCCTTCCATAAGCTGGGCCACGGCGTCCAGAACGCCTTCGTAGCGCAGAGCAAGGTCCTGTGGCAGCATGTTGCCAAAGCGAAGCGTATGAATACCTTCTTCGAGGCTCTTCCCGCGGAGCTCCCTGGCAAAAATGGCATTGATGTCTGCGAGTTCCTGCTCAGTCGTGTCTGCCGGGGCAAGCAGCTTGTATCCCTCGACGTTCTCGCGGTCAGTGATAAAGACCAGCATGAGCACTGTTTCGCTGAACGGCACGAGGCTGATATGACGCAGAGTCACAGAGTTCATCGGGGGAGACAGGACGAAACTCACTTTCTTCGTGCGGTCAGACACGGCAGTCGCCACCCCGTCAAACAGACGCGGAAGACTCTCATACTGCAATGGGAGATCCATCGGTCCGGTGAACATGCGTTGACGCGTCGCCTCGACGAGAAATGCCGAGATATACATGTGATACGCCAGCACCGTGGGAACGCGCCCGGCGGATACGTGAGGCTGCTGAAGATATCCCATGCTGCTAAGCTCCGCCATTTCATTGCGGATCGTCGCAGACGAGAGGTCGTTGCCCAGTTGGCTGGTTACGAATCCCGAACTGACAGGCTCGCCGTCGTCCATGTACTTCCGGACGATGGCCAGCAATATGCGCTTCTGTCGTTCTGTCAGGAACATCTATCTCACCCCCTTTATTGTACCGATTAGCGCCGAGCTGACAAGCAAGAAGCGGGCAGCCGCCACGAAGGCAACCACCCGCTCTCGAAAACTGTGAAGATGTCCTAGCTCTTCTGGAGCAGGGCGTCGACCTTCGTTGTGATAGCCCGCTTTGGAACAGCGCCGATAACCTGGTCGACGACGACGCCGCCCTTGAACAATGCCAGCGTCGGTATACTCATGACACCGTAGCGAGCGGAAATCTCCTGATTCTCGTCCACGTTCAGACGAGCGACCTTCAACTTGCCTGCATATTCATTGGCAATCTCGGCAATGACTGGTGCAATCATGCGGCACGGGGCGCACCACGGGGCCCAGAAATCGACCAGAACAGGCAGCGAAGAAGAGAGTACCTCGCTCTGAAAATTCGCGGTTGTTGCAAGAATCTCGTTGTCTTCCATGTGTTCCTCCTTGCAGGATTGTCTGCTCAATGCCATGTCTGCTTCACCACTCTACTTGAGCCCACTGTATGTAAGAAGAAGTCTCTCCAGGCGCTCCAGTTCCTTCTCGGGGGTAAGATCCTGTTGCACGCGGCAGCCGACTTCGTTGAGAAGAATGTCGGTTCCGATGCGACCTATAGCCGCATGAGCAGCCACAAGCTGCGCGAGAACTTCATCGCACGGACGACCTTCGTCGACCATCTTCTGAATCCCGCGCAACTGCCCTTCGACACGTCGAAGGCTATGCAAGACCTTTGTCTTCTCCATCATATACCCCTTGGGGTATATTAGGCAGAAAGTTGCCGTTGTCAAGAATGCCTGTAGTATAATGTAGTAGAGTCTGGAGGTGTTATATGAAGCGAGTGTTCACCAGTCTGGTCGTTCTTCTTGTCGTGTTTGCCATCCTCGCAGTTGTCATTGGCCAGTTGCCAATAGAGTCCGTTAAACTGCCGATTCCGTTCTTCCCGACGATACAGACGTCAGTCAAAGCAGTAGCCTACGCCTCTTTCTTCATCGGTCTGCTGCTTGCCACCGTGATCGCTCTCGCCGGAGACCTGGCCCTCCGGAAGAGGTTTCGACAGATGATGCTCGAGCAGAGAAAGCAACTGAACACAAACGGTGGGACTAAGGATATCGCTGACACCACGGTAACAACTCCTCCCAGCGAGCACAAATCTCCAGAATGAACCGCCACAGCACGGTGCAGATCACCCGCGCCGCCCTCATTGCCGCCATGTACATCGTCTTCACAATGGTCCCACCCTTCAATGCCATCAGCTACGGAGTCGTGCAGTTCCGGCTGGGAGAGGCTCTGGTCCTGCTGCCATTTCTGCTCGACGAGGCAGTCGTTGGCGTGGTCGTCGGTTGTCTTGTCGCCAACCTGTTCTCCCCGTTTGGCCTCATCGACGTCGTTATCGGTACCGGTGTGACCGCGCTGGCCGCCCTTCTCACAAGACGTTTGCGCAGAACCGGTAAGCTCTGGCTGGCAGCCATACCACCGATCGTCCTCAACGCGCTCATCGTGTCCGCCTATGTATCGACACTCACCCTGCCGGGAGCTGAGAACCTGCGTCTCGCACACAGCCTCACGGCGGGTCTGCGCTTTATCCTGGCGCACTTCTCCTGGGGAGTCTATACGCCGGTGGCGCTCTCGATCCTCGCCGGTGAGGCGGCCGTTGTCATTCTTCTCGGCCTTCCCATGCTTGTCCTGGTCCGTCACAATATCCGCCCAATCAAGGAGGTTCGATGACCTATACCGTCGCTCTTGCCCAGGTGAACCCTGCGTGCGGTGACCTCGAATACAACGTGAAGATGCACATCGACCAGGCTGAGCGGGCACTTGAGGCCGGGGCCGACCTGATTGTGTTCCCCGAGCTGTCACTCTCCGGATACCTGCTCAAGGATCAGACGCTTGATGTCATGCGCCGCGCCGACTGCCTCGAATTCGCTGGCCTCTGTGAGCTTTCGCGCCACATCGCGATCTGCGCAGGCTTCGTCGAAGAAGGCGAAGACGGCATTCCATACAACAGCGCGCTCTTCATGGATGCCGGCGAAGTCTGCCACGTCCACCGCAAGATGTACCTGCCCACACACGGCATGTTCGAGGAACTCAAGTTTCTTGGACGCGGGCGGGAACTCTCCGTGTTCGACACACGCTTCGGGCGCACTGGTATCGTCATCTGTCGTGACCTGTTCCATCCCCTCGAGGTATCCACGATGGCCGCTCTCGGCGTGGAGCTGCTGCTGGCGCCCAGTGCCATGCCGGCACGCGGATTTGGCGGTGAGGAACTTGGAATCGAGCAGACCGTCGGCTTGGCCCTCGGTTCGGCCAGCACGTTCCTCGGGATGTTCGTCGTGTATGTGAACCGCGTTGGATTCGACGACGGACTCGGGTTCTACGGACGTTCGGCTCTGAGCGACCCAGTCGGGGGGATCACCGTCTCGGCCCCACGGTTCGAGGCAGTACAGCTCCTCGGAACCGTCGACACGTCGCACATTGCACGACACCGCTACCAGCTTCCCATTCGCCGGGAGGAAGACTTGGAGATCGTACGCCATGCTCTGGAAACGAGGAGGAACTCATGACAATGGATACCCTCGCCCTCAACAACACACTTGTTGAGGACTATCTCAAACGCTTCATCCAGGAAGAGCTGCACACGAGTGGGTTCACAGAGGCGTGCATCGCCCTTTCCGGTGGACTGGACTCTGCACTGGTGCTCAAGTTGGCCGTCGACGCTCTCGGGGCTGACCATGTTCACGCCATCTTCCTTCCCTACAAGGCCAGTTCAGACGAAAGCAGACGGGATGCGCGCACGATGTTCGAGTTCTGCGGCATTCCCTGGCAGGAGCTGGATATCAGCGGCATGGCCGATGCATACCTCGCATTGCAGCCCGGCATCGACCGGCTGCGAACGGGCAACCTCCTGGCTCGACTGCGCATGGCCGTCATTTTCGACCAGTCGAAGAAGGAGAACGCCCTCGTCGTGGGAACCAGCAACAAGAGCGAACTGCTGGTCGGCTACTCGACGTGGTACGGTGACATGGCATGTGCCATCATGCCCATCGGCGACCTGTACAAGACCCAGGTACGGTCACTCGCGCGTCACCTCGGACTGCCACAGCAGGTCATCGCCAAGCCGCCTTCCGCCGACCTCTGGGCCGGCCAGACGGATGAGGGAGAAATCGGTGTGAGCTACGAGACGCTCGACCAGGTCCTGTACCTCCTGGTCGACCAGCGGTGCTCGTCCGCCGAAGTCAGCTCGGAAGGCTTCGAACTCGACCTTGTGCAACGGGTCGAGCGCAAGATTCTGACATCCCAGTTCAAACGCGTCTCTCCTCCTATCGCCAAGCTTTCGCAGCGCACCGTTGGCATCGATTTCCTCTACCCGCGCGACTGGCGCAAGTAGTCTGCGTCGCCTCAAGGCATTGATCAGCGAAGAACGCCCCGGTCATCAGACCGGGGCGTTTGCTGTCAAGCGGCCCTGTGGTTGGTCGGCCAGGATCTAGTAGAAGGTCTTGGCTTGAAGAACAATATCGGCCGGGATGATGTGTGGCTGAGTCGTCGCTTCCCTGAGGTCGGTGAAGGCGATGCGTTGCCCAACCTCACCCACAAGGATGCCAGTCTTGCCTTCGCGCACCGCGTTCACGGCCGCCAGGCCGAGCCGGGTGGCCAGCAACCTGTCAAAGACCGTGGGCGAGCCGCCCCGCTGGAGATAGCCGAGCACCGTGACACGTATGGACAGGTTGGTCGTACTGGCCAATGCTTCTGCCAGTCCGTATCCCGCTACGGGCCTGCCCGCAACGGTCGGTTCATGTATGGTTACCGGGTATCCCTCGGCGACGACGACGATGGAGAAATCCTTCCCCTCTTCCTTCCGCTGCTTGAGGTGTGTTGCGAGTGTCTCAATGGGTACAGGTTGCTCAGGGATGGCTATGAAATCGGCTCCCCCTGCGAGGCCGCCGTACAGCGCCAGCCAGCCGGACTGACGGCCCATGACCTCCACGATCATGACCCGATGATGCGCCGACGCTGTCGAATGGAGTTTGTCCAGCGCCTCGCTGATGGTCGTGATCGCGCTGTCGAATCCTATGCTGAAGTCGGTGCCAAAGATGTCATTGTCGATCGTATTGGGTACGACGACACACGGAATGCTGTTTGCGTCAAAAACTGCCGCCACAGCAACGGCACTGCGGTCGCCGATGATGATGCTGGTCGTGATGCTGTTGCTTTCCAGGACGTCGCGTATCTTCGCCAGGTTCTGGACCGCAAACTCAGGCGACACCCGAGAACAGCCGAAAATGCTTCCACCCAGAGGAAGGATGCCGGAGACTGTCTTCTTGTTCATGATCTCGATGTCGCCACGGACGAGTCCTTCGAACCCATCCCGTACCATCAGGACATCGTAGCCAAGCTCAAATGAACGCCTTGCAACGGAGCGAATGGCTGCGTTCATACCTGGTGCATCCGCCCCTGCCGTCATGATTGCGATACGTCTCATCTGTGTTCCTCCCTTTCCCTTTCTGTTACCGGGTCACACCGGTGAACTGGAACCCCTCGGCCCGGATACTGGGGAGCACCATGGCGCCGATTCCGAATGATGAAGCCAGAACTGCGCGGTTCCGGCTGATTTCAATCGTGTGTGCAAACATGTCGACGAGCCCCTGCGTGAACCGAAGGTTTCGAATCCCATGCGTCTTGTGACCATTCTCGATGAGGTACGTACCGTCACGCGTCGTCCCGGTCACCACCGCGCCCCTTGGCTCGACAGGGTTGCCGTACCAGAAACGGGTCACGTAGATGCCTCGTTCGACATGGGAAACCATGTCAGTCTCACTGCTGTCACCCGCACCCATGAAGATGTTGAGCGGATAAGGACCGATGTCGTTTGGCTGCTGAAGCGAGTGTCCTGTCGTCGCGCGATCCATCTTGGCGGCATAGTAGGAATCGTACACGACGTTCCCTCCCTTGCCTTCAGTCAGGAAATCGACGTGACGCTTCGGCATTCCCTCGAAATCGAAGGGAACGGGCATTCCTGCAGGATCCAGCCCGTCGTCGTACAGACTGACGATGGGGGAGGCGATCTGCTCACCCTCGTGTCCCTCCAGGAAACACGTGTGCTGCTCGACACTGCGAGCGGACAGGGCAAGATAGGCTAGCATGCCCATGAGCTCCTCGACGGCAAACGGGCTCAGGACAACCTCAAAGGCTCCGGGTCCGACCTCAGCAGGATGCCGCGTCTCCACCGCCGTGCGCACAGCTCGTTCGCCTGTGGCTTCCGGATCAATGTTCGCAACGTCGGCCGACGACATCAGACTATACCCGGAACTGTCATCGCCCATGACGACGGCTTTCAATGCCGCGACCGTGTACTGTTGATAGGCTGCTACGCCCATCGAACTCACAACTGCCAGTTCAGAGTTCTGCACCTGATAGGTCCCGGCTGCCCGCAGGCCCTCGTGCTCCGCGCGCTCGATGACCTTCTTCACCGCCAGAACGCGTTCTCCGGGCTGGGAGGCGGCAGTCGCCGCGACCCATCCATCAACGCGTCCTGCAGTTATCGGTTGAGGAGACGGAAGACCTGGAAACCCGGGATCGTCAGGCATGAGCCGGGCAGCCTGCGATGCCTGCCGAACAATAAGCGCCAGACCCTCGGGAGAGCAGTCGGTCGTCGATGCACTTCCGACCTTCTTCCCGACGACGGCACGAACTTGAACCTGCGCCGTATGCTCGGCCACGTTCTGATGAATGATGTTCTCGGCATACCACGTGAGAGCGCTGTTGGAGGTCATGGTCACGATCTCTGTCTGGTCTGCGTCCGACGCCCTCAGTGCGTCGCGCATGAGGCCGTGAAGCTGTTCCTTACTCATGAAGCACCCCCACCTGAACGTGGCGGAACCGGGCAGGCGATGTGCCATGCGACACATGTGCCACCTGCATCGGCTCTCCTTTGCCACAATTGTCGACACCCCACACGTGGTACAGCTCAGGGCCCCCGATGCCGTCACATGACCTCCAGAACTCATATGTGACGCCGGTATACGTCGGGTTCCTGACCATGTCCTGCAGTTTCCCTCCCCTGATCTCCCAGCCGATCTCACTGCCGAACTGGAAGTTCAGGCGCCGATCATCGATGGACCAGCTCTTGATGCCGTCCACGTAGAGTCCGTCCTCGACGCCGGCAATCAACTGCTCGAAGGTTAGGTCGCCCGATTCGAGGTTGATGCTCACCATGCGGACAATAGGACACCGTGCGAAGCCGTCGGCCCTCATCGCCCCCATGGGCTCCTCGCCGACGACGGGCGCTGATGCACGAGAGTTGAGGTAATGCTCGAAGATGCCGCCCCGCACCAGGTACACTTTGCGGCCCTTCACCCCCTCGTCGTCATATGCGAGTCCGCCCAGCGCGTGGGGAATCGTGGGATCAGCAGTCAGATTGACGATGTCGGACCCATAACGGAAGCTGCCTTTCTTGTCGGGCGTCAGAAATGATGTCCCAGCGAACGACGCCTCCATGCCCATGACGCGGTCCAGTTCGGAGGGGTGGCCACATGACTCATGGACCTGCAACGCGAGTTGCTGCCCACCAACGACCAGATCCTTAACTCCCGACGGGCAAGGCTTGGCAGCCAGGAGCGCCAGAGCTTCCTTGGCAGTCGGCTCCGCATGTTCCAGAAGCTTCATGGCTTCCACGAACTCCCAGCCCGACTGAGCGTTGTCGCCGGAGAAGGACATGGGGTAGCTACGGATCTGGACGTCACCTTTGTCGCTGGCCGCCATGGCACTGACGCCGGCCCCACTCTCGACCCGGTCCTGGACGATGTATGAACCCTCGGAGGACGCGAAGATCTTGCGCTCCTTCAGAAACTGCATCTGACCTCGTGCCAGGACGACTCCCGGTAGCATCATCGATCTGGTGGCTTCGGCGAGCAGTCCGATTTTCTCAGAATCAGGGATCGTGAAGGGATCCACGTCCGCCTGGTTCGGTATCATGTCTTGACTGGGAACAACTGTGGCCAGGACGACATCCTTCTTCTTTGCCAGCGCACTCGCGTGCGCGATGGCCACCGCCTCTTCGACGATATGGTCGGCCTCAGCGTCGGCCACGACGGACGATGATGAGAATCCCCACGCCCCACTCGCGATCACGCGGACCCCAAATCCACGCTGGTGAGCATGCACGACGGCGCGGGGTGCTCCCCCGACAACCGACACGTCCTCACGTTCCATGTCAATAAGACGGCAATCACAGTAGCTTGCGCCGAGGCGCTTCGCGCCCGCAATGACCCGTTCCGTAAACTTGTCCACTGGCTACCTCCCCTAATCGATAGTGTCAGTATATTGGAGCATCCGCCAAAAGCAACGCTAGGAGCCACGTGCCGTTGGGTCCGCCAACCTCTTCTTTGCCAAACCTGACGTTCAGGCTAGAATTGTCACGGTGATGAGATGAAGAAAACCGTTCAATCGCATGGTCTGCGGCAGATAATCCTCCACAATCGGCGCTGGCTCGCTGCTTTTGTCATTGTGGCAGCAACCGTGGGTGCCACGACTATGTGGGCGCTCCGTGGAAAAAAGACGGCGCTGCACGTAGTCTCGCAGTTCAAGACTAGTGATTACCCAATTGGAATCGTCGGCACACAGGACCAGGGATATGTCCTGACCGCGGCCGGCCAGATATTTGCGTTGCGTGGATGGGCGAGCCAGAGCGAAGGCGTGGAACTGGGGGATAATCCCACGTCATTGACGTTGAGCACGTCAGGCAAGTACCTTCTGGTAGTGGGACAGCGGCTGACACTGCTGGACGATGCTCTTCGTCAGAAATGGTCACGAAAGACGACGGCTCCCAGCGTAGTCGAGCAAGCCGTGTTCACCGTCACCGGAGGGGTTGCCGTCGTCTACTCGTTCCTGGAGGACCAATCCCGACAGTTCGTCATGTACGATCTTGCCGGCAAGTACCAGGGTGGCTACACTGTACCCGATTTCGGTCGTGGGTCGCAGATCAGCCTTGCGCACAGCGGCATGCTCGTCGTGACGCTGGAAGGCGGCACCATTTACACCGTCTCTCCGCAAGGAAAGGTCATCGCAAAATTCACTGTCCCCAACCCAGACCAGAAACTTGCAGGACTTGTCACGGCTGTCGACGACAGCGGCACACGCATCCTGGCCGGCTACAGCCGCAGCGTCTCGGGTGTTGCCGGTCCCCTGCCCCGCTATCTGTTCGACCAGACGGGCAAGAAGATAGCCCAGATTTCGGCCACTTCCGACAATCCCGGCCTTCGCGCGCTAGGCAATTACTTTCTGACCTTTGGACGCACTGCCGAGATTTTTGACAAAGACGGCAAGCAGCTGCTGTCAGCCTCAAAACTCAACTTCAATGCGATCGATGCCTCGATGTCCAATGGAGAATGCGCACTCCTGTTCCAGGAGCAGACCACCTCTCAGACTGCGGTCTATTTCCTTGGTATCTACGACATTGAGACCCACGCACTTGTGCGCCAGTGGAGTACGGCTGAGAGCGACGAGGTACGAGTGTTTCAGCTGCCGGGGATGCGCTCCGTCCTTGCTCTCGGCACCGGTCTCTTCATTCTTACACCCTGACAGGAGGGATCCGTGGACCGCGATACAGCGCGCGAACGCATACGGGAGCTCAAGGCACAGATCGAGCTTCACAACTACGAGTACTATGTCCTGGACAGCCCGAGGATAGCAGACGCAGCCTTCGACGCTCTGATGCGCGAGCTCAAGAGTCTGGAGAATGAGTTTGCGGATCTGGTGACGCCGGACTCACCGACACAACGCGTGAGCGGAACCCCGCTCGGCGGATTCACGACCGTCCGGCATCGCGTTCCGATGCTCAGCCTCAGCAACATGTTCTCCGAAGAAGACGTCGTCCTATTCGACGCCCGCGTCCGGCGAGCACTCGGACGGGATGACCCCGTCGAGTATCTGACCGAGGTCAAGATGGATGGACTTGCCATCTCGCTTCGGTACGAGAAGGGTCTCCTGGTAGAGGGCTCCACGCGCGGAGATGGCGCAACGGGCGAAGACGTCACCGCCAACGTCCGGACGGTGCGTTCCATCCCCATGAACCTGGGCAGTATGAGGGGCCGTATTCCAGCATTGGTCGAGATTCGTGGCGAAATGGTCATGTTCAGGCGTGACTTCGAGGCACTGAATGCCGCACGCGCTGCCTCAGGCGACCCCGTGTTTGCCAATCCACGCAATGCGGCTGCGGGGACCCTGCGCCAGCTGGACCCGCGCGTGACTGCTTCACGCCCACTGCATCTCGTGGCCTATGCGCTGGGGGAGACATCGGAGGACCTGGTGCTTCCCACCCAGAAGAGCCTGCTGGACTGGATTGCCGGCGTCGGCTTTCGTGTATCGCCGTTTGTGCGCCTGGTGCGGACACCCGCCGAGATGTGGGCAGTAACCCGGGAGATTTCAGCTACCCGCAGTTCGCTGCCGTTTGCTGCCGACGGTATCGTGTTCAAGGTGAACGAGATATCGCTGCAGCGTACGCTGGGCCAGACGGCCAAGGAACCGCGATGGGCCTCGGCCTGGAAGTTCCCTCCTGAAGAAAAGGAAACACGCCTCGAGAATATCATCGTCTCTATCGGTCGAACGGGTGTCGCAACGCCAGTCGCAGTACTCACTCCAGTGGAGATCGACGGGTCGGTCGTTGCGAGGGCGACCCTGCACAACGACGACGAGGTCAAGCGTCTTGGCATCCTTATCGGAGACACCGTCATCGTGCGCAAGGCAGGCTCGGTCATCCCCGAGATTCTGGGACCGGTGCTCTTCGCCCGCACCGGTATCGAGCACCCCTTCATCATGCCGGCCGTATGCCCAGTGTGCGGCTCGCAGCTGGTGCGTATCGAAGATGAAGCCGCCACCAAGTGTGTGAACGCTTCGTGTCCCGCACAAGTGCGGGAAAGGCTGCTGCATTGGTGCTCGAAGGACGCCATGGATATCCAGGGTATAGGAGAAGCCGTGGTCGAGCAGCTCGTCACGGCAGGACTGGCACACGATGTCGCCGACCTCTACGATCTGACGGAGGAGCAGCTTCTTCGACTGGAGCGCATGGGATCTCTCGTAGCCCGTAAGCTGCTGGTTCATCTCGAAGAGAGCAAGGGAAGGGGGCTTGCCCGCGTACTATATGCCATGGGCGTTCCTCAGGTCGGCGAGGTAGGCGCCCGCGATCTGGCCCAGGCCTTCGGCTCCATGGAGACGCTTGCATCGGCCACGCCTGAATCCCTGACCCATGTCTACGGCATCGGAGAGAAAACAGCCGAGAACATCACCGCCTTTTTCCAGGAAGAGCACAACCGCACGCTCGTCGAGCGCCTCCGGAAGGCAGGGATTCACATGGAAGGCATCGCGGCCCCCGGGGCGCACGGTCCCCTCACCGGCAAGGTCTTCGTCTTCACCGGCGAGCTGTCCACCATGGCCCGCAGCAAAGCACAGGAACTAGTGCGTGCGCTCGGAGCCGAGACGTCGGAGACCGTTTCCCGGAAGGTGACGACGCTCGTCGCAGGATCCGCCACGGGGAGCAAGACGGCTAGGGCCCAGCGGCTGAAAATCGAGATCCTTGACGAACAGCAGTTCCTCTCCCTCGTTGGGCAGGGGACCTGAGAAAACAGGCACAGGAGGTATCATCGCTATGATCATCGACAAAGAGACGCTCGAACACGTGGCTTCACTCGCGCGTCTCGAGATAACTCCAGATGAGGACGGGTCTCTTCTGGGGGACCTCGAACGAATTCTCGGGTATGTCGCGCAGCTGGGCTCCGTCGATACATCAGCCATCGTCAGTAAGCGACCCGCCATGACCGAACTCCGTCCGGACGAGCCAGGCGAGGGCCTGACCCGGGAAGCAGGGCTCGGTGGAGCGCCCGCGATGCGTGACGGATTCATTGTCGTGCGGAACGTCATGGGAGGCGAGGATGAGTAGCGAGCTCCCACGCACCCTGGAACAGTATCGCCACGCTGTTCGTGCGCACGAACTGTCGGCAGAAGAGTACCTGGACGAGACGCGGCAACTCATCGAACGCGGAGACCCTCAAGTGAAGGCGTTTCTACACCTGCGCCTTGACGCCGCCCGGTCCGATGCGCAGGCCGCCGATCCCTCGTCTCCTCTTGCAGGAGCCCCGATAGCGGTCAAGGACAACATCATGATGGCAGGCGAACGCTGTACCTGCGGCTCCCGGATCCTTGAACACTATGTCGCCCCCTATTCGGCGACTGTCGTGCAGTCGTTGCTTGCTGCGGGAGCTGTTGTACCGGGCAAAACCAACCTCGACGAGTTTGCCATGGGGTCCTCAACGGAGAATTCTGCCTTTTTCCCGACGCACAACCCCGCGGACCTGAGCCGAGTTCCCGGTGGGTCCAGCGGCGGTTCGACGGCTGCGGTCGCTGCGGGTTTCGCTCTTGGAGCAATCGGTTCCGATACCGGTGGTTCTGTGCGACAGCCCGCCGCGTTCTGCGGGGTCGTCGGTTTCAAGCCGACCTACGGGCTTGTCTCGCGGTACGGCCTGGTTGCCTTCGGGTCCAGCCTCGACTGCATCGGTCCCATTGCCAGAAGCGTCCGGGACGCCGCCCTCATGATGAACGTGATGGCTGCCCATGATCCAAAAGATGCTACCAGCGTCAGGCGGTCCCCTGTGGACTTTGAGGCCGCACTGCAACCGACCCTCGCAGGCAAGCGGGTGGGCATCATCCGTGAGCTCCAGGGGCTGGATGTCCAGCCGGAAATCGCAGCAGCCATGGAGACGACCCGTAAAGCAGCCGTGAAAAGCGGCGCATCTCTTGTCGACGTCAGCCTGCCGCATATTCTGTCCGCGCTGCCCGTTTACTACATCATCGCGCCTGCCGAGTGCTCTGCGAACCTCGGGCGGTTTGACGGCGTCCGTTACGGCCTGCACGAGGACGGACGGGACATGACGGAAACATACAGCAAGACCCGCAATGCGGGATTCGGCACGGAAGTGAAACGACGCATCCTCATCGGCGCATTCGTGCTCTCGGCCGGGTACTATGACGCCTACTACAAGAAGGCAAGCAGTGTCCGCCAGCTCATCACCGACGAACTGGACGCCGCGCTGCAGTCCGCCGACGTGTTGCTCACACCGACCACCCCGACGACAGCGTTCAGACTTGGAGCGGTGACCGACCCGCTTGAAATGTACAAGGCGGATGTATTCACGATCCCCGCGAACCTGGCCGGGGTCCCTGCCATTTCGTTTCCCGCCGGAAAGGACGCCGCCGGTCTTCCTATCGGACTGCAGCTCATGGGTCCCCGCTGGAGCGATGCTGACATCCTCTCCTGCGCGAACGTCCTGTTCACAGCGCTTGGAGGTGAGTCATGACCACGACGATCGGCTTGGAGATCCACGTCCAGCTGGCTACGCAGACCAAGATGTTCTGTGGCTGCAGCACGGCGTTCGGGGACGAGCCCAACACCCATGTCTGCCCCGTCTGCCTGGGACTGCCGGGTGCACTGCCCACGCTGAACGCCCAAGCCGTGCGCTTGGCCGTCAGGATCGCCACGGCACTGGGCTGTACTGTCCACGAGGTCTCCGAGTTCTCACGCAAGAACTACTTCTACCCGGACCTTCCCAAGTCCTACCAGATCACCCAGTTCGACCACCCGATCGCGACAGGAGGATCGCTTCCCATCGTCACGGAACAAGGCGCCCGCAGCGTCCGGTTGACACGCGCCCATATTGAGGAAGACGCCGGCAAGTCGATGCATGCCGCGGACATCACGCTCGGGGGTGAGACGCTGGTCGACTTCAACCGCTGTGGCATGCCACTGGTCGAGATTGTCACTGAACCAGACATGCAAAGCAGCGATGAAGCATACGAGTTCCTGCGTAATCTGAGACGGCTTGTCAGGTGGCTCGGCGTATCGTCAGGCGACATGGAGAAGGGTGTCATGCGGTGTGACGTGAATGTCTCCGTCAGTCCGGATCCTGCGAAGCTAGGGACAAAAGTAGAGATCAAGAACCTCAACAGCTTTCGCAGCGTCAAGCGGGCCGTCGACTACGAGGAGCAGCGCCAGGCACAGTGCATTGCCGACGGTACTCCCATCATGATGGAAAGCAGGCACTTTGACGAAGTGCAGGGAACAACGACCGCCATGCGCAGCAAGGAAGCCAGCAATGATTACCGCTACTTTCCGGAGCCGGACCTGCCCCTGCTGCAGCTGGATCCCACAGAGCTGGAATCCGTGCGGGCACAGATTCCCGAACTGCCCTGGGAGATGCAGTCACGCTTCGAACGAGACCTCGGCCTCTCGCCATATGATGCGGCCCTGCTGACCGAGGAACGCTCCACGGCAGAGTTCTTCCAGCAGACCATTGCTCTGTATGACAACCCGAAGAAGCTCGCCAGCTACATGGAGACCGAGGTGGCGAAGCTCCTGAACGAACGCGACAAGACACTGACGGAGACGCAGCTGACGCCCGCGACACTCGCCGGCCTCCTGACGATGGTCGAGAGCAATGTGATCAGCAACACGGCCTCGAAGGACGTCCTGCCCCTTCTCGTGGACACGGGGACAACGCCCACTGAAGCGGTCAGAAGCCTTGGTCTAGAACAGGTCTCCGACACCTCGGCAATCGAAGGATTTGCGCGCGAGGTGATAGCGGAGAACGTCACCCAGGTCGAGCAGTTCAAGAGCGGCAAGGAGGCAGTACTCGGTTTTCTCGTCGGCCAGCTCATGAAGAAGAGCAAGGGCAAGGCGAATCCGAAGTTTGCCGGAGAGATCCTGCGGATCTTGCTGAAATGAAGGAGCTCAGATCCTGACTCAGAATCATTCTGCCGGTCGTCCTTGTCCTGGTACTGCTGGCCACATCCCTTGCTGTGCATCAAGGGTGGTCAGGACGCATGCCGGCAACACAGTATTGGGAAAACTGACATGACGAGCGGGGATCCCCCTATGAGGAGATCCCCGCTTCCTCGATAGTCACTACGAGTTCACGTCCCGAGGTTCACTTGGTCAAAGCCTCTTCAATAGCCTCCATTGTGTTCTCATCAAGAGTCACATCGATAGCCTTGACATTCTCTTCGATTTGCTCAGGCCGTGATGCTCCAATGATCACACTGGTTATCTCTTTGTGATGGAGTATCCAGGCCAAAGCCAATTGTGCCGTTGTGACATTGTTCTCCAATGCTATCTTTGAAACTCTCTCAACCTTATCAAGGTTTTCTTCGGTCAAGTAGTGCTCTACAAAGTGCCCGACTTTGGGGTCTGCTGCCCTGCTTCCTTTGGGTAGTTCCTGGCCCTTCTTGTACTTTCCTGTCAAAACCCCCTCGGCCAGCGGACTAAACACGGCAATTCCCAATCCTTCCCTGGTGCACATTGACATTACTTCTTTTTCTATATATCTGTTCAGCATATTATACGCCGGTTGATTAATCGCAATGGGATCCAGATTGAGTCGCTTTGCTGTATCCTGAGCGTCAAGTATCTGCGTCGAACTCCACTCACTGACGCCTGCGTACAAGATCTTACCTTGGTGTATCAGGTCATCTAACGCCCGCATAACCTCATCAACAGGTGTTTCAGGGTCGTATCTGTGACAGTAGAAGATATCAATATAATCAGTGTTGAGGCGCTTCAAACTGGCATTGCACTGTTCCATAATGTGCTTTCTGGAAAGTCCTCTGTCATTGGGGCCATCACCCACAGGCCAGAAGGTCTTTGTAGCAAGCACGTATGAAGACCTAGAGAAATCCTCCAGAGATTTGGCCAGGACTTCTTCTGCCGCACCGGGATGTGTCTGTCCGACGCCATAGACATCAGCGGTATCGAAGTAGTTTATCCCCAAATCGTAGGCCTTCTTTACGCATGCATCCGCCTGCTCCTGTCCATAGGAACCGCCATAGGTAAGCCAACTACCCAAAGCCATTTCGCTCACTTTAACGCCATAACGGCCAATCCTTCGGTAGTTCATCCTATCCTCCTTTCATTTTAACAGCTATCATCTCCAACCATTACTATAATCCGCTTTGAAAAGTTCCAAATCTCAAGCGAGAAGTTATGTTACAGCACCCCAGATTCTACTCTGCCGACACCATGAACAACGACATGGGGGGTGGACCGCTTATCCTTCAGGCCGCGACTCCCCAAGATCGCCAGCATCAGCACCAGCAGTCCTATGGTCAGCGAAGGTAATGTCTCAGGACTGGCGACCAAGCTCCTCGTCGCTGTCGAGCCGAAGCGACACGACCTTGGAGACACCACTCTCCTGCATCGTCACACCGTACAGGACATCCGCTGCCAGCATGGTCTCACGGTTGTGCGTCACGACCAGGAACTGTGAACCCTCCTGTTCTCGAAGCAACCGCGCAAAACGATGAACGTTGTTATCGTCTAGTGCATTGTCCACCTCGTCGAGAAGGTAGAACAGGCTGGGTCGCGCCTTGAAGAGAGCAAACTGCAGAGCCGCGGCCGTCAGGACTTTCTCGCCACCTGAGAGCAGCTCAAGAGGTTGCCGCCGCTTGCCCGGAAGCACGACGTCGATGTCGATCCCCGTGAGTTCACCGTTCTCCTGGCGCACCAGCCTTGCCTCACCACCGTCGAACATCTTGACAAAGTTCTCCTGGAATGCCTTCTCGATGACGACGAACGACTCTTCGAATAGTGTCGATGCACGTCGATCGAGGTCATCGATCAGCGCGAGCAACTTTGTTCTCGACTGGGAAAGGTCGTCATCCTGCGTTTTGAGATGCGCAACGCGTGTCGCAAGTTCTTCGCTTTCCCTGATGCTGGCCATGTTCACAGGCTCCAAGTTCGTCATGTTGCGGCGCACCTCGTCCATCTCGCTCTGCATGTGTTCGAGGCTTGCCTCTGGTTCGGTTCTTCCCGTCAGCTGCGCGAAGTCATCGCGCGCCGTGAATTGCTCCAGCTTGCCCTTCCCCTCTGCCAGCAGGACTTCCAGCTCGCGTACGCGGCCCTCGAGACGTGTACGACTCGCCTTGACCCCTTCCATCTCCGCCGCCAGGGCCGCACTCTGTTCGTCCTTGTGACGCTTGTCGAGTTCCAGCTGGTCGATGCCGGCCTGGAACGCTGCCAGTCCGTTCGACTTCTCCCTGAACTGGGCGTCCAGCGACCCGATACGCTGCTCTAGCGCCACGCGTTCGGCACGCACCCGCACCAATCCGTCCTGCGACGCCTTGATCTCCGTGGCAAGGCTCGAGAGCTGGTCCTCATATGCCAATTTCTTCTCCAGCAATGCCTGGATGCGTCCCGACACGGAGTTGCGCCGGATCTGCAGCGCCTGGACTCTGTCCTTCCCTGCGAGCAGGTCCGCCTCGGCTTTCTGGCGAGCTTTGTCCGCGCCGTCCTGGGCGTCACGCGCCTTAGCCAGCGTGCTTCTGCGTTCCGCAAGAGTCTCGCGGAGGGGCGCCAGCTCCTTCTCGAGTTCCACGATACGGCTCCGTGCCGCGTCCAGGCGGCTCGCACGCTCATGTTCGACCGCGAGGCGGCGTTCCTCCTCCACGACCATCGCCTGTAACCGCGCCTGAGCCTGTTTCAGATCGCGCTCAGTCTGCTGGATGCCACTCAGGAGCTCACTTCGCTTGCCGCGTGCGAGCGTCACCGTCTGTGTCTGGTCAGTAGCCAGCCGCAAGGCTTCGGTGACCTCTGCCTCGAGCCGGGCAAGCTCGGCAGAGCCCTTGCCCGCAAACGAGTGTTCGATCGACCCGCGCAGCGCCCGCACCGCAAACGCGCTGTCGATGACAAATCCATCTTCGCAGTACACCTTGTAGAAGTCGTAGCGATGCTCGCGCGCGAACACCAGTCCCTGCTCGAGAGACGAAGCGACGAAGAGCCGGCGCAGCAATTCATCGATGAGAGGTGGCGCGCCCGCCACACTGCTAGCCATCGCCGCCACGGAAGAGGCAGCGACGTCCTTCTGGTCCGCTGTATCGTCCCCTGGTGCGTACCGGACCCCCATGGTCGCCTGTCCAGAACGGCGGACGGCTAGCGCCAGGGCATCGCACCGATCATCGCTCAGCAGGGTGGCCAGCTCCTCCCGCAGCAACTGCAAGAGCAGAGGCCCATGTTCACCCAGGTCGACCACGTCGAGGACACGGCGTGCCGTGGACCCGTTCCGTATCTGCCGCTCGAGGCTAGCAACGAACGCGGCGGCATTCTGGAGCGACTTCCGATAAGATTCTGCAGCCATTGCCCTGTCCCTGCTGTCAGCTGCACGTGCGGCCTGCTCCTGTTCGAGCATGGTCAACTCCCGGGAAGCGCTCTCAGATTGCCCTCGCCGCTCCTCAAGCGTTTCCTCGAGCGCATCTGCCTGCTCACGTACCAGGTTCACCTGTTCCGCGGTCGTTTCGGGTTCGGGGACGCCAGTGGCCTGTCCAGAAATATCGACCGTCTTGCGCTTCTCGTCCAGCTCGAACTGCAATGGGTTGAACCGGCTGAACAACTGACGGACCTCGGTCTCGAGCTGCAGGACTTGGGCCTGTGCCTGGGCCAGGCTCTTGCGCCTCTGTTCGACGCCCTGGATCACTTCGTCGTAGGTGCGCTGCTCTGCGGCCAGCTCCGCGCCCGCCTGCGATTCCTCGCCCCTCAGCTGGTCGATGGACGATCCTGTCTCGCCGGCCAGTCGGGTCGTCTGGAGCCTGCTGGCATCCCAATCCTGCTCCTGGCGCACAAGCCTCGACTCCTCTGCTGAAAGGTACTTGGCCTTCTCGCGGACGGAGACCAGTTCCTTCTCGAGCCGGTACGCATCCTCCCGCGCCTCGCTGAGAGCCGATGCCTTCTCGCGGAGTGATGCACTGAGCTTGTGCTGTGCGGTCTGAAGGTCGTCATACGCTGCCTGACGGCCGTTCAGGTTGGTGATGACCTCCGCCATCTTCTCCTGTGCCTCGGCAAGTCGCGCCGTGGTACGTTCCTGCTCCCGCACCACCGACAGATACCGCGCATGTGCAATGTCCATCTCCAGATCGCGCAAGCGTGACTGATAGCCGACATACTCGCGTGCCGCCGTCGCCTGGAGGCCAAGATGCGCATAGTTGCCGTTCAGCTCGGCCAGCAGGTCCTCGACACGTGCAATGTTCACCCTCGTCTCTTCCAGCTTGATCAGCGTGTCCCTCTTGCGCTGTTTGTACTCGGCAATGCCGGCGACCTCTTCGAAGAGAGTCTTGCGTTCCTCGGGCTTCATCGTGAAGATGCGGCTCATCTCGCCCTGCCCGATGAACGGGTAGTGGCGGAACCCGAGCCCCGTCGATGTCAACAGTTCTTCGACATCCCGAAGCTGAACATCGTTGCCGTCGATGAGGAAGTCCGATTCTTTGGAACGGAAGATACGCCGGGCTACTGTGACCTTGTCCGTGCCGGTGCCGAACACGTCGCCCTCGTTGTTGAACACGACCTCGGCTTCGGCGTAGTTGACGGGATGGCGTGTCGCGCTGCCGGCGAAGATAAGATCCAGCATCGAACGGGCACGAAGTGTCCTCAGGTTTTGCTCACACAATGTCCAGCGCAACGCATCGACCAGATTGCTCTTGCCCGAACCATTGGGCCCGACGATAGCGATGACCGGATAGGAAAGCTCCAGTGTCGTGCTCTGCTCAAAGGTTTTGAACCCCTGGATATGAAGGGATTTCAAATACATATCGCGCGCGTCCTCCTACTCAAAAGGGTCCGGTCCAGCGAAAGTATAGCCGCGTTCCTGGCCGTGGCAATCAGGGGCGAAGAGCCTCAGTTCAATTGACAAACAGCGGCCGCAGCTTATACTTGCGAGATACTGTCGTGGAGGTTTGAGCGATGACTCCAATCGAACTGGATCCGCTATACGAAGCAAAAAAGTACGAGGAACAGATCTACAGTCTATGGCTCAGCCAGGCGGCTTTTCATTCGGAGCCCAACCCCGACAGAACACCATTCGTCGTCATGATGCCGCCACCCAATATCACTGGGTACCTGCACATCGGACACGCTCTCCAATATACACTCCAGGACATCGCAATACGATACAAGCGCATGAAGGGATTCGAGACGCTGTGGCTGCCGGGCATGGATCACGCCGGCATCGCCACACAGGCAGTCGTCGAGCGCCAGATCAAGGAACAGGGGCTGACAAAGGAAGGACTTGGGCGCGACGAATTCGTGCGTCGCATCTGGGAGTGGAAAGAGAAATACGGAGGCATCATCCTGTCCCAGCTCAAGAAGCTCGGCGTCTCTGCCGACTGGGACCGTCTGCGCTTTACACTTGACGAACCGTATGAGCGTGCTGTCAAGACTGCTTTCGTCCATTACTATGAAAAAGGCCTTCTCTACAAGGGTCAGCGCATCACCAACTGGTGCCCCCATTGCCACACGGCCATCTCCGACATTGAGGTCATGTACGCAAACGAGAAGGGTCATCTCTGGTACATCCGATACCCGTTCGCCGATGGCTCGGGGTCCGTCACGATCGCCACCACGCGCCCGGAGACCATCCTCGGGGATGCAGCCGTCGCTGTCAACCCGGCTGACCCACGCTACACGGATATCGTCGGCAAAGAGGTCATCGTCCCCGTCGCGAACCGGGTGGTCCCGGTGATCGCGGACGAAGCCGTCCTGCTGGACTTCGGCACGGGCGCCCTCAAGATCACTCCCGGTCATGACCCCACAGACTTCGAGGTCGGTAAGCGGCACGACCTTCCGAGCATGGCAGTCATTGGTCTCGACAGCCTCATGAACGAGAATGCCTTGCACTACAGTGGCATGTCTGTGGCTGAAGCCCGTGAGAAGATCGTGGCCGAGATCGACGCCCTGGGGCTGCTGGAAAAGGTGGACGACTACGAACACAGCGTTGGGCACTGCTCTCGCTGCGCCTCGACAATTGAGCCCATTGTCACGGACCAGTGGTACCTGCGCATGAAGGAACTGGCCACCAGGGCACTCGAGGCTGAACGTGAGGGCAAGGTCGAGGTCCTGCCGGTCAAGTGGCGGAAAGTCTATGAGGGCTGGCTGGAAAACATCAACGACTGGTGTGTTTCCCGTCAGCTGTGGTGGGGCCACCGCATCCCAGTCTACCATTGTGAAGACTGCGGAGAGGTCATCGTTTCTGTCGACGCCCCACACGTCTGCCCGAAATGCGGCAGTAGTCATATCACCCAGGAAAGCGACGTCCTGGATACATGGTTCAGCTCGGCCCTGTGGCCGTTCGCTACGCTGGGATGGCCTGACCAGACTGCCTCTCTCAGGTATTACTATCCGACGTCTCTCCTCATCACGGGCTACGATATCATCTTTTTCTGGGTCGCCCGCATGGTCATATCTGGTCTCGAGTTCATGGATGACGTTCCCTTCCATACGGTCTTCATCACGGGCCTTGTCCGCGACGAGCAGGGACGGAAAATGAGCAAGTCGCTCAAGAACCAGGTGGATCCACTGGACCTGATCAGTATGTATGGCACCGATGCTCTGCGATTCACGATGGCCTCCCTATCCACCTACGGAGGACAGGATATCCTGCTCTCCGACCAGAAGCTGCTGTCGTCGCGGAACTTCATCAACAAACTCTGGAATGCGACGCGCTTCGTCGTTGCCAATGTGGATGTCAAGGAGACACTGGCCGGCCCCCGCCCTTCCGATGATCAGCTGGGACTGTTCGATCGATGGATTCTGGCGCGTCTGGCCGACGCAACACGTGACGTGACGGCCAAAATGGACATGTACGACTTCGGCGAGGCTTCGCATCGGCTCTACGAGTTTATCTGGGGCGACTTCTGCGATTGGTACATCGAGCTCGCGAAGATCCCTCTCCGCGACGAGGCCAGGGCACCCGCAACCCGCTGGGTATTGGCGTACGTCCTGGAAAATATGCTGCGCCTTCTCCACCCGTTTGTCCCATTTGTCACCGAGACCGTCACACAGCAGCTGTACAGCGGCGACCATCTGATGGCGACGGCGGCGTACCCCGAGGCCGATGGGATGATCACCTACGACAAGGATGCCACGCAGGCCGACTACCTCATCGGGTTCATCAAGGCAGTCAGGAACCTCAAGGCGGTCTTCCATCTGCCGCCAACCGAGAAACAGAGCGTGGTGGCGGTCGGGGCGGAAAGCGACATCGCGGCAATCATGGCAAATGCGGAGGCAGTCAAGTTCGTTGGACGGTTTGCCGACATCGGCACGGAGCTGGATTCGACCCAGCGCCACATCAAGGGTGCCTACGGGACGATGCAGGTCATGATCCTTGCGAAGTCAGACTTCGACTATGAAGGCGAGCTCAAGGTCCTCGCGGGCAAACTGGAACTCCTGCACGCAGATACCACCAAGTTCGAAGCTCGGCTGGGCAACCAGGACTTCCTTGCACGTGCGCCGGCCGAAGTCGTCGACAAGGACACACAGAAACTGGAAGACCTCAAGGCTGAGGAACAGCTCATCGCAACCTTCCTGCAGGGACAAGGGTAGACCTGGCACAGCGTGCAGAATCGCGAGCGAAGAACAACATACGCTGAAGCACTCGATTGCGTCTTCTCACTTGCCAAGTTCGGCTCGAAGCTGGGTTTGGAGAGAATTCGCCGTATCATGGCCAGTCTGGGAAACCCGGAACGGCAGCTCCGATTCGTTCACGTGGCAGGCACCAAGGGCAAAGGGTCGGTCTGTGCGTTCACGGCACGTATCCTCGAGGAAGCCGGCTACACCGTCGGCCTCTACATCAGTCCCTCGCTCGTGGATGTCGGCGAACGCATCTCGGTCAACGGAACCATGCTCTCACCGGAGGACTTTCTTGACACGTTTGGCGCTGTGTGGAGTGCGATTGGCAGCGTCTCGCAAGACGACCCTGTCACGGTCTTCGAGGTCTTCACCGCTATGGCGATCGTGCACTTCGCGCGCAAGAAGGTCGACGTGGTCGTGTGGGAGGTCGGTCTCGGAGGACTGTACGATGCTACCAACGTCATCCCTGTGCCCGAGGTTGCCGTCATCACAAATATCGGACTGGAACATACGGACCGGCTTGGCAACACCGTCGAAGAGATCGCGACCCAGAAAGCCGGCATCATCAAGCAGGGGGGTATTACGGTGCTCGGCCACCAGGACTACCCTGCCGCCCAGGCGACCCTGCTCGCCCGGGCCGAGACGATGGAAAACCAGATTGCCCTTGCTGAACGAGATTACACCTTCTCCTCGCAGCGGTTCACACCTGACTCCGTCACATTCGACTACGCCGGTGTGGTTCTCGGGCGACAGGTTTCGCTCCCTGACGTGACCCTCTCGCTGCGCGGGACTCATCAGATCCAGAACGCAGCAAGCGCCATCACGGCGGTCGTCGCTCTGGCTGTCAAGGACGGCATCGACGTCCCTGAAACTGCAATGCGACGTGCCCTGGGGCAGACGTTCTGGCCGGGGCGCATGGAGCTCGTTCCCGGTACGCCAACGGTCCTTCTCGATGGGGCACACACGCAGACGGCGGCCAAGTACCTGGTGGAATCACTACACGCCCATTTCCCCGGCCAGCGGTTCACCATGCTGTTCGGCGTGCTCATGGACAAGGACATGGACGGGATCGCCAGCATACTAGCTCCAGAGGTAGACACCATCGTCCTGACCCGCGTCCCCGACAACGGCCGGGCTGCCAGCCCCTGGGAACTAGAGGAGAAGTTCCTGCGCTACCATCCCCACGATTCCATCGTCGTAGAAGACGACACAGAGCGGGCATACGAGAAAGCCCGAAGCCTGACGCCGGATGGCTCGTGGCTGCTCGTGACAGGCTCCCTGTACCTTGTGGGGGCAGTCCGCAAGCTCATGGGTCTCTACACATTCGTGCGTCCATGATACTCTTTCGCACCGGGAGGTGACACTATCGGCACTTCACTTTTAGAATTCTGGCAGAACACCGTCATCCCGAACCTCAGTTCCATCCTGCTGGGTGCGGCTGTCCTTGTCGCCGTCATCCTCATCTGGATCATCAAGGACACGTCGAGGAGAGGCGCCAACACCCTCGTCTGGTCGGTCTTCACCGTGGTCGGCCTCGGGTTGCTGCCACTAATCGTATACTTTCTGGTCCGCGAGCCCCTGACTCTGGACAACCACATGGCGGACAAGTTGAACAATGACGTTCTCAAGCTCGAGAGAACCTACTATGCATTCCTCATGGACGAGCAGGACAGAAAATGCCCGGTCTGCGGACACGAAGTGAAGTCAAGGTACCGGTTCTGTCCCGCATGTGGCAATGAACTCCGCACGGTATGTCCGGCATGCGGCGAACTCATGGAAACAAACTGGAAATCGTGCCCACACTGCGGGCACAAGATCGAACAGCCTGAAGCGAAAGGAGAGTTGGTCTAGATGAGTCTGAAGACATTCAGGGGTGGCATTCACCCCCCTGAGCACAAGGAACCAACCAGAGACGTGCCCATCGAACGCGTGCCGACGCCAACGTCTGTCGTCATTCACCTGACACAGGCCATCGGAGCCCAGAACCAACCGCTCATAAAGGTCGGAGACCGCGTTCTGAAAGGCCAGAAGATCGGCGATGTTCAGGCCTGTCCTGCGGCGGCAGTTCACGCGTCCATCACCGGCATCGTCAAGAAGATCGAGCCTGCCCCCCAGAGCAATCTGAAGGATGGTATGGCCGTGTTCATCGAAGCTGACGGCACCGATGAGACAGCATACATGTCGCCACTCGACGCTTTTGCCTGCTCACGTGAAGAAGCGGTCAAACGCTTGCGCGATGCCGGTATCGTCGGCATGGGTGGGGCGTCCTTTCCCACGGACGTCAAGCTCGCTCCCCCTGCAGACAAACCTGTGGACACGATTATTGCCAACGGGGCAGAATGCGAGCCCTACCTGACGATCGACTACCGGACGATGATCGAATCGCCTGCGGACGTCGTCGAGGGACTGGCCATTGCGGCGCACATTGTGGGCGCCAAGAAGGCATATATCGCGATCGAATCCAACAAAGCGGATGCTCTACCTGTCATCGAACGGCAGTTTGCCGGACATAGTCACGGCATCCTCATGGGGACTATCATCGCTGCAACAAAGTACCCAGAAGGCGGCGAGAAGATGCTCATCAAGGCGGTTACCGGTCGTGAAGTCCCTTCACACGGACTGCCGGCCGACATCGGCGTCATCGTCCAGAATGTTGGGACGCTCAAGGCTATCAAAGAAGCGTTCATCGACGGAAAACCCCTCATCGAACGTGGGTTCACTGTCTCAGGCGGAGCCTGCAAGACGCCAAAGAACCTGTACGCTCCCATCGGGACAGTGGTCGCTGATCTTATTCCAGGCGTGATTCAACTCAGCGACGACGTCCGCAAAGTCATTTTCGGCGGCCCCATGATGGGTGTCGCCGTAGCATCGCTGCAGACCCCTGTCGCCAAGGGCACCAGCGGTATCCTGTTCTTTACCGCCGCAGAATCGAAGCAGTACGAGGAGCGTCAGTGCATCCGCTGCGGCCGTTGCGCAGACGCCTGTGCCGCATGGCTAATGCCTATGCTGCTGAATGCCGCGCTTTTGTCCGATGATCTCAACCGTGCCGACGCCATCGGCCTTGTTGACTGCTTCGAATGCGGTGCCTGCAGCTATGTCTGCCCAGCACGCATCCCTCTGGCCCAGCGGTTCAAGCTCGGCAAGGATCTTCTCCGCAACCAGCGTGCCAAGGAGGCCCGCCATGGAAAATAAGGCGATGAAGCTTGTGTTGTCCGGTGCACCACACTTCGTGACCGGCTACGATATCCAGAAAACGATGGGCATGGTCATCATCGCTTTGCTCCCCGCCTTGGCGGGCGGCGTCTACTTCTTTGGACCCCGGGCGCTGCTGGTCACAGCGGTATCCGTCGTCAGTGCGGTTGCAGCCGAGTTCCTGTTCCGCAAAGCGCTTCGCCGCGAAACACACATCACCGACCTGTCCGCGGTCGTCACAGGGATGCTGCTCGCGCTCATCCTGCCGGTGTCCTCACCGTTGTGGATGGCTGCGGTCGGCTCCGCGTTCGCCATCGTCGTGGCCAAGGAGTTATTCGGCGGCCTCGGCGGCAACTTCGCGAATCCTGCTCTCGTGGGGCGTGCTGTTCTGCTGATGAGCTGGCCGGCGTTCATGACGCGCTGGTCTCCCTCTCTGCACGCGGCTGCCGTCGATGCGACAACAACTGCGACGCCTCTGGGTATCCTGAAGCTGGGCGGAACCATCACCGACGTCATAAAGAGTGTCGGAGCCAGTGGAAAGCCGGCTCTGTACCTTCAGATGTTCCTTGGCAACCACGCAGGCTGCATCGGTGAGACGTCTGGGTTGCTGCTCCTGCTGGGAGCGGTGTTCCTGGTGGTGACACGAGTCATCGACCTGCGGACACCAGTCGCCATGATCGCCGCGGTATTCGCCGCATCCTGGTTGTTTGGACGAGACCCGGTCTTCTCGGTGCTGGCCGGCGGCATCTTGCTGGGAGCCTTTTTCATGGCCACAGACTATGTCACGACCCCTGTGACACCCATTGGCAAGTGGGCTTTCGGTATCGGTGCTGGACTCATGACGGTTCTCATCCGTCAGCTCGGCAACTTCCCTGAGGGTGTCACCTACGGTATCCTGCTCATGAACGTCGTCGTTCCCTATCTGGACAAAATCATCCCCCGTAAATTCGGATTCGTGAAGCCCAGGAAGGTGAACGCATGAAACGCTGGCAGATGATCAAACTGGGACTCATCCTAGCAGTGTACACCATCGTCGGCTGTGTCGGGCTCGCATTCGTCTACAACAGCACGAGCAAGACCATCGCACAACGTCTGGAGGCCGACCTTCAGGCTGGTCTTCGCGAAGTGTTCCCCGAGGCCACTGGATTCACCCCAACGGACAAGGTGAAGTCCACGAACCCCAACATTGTCTTCGATGCGGCGTACACAGCAAACGGCCCTTCGGGCTCGCTCGGCATAGCCGTCAAGGTCCACGGCCCCAGCTACGGTGGCCCGACGACTCTGATCGTCGGCGTTTCGACCGATGGGACCATTACAGGCGTGAAGGTCCTCGAGAACAAGGACACTCCCGGTCTCGGCGCGAATGCGGCAAGTTCGACGTACTACGTCGACAAGGCCACCAAGACGACGTTTCCGGGACAGTTCGCCGGCAAGAAACTCACCGACGCCTTCATTGTCAAGAAGGATGTGATCGCCATCACCAGCGCAACTATTACGAGCCGATCCATTACCAATCTGGTTCAGGTCGTCGGCAAGGCTGCTTCCGAAGCCCTCGGCACTGCGGGCCCCGCACCGGTCCCCTCCTCACAGAGCCCCAGCGCTGTCCTTCCGTCGGCTGACACCATCCGGTCTTCCTCCAAACCCGCGACGTCCAGCCTGCCCGGCGTCTCCATCCTGGAAACCTCGGTGGGAACAAGAACTGGAACCATCGTCGGCGCCATCGCGAAAGCCAAGGCAAAGAGTTATGACGGTGACGTCACCGTTCTTGTGGGCATTTCAACCGACGGAATCATCACTGGTGTCCAAATTTTGGAATGCACCGACAGCCAGGGCAGCCCGATTCTCGCACCAGACTTCGCCCAGCAGTTCGCCGGCAAGAAAGCAAGTGCCCCTCTCGAGGTCGGCACGAACATCGACGCAGTCTCAGGGGCTACATTCAGCAGCAGGGGGGCCACAGCGCTCGTGAAAGCGACTGCGGACGCGCTGGTCAAGGCTCTGGCAGGAGGTGGTCTATGAAACGCTTGTTCGGTGTCTTCGTCAACGGTCTCATTGTCGAGAATCCGCTATTTGTAATCATGATCGGCCTCTGCTCCTCGATGGCCGTAACGACAACGGTCGCCAACGGCATTGGCATGGGCGTCGCGCTGACGTTCGTCCTGGTCATGTCCGAGCTCATCATTTCGCTGTTCCGGAACCTGATTCCAGACAGCATCCGCATGCCCATCTTCCTTATCGTCATTGCTGCATTTACGACCATCATGGACCTCGAGATGAAGGCGTACTTTCCCGCTCTTTCCAAGTCGATGGGTGTCTTTATCCCGCTCGTCGTAGTGAACTGCATCGTCATGGGACGTGTCGAGGCATTTTCCTCCAAGCAGCCCGTAGCTGACTCCACCGTAGATGGCCTGGGCATGGGAATCGGATACACATGGGTCCTTATCGCCCTGGCGGTTGTGCGTGAGTTGCTGGGCAACGGTACCCTTCTGGGACGCCAGATCATGCCGTCATCCTTCTCACCCATGATCTTCTTCGTCCTGCCACCTGGTGGCTTCCTCGTCTTCTCCCTCTGGATGGCTGCAAGCAATAACCTGCGCCGAAAACTACTGGCAGGAAAAAAGCCGGAACCGACCCAGGATAGCTGCTGTACGCTGCCCGAAAACGGTTCGGCCGAAAAGGCATAGGAGGAAAGATGACTGACCTGATCAAGATCTTCGTCGCAGCGTTCCTCATCAACAACATCATCCTCATGCGCTTCATCGCGCTCTGCTCCTATATCGGCATGACATCCGACGTGGGGCAGTCCGTAGGCATGGGACTGGCCGTAACCTTCGTCACCGTGCTGGCTTCAGCCGTCACGTGGCCCATCTATTACTGGATTCTCAAGCCGAATGGCCTGGAATTCCTTGAGATTCTGGTCTTCATCGTGGTCATCGCCGCGCTGGTCCAGCTGGTAGAGTTCTATCTCAAGAAGAGCGTACCCTCGCTCTACCACGCCATGGGCATCTATCTGCCTCTGATCACGACCAACTGCGCCATCCTAGCTGTCACGTTCGACCAAATCACATATAACTACAACTTTGTACAGTCCATTGTTTTTTCGGTCGCCGTTTCGCTGGGGTATCTGCTTGCGATGCTCCTCCTGGCGGGTGTGCGTCAGCGTCTCAAGAACTCCCCGATTCCCTCCTTCATGATGGACACGCCTATCCTGTTCCTCACGACAAGCATCATCGCAGTCGCGTTCATGGGTTTTGCTGGGCTCATCAAGTAAGGTCGCGATGAAAATCATCCTCGAAACGACAATCATCGCTGCAGTCCTCGGTTTGCTTATCGGCGTTGCCCTGGGCTTCTTCCGCGAAAAGTTTGCGGTCCCCAGTGACCCACTGGTCGACAAGGTACGTGCCATCCTCCCTGGTGCCAACTGTGGCGCCTGCGGCTTCGCGGGCTGTGACGCCTACGCGCTTGCCGTCGCCCATCAGACGGCCACTCCCGACCGCTGCACGACGGGCGGCAAGAAAAGGGCTGACCAGATCGCCGCACTGCTTGGCCTCACGTCCAGCGCAGTCGACCAGATCGCCGTTCTCGTGTGCCAGGGATCGAAAGACAAGGCCCCTCTCAAGGCCGACTACGCGGGCATCCAGTCCTGCCGTGCCGCCAAAATAACGACGGGAGGCACGAAGCTGTGTCAGTGGTCCTGCATCGGCCTGGGCGACTGCACCAGAGTCTGTCCGTTCGACGCGCTCCATATAGCAGACGACGGCCTTCCTCATGTGGACACGGTCAAGTGTACCGGGTGCGGAAAGTGCGTCGACGCCTGTCCTCAGAACGTTCTCACCAGGATCTCACGCGCCAAGAAGGGTGCAATGCCGCTGTGTTCCAATAGGAACCCCGTGAAATCAAAGGTCATCGCGACATGCAAGACCGGCTGCATCAAGTGCGAGATATGTGTCAAGTCCTGCCCCGAAGGAGCCATCCACATGGAACGCGGACTCTCTGTGGTGGATGAGCACCTGTGCACCTCCTGCGGCATCTGCATCGCCAAGTGTCCCACAAAGGTCTTCAAGCTCATCGAGAAGGACATCGTCCGATCCTGATTGTCTGCCCTGGCCCAGTCCTCATGCAGCAAACCCCCGGCCAAGAAGCCGGGGGTTTAGTCTTCTGTGCCCTGACATAGCGTCTCAAGACGCAGGGGTAACGTCAACCTCCTGCGCGTCCCGCACGCCGCACAGCCGGCAGGCAGGTGCAGACATGACGATGCTCTTGCCCAATCCCTGTTTCGCCAATGCGGCGAAGACATGCCCTCCGATAAGCACCCGCCCCGCGAAGACACCAGCCTCACGCCATCCCGCAACGATCCCCTGGTCGAGTTCGACGGCTTCCTCCTCCCGGGTGTACCCCTTGACCACGGTCAGACGGACTCCGGCGATACCGGCAGACATGATCTGCCCAGTCCGTTGCACGAGTCCGCTGAGGAGCAGGGAGGACAGAGCCTTCTTGACCGCGAACGGGTCTCGTCCCTCGCTCAGGTGCCGCAACGTGCAACGCTGGGGGATCTGAGCCAGGAGCAGCCACTGCAATGGCGTCAGTGAAAGCGGGTCTGCGAATGACAGCATCAGCGTCAATTTCTCGTCGACGTCAGGAAGCACAGGTGCCATCGTGTCCGTCTCGATGTGCGTCTGCTGCGAGAGACTCGACAATTGGGACTCGTCCACGTGCATCGAGGGCGTCGGTATCTGTTCATCCTCGTAGAACATGAACTGTCCAGCAGAGAATGCGACCAGCGCACTGACCAGGGCTTCCGGGCCATGAACACGACCGTGGATCGCCTCGACAATAGCCCCTGCGTCAAAGTACAGCGAGCTCTCGGCAGCGTTGTCTTTCAGAACGAGGCGTCCCGATTTGCCGTCCCTCATGATGAACAAGACGACCTCATCGACGCTGAATCCCGATAGATCACCAGCCAACGGCATGCGCACCTCCGCATTGACGCCCGAATGTGCATCACTCTTTTCAATATTGGCATTATACTTGCTGTATCAATCCGCACAAGCTGACCGGGCGAGACAGCACACTGGCAGGCCCTGCATTATTGCAAAACGGTGAATGGCCTGTAACATTCTTGCTACAAGGATGGTGCGCATAGTATGAGAAAACGAGCGAGAAGCGTTCTGACAGGACTTCTGGTACTCTGCTGCGTCGTTGCGGGCTTTGTGCCCGTGGTGCATGTTCAGGCGGATTCGTCCAGCTCGGCTGGACGCAACATCGTCGTCACGAAGAATGCCGATCTCGTACGTACGGCCTATCCGCTCGCCGTCTCGGCACAGACAGCTGCTCCCGTGGAACCACCATCGTCGGGACCCTGGCAGACGGCGTGGGCTTGGATCCAGAAAGCAACTCACTCGACTGGTGCATGGATTCAGAAAGCAACTCACTCGACTGGTGCGTTTATTGCTTCTCTGTCTATGAACATCCGTGATTTCTTCGTCTCGGGTCAGGCATTGAGGGTTCTCCAGACCGCGACGCAGGCGATCAATGATCTCGCCGTCCGGTTGTTTCTGCCTCTTACTGCATTGCTCGTGCCACTTCTGGGACGCATCGTTCCTGGCCTCTCGGTGACGCCCGAGCTCATGGCTGTATGGATGTTCTGGATCATTGTCGTTCTTGCCCTTATCATCCTCATCCTCGCCCTGCGTCCCCGGCACAATGTGGCCAAGCGTCTGCCCAAGGTGTCACCCAGAACAGCAGGACAAGGAGAAAACGCCATAGAGTTCGGCCCTGTGGAACAAGGACCCAAACCGTCGCCCGCGACATCACTGAATCAACTGGCACGAACCCACGAGAAGCAGGAAACACAGCCTGTGCAGGAACCGGCAGCCCGACCTGCAATCACGGACGAATCATCTCATGCCCGGCCCGAGTCACTGTCAATCCCGGAGATTTCCCTGGAGCCACTTGGCTTCTTCGCCGGCGCAGATACGGTGCCCACTACAGTGCCCGCTGTGCCTGTCGCCATGATTGCATCGGCCGAGCCGCCACTTCTGGAGTTCACCCCGCCCGAGACAGAACCATCCACGACTCAGACCGAACTGTCGGAGCCCATCACGGCTACTCCGACAGTCCTAGCCGAGGTTCCTTCGGAAGCTCTCCTCACCCCTCCACAGGAGACTTCTTCTGCCCAGGAACTGCCCCCAGAAACGCTCCCTGAACCGTTCCCTGAACCCGAACTGAGACCCATCGGGCAGGAAGCTCCGGTGGTCCAGCCCACTGAGCCGGAAAGCAACGCTGTAGAGACCGTGTTGCCTCTCGATCAGCCCTTGCCTGCCGACGAGGCTTCGATCGCTGAAGAGACCCTTCAGGCTGAAGAGACTCCCATTCCAGAGGCATCTGTTGCCCCGCAAGCTGGTTCCATCGAAGAGCCGGTTTCGACGGAGGAGATGAGTACTCCAGTCTGCGAAGAAGTTCCGTCTGCCAACGAGACAGTGCCGGCTGCGCAAGAAACGCCAGAAGTCGCAGCGACAACCGAGGTCGTCCCTGTTGAGGTCGT
>NZ_QXIS01000001.1:0-68760 GCF_003570925.1 Candidatus Cryosericum terrychapinii | reverse complement strand
CTGTTGAGGTCGTCCCTGTTGAGCCAGACCAGGAATCCCCGGCGGCTAAACCGCCAGAGACCAACCCACCGACACCGTCCAGCACGGACCTTCTGTCGCGGCTGTTGGATGACGAGGAGTCTTTCGAGCAGACGATGGTTGCGGCTAGCGCCACGGCAGACATCGCTGCCCCTGTACCCCCGTTCGCGCCGATTCCAGCGAGCAGACCGGCCCAGCAGCCCTCCGTCTTCTCAGGCGATGTCGAACTTGACACGCTGTTGAATGACGGTGTTGTCGCCGATGCTGGCGCACTAGCGCAGCTGTTCCGCGGCGGATATCGCAACCGTATCTCCAAACTCGCCGTCTCGGCCAAAGACCTGCAGAACGTGCCAGAGGAGGTGCGGCAGGTGATCAAGCTCACCGTCGTCGCGCTGTCTCCCATCGAGCTGTCGATTGCCCGGGACTTGGCGATGCGCCTCGAGGCGCCGGGATTTGTCGGCGAAGCTCTGCTAGTAGCCAAGAAAATGGGGTACGAGAACTACCTCACAACGTACAAGAACATCTCGAAGAACTACAAAGACATCAGCATCGTCGAGACAGCAAGCCTCAAGGTTCCAGAGATATCGGCCGAGTCCGGCGGGGACCTTATTTCCTTCAGTTAAGCCCTGACGGACGGGCACAGAGCATGAAGAAGGGGCGCACATGCGCCCCTTCTTCATGCTGAGCTCCCTGAAGACCTATCTCCTCGATGCCGATGCCTCGGTGTACTCCTTGAGACACCACCCACATGCGACGCACACTCCGCGCCTGACGAGAGGTACGCCGTTCTCACCTTCCTCGATCGCGCCCATCGGGCAGACAAGCGTGTCGAAGTTGTCTGGACGCCCGGAGAACCGGAAGACAGGCGGAGCGCTAAATGCGCCGCGGACAGAGGGCTTCTGCAAGAACCCGTCGGGCACTCGTGCCCGCAGTTCATCCAGCGGGATATTGGAGGCAACATCCGCAGCCCTGCCACGACTCCCCCTGCCAATGCGTGCCGACGCCGAAGAGCCAAACGGCGACCAGGAGACCCTGCCACCACTTGCGATGAGCGCGTAGCCATCCAACTCCTCGGGATCGATACCAGCTAAGATTACACCCGTCTCGGCGGTTCTCCCGTACGTTTCTTCGCGGGCGTATTCGCCGTCGAAGACACCGAACAGGAAGACTCCTCTGATCGCCGACCAGACATCCAGGAGAGCCTCTCCCATCAGTCCATATGCAGCATAGCTCAGGACCTCCGTCCGCGTCTTTGTGGGAATGCAGTCGAGGACAGTGGCGAAGATACCGTGGACACCGGAGAATCTGTTGAACTCAAGACCGCGTACGACGACGAACAGGTCAGTCTCGGCGAGACACCGTGACACAAACACCTGCTTGATGTACCGACGCTCGGGCGTCTCCATCTTGTGTAGTTGGCGTGCAGAGGACCTCGTGGGCACCGTCAGGGACTCGTACTCCCCAGAGATGATTTCGATCAGATCGCCACGTTCGCCCAGCAGGCGTGTCAAGGCGCTTCGATATGCCTCATCATAACCCGCTAGAGACCTTGCAGCAAGGTCGACCCGGGCGGCTCCGGACAGCGTCCGCACCGTCCGCTCCACCAGGTCCAGCCGCACGGGGATGTCACCAAGCAACACAAGAACTCGCCTGCCATCGAGTCCCTGAGGCTCCATCCAGCGAAACACATTGTCGAGGGCCTGACTCCGGGCATCGCTCCCTTGTCCCAATGCATCTATCATAACTGTCTGACTCATCGTACCTCCTCGTTAACAATAGTATACATGGTTTCGCAAAGGCGTCCGCGCTTTGACAAAGAGTTGCACGCAGGGTACAATGAGCAGCACAACTATTATGAACAAGCTGCTCATAAAGAACGGGACACTGCTGACCATGGGTGGCGACCGTCAGCCTTGTAAGGCTGACCTGCTCGTCGCTGATGGACGTATCAAGCGAATCGACACTGCCATCGGCCGCGGCGAACACCCTGACGTCACAATCGACGCCTCAGGTATGATTGTCCTGCCTGGTCTGATCTTTGGTCATGCCCGCCTCGGTTTCAGCCTTCTCCGCGGTCAGACCGACCAGATCCTGGACGATGCCGAGCGAGAGAGAACGGCTCTCAGGCTTATTGGAGGCCTTTCTCCCGAACAGGTTCGTTGCTCGGCTGAACTCGGAATCTGCCAGTCGATTCGCAGCGGCGTCACGACGCTCTTCGAAGGCGGCTCGATGCGCCACACGGACCAGATCCTCCAGGCAGCCCGCACTCTCGGGTTCAGGCTCATCGGCGGACGCATGCTGGCTGACCGCACGCCGGATTGGCCTGAAACTCTGCGCATGTCGCTCCGCGAACAGATGTCCGACGCACAGGCACTTGCCCACGACATTGCATCGAGCGGCCCGGACAGCCTGCTGCGATATGGGGTGAACGCCACAAACCCTCTGTTCTGTACCGACGAGTGCCTGACACAGGCCAAGGCATTCGCCGATGCAGGTGGCTACCCCCTCAAAATCGTCCTGACAACGGACAAGAGCCAAGTCGAGCGCATGCGCCGCGAAAGCGGCCCTCAGGAGCTGGCTTCTCTTGAGACACTGGGGATCCTCGGAGAGCGTACATTCCTGGTCAACCCGTCGTTTGCCTCGGAATTGGAACAGAACGTCATCCGCAAGGCCGGCGCACGCGTTGTCATCAACGTGACGGCTGACCTGAAGCTCGGCCGTCCCCTGTCCCGCCTCCCCGAGTTTGTCCACAAGGGAACGCCGGTTCTGCCCGGGTTCGACAGCCCCGTGTATGGAGGGAGGATGGACGCCATACACGAGCTCGCCGTTCTGGCAACGGCGTTTCGACCACAATATGGCCCACAGACGATGACTCCCGAACAGGTCCTCTCCATGGTGACCGTCGATGCCGCAAAAGCACTTGGCATGGACGAGGAACTGGGAACGCTGGAACCGGGCAAGCAAGCCGACATTGTGCTCGTGGACCTTGGACGGGATATCTTCGCTCAGCCGGGAGCTCACACGAACGCATACTGTCGACTGGTCTACGAGGCATCCACAAGCAACATAGCGTGCACGATCATCAATGGGAAAATCGTCTACCGTGATGGCCAGTTCATCGGCTGTGACGAGAAAGCGCTTGTCGAACAGGCAAACACCGAACTTGTCCGCATTCTGGAAAAGGCGTGAGGAAAGATTCGTGAACAGCAAAACTCAGACAGTTCAGGAACGCATCGCACGGCTGATCGACGTCGCAGCCGGCCGCATACCGGCAGACGTGGTCGTCAGGAACATCCGCCTGGTGAACGTCTTCGACGGACACATTGAGGACGACGTCGACATTGCGTTGTCAGGCAGTCAGATCGCAGGAATTGGACAATATGACGGCGTGACGGTCGTCGACGGCAACGGCGCTTATGCTGCGCCTAGTTTCATTGACAGCCACATGCATATCGAGAGTACGATGGTCGTCCCGGGCGAATTCGCCAAGGTGGCACTTGCATGTGGCACCGGCGCAGTGATCGCAGACCCACATGAGATCGCCAACGTCGCTGGAGCACGCGGCATCCGGTTCATGCTCGAGGCCACCCGCAATTCTCCGATGGATTTCTATTTCATGCTTCCCTCCTGTGTCCCGGCGACGCACCTCGAGACGAACGGCGAAACACTCGACGCCGACCGGCTGTTGGAGCTGCGCCACAACCCACGAGTCCTGGGTCTTGCGGAGTTCATGAATTACCCTGGCATCCTGTTCAGGGATCCGGCAGTCCTGGCCAAGTTGGCCGCCTTCGATGGACAGCTGATCGACGGGCACGCGCCCTTTATTACTGGACGAGACCTGGAAGCATATATTGGCGCCGGTATCTCTACTGACCACGAATGCACGACGGCGGATGAAGCCCGCGAAAAGCTGGCCCGCGGTATGTGGATCATGATGCGCGAGGGATCGGTGACACGGGACGTGAAAGCCCTGATCCCACTGCTGACCAGAGAGAACATGCACCGCATCATGCTGGCGACAGACGACCGGCACCCGTCCGACCTGCTCTCGGAAGGGCATATCAACTATGTGGTTAACCTGCTGCTTGAAGCAGGCATCGACCTCCCGACCGCCGTACGCCTTGGTTCGCTCAACCCAGCCACCCACTACAACCTTCCCCGCAAGGGTGCCATTGCCCCCGGCTACTGGGCCGACTTCATCATCTTCCCGGACCCGCGGCACGTCCAGCCGTCATCCACCTATGCGAAGGGAGAACTTGTGGCGAAGGACGGTACCTGGCTGGGCCCTGAGGACGGGCATCCCTCGAGGAGCTACGGCATCAAGAACAGCATCAACATCGCTACTCCCACCTATCAGAGTCTACGTGTCAAGGCCGAGCCAGGCAAGCAGCTGCGAGTCCTGCAGCTGATACCCCATCAGGTTGTGACGAGCGAGCGCCGCGTGAACGCAAGAGTCGACACGGACGGCTATGTAGTGTCGGACACCGACCAGGACGTCCTGAAGGTGGCAGTCTTCGAACGCCATCACGCCACCGGGCGCGTGGGCGTGGCGTTCATCAGCGGCTTCCAGATGAAACAGGGAGCGGTAGCCTCATCGATTGCCCACGATTCCCACAACATAGTCGTGTGTGGCGTTGCCGACCGCGACATGCTGCTGGCCGTACAGCAGGTCGCCTTTATCGGTGGCGGCCTCGCGGTGACGAACAACGGACATGTTGTCGGTTCTCTCCCCCTCCCGTATGGGGGTCTCATGTCCGACCTGTCCATTCCTCAGGTCGCGGCACGCCTGGACGATCTGGGAAAGGTCATGCGCGACACAACAGGCTGCCCGCTGGACGATCCGTTCATGACACTCGCGTTTATGGCTCTTCCGGTCATTCCAAAACTCAAGATCACGGATTTCGGCCTGATCGACGTTGAGAAATTCAAAGTCGTTAGTCTGTTCATCTAAGGGAGGTTTGCCATGCAACAGCTCTTCCAGAACGCTCAGATAGCACAACCTGACGGCACACTCCTGGCAGTCGACATTCTGGTTACCGACGGCATCATCGAGAAGTTCTCTCCCGCACGCGGTGAGCCTGCCCCGGCGGGAGTCGTCGCCACCGACCTGCATGGACTCTTTGTCATGCCGGGCGGGGTCGATGGACATGTCCACTTCGACGATCCCGGCTTCACGGAACGTGAGGACTTCGGCACCGGAACGATGGGGGCCGCTGCAGGCGGTGTCACCACCATCGTCGACATGCCGTGCACATCACTTCCACCGGTGACCACGCCCGACAACTTCAAGACAAAAATGAAGGCTGTGGAGTCCAAGGCATACGTCGATTATGCGTTCTGGGGCGGAACGACCCCAACCTTCATCGACAGCGGCGCCTTCCGTCGACTGCTGCCGGAACTCAAGGAGCTAGGCGTCGTCGGCATCAAGGCCTATACCATCTCGGGCATGCAGACCTATCCACGTCTCGATACGCGCCAGATGGTGATGCTCTTCGAGGCTGCACGCGACTTCAACATGCTGGTGGCGGTGCACGCCGAAGACTACTTCCTTGCTACGTACTACACCGACAAGATCATTCGGGAGGGCCGTTCGGACCCTCTGGCGTACAAGGACGGCCGTACCTACGATGCAGAACCCCTCGCCGTCTCCACAGTCCTTGCTCTCGCCCGGCGCGAGCATACGCGCGTCCACATCGTCCACATGTCGACATCCGCAGGAGTCGACCTTGTCCGGCAAGCCAAGGGCCAGGGCATCGACGCCACGGCCGAAACCTGCCCGCACTACCTGTTGCTCAACCGGGAGGACTTTGTGCGCCTGGGCAGCCTCGCCAAGTGCACGCCACCTTTGCGCGACCGCTACGACAATGAGGTTCTCTGGGCAGGCCTCCTGGACGGGACCATCGACTACGTAGCGACCGACCATGCGGCCGGCATCTACCCCCGGGAGAAGGTCACCGACAACATCTGGAATGCCTATGCAGGCATGCCCGGCGTTCAGCTCCGTGTCTCGCTAATGCTCCACGAAGCCTGCACGGTCCGTGGCATGAACCTGTACCGTTTTGGCGAAATCATGAGTACCAACCCGGCGAAGCGTCTTGGCCTATTCCCACGGAAAGGTATGCTTGCAGTCGGTTCTGATGCCGATTTCGCGTGCATCGACCCAAAGGCGCCAATGACCGTGCACGCCGAAGACCTCTACGCCAAGAACAAGTACACGCCCTTTGAAGGGCGGGAGTTGCGAGGCGCGGTCCGCCAGACGTATGTGCGCGGCAATCAGGTCTACGATAGTTCGGGGAAGTTCCCTGCAGGAGCCGGCTACGGAAAATTCATCAAGGCTGTCTAACCACGTGGAGGTGGCACAATGCTGGTAACGTTGAAAGAAGTCACACAGGACGCACTCAGGAACCACTACGCGGTTGGTGCGTTCAACATCCACAACCTGGAATATGCCAAGGCTGTTGTCGAAACCTCGTATGAGATGAAGGCGCCCGTCATCCTCCAGATCTCGCAGGGTAGCTCTGATTTTGCGGGGCTCGAAGAACTGTGCATGATCGCCCGTCACTACGCTGCCAAGTATGCCATTCCCGTCGTCGTGCACCTCGATCACGGCAAGAGCTTCCTGCGCTGCGTCGAAGGATTGCGTGCCGGGTTCAGCTCCGTCATGTTTGACGGTTCCTCGCTGCCATACGCCGAAAACGTCGCCATCACGCGTCAGGTCGTCGAAGCCGCCCACCAGGTAGGCGTGGCTGTCGAAGCGGAGATTGGCAAGGTTGGCAAGTCCGAGGATGGCGCGAGCACCGAGGCCGAGGATATGCACTACACCACGGTCGACGAGGCGGTTCGCTTTGTTGGCGACACGCACGTCGACGCTCTGGCCGTGTCCATTGGAACAGTCCACGCCATGGCCATCCAGGCGGCCCATCTCGACATCGCACTCTGCCGCAAGCTGCACGAAGCCATGCCGACCGTTCCGCTTGTCATGCACGGCGCCTCCGGCGCAGTGGATGAGGATGTCAGGCAGGTCATCCGGCTGGGCATCACCAAGATCAATATTGCGACCTTCCTGCAGAAAAAGGCCGCCCTCGCCGTCAAGGCGATGTTCGAGCAGAACCCGGACGCCATTGGGTTCCGGGACCTTGCAAAACCACAGGTACAGGCCATCGCGGACGGCGTGCGTGGCAAGATCGAACTGTTCGGCACTGCCAATCGCGCCTGAGAACATTACTGGCGTCCATGACATTCAAAAGCCCCCAGCCTGACGGCTGGGGGCTTTTCTCGATATCTCTTTGTCCGGACTATCAGGCAGGCTGCGTGCTCACCGACGAACCAGACTGCGAAGCGGGTGCCTGAATGTGGACAGTGCTCGCCGTCAGGTCGATGACGCCCCTGAGAGCCTCTTCGAGTTCCGGCCCCTGCAACGTCTCCTTGTCCAGCAGCACGGTCACCAGATTCTCCAACACGACACGGTTCATCTCCAGGACTTCGGTCGCGCGGCGGTACTGCTCTTCGACCAGGCGCCTGGCCTCAGCGTCAATGGTCTGGGCGGTCTCCTCACTGTAGTTGCGCTCCTCACTGAGTTCCTTCCCGAGGAACACCAGGTCACTGGTCTTGCCGTAGGTAAGGGGACCGAGTTTCTCACTCATGCCATACGCACGGATCATGCGGTGGACGACGTCCGTGGCCCGCTCGAGATCATTCGAAGGTCCGGTCGAGATGCTTCCCAGGAAGAGTTTCTCGGAAGCACTTCCGCCAAGCAGGCCGGCAACTTCCCTGAGGAGCTCCTCGCTCGTGCGCATATACCGGTCTTCTGTGGGGAGCTGCAACGTGAACCCGAGGGCCATACCGCGTGACACGATACTGATGCGGTGGACTTCTTCACGTGCGGCCAGAGCCTTGCCGACAACGGCATGTCCGGATTCATGGTAGGCGATACGCCGGCGCTCGTCGTCGCTGATGACTCTGGACTTCTTCTGTGGTCCAGCGATGACCTTGTCAATGGCTTCCTCGACTTCTTCCATCGTGATATCTGTCCTGCCCCGGCGAACGGCAAGCAGTGCGCTCTCGTTCAGCAGGTTCTCCAGGTCCGCTCCTGTGAAACCGGCAGTCTCCTTGGCGATCGTGACAAAAAGGACGTCAGCCGCAAACGGCTTGTCCGAAGCGTGCACCTTGAGGATCTCCTCCCGTCCCTTGGCATCCGGCAGGTCGACGACAACGCGTCGATCGAAGCGGCCCGGACGCAGCAGAGCCGGGTCCAGAACGTCAGGCCGGTTCGTCGCCGCAAGGATGATAATACCCTTGTTCGCGTCAAAGCCGTCCATCTCGACGAGCAGCTGGTTCAAGGTCTGCTCACGTTCGTCGTTGCCGCCGCCGATGCCTGCGCCGCGATGGCGCCCCACGGCATCGATTTCATCGATGAACACGATGCATGGAGCGTATTGCTTCGCTTGTGCGAACAGGTCCCTGACGCGGCTCGCGCCGACGCCGACGAACATCTCGACGAACTCTGAACCCGACACGTTGAAGAACGGCACCTTGGCCTCGCCCGAGATTGCACGCGCAAGCAGTGTCTTTCCACAACCGGGAGGTCCGACCAGCAACGCGCCTTTGGGGATCTTGGCACCCATCGTCGAGAACTTCTTGGGGTTCTTGAGGTAGTCGATCAGTTCGCCCGTCTCTTCCTTGGCCTCGTCCAGACCCGCAACATCCTTGAACGTCACACGCGGGCGGTTGTCCATGAACAGCTTGGCCTTGCTCTTGCCGAACCCGAACACCTGGTTGTTCTGGCCACCCTGCATGCGCTGCATCATGAAGAGCCAGAGTCCGATCAGAAGCACGTAAGGCAAGACACTTTCCAGCAGCGTCAGCCAGATGCTCGTCTGAACCTTGTTGAAATCCCCCTCCACCCCCTTTGCGATCAGCAGCGGATACAGGCTGGCGTCATACAGGGGAGCGATGGTCGTGAATTTCGTGCCGTCCTTCAGTGTTCCCGTACCGGTCTGGATGACGTCAGCAATCGCGAACTTGACATCCTTGACCTCTCCAGCCTGAACCTTGGTCACGAAATCGGTATATGTAAGTTGCGCCGGCTGGGCCGCAGGCTGGCTGAAGAACAGCTGATAGGCACCCCATAGTATGGCAAAGAGAAGCGCCCATCCGATGAGCTCTTTCAGCAGATTCGGGTTCGAGCCTCCGTTCTTCTTCTGGTTGGCCACTTATCCTTTCTCCTCTTTTCTCTTCTCGTAGACCTCGGGTTTCAGAACGCCGACGAATGGCAGGTTCCGGTAGTTCTCGTCGTAATCCAGCCCGTAACCGATGACGAACTTATTGGGAATCTCAAACCCGCAATACTTGATGTCCACGTCCACCTTGCGACGCTGCGGTTTGGAGAGGAACGTGCAGATCTCGATACTGCCGGGGCCCCTCGTCTTCATGAGATCGACCAGAGCCTTCATCGTAAGGCCTGTGTCGACGATATCCTCGACGATGATGATGTCGCGGTGCGCCACGTTGGCGTCGACGTCACGCGTGATCTTGATGACGCCCGTGCTATCCAAGTTGGTGCCGCCATAGCTGCTCACACCCATGAAGTCCACCATCACGTGAATCGGCACCGAGCGAATCAGGTCCGAAAGGAACACGACGGCGCCCCGCAGAATGCAGATCATCAGCGGGTTCCTACCGTCGTAATCATGTCCTATCTGCTGTCCCAGCTCGGTTGTGCGTTTCTGGATTTCTTCGGTCGAGACCAGAATCTCGAGTATTTCATCTCTCATGTCCATGTATTTTACCCCGCTCCCACTGTGAGACAACTTAGCACTGTGAACCATAGTATACAATGCGCAGGAAGCGGTGCGACTCTGCTGTGACCACACCTGCGGCGCTGCGAGCGAGAGCGGGCACCCAGATGATGCCATCTACATCGCACACCACCGGCCTCCGCGCCCGGAGCACCCGGTCTACCTTTGCGTCGACATACAGGTCCTGCAGCTTGTGTTGATGCCCCCCAAACGTCGTCATGCGGTCACCAGGCCGTGCGTGGCGTATCGTCAGCGGCAACCGCAAGGCGTCCAAGTCGAACCACGCTTCCTTCGGCCCGACGCCCCGGAGGTCTGACGGAACGTCCGCAGGCGTCTTCTCCTCGAAGGTCAGGCGTCTCCGGAACCAGTCGACTGTTGCAGGAAACTTTGCTGTCTCCTGAGGGTCCTGGACACGGCCGGTGAACGCGGCGCCATAGACATAGACGTGCTGGTAGCCCACCTCGAGGGTCACGCGGTCATCCAGCGTGACGCGGATGCCCGTCCTGCCGTTCCGTATGGCCTGGGTACTCCGCGTCAACCGCTCAAAGCTGGGACCGACGCCCGACGTGACGAAAATCTCCTCAAGTGCATATTGCAGCAGGGGGTCAGGCAGACTCGCAAGTGCCCCTTTGGCAAGGCGCAACGCTCCGGGATGCCTTCCATCGCCCGCTTCCAGGATCTCGATGTTGTCAGTCACCTGCTCGGTCTGCCGCTCGAACAACTCACATGCGGCACGTGCCATGTTCGCCGTTCGCGCGATGGCCGTCTTCGCGGCAGGAAACCGACTCTCGATCAGCGGGAACACGCTCGTACGGATGAAGTTCCTCTCGTACCGTTCGTTCGTATTGGACAGATCCTCCCGCCAGACGAAACCCTGCGCCCGCAGCCAGCCCTGAAGCTGTTCCTTTGATACTGCGAGCAGCGGATGGATGAACATCCCCGTCCGCGGCGCCATGCCGGACATCCCCCGCAAACCTGTCCCCTTGAGAAGTCGGAACAGGACCGTCTCCGCCTGATCATCCCGCGTGTGAGCCGTTGCGATGCACGCAGCTCCTGTCTTGAGCGCCGTCATGCGAAGAAAGCGAAGCCGCAGTTCCCGGGCTGCTTCTTCGCGGCTGAGATGGTGACCAGAGGCGTACGCGCCCACATCGTCGGATCCTGTTTCGCAGGACACGTCCAGTGAACCTGCCAGTTCCCGAACAAACGCCTCGTCCGCATCACTTTCGGCACCGCGGAGTTGATGGTTGAAATGGGCGCAGACCACGTCCAGATGACAGTTTTCCCGAAGTGAGCAGAGGAGGCGTAGCAGCGCGACCGAGTCCGACCCGCCCGAAACGGCGACGACCACCCGGGTACCGGGAACCAGCAGCTCAAGGGAGCTGCAGTATGACCAGATGTCGTCCTGGAGCATGAGCCTGATCAGCTGTCAGCAAGCAGTTCGCTGAGCAGCACCTCGACGTCGTGACTTCGCCTGCCCGAACGGGCGAACGCCCGCAAGCATTCGGTGGCCGTGACACGTCTCCCCCAGCCGTTCATGATGCTCACTGAGCGCACAAGGAGTCCAGGATCATCCGGTCGCAGCGCAATCGCCTTCTGCAAGAACATCGTGGCACGTTCCGTCTCGCCAGCCGCACCCAGAGCCATGGCCAAATTGTAGTAGCAGACAGGGGCGGCACCTGGGAGAGCGATGGCACGGGCCAGCGCCGCGATCGCGGCAGACGTCTTGTTCTGGGCAAGAGCATTCGTCCCCTTGTGGTGCCAGTACATGTACTCAGCTGGGGCAAGCTCGGCTGCCTGGGCAAACTCGATCCCGGCCTGCTCGAGGCGACCGGCATGGTGCAGCACCAAGCCGTAACTGTTGTGGAGGGATGCGTCGTTCGGGAGCTTCGCAGTCAGATCGGCAAAGATCTCGATGGCCTCATCGTTCAAGCCACATGCACTCGAGGCAACCGCAAGGTTCTTGCGCGTCACGTCGTCGTCGGGCAGGATCTTCGAGGCTTTGACGAAGACAGCACGTGCTTCTTCCCATCTGCCCTGGCCGTAGAGGTAACTGCCGTACGCGTTCAACGAAGCACAGTGACGGGCATCCTCGTTCTCCCTGGGCTCGTCGATCACCTCTGGTTCAGCAGCTCGTGGTCTTCGTGCCATTTCAACCTCCCTCTCCCTCTCCGCCGTTCCTCTGACGAGAGTGCGTCAGTCTCTGAAGCGCCCGCAGGATCAGATTGCGGTAGCCGACCGCTTCGCTATCACTTAGTAGTGTAGCGAAAAAACATAACTCACAAAGGCCGCCACAATGGCAGTCAGCACGCCGACCTGCAGGCGTCTCGGCAGGAACGCGACCCCTGCGTGCCTGCCACAGGGGCTGGCATGTGCATCCATACGGTGTTCATGACAAACACATCAGCTCTTTCTGGAGACTCGAGACAGAAGCCTGCGGCCAATCCTCAGGTATCCCATGGCCTCGTCTTCCCGAAGCAGCGCCGTGGCGATCATGTACGAAGCGAACCCCACCGCGATGAGTGGCAGGATGTGGACCCGGGCCTGCAGGCCGACAATGACCACAGCCATGACCAGTGTGCCTCCGCCGATCTTCAGGACGTCCCGGAAAATCAGGACATAGTCGACTGCCCCGTACATGCGCCGGTACACAAGGTACATGAGCGTCATGCTCACGAAGGCGGCGACAGACGAGGCGATCGCAAGCCCGAAGGCGCCAAGATGGAACACGAAGCCAAACAGGTAGTTGAGGGCGACGTTCATCCCCAGACCGGCGACACAGACGAACATGGGAGTCATGGTATTGCGCCTTGCGTAGAAGAGCCTGGTCTCGATGTACTGGACCGAGCTGAACAGCAGCAAACCCATGTACCCCTGAAGGACACGCGCCACCAGAGTCGTGTTGGCCTCGGTGAAGGCTCCCCGCTGGTAGATGATGCGGACAATGGACGGAGCAAGCAGCAGCAGGCCGGCCGCCGCGGGCACGATGAAGAACAGGATACGCTGGATGGCGCCACGAGCCAGTCGATACCCTTTCCCGATGTCGCTCGTGGCAAACGCGGAGACGATGTAGGGATAGGACGACTCCGAGATCTGGACCGCCCAGACGCCAAGTGGCAGCCCGAAGATTTTCTGAGCATACGCCAGTGAAGCTATCGACCCTTCCGGGAGGAAAGAAGCCATGGTCCGGTCGATCAGTATCAGCAGCATGTCCGTCGCCGAGCCGATGAACAGAGGGCCAGCTTGTTTGAGCAGCGACTTCACCCGGGGGTCCCAGTGACCGTACCGCGGCAAGATGAACCACTTCTCGCGAATCGCAAAGTACACCCACAGCGCAAGTGCCGATACAAGCTGCGCTCCGGTCTTGAGGATGGGCAGTTCCATCTGGCGTGCCCCAAACAACAGTCCACTGATGACGACGAGGTTCATGAGGAGGTCGCTGAACGACAGAAGGATGAAGTCCTTCTTGACGGCCAGTGCCGTCTTGATGGTCGCCGAAATGACAATAATCACGGACAGAGCGGCCATCCACCGGTACGTGTATTCGGCGTACGCGAGGGCGGCACCCTTGAACCCGCCACTGAACAGCGTCACGAATGTGCGCGGGAAGACGGCGACTGCCGTGAAGAGGACCAGGCCGACAATCGAAAACAGGCCGAACACGGAGCTCAGGAGACCACGGTAGTCGCGTTCACTCTCCAATCGAGCGCGCGTCAGCTCGGGGACGAGTGGAATCGAGATAGGAGACGTGACGAAGCTGACGATGTTCAGGAGGACACTCTCGACGAGCTGGGCAACGTCCACGATGTACGTGGCGCCAAAGATCTTCGCCATAAGGACGTCCCGTACAAACCCCAGCAGCTTCGAGAGGAATGAGCCCGACACTTTCCAGAATGCAGCCTGACGCGGGGTATTCTCGGGCCGCCTCAGGGCGACCCTTGCGATTGTTTCAGCTTCCTTTTCCACAGTCAACACTTCCTTTGGTTGAGGCCTGCGCCCAGTCTGCGTGCGTTGTACCAGTATAGCCGCGTTGTGCCCCACCGCCACCGATACGGGGTCAACTGGTAAATTGGTAACCAGTGGTACATGCGTCGAGTCAGGTTGATCTGGTACCCCCATCCGCGGGGGAGTGTAACACTCTCGGGACGGTTCCAAATCTGTAACACTCTCGAGGGGGCGCGCGGAGAAGCGCCCCTCAGAAGCACCCCTCGCATGGGAGTAAAGTGCTCGGGGGCCTTGGACAAAAGGGCTCGGAGGGATGACCGATTGCCGCAGTTGAGACCCCGGTGTTGTGTGGTATCATAAGGTGTCCGAACAACCATGCTCTTGAGGAGGAATCGATGAAAGCAGCAAAACTGGGGTCAGAAAATGTCATATGGGATCTGAGCGCCCTGTATGCAAGCCTTGACGATCCGCGCATCGCACGCGACATGAAAGCGGTGCGACGGGACGCCGCCGCTCTCGCTGCAGAGTACCGCGGCAGGGTTGCAGCCGGCAAGATTTCCCCCGCCGAGCTCAGGAAGTTCATGGTCGAAGAAGAACGCATCAGCTCCGCGACCGGCCGCCTCGGTGAGTATGCAGAGCTCATGCTCACGACAGACAACCTGGACGAGGGCGCCAAGAGCCTGGTGATGAAAATGCAGGAACTGGGCAGTGACATCTCCAACACACTCGTCTTCTTCCCCATCGAACTGGGTCAGATGGACGAGGCCCTCTTTACGCGCCTGGTCGCCGACAAGGCACTGGACAACTACCGCCACTACCTGCTGTTCCTGCGCAAGCAGAGAGAACATCTCCTCAGTGAGAAAGAAGAGATGCTGCTCAGCAAGCGTGACCTGACGGGCAAGCTAGCCATACAGCGTATCTACCAGGAGCTCACGAGTTCGTTCAAGTTCACAGTCACCGTCAAGGGCGAGCGCAAGGTCATGAACGGTGCGCAGATACGCTCGCTGCGGGAAAGCACCGACTCGCGTCTGCGCGCACGTGCCATGAAACAGTACTTTGGCAAGTACGCCGAGAACACCCTCGTCATTACCAACGTCTTCGACACCTTGCTCAAGGACCACCAGATCGAATGCGAGCTGCGCCACGTCGACGAACCGATGGGCATGCGAAACCTGGAGAACGAACTGGACGCGGAGATCGTCAACACGCTGTCCGACGTCACCAGGGACAACACTGACATCGTCGAGCGCTACTACACCCTCAAGGCGCGCCTGCTGAACAGCAAGAAGCTGTCGCTGGCGGACATCTATGCTCCCATCTGCGCCAAGCCCCACAGATACACGTGGAACGACTCCAAAACCATCGTCCTGGACGCGTACGCCAAGTTCGATCAGCGCGCGCACGACATCATCCAGCAGTTCTTCGACAAGAACTGGATCGACGGCCGCACCCTGCCCAACAAGACGGGTGGAGCCTTCTGCACCTTCAATCTCCCCGGCGCACATCCGTGGGTCATGCTCAACTTCACCGGGACCAGCCGCGACGTGGAGACGATGGCGCACGAACTGGGACACGGCATGCACGGTATCCTGTCCGCCAAGCAGACTGCGGTCAACCGCGACGCCATCCTGCCCCTCGCCGAAGTGGCCTCTGTCTTTGGGGAAATGCTTGTCACCGACTACCTGCTGGGCCGCATGAAGGACCCTGAGGAAAAGATCGCGCTCTACTGCTCCAAGCTGGAGTCGGCCTTTGCCACGACATTCCGTCAAAACATGTTCCACCGCTTCGAGACCCGTACCCACAGCCTCATCGCCGACCATCAGCTGTCCACCGATGAGCTCCGCTCCATCTATCACGAGGAGCTGGTCAACATGTTTGGTGATTCCGTCACCATCCCCGCACACTACGACATGGAATGGGCGATTGTCCAGCACATGTTCTTGTGGCCCTTCTACGTCTACGCCTACAACTTCGCGCAACTCGTCGTCCTGTCGCTGTACCAGAAATACCTGGAGGAGGGCGAGAAGTTCAAGCCCGTCTACTACCGCATCCTTGAGACAGGCAGCGCCATGACTCCCGCCGAGATCCTCGGTCTCGCAGGCATTGACCCGCGCGACAAAACTTTCTGGCAGAAGGGTTTCGACTTCATGCGCACCCGCTGGGTCGAACCTCTCGAAAAGCTCGCGGCCGACCGCAAGTAGTACGACAACCACCCCGGTGTCGATGACGATGACGCCGGGGTGTAACATTCTCGGGACGGTTCCAAACTGTAACACTGTTACACTTCGGGACGGTTCCATTAGTGTAACAGTCTCCAATAACGGCTGAGCTAGCCCTTGCTCCTGGTGCCCGGCCACAAATCGGTGAGTGAGTGTTCCGGCAGCAGATTCCATGCACTCGATGTTGCCGACGGTGTTGGCGGCAAAGCGCAAAAGGCCGATGGCGTACAGAAGGCATTGGCACGGAAATGCAAAAGGCCCCCAGTCTCCCGGGGGCCTTCGTTACTGATTGGCTTCTACAGTCTGAGTAGTCGCGAGACTACGGGAGCATGTAGGAGATGGTGATGGTGCCGACAGTAGCATCCCAGACCACATCGCCGCCGAATGACTCGGAGATGACGCGGAGAGGAACCATCGTGCGACTGTTCTTGATGTACGGAGCAGCCTCCAGAGCGATGGTGTTGCCATTGATGACTACGGTTGCCTTGCCGATCTGAAGGCCAATGGTGGGGTGGCCAAGGGTGATGCCCCGGCTCTCAGGGAGCCACTCAACCGTAGAGCCAAAGGTCTCAGCGATGAAGCGAATCGGAACGAAGGTGCTGCCGTTGACGATTTCAGGAGCAGCATCAATAGAGGTAGCCTTGCCGTCAACGGTCACAATGTTGATACGAATGGTCAGGACGATGACTATCTTGACCGCAGCTGCAGCTGCCGTTGTCGTGAAGGTCAGGACGCTGCCAAAAGTGTCCACGCCTGCAACCGTGTTCGCTGCCCTGACGTAGTAAGGCTGACCAGCCGTAAGGCCGGTGAGTGTAGCAGTGAATGCAGTATTGGCAGTGATAACAGCTGGACTTGCTGTAACTTTGGTCCAGGGGCCGACAGACGTCGTTCCATACTGGAAGAAACTCTCCGTAGGAGCGGGAGTGCCAGTCGTACCATTCAGTGTCGCACCAGTCGATGTCACACTCGTGACAGCTCCGGTGGTCGGGGAAACAGAGCCTGCCGTTGTCGTGAAGGTCAGGACGCTGCCAAAAGTGTCCACGCCTGCAACCGTGTTCGCTGCCCTGAAGTAGTAAAGCTGACCAGCCGTAAGGCCGGTGAGTGTAGCAGTAAATGCAGTATTGGCAGTGGCGACAGCTGGATCCGCTGTAGCTAGAGTCCAGGGGCCGACAGACGTCGTCCCATACTGGAAGAAGCTAGCTGTAGGAGCGGAAGTGCCAGTCGTACCATGCAGTGTCGCACCGGTCGACGTCACACTCGTGACAGCTCCGGTGGTGGGGGAAACAGAGCCTGCCGTACCGATGGTGACGGTGGCCATGCCAAAGAAACCACTAGGGATAAAAAGAGCATAAACGTGGCCAGATTCAGCCGATGAGTATGTCAGAAGACCCTGCGTAGGTGCAGCGTTAGAAACACTAGCAACACCAAGGTCGTCTAACCAGGTTACCTGCGTTGTATAATCCAACGCACTGTACGCTGCACTCACAGCAATAGCACTGAACTGCTGCATTCCAGAAGAAGACACGGCCAGGTTGGCAGTGGCTGGAGTAACCGCAAGGCTGGTGATTGTCCCTGCAGGAATGACATTCACCACAAACTGAGCACTGATACCACTAAGTGTGGCAGCGACCACAGAGGGACCTGTGGCGGCGGCATGCGCTGTCACCAGTCCACCAGCAACGCCCGTGACTGACGAGCCGCTAAACGTCCATACAGGACTGACAACCGCACCAGTCCGATCGACTGCGACCAGCTGAATAGTCTTGCTGTTTTCAACATAGGCTGGTGAAGTCAGTCCACCAAGCGTATGAATCGTCAGGGCAGTAGTGACACCCTCTGCGACGGTCGCAGCAAGAGTGGTCGCATTGCCGGCAACGCCAGGCGTTGTCACTGTGATAGTGGTCACAGAGCCAGTCGCTGTCGCGCCATAGGTAGTGCCGTTAATCAAAGCCGCAAGCGCGGAGGCAATGGTAGCTGTCGTAGACGTGCTGAGAGCCGTATAGGGGTATGCTGTTGCCCCGACGGTAACCGTGACTACATTGCCAGCAGTGACGGTGCCTCCAATGGCAACAGAAGCGGTAGCCGAGACGGCGGGTGTATTAACCATCGTAACCTTCACCTGATCGCCCACATGAAGATTTCCAGTGGGAGAGCTCAACGTGACGGTCTGGCTGCCTGTAGCCTTGAAGTTAGGATCAGCAGTGGTAGCCGCGTAATTAGGCTCAGTCGCATCCAGAAAGATTCCAGTAATTGTGCCAACAGCATGATGAGTAATGGCAATACTCATCGTTGTCGCATCGATAATACTGGCGACTGTAAACAACCCGTTGGTGGCGGCGTCTGTCCTAATGACATCGCCAACGAACACGTTGGCAGTGCTGCTAACGATCACAACTGCTGTCGAGCCATCTGTACCCGCGAATCCAGTATCAGTTGTCGCCGCGAGTGCCGCAGCCGTACGTGTCTGGATACTTACGTTCATCCCAGAAAAGGTTTCCACGGCAGGTGTGTCGATGGTCACCGTGAGAGGTGAGAGAAGAGTTACTGTAGCGAGACCGTGAACACCAGTGACAATATCTGCGCCACCCGTGAACGTCGCACCGGAGGGTGTGGCCGTCAGGGTTGCAGCTGCCTTCGCCGTACGGGTGCCGACGCCTGCGAACAGGCTAAGCACCATGGCAAGGGCTACAAACAAAGATAGGAATTTCTTCATTGTTTGATCTCCTTTCGAGATTGGTTGGATGAAGGTTGTGGAATACGACCGATTGGCACACAGACCGTGCCCCGGAGGAGCCGCTAGAGCGGGCCGTCTCTCGGATGTGTCCGAGCTGCCTCTGCCCGATGAGTCTAGATAGCGCCACAGCGAATGCATTTTCATCACCTCCTACCCATTAGACAAAGATCCCCGATATTGTTCACGGCAGTTGTTCATAGTCTATTCTTACTATGGAGAGACTTCGCTGTAAGTTCCAACGTTCAGGCACATGCAAAGAATAGGTGAGGGGATTGCACCCAGAATGGTCAGAATCGGGAGAACTGTTGAAACAATCGGAATAACATTCTTCACTCTGGAGTATTGGGCATCGTTCGGCAGAAGAACGATGCACCCCAAGAAACAGAACCCCCTCCCGTTCCATTGCTTTCCTCCCCCACTTCACTACGCATCCCATTCTGATCAACGTTTCAGATTGGTTCGACACCCGCGACCTGCACTTGCGGTGCCTTTTGGCGCATGAAATGTGCCAGCCCGATGAGCGTACCGCTCGTTCCCATGCAGGCTACAACATGAGTCACATCGGGAACGTCTCTGAGAATCCCGGGGCTGCTGTCTCGTCGTGCGAGCTGGGGTTGGCAACATTTTCAGACTAATCGACGCTAACTGCAGAAGCATCCTCATGTAGCATCTGTCGCATGATCTGATGACATAGTCCGTGCCTTTGGTCGCATCCGTGAGGATACTGTCTGCACCGTACAGGACAAACTCTCAGCGTTTCCTGGTCCGCTCACGTCACCGGCGTTGTCCTGTCACCCTCGCAGGGAGTCTACATCATCGGGAAGCAGGAACTCAACCGGACGAACAACGACCCCGACTACCTGATCGGGGCTTGGTGATGTCCCATAGTACCGCACGACGGCACACCAACGAATCTCGCCGGGTGATTCCTCCGTTCCATGCCGTCTGACCGGCTGGGAGAATGCAATGTGGTGCGGAACGCACACGGTTCCGTCGTCCCTCAAACGCGGCAACCCGGGGTCAGACAGAACTGGATTCCCGCATGCGCCGGAGTAACGGAGTAGAGGATGGGAATTCTTGCCATGCAGGTGCCCCCGTTTGCGTGCGTACTAGTTCGGCTCCAGGACAAGGATATCTCTCGACACCTGGTTGCCACCGAAGCTCAATGCGACAACGAGAAGCGCATCGACAACTGCACGGAGGGCATGATTGCGACCGTGGAAGCGGGTCGCTACATCTGGCTAGCTTCCCTGCGATATGTGAATGGCAGAGTGAAGGGCATTCGGAGCCTTGAATTGGACGAGTCACGTACTGTTTCGCTGATTCAGAGATCGTTTGGGTTGATCGACGCCGGGCTCACGGTCACCAAAGCACTCCAGCAGATCAGGAGTGAGGGCCTTACGTGTCGTACCGGGCACGAACTGAGCCGCAACACCTTCCGGTCGATGCTGATGAACAAGGTCTATGTCGACTACGTCGTGTCGTTCGCACGAGCCGTACGAGGTGATTTCGATCCGATCGTCTCTGACGACGTCTTCTACCGAGTCCAGTCCAAGCTGCACCGGAAATGGGTTAGAGACGAGAGAAACAGGGTGAAAAGCAGGATCGTGTTTTTGAAGCAGGAGAATGAAACAATCATCCAGAAGAGCATCCATCACGTAATTCCAGACGCGATGGTGAAAGAATGGCTTGAGAAGGCTTCAGCGGAGGAAGAAGTCCTCAAATGCCAGCTTGCTCTGGTGGCAGATTCAGCTCTCGATACACCTGAGGTTCTCAAGCGAGGTTTCGAAATCCTGGGAGACTTGGGATCGTTCTGGGAAGAATCGAACCTGACTACTAGACAGTACTTGCAAGAGTTCGTCTTCCCCAGAGGGGTCACGGCAGGGAAGTCGAAGTTTGGAACCGTCCCGAGAGTGTTACAGTTATGGAACCGTCCCGAGAGTGTTACAGTGGTGGCGGCGGGGGGATTCGAACCCTCGACACTCCGGGTATGAGCCGAATGCTCTAACCAACTGAGCTACGCCGCCACAGGGCGCTGGAAAACTGGAACATAGTAGCAGAGGCGACAGCCTCTGTCAAGTCAGGAAAAGCGAGACGCTATCCGCGCTTGCGCTCTGTCCGCTTCTTTTTGTCGACCTGCCACTCCTGTGAGTCCTGCAGATACCGCTTCATCATCATGTCGAAGGGGCTCAGCAGGGGCTTTTCGCGGAACGGGCGCGCGCTGTACGAGGGACGGGCAGGCGGCGCACCTGGCCCAGAAACCTGGATGGGGGGACTGCCTTCCGTGGCGGGAGCGGCAGGCGTTGCCTCGGCACCACCGGCAGCCTTTGCAGCCTTGATGGAGAGGTTCAGTTTCCCGTCCTTGTTGCGGCCAATGACGCGAACGATGACCTTGTCCCCTTCCTTGAGGAACTGGTTGACGTCCTTGACATAGGTGTCGCTGATTTCTGAGATATGGACCAGACCTACTTCATTGGTGTCTGTCTTGACAAACGCTCCGAACGGAACGATTTTGATGACGATGCCTTCGGTCAGCTTGATGCGGTGCTCTTCAGCCATTAAAGTAATCACTCACCTCTGTGGGGGATAGCTCTGCCGACGTGGCAGGCTCCAATAAAACAGCATACAGTGCCCAAGCCAAAATGCAACCCTAGAACCATCCCTTGACCCATGTAATGAGTTGACTCAGCACGCGAGGGAGAAGTGTGGGCGCAGGAGGAACCGGCTCTAGGACTGTGCGGCTCATAGGGAAGAGGATGACAGTGTCACCCTTGTCGCTCATGAGCATGTCCTCGCGCGCGACCTTCTCGATGTAGGCTTTCGTCGCATGATACTCCATGGCCTTCTGCTGTTCGAGCGTCTGCGCGCTGACCCGTTGCAGTTCGGCAAACGTGCGTGTCGTCTCCCTGTCCGCCTTGCCCAGATAGACGAGCGCGGCGACCGTACTCCAGATGAGATAGCCGATGACGAAACAGGCCACGAGTGCCAGAGCCTTGCGCATATTTAATCTATGTCCACGCTTCCGTTGTCTCAACACAAGTCTCACCCCTCAGGCGCCGAACCCCCGGTGCTCAACTGGTCGATTCTCAACCGTCTCGCCGTTTCGATCGTCGGAATGCCCAGACGATCCCCCAAGTCCCTGAGGTCATGGTACTCATTCGACACGCTCGCGTCAAGCACCTCGTCACATGACGTTCCCTCTTCCAGATCGACAACAAGGGCGCGATTCCAGTATCCTCCGCTCATTTCACGTACCTCCCCAAACGAACTAATGTCTCCACCTATAGAAACACGTCTAGAGACTGCAGGACGAACTCGCGCTCCATTGGGGTCGTGAAGTGGACGGACTGCGACACGCGACGCACCCATCTCCGTCGCCTGGAACCCCAGAAGAACATGGACATCGTCGGGTTGAGAGCATGCAATTCCGCAAGATACTTCTCCTCATCGGAGGGCAGATCCGACAGGAGGAAGAAGAGAACCTCAGCAAGCCGGACCATGTCTTTCATCGTGTCGTCCAGCACCTGCATGATGAACACCGTCGACAGGTCGTACGCAGGATGGGAGACAGTCCGCCGGTAGAGCAGCTCACGGCTGTCCCACTGCAGCGGCATCTCCCCGCCACAAACCTTCTGCCAGAAAGCATTGGCCAACAGTGCGTCGCGTGAGGCCACGACACATCGGTACGTCCCCTGACGTGGCGGGCGGACGAACGGCACGATCTCAAAGGACTCCTGACGCGTCATCCGGCTCAGCGTCTTGGCGACGTCAAGCACATCCTGTCCCAGGACTGACGCCAGCGAATCGATCGTCTGCGCGCGGTCTCTGGTCAGTTGCGCAATCTCATATTCCGGCGCGGCCAGCTGCTGCACGTCCTTGCTGAGCTTGCTGCGCCACCAATATAGGCGTCCGGGATCCAGGAATCGGAGATCGGAACCGGTCAAGCGTTTCTTCCACGCTGCGAACCTGGCATCGACGTCGCTCAGACTCTGGAAAACGCAGTTGGATGCATAGTCCGAGGTGGCGGGGCCCAGCGCGAATGTGCCCTCGATCTCCATCAGCAGCAGGAATACGGCGGTCTCGCCGCTCAGCTGCCCCCGGCTCGCGTAGCGAATACCACTGTGGCCAACGACAACGTCGTACCGGGCAGCCTTCGTCGTGACAGACAGAAGTGCGCTCGGATCCTTGGTGAACAGCACTTCGAGAATCGTACGAGCTGGAAACTCGGCCAGTTTGCCTTCGCCCATCCTCTCCCTCCAGCAGACTCCTCTCAGGTCACCGTCACTCGAGCCAGACCACCTCGCGATTCAAAGTATAGCACGGGAAAATCCGGTGCAAGAGGATCATGGTGTGTCGCCTCTGGTTTGTCATTCCCGCACATGCGATAATCCAGCTTTGCGTGAAGCGATGGGTTCCCGCCTTCGCAGGAACGACAAAGAAGGAAAGACATCGGCAAACAGTCGACTCGGAGCATGTACCACCAAGTGGGCAATTACCAGCTGACCCCATATCGATATGGCAAACCGGCGCCATCAATAAAGCGCCGGTGTGGTCACCCTCTCAGAATGCGCAGTCTATCCCTTGGGCAGTTTCATCTCGCCTACAGGCGCGGCCTCTCGGGGAGTCGTGTCAAACTTGCCGGACACTGATGCACCCTCCTCGACGGAGATGCGCGCACTCGTGACGTCACCCTTGACGGTCGACTTCTCCAGGACCTCAACCTTCTCCGTGCCCTTGACGTTCCCTTCAACACGTCCCATCACGACGACCTGACGCCCTTCGACATTGCCATGGACCTCGCCCTGTTCGGCGATCGTGATCGTCCCATGGCCGGCAACATTGCCATGCAGCTGACCCTCGATACGCAGATCCCCCTGATTCTCGACGTCACCCTTCACTGCGAGGTCGTGGGCAAACACAGATGCCGTCTTGCTCTCTGTGGAAGTCTTGGATGGACCAAATGCCATGTCTGTCTCCTCCGCACCTAGTTGAGATATGTCATCGGGTTGACCGCGTCACCGTTGATCATGACTTCATAATGGCAATGCGCACCAGTAGCGCGACCAGTCGACCCCTCAAAGCCGATGACCTGGCCCTTCTTGACGGTCTGGCCTGCGGACACGGCTGTGCGGCTCATGTGGCCGTACAGAGTCTCGATGCCGTCCCGATGGTACAGCGTCACCGAAATGCCGTAGCTCCCGTTCCACCCGGACTGCTCCACCTTGCCGTCAGCCGTCGCGCGGATCGCTGTGCCATACGGAGCTGCAATGTCGACACCGTCATGGTATTCGCCGCTGCTGCCACCGAACGGGTTGGAGCGCCAGCCATACTCTGACGTAATAAGACCGTAGAGCGGCCAGATGGAAGGAGTCTGCGCAAGTAAGCTGTTGTACTTGGAGGCCGCGTCCTGCAGGACGATAAGGTTCTTCTCACGAGCTTCGGCTTCTTGTTGCACGACAGCAGTCGACGTCGACAGCTGTGTCGCGCCTGCGGCCAGGCCACGGCTGACAGAAAGAGTCGGCGTGGCCGTCGATTTGAGGATGGACGCCAGAGAGACGTTATTCGCGGCGAAGCCAAGTGTCTTGCGGACCTTGGCATCAAGGGTACCCAGATATACGACATACGTCTTGAGTGCATCCAGTTCCGTGTTGCTCTTGCTGATGGCCTCGTTGGCGGCATCAAGTTGAGTCGCCTGCAGGCGAATCACCTGGTCCAGGCCCATGCCGTTGTACTGGGCGACGGTGTTCTTGAGGCGCGTGTTCTGCACGAACACATAGACGAAGCTTGAGACAAAGAGGACGAATGCGGTGATGACACTGTAGATGGCGAAGCGGGAGATCTTGAACTGACGCGCACATCCTTCGTACAGTGGAACGATAACGACTGAGTAGCCGGTGCGCTTGCTCTTGTTCTCGACTGATGCCTTTTTCGCCATCTATCGCCTCACTTCCCCAGAATTGCGCCCCAGCGGGTAAAGTTTGCCCACGGGTGACGCACATAAGTACACAGTATAGGAACGTGGTACAAAATGCAACCCCATGTCAAGCCCGTGCGTGTCTACTCAGCAAATCCTGCTCTTCGCGACTCAGCGCCGTATCATTCTTCCCGTTCTCGATCCGCTTCACGTACACCTTGCTGCCCTGGGTATTAGTGAGTGACGTCAGGATGATTCCTGATTCATTGCGATTGAGCATGAGCAGCGAAAAGCTGAACTTGCCCGCCTGTCCCTGAAACGCGTCATAATGCTCAATGTCCACGGTGTCGAAGAAGCTGTGGCTCGTTTGCTCCAAGCTAGTCAGGGACTCCCGCAGCTCGCGCTCCATCGCCGTATGGTCCTCGAAGGTCCGCAGGATTGCGGCGAGGCGTTCGTGAAACTGCTGTCCCTGTGCCTCCCCAAAGATGCGCCTCAGCAGACGCCGGTTGCCGGCAGCAGTAGCCAGGCCTGCCATGCCGACGCCAAACGCAATAAGAACGGCGGCGGCAATACCGATACGACCGCCGTCCGTCATGTACAGCTGTTGCAGGAATTCCATCAACGTGTTCGGCTAGGATACGTTGAAGTGCAGGACGACCGTCCTCGTGGCCGCGTTCCACTGCACGGTGCCTCCCAACTGCTCCGCGACAAAGCGGAATGGAAGCATAGTACGGTCGTTGACGATGACTGGCGTCACCTTGGTATCCGTGTCGATGGGCGTGGACTTGCCGTTCACATATGCAGTCGGTCCACCGATGGCGAGTACAAGCTCGGTATCGCCCAGCGTAACGGTCGCAGTCCGCGCTGAGGCTGCCCAGGTCACCTTGCCGCCCAATGCCTCGATGATGGCAGCGATCGGAACGAGCGTGCGGCCATTCTGAATGACCGGCACCGTGCTGCGCCCCGGGTCAATCTCCCGTTTGGTACCATTGATGGTCATGTACTTGTTACCGATCGTCAGGACGATCGTTGATTCGTTCGCCGGAACGCGGGTCACCAGAACAGCCACCTTGCGGACATTCCCTGCCGCATCCTGGGCTGTCACGCTGATCGTGTTCGTACCGATTGTCAGCGCGACTTCGTGCGCAAACGATCCGTCAGGCATGGCATTTGGCACGGTCGTGCCGTTGACCTGAAGCACCGCCCCGGACTCGACGTTCCCGCGCACCATGACCTTCTCGGCATGGATCTCCTGCCAGTTGACCGGCGCAGAAACCGTCATCCTCGGCGGTACGGTGTCGACTGTCACACTCACCGTGGCAGAGGTCGTGCGGCCGCTCTCGTCTGTCGCCGTGACACGTAGTTCATTAGCCCCCTCGAAGAGGGTCAACGGCTCAGAGAAGGTCCCCCCCGCAATGATATGTGTCTCCCTGCCCAGTATATCCACGGTCGTAACAGGCGCCGGAGACGGCGCGACCGATCCCGTCAGCGTGAAGGAGGAGGAAGTGACGAGGCGCTGCTCGGTGCCATCGATGGTGAGGACAGGGCCTGTCGTGGCCACACGGAACTCAGCGGTCTTGACCGATTCCTCGTCGATGTCGGCATCCACGTTGCGGGCGCGGTACTTCAGCGTATGCACGCCAGATGGAATCTGGAACGGAACTGTGTAGAGTGTCGTCGGTTCGCTGTCGATGCCGTAGTGCAGTTCAAGCCGTCCCTCGACGTTTGAGGCGGCGGCCAGCGTCACCATGGGCTCACTGACGTACCATCCGTTCTGCCCGTCAGGTGTGCCAGGACCCACGTAGATGGTCGTGGAAACCATGGGCAAATCCTTGATCTGAAACGGCTCGGAAGCGACGTCTCCCGGCTCGGCCGACGTGTGCACGTACAGCACGTAGTTGCCCGCCTTGACAGGGTTTGTCAGTCCGTAGCCTGCTCCGATGGCAATCGTCACCGCAGACCGCGTATCTACGGTAAGTGGCGACAAGATCTCCATCGTGTGCTTGACCGGGTTGGTCAGGATGCGCTCCGAAGCCAGGCCGTTCACCGTGACCGCGCCGTTGACGGGCGCCGCGGGAAACCCGCCTGCTGCGTAGGTTATTGTAATCACGCTGCTGCCCTGGACAAGCTGTCCAGTCACGCCAGTGACAAAAGTGATACTGTAGCCCGATCCAACGTTTGCGATGGTGGACTCCAGGTGAACCGTGGGTGCCATGATCTGGCTGGTGCCAATGGTGTACGGTGCCGATTCTACCGAGGGCTCGTGGTCAGTGGACACACGAATGCGATAGGTCCCGATGTCCGGGTTGCCCACGCGCGGTACCAGTGTGCTGATAACGATACGCACCGCACCGCCGGCAGCGATGGCCTCAGGCACGAACACCTTCAACGTGCCAGCGCTCGGATTGCCAAAGGCCGGCTGCTTTGGGTGGAGATCGTTGACTGTCACTTCGTCAGCGTATACGAGCGGGTTACAAGGGGAACACGGAAGCGTCGTCCCCTGCGGGAACTGCAACAATACCGCATCACCAGCAGCAAGCCCTACACCAGTAACAAACGAGACCGTGTAGCGCGCGGACACCTTGGCCACGTTGGGCACAACTTGCACTTCGACAGTGCTGATGGCTGCACGTGCCTCTGGGGCACTATATCCAGTCAACAACGCACACGCAATCAGAACGCCAATGAGCCGTTTGAACCGTGAGCAACCGATCGTCCGTTTCATCTCTTCCATCCTTTCTATGTTGCGTCCGCAAGGGACACGGTGACTGCCTTCGTTGCCTGGTCCCAGGTGACGTCGGCTCCAAATGCTTCGCTGATGAACCGCAGGGGGACCATGGTGCGTCCGTTCTGGATGCGTGGCGCCTCCAGCAGCTGTGTGATCCTCCCGTCGATGATGGCGAGCTTGGATCCCACGCTCAGCTGGACCCGAGAGCTGCTTTTGACAAGGAAGACGACCTGGAGAGCTGGACTCCATGTCACTTCGGCGCCCAGAGCCTCGCCGATGAACCGCAAGGGGACGAATGTGACACCGTTCACGATAATGGGCGGAGCATCCAGCGAGCGCTGTTCGTTGCCCACCATAGCTGTCGTTGTGTTCGCCGTCAGGCTAATCGTCAGCGTGTCGGTCCATGTAATGCTCCAAGACAGCAGGCCCTCGTTACCTGCAGCGTCGACTGCCCGCACTGTCACCTCGTTGACACCCTTCTGCAGCGCAATGGTGGCAACGTACTCGGGGCTCGCCTGTGTCATCGGCTGTCCATTGACGGTGACCGTGGATGCCTCGTTGACGGTCACGCGTACCTCATACTGCTCAGCATGCACTGTCGACGAGGTCATGGATGGCCCGGCCTTCGTGATGACGGGCGGGACGCTGTCGAGGCGCACCGTGCGAACGAAGTTGGTGACGTTGCCGGCAAGGTCGCGGGTGTAGCACACAAGCGCCTGGCCGTCACCCACAGAAACGGTGACGCTGAACCTGTTGTCCTGGGCGACCGATGCTGGAACGCCGTTGACCTGCACGAGCTCGACTGGCTCAGAGACGGTACCCGTGAGCGTTACCTGAGGGGACCGGACCAGGATGTCGCCCGTGTAGCCGTCGAGGCTCATCGTCGGCCGTGTCAGGTCGACCACAAAGGACCGCATCACCGGTTCGCCCTCAGTGCCGTCGGATGCCACGGCATAGGCTGCAAGAGTGTGTGAGCCCTCAGGAATGCTTACCTGTATGCCTGACTCGTAACGCAGGTAGCTTGTATCATCGATGCGGTAGAAGATGGACGCGTTGTCGCTGACCAACTGGACAACAGGCTTGTTAACAATATACCGTCCGCTGAGCCCGTTCGGCACATCCGGCGTCACGATCATCGTGACGACAGGCATTGCCTTGAACGCAAGTTCATTCGTAGAAGCTGGAGTGCTGTCACGGGTCGTCGCAACGCGAGCGCTCGCGGATATCGGCACTGCCGGCGTTCGGATACCTGCCTGCTCGCTCATCTTGACCGTGACGATCCCGGTAGAAGCAACCCCCGCCGGCATAGTCACCACAACGGCCGTCCCCTGAGCTGCCGCACCAGCTGGCACATCGTTGATCATCACGCTGCCGGCTCCCAGTTGCGCAGGTACGAGAATGGCCTCGTCGAACGTGATCGTGACAACCTCTCCCGCACTCGGGAATGTCGACGGCGAACTGGGAGTAAATGTGACCGTCCACGCAGCATCACGCCCAATGGCACGCGTCGATGACGCAAAAGCGGCCCCAGATGCAGACGGTGCCTGTACTAGTGCCATGGACACTATCGGCGCCGTGTCACTGTCGGTCCAGACCGTCCAGGCATACCCTGTCGGCACCACTGGGTTCACAATTCCGAAGTCGACGGGGAACACCAGATCCACGGCGGCCCTATCCGGCAGGTATGTTGGCACGACGGCATCAATGACTCCCGCCGTAGTGATCGCTGAGGTAGCCGTTCCGTTGACTGTCGCAGACGCCATGCCTGACAAGACTGGAGCTGCATAGCCGATCGGCAGGCGGACGTGAACGAGCTGGCCCTGTGTCAGGCGACCAACGGCCGATAGTCCAAAGTGCAGCTCCAAGCCCGTCCGCGAACCGGCGACCGGGACCGTCAACTGAACCGTCAGCCCGCTCACCTCACGTCCGCGTATCTGCACAGCAGGAGCATCGACAGGAGTGACCTCGGTAGTTGTGTGGACAGTCAGGATGACGGGGCCCGCGACGGCCGGGCTCTTGAAGCCAACCTTGGCGGGGATGCGAACGACAACGAGCGACCCCGCCGGAATGTCGACCGGCACATATACCAAGACGGTGTTTGTGCTGGTATTGTCGCGGAACACTCCGCCCTCACACGACACGCCGTTCAGCGTCACGCCACCCAAGTTGAGCGCTTGCGGAATGCTGAAGCCCGAAGGAAAAGCAATATTGACGCTGTCCTGACCCGTCTTCAGCCGTCCGTTGGAGCCCGTCTGGAAGCTCACCTGGACGTCAGCCGCTGCCCCTGCCACCGCCGGGTCAATCGCAGCATTGACATTCGAGATCGCCGAGGGCGTAATCGCATAGAGGTCGGATTCGACCCAGTTGATCTCGCTGCCGTCGCGGAAGAAACTGACGATGAGCCGGTAACACGAGCGCGGTGACAGTGGGTTCAGGATGCCGGCTTCGCGAGCGATGACGATGGTCAGCGGAGTACCCGCAGACAGGCGTTCCGACAACAGAATGTCCATCTGAATCCAGTTGGTCGTGGCAACCTTCTGAATCTGACCTCCACGGCTCTGGACACCGTTGACGACGACCATCGGTGGGGCGAAACTCCCCGCCGTAAACTCGGTATCGAAGGGGAACTTGATGCGCAGCTGATCGACGCGATCATATGGGTTGGTCGAGACGCGCAGGGTGTATGCGGCTGGGGTGCTCGCGGTAGCGGGCGCAGGGGTCACCGAGCACAGGACACTCACTGCTCGGGCAGACGCCGTACCGGCAAGCACAAACGCGGCAATCAGCACTATACATACCATTTGGCGCAACCAGTAGGGTCTGTTCATCGGGACTCCTTGTCAGCGCATCTCACACTACGATGCCCTCGGATAGACGATAATGATCGTTCGCGTGGCGGCTTCCCACTGTGTGTCGGCTCCCAGCGTGTCAGCGATAAACCGCAGGGGGACCATCGTAACTCCATTCAGGATGACCGGGGCGACATCCAGACTCACCCGCTTTCCATCGACCGCCGCAAACCGCTGGCCCACCTGCAGGCGGACCGTGCGCGTGCCAAGGGGCAGGTCGACAATCTGGAATACGCCATCCCATATGGGAGTAATGCCAAATGTCTCAGCGACGAAGCGCAGGGGCACCAGCGTTGCCCCATTCCTGATGACAGGCGCGCTCTGAAGGGAGACGGCCTGCCCGTTGACTAGCGCGGACTTGGCGCCCACCTGCATCTGGATCAGCTTGGTGCTCAGGACGCTCACGGCAACCGCGCGCGTCGTCGTGTTCCCGGCCGCATCGCTCGCCACGACCGTGATCGTCAGCGGGCCATCAGTGGCACTGGCGATCGAATACTCGAACGATCCGTCCGCCAGCACTGTCGCCACGGCACCCTGAACTGTCAGGTTGGCGCCGACCTCAGTCTTGCCTGCAACGACAATCGGCAAGCGCTGGATCTTCTGGAAGTTGACCGGCTGGGATACAGTCAGAGCCGGCGGCTTCCTGTCGACACTGACCGACACCGTCTTGTGTGCGATGTTGCCCGCAATGTCAGTCGCATCAACGACCACCGTTGCCGACGTCCCCTGAATGGTCACAGGAGCTAAGAACGCACCTGTCGCATCGACGGTGGCGTTCTGGCCGTTGACCTGGACCGTGCTCCCCACATCTGCAGTCCCCTGCACGACAAGAGACGTGCTGTTCAACGTCTCTCCATCCTTGGGTGAAGTCAGAGAGATGATCGGCGCAATCGAATCGACCGCGACAACCAGCGTGCCTATCTCGGAACGATTGCCAAAGCGGTCCGTCGCGTAGAAGCTGAGCGTATGTGTCCCCTCCAGTGCTACGAGCGGCTGCCCGCCGTACACGCTGTCAGGGTTGCTGTCGAAGTGATATGAGATGACTGGCTGCGCGTCAGCGGCACTCTGCGCAGTGAGCGTGATGCTGGGCTTGGTGCGGTAGTAGCCGTGCTGACCGTCTGGCGCCGAGGGGGCCACAATAGCCCGCACGAGGGGCAAGGATGAGACAGTGTATCCTGTGCTGGTCACGGCAATCGTCTCTCGACTCGTACTGACCCGAAGGGTGTACGTGCCACCCGTGACTGGGTTCATGACGCCCGCCGTCTCGGCGACGACAAGGCTGACGGACGTGTTCGCTCCGATCGAAGCAGGAACCGTGGCGCTCAGGATCATACCCGCCGTGGTGACCAGCATGGACGGGGACCCGTTCACAGTGACTGATGAAGTCGCGAGTGAGGCCGGAATCGTCGTCCCGGCGGGGAACTCCACATTGATGCGGTCGATGCCTGCGGCCAAGGCACCGCCCGGGCCTGTCGTCAACGATATGCTGTAGGCGGCCACCTGCCCCGCTGACCCGTTGCTGACCTGGGTACTCACGGAGCCGATTTCAGAAGAACTGACGCTGTACGAGACGGCGACGGGTGTTGCATCGCCGGACGTGTTGATGCCCAGCTGATACGTCCCGACGACTGACGGGTTTCGAATGCCCAGTTCGATGCCAAAGGTGACACGAATAGTCGACCCGCCTGTGATGGCCGTGGGCACGGTGACGGCGACCTTGTTTGCCCCGACAGCCTGCACACCCAGGGCGGCTACGTCGTTGACGCGGATGCTGTTGGCAGGCAATGACGAGGGGATCGTCGTTCCGGAAGGGAACTCGACGGTGATGCGTCCCGTGCCCGCGCTGAGAACACCTGACGTAGACGACGTGAAGGTCAGCTGGTACTGCGCCGCCATGCCCTGGCGAGCGGGACTTACCACTATCGACGGATTGAGGATGGCCGTGCCAACGACGAGGTAACCGTTGGACGACGAGTAGTTGGACTGCTTGCTGGTCGCCACCTGAACAACGTAGGTGCCCGGCAGTTCAGGCTGCAGGATACCGGCAGACTGGGGGATGATGATGGTGCACGGTGCACCGCCGGCTATGAATCGGGACTCGGGGACCCCCAGCCGAAGACGCGTTCCCGACACCTGGATACTTGTGACAGAGGCAAGGTTCAGCAGGATGGAATTCGCGGGGATCGCTGCTGGTACCGTCGTTCCCGCGGGAAACTGCACGTCAACGTAGTCGGTCGGTCCGATAAGCGTACCGTCCGATCCTGTCTGAAAGCTTACCGTGCCGCTCAGCGCTTTGCCGGCATTGGATGTGTCGATGATGACTGACACGCCCGTGACCCCACCCGTGCCGGTCTGTCCACCCGAGCCATTCCCCGCACCGATCGTGACCGACGCAGAACCACTATCGAGAGGGCTCGACACTGACAGCGAGTAAACACTCGGAATCGCGGGGTTGGTGATCAGACCAACCGTGATGATGACCGGTCCACCCGGGGCGAATCCGACTGAAGGGCTAATAATCACTTTCTGCCCGTCGATCCTGAAGCTGTCGACACTCCCGCCATCAATATAAGCATAGGTAACGGCGCTCTGCGTTACGTGACTGACGTCGAAGCCAGAGGCAAACGTCAGAGCCACTTCCTGGTTGGCTGCGAGACCACCCGGGAGAGTGAAACTGAACGTGTACTGAACGTTCGCGGCTCCAGCCGCAGTATTGGATGAGTTGATCGTGATATTCGAGACTGTCCCTGCGCGCACAGGCGCAACGATGACAGTACTATACAAGGCAACGGCCACGAGAAGGCCGACAAGTTTTCGTGCGGTACGGTGATTCACTATTGTACCTCCCAAACGTTCGATTCGAACAAAGACGACACGTTGTGTCAGCAGTCAGTATACAGGCAGGAATGTGATTTTCAACTATGGTGACAGGCTCAAACAACAGGTCCAGAAATGCAAAAGGCCCCTGCTTGCGCAGGGGCCTCGTCGTACGGGTGTTGCTCAGCTACGATCCGTTACGGAGTGTAGGTGATCGTGATGGTACGAGCGGCTGGATCCCAGACAACGTCGCCACCGAAGGACTCGGAGATGACTCTCAGGGGAACCATGGTGCGGCCGTTCTTGATGTACGGAGCAGCAGGCAGGGAGATGATGGAACCATCGATGACTGCCGTGGAGTTCCCAATCTGGAGACCGATGGTATGGTCGCCCAGCGTGATGGTGATGCCCTGGGTCTCGGGCAGCCACTCGACGGTGGCACCAAAAGCCTCAGAGATGAAGCGGATCGGGACGAACGTGCGGCTGGCGACGATTTCAGGGGCGGCGTCGATGGACGTAGCCTTGCCGTTGACAGACACGATGTCCGCGCCGATGGTCAGGACGAGGACTGTACTGGTGTTGACGGCTGGCGTGTAGGTGACCTTGGCGGTCGTCGTACCCTTGTTGCCGGCTGCGTCATAAGCGACGACGGTGATGGTGTTCTCGCCCTCGACGAGCTTGAGAGCAACCATGAAGGAACCGTCGGGAAGGACATCAACCTTGTTGAAGCCGACAAAGAGTTGAGTCACGCCGACATTGTCGGTGACCTTGCCGGTGAGGTTGAGCGTTGAGGAGGAAACCGTGGAACCGTCAAGACCGGTGGCGAGGGTCACCACAGGAGCGGTGGTGTCCACGACAGGAGCCTGGTACTTGGCACTGATGGTCTTGCTGGCACCGAACCCAGCCCAGCCGCACGGAAGAACGAAGCAGGTCGGAGGATTCATGGAAATGCCGACTGAATAGTCTCCGCTGTACGGAGGAACAAACGCCCAGTCAGCTTCGCCGTTCTTGTCAGTGGTAGCGCTGCCGGCAGTGTAGGAGTAACCGGATGCGCCCGCGCCGATAAGGTTGGTGGTACCGAAGATCGTGACCGTGACGCCAGGGGCGCCATGAGCATGAGCATCCTTGACCGTGAAGACGAGGTGCGTGGCCGAGGCGGGAATCGTGAACGGAATCTCGGTGGGCGACACGGTGACGGTCGGCTCAACGAGCGAGAAGGTGTCAATGGTAACCATGTTGGAGCAGGTACCATACGACATGTAAAGCATGAACTGAGGCGTGTCCTCGATGTGCGGGTTGTCACGGCCGTAGACGCTGATGGGCGAGGGGGTCGTGCAGCCGGAAGGAGTGCTGCCGCAAACCTTGGAGGTAGGCAGACCGCAAGCATTCTTGACGGCTACTACCGCGAGGTTCCAGTTCGGGTCAGTGGTGAAGTCGTGATGTCCGTCAGCGCGCGGGTCGGTCGGGACGACGTAGATGTCCTCGACGAGCCCTTCGGTGATGATGTGGTCGTTGTCGATGATGGAGCCGTCGGCAAGACCGATCTTGACGTCGAAGGCGGGCAGGACGACTTTCTCCGTGACGGTGACGATCTGCTTGATGTCACAGCCAGTGGAGGTCTTGTAGCTCGTACCGGTGATGACCAGATCGCCGGCTTTCCACATCGGGCAGCTGAAGATGAACCGATACCCGGTGTCGATCTTGGTGGCCGTGAAGGAAATGCCATAGGCGGTAATGTCGGAGCCACCAAGCGTGATCGTCCAGTCAATGGCGGACCAGCTGGAGCTGGGGGTGTCGACGGTGAAGCTCGGGCTGGTGATCTCGACGAGAGCAGGGACGCCGGCGAGGATGTCGGTGGGGTCGATGCCGGCTTCGATGATGGTAGCCGTGGAGCTCAGGGTAGTGACAGTCGGGTTGATGCTGATGTCGTTCAGCGTCTCGCTAATGAACGGGTAGCTGACGAACATGTTGCCACAGGCGTCAAACGACCGGTCAAGGCCGAAGACTTCGACGACGAGCTGGTAGCCGCATGGAGCATCCTGATCGTTGCCATAGTTGAAGGTAACGCCCTTGAAGGTCAGCTTCTCGCAGTTGTCGATAACGATAGCGCCCGGGGTCGTCACTTGGAGCTGGACAGTACCATCGTCCGGCGGATTGATGTTCAGGCCGGTGGTATCATACTTGTCGGGGCTCCATGTCGCGTCAGGAGTGTACTTGAGCGCAGAGCCGGCGATGCCGTTGTACCAGAGGTCGGTGACGTCCGTCGTGCCGCCACCATAGGTGTCGAGCGTGAAGGCGTCGTCGAGCTTGGCCGCAGCAACCTGGCCCGAGCACTGCTTGACCATGTAGATGTGAACGAGCTTCGTATTGCAGCCGCAGGACAGGCCGGCGGGAGCATTGGCGCCGCTCACGTTGACCACGAGGTCGGCCTTGCTGCCCACGGTGATGTTGGTGGGGTCGATCTGTGCGCCGTTCTCCAGCGTGACGCTGGTGAGCGTGCAGGACTTGACCTCGCAAATGTCGAACGTCTTCTCATACGTGTGGCAGCAGGCGTTCGTAGCCATGTCGGCTGAAGCGATGTAACCCTCACCATACCATCCGCCGGCGGGGCATGTGTGGTCGATACGCTCCCAGATGGTGGCAGTCACGGAGACGGTGATCTTGCCGGACTGCTCGATGATGTACTGCGCGGCCTTGAGCTTGGTGGCCGTGTACTCAGGAGTGTAGGTTCCAATCTGGCGGACGGGGCCGTTGGGAGCCCAGATGTCAGAAGAGTCGATGTTGGTATTGTAGATGTACCAGTTGTCCGTGTCAGCAACCTGCCACATGCCGGCGGCGATTTCCAGGCCGTTGCCGATGGTGCAGGGCAGCTTGTCGTAGACATAGCGGCCGGTTTCACAGTCAAGGACTGGTGTATGGCTGGCCGTCGCGTTCACGTCCACGAAGGGGTTGAATGGGCCGAGGTCGCGCAGGTTGATGACGACCATGTTGGAGGTCTCAGGGGACCCATAGATGGTCTTGGTGAACGTAAACCGGGCGTCGACCGCGGTGGCCGAAGTGTGGAGAATGAACCGATAGAAGCCAGGGGCAACCTCAAGGAAGCTGGTGACGACGTTTGTTCCAGTGTTGTCCACACCGGTCGGAAGGGCGCCGGTAACGTACGCGCCGTTCTGGTCGACGAGCTGCAGGGTGAGCGGCTGGTTGGCGAGGTTCTTGTACAGCAGCACGGGGCTGTAGTACGTTGAGGCCGTCAGCGAGATGTCAGGCGCGTTCGTCAGGTAGTCATAGATCATCGCGTCGTTGTCAGGATCCATAGCGGTGTCGTTTGTGACGTCAGGAGCTATGGCCGCAGGGACGACATATGGATTGGTCGGATAGGAGTCGCGAACAAAAAGAGCGAAGTCGCCGATCTGGGTCGTTCCGTCGACCGGGAAGGTCAACGAGAACTGGCCAGAGGAGTTCTTGGCTACCGTGTAGTAGGCAGCGATCGTGCTATTCGGATACGTGATGCCGACGATAACGGGAGACAGAACCGTCTGGCCGTTGCCGCGGGTGATCCAACCCTCGATGGTGTTGAACTGGGCGCAGCTCTTGATGGTGCTGGTCTTCCAGGTCAGGTTGTACTGAATGAAAACAGGGGCAAGGAGGGTAATGACTTCGGCATCCCCGCCGGTCTCTGTTACTCTCAGAACGTAGGGGCCGTCGAACGAGACGTTGCCCGTGCCGATCTGCACTGGATACGTCTTCAGGGCTTCAGCGGCACCAGCCAACTGAACTGTGGTCTGGAACGCCGTAACGGAGTCAACGATAGTAGCATAGGCTGCTCCGTTCCAGGCAAGCAGGTCAAGCTGGTACTGCCCTCCCACTGTCGTCGTGTCGAACACGACGTTGGCGTGGATGGTGTCGCCCATCTTGTAGACATACGTGCCTGCCAGCATGTCAGCTGAGACAAGTGGCGACGGGAAACTCGTGAAGTACGACTGGATGTTGGTCGAGGTCGTAATCTTGGCTACGTCCTTCGTTGCGTCGATCGTCAGACCGACAGCGGCGGACGCGCGCGGCGCAAAGGTCCCCGCGAAGAGCGAGAAGACCATTGCGAGCGCTACGAAAATAGACAGGAACTTCTTCATTGTCTCTCCTTTAGAGTGTGAGATGTCGTGTGAAGGAAGTTGTTGGTTGTGTACGACCATTTGGCGCGTGTGCGCGCCGCGGGAGTCCCGCCATCGTGCGACCGGTTTGAGTGAAACAGTAAACGGGCATATCCCTTCCCCGACTGGGTTGCCCTGGAACGCTTCACGACCGGAACGCCGCGACATGCCACGTCGTGTGGCAGTCATCTGCGAATAGACTGCTCAGGAGCCCGCGTTGTGTAGCTAAGAAGCTGCCACATCCTGTGGTGTCTCATCCTTTGATCCATGCGCGACTTCGGTGGTCCAGCTGACGAATCCCAGAACGCTCTCCTGGAAGGAAACGGCGCGCTCCAGCTTGACGACGCTCGGTGGACGCTTCATGAATCACGAGCGCCTGGTACAGACTGCAAGCTTCCTATCGACCCAGACTGGGACGGCAGGTCGTGTGGAACAACGATAGTAGAAGTAGATCTTGCGTGCGATTCAGTTGTCAAGGCGCTGGTGGTGCCACTTCTGGCTCACCGTCGGCTGCCCTTGCGGGCTGCCGGAAGAAGAGAAGACACAACGAAGACAGACTTCTTCCGTCTTGGTGGATGCACAATGTATGCCAAGTGATGACGGACGAGCGACGAAGGATTTTCAACAGTGCGTTCCAACGACTGCGAGAATCATCCAGGAGGAAGGTCGGACCCCTGACCGGGCCGTCCGACCCCACGCTAGTGTGCCGTATGTACACACAGGTGTACCCACACGGCACACTGGCCAGCTATGGCATGTACTCGATGCTCACCGCGCGCGTGTCCGCATGCCAGGTAACAGCCGCGCCCAACGCCTCGGAGATGACCCGCAGAGGGACGAAGGTTCGACCAGCGACAATCGCAGGGGCGACATCCAGGGTCATTGCCTTGCCGTTCACCGTTGCTTTCTTCGAACTGATGGTCATGATCATAAGCAGGGGCTTGTGGTTCAGCGACCCCTTCGTCTCGACAAACACGCGGCGCGATGGTGCGTCCCACGTGACCGTGGCGCCAAACGCCTCACCGATGAACCTCATCGGCACCATAGTACGGCCGCTGGCCTTGTCGATGTAGGGCGCAGCATCCAGCGTAACCGCCCCGTCACCCACCGTTGCCGTCGCCTTCCCGACCGTCAGCCCGATATGCACCGAGGCGGCATCGGCAACGCTAAAACGTAGTGTCAGCGCCTGGTCACCGCCGTTCGTCACGACTTTGAGCAAGCTCTGGTACGGCCCCTTGCCCAAGCTGTCGCCTTCGATGCGGACGATCACGGTCGCGTTGCCCTTGCCTGTCTGAGGCGTCACCGTGACATAGCCGGGAACGTTCTCGATGCGCCAGTCCAGGGCGCCTACACTCAAGTTGGTGATAGCGAACGTCACCGAGCGTGCCTGGTTGACCGGGATGCTGCCAAGGTCCAGCGCTGACGGCGCTAGCGCTGCGACAGGCGTGCTGAGGTCGGCACGTACAAGAGCGCCCGTGGACCCACCTATCAGCAGAGTCGTCGTAGTACAGGTCATGACTAATGCCGACGTGACGCCGGCACCCTGGGCAACGTCGCGCCATCCCTTGGCCGTGGCGTCCCAGCGAAGCACTCCACGCTGGGCAGTACCAGCTAGAACAGCACCCAATGGCAGAGCCGCCAGCGACGTCACTGTGCCGGGACTGGGCAGGCTCGTCCAGTGAGCCCCCGCGTCCGTGGTCATCGCGATAAACGTTCCTCCTGCTGCGAACAACGTCCTGGTGGTGGCACCCCAGGCAAGCGACGACACATTCTTGATAGGACAGAGCGTCTTGGTATACGAGGTCCCGTTGTCGGCGGACACAAACACACCTGCGTCCTGGGTGGCGACGGCGATGCGATCGCCGTCCAGACGCACGACGTCAGTCACGAGAAACGACGTAATTCCCTTGCCTACCGTCTCCCACGTCACACCACGGTCCGTCGAGTAATGCAGGCCCGTACAAAGCGACGGGATGAACAGCGCATCAGGATCGCGGGGGTCCGGCACGATACGCGCAACGCGCGTGCAATCCAGGGTCGTGACGCGGTCAAACGACATCCCTTCGCCTTTCACGAGCCACAGGCCCTCACCATCGGTGCCGACGAGCCACTGGTCTGGATCGAGAACGGCGATGCTGGTGATTCTCATCAGGTCCAGCTGGGCAGGCAGTTTGCGGAAGACCGTCGACGTGCCCGACATGCTGTAGATGCCGGCGTTTTGCGTCGCCACGACGATCGTCGGCGTCGCCCCGCCCAGCGTGCCGATGGCGGTCACGGCAGCAGGAAAGGTCTTGAGCGTGACGAACCCGGCGCTGGACTGCGCGCTCGCTGCAGGCGCAGCAATACCGGCCGCAATCATGGTGCAGGTGGTCAGAAAAACAACAAGGCGCAGGATACCACAGGAGTAGCTTCTTCTCATCGTATCACCCCAAACAATGTCAGTGCCCGCACGATGAGGAACGCCGCGAGGGCAACAAAGAGGACGGCCGTAGCCGCCTTGACCGGCGCCGCATTCCTCTTGAGCCACGTGACCAGATGGTCACTGGTGACGCCAAGATATGCAATGACGGTGATGAGGACAAGCGGCAGAATGAACAACAAGTTGTAGATGACCAGGAACAGCGCGGCTCTCTGCTTGAGGACGTTCTGGCTGAAGATGAGCACGATGGTCGGCAGGTACGTCTGCCCGGTACACATGAACTCGAACAGCGAGACAGGGAACGCGACAAGGAAGGCGCTGATGGCAACGAACCCGGTGCGTGCCTGACTGCGGATGAGTCTGTGGATCATCCCCTTGTTCCGTTCCGGCAGTTGCAGCGTCATGTCGCCCAGGTCGCCATGCCGGGCGCGCCATGCGTCGCGCACCGACAGCACGGCAATCACAGCGGCGAAGATGCCGATGACGAGGTAGAACCATTTGCTGAGGGCGAAGAACCACGGCACACGGGAGACGACCTGGTACAGCCCCATGCCCGCGGCAAGATATGCCAGGAAGACGCCTGCCGCAAACGCCATCCCAACGAACAGGATGTCGCGCCTGGATTTGGACCGCATGATGAGGTAGCTGATGAAGAAGATGAGGGTTGCGAACGCACAGGGGTTGATGCCATCCAGGAGTCCTGCGCCGATGACGGTCAGGACACTGAACGTCTTGAACAGATCCGTGGGCTCGCTGCCACCACCTTTCTCAGCCGCTGCTTCAGCATCCAGCAAGTGCTGACGAAGTGCAGGCGTGGACGACTTCAGCGCCTGTTCCAGTCCAGTCTTGATGGCGGGCTCCCTGAGGAACACCTTGTCGCCAACAAAGATCGTCGGCGCGATCCCCCGCTGCGCGTCAGGCACGCCATAGGAGGTATCGAGCGCTGAGCGTACCTTGGCGCCCGCGGCATCCAGTGAATCCACCTCCTTGTACACGTAGAAGTCATATTTCGCAGAGAGCGTGTCCAGATACTGCTCGACTGCCTGGCACTCGCTGCACCCTTCGGTGTAGTAGTAGATGACTGGGGTACTGTCCACGTGCAGGGGTGTGGCAGGCACGGCAGCATGCGCAAAGGGTGCTCCCCACACGCCGCATACCAGCACCACGAGCATGGCACCGGTCAGACCCTTCAGGAAGCGGGACCGATTCATTGGGCACCTGCGAGCTGTTCCAGGTACTGGTACACCATGCTGCCCTCGTCGGAACTGCCGCTGTAGCGAATGATGTGCTGCTCGTCCAGGATCACAGCATACGGTGCCAGCGTCTGATGGACAGACCGGGCCAGATCCAGGTTGGGATCAGAGATGAGGATGGTACCCGCCGGAGCATCTTTCGCAAACCGCTGAACCGGCTCCAACTGGGGGTCACCAAAAATGAAGACAACCGGCGTGACGTCGAACTTGCGCACGACAAGCGTGTTCAACAGGGTCATGGTCGCTTCGAAACACGAGCCACAGGTTGGCTGAGTGAAGGCTACCAGCACCTTCTTGCCGTTCAGCTGGCCCAGGTTGAAGGCATCTCCCTGCCACGTTGTCGCCGCAAAGTACGGAAACGGGAAATCGAGACGCAGCCCCGGGGAGTTGACCTGGGCCATGAAGCGGTCGAAGCCCTCTTTCCCCATATCACGCAGGTACGCAGACGTCGCAAGGTCCTTGACCAGCGCCGACACTGGAGCGGTCAGTGCCCCTCCACCCGCCGGGGCAAACCCATCGGCCGCGGTCAGAACCTGAAAGAAGGACATCCCCTTGAACCCCTCCAGAAACGAAGCCAAGGTGCCGGGGGCGCCAACCAGGATCCGAGGGTCAAGGATGCGCACTTCCTGGATAGTCGTGCTTTCATCAACTACTATGCCGACCGACACCGAGGACGGCGCAAGCAAGACGCGTGCCAGACCGGATGACTGAACCGGATTGGGGATGCGTGCAGTGTACAGGGTCGATACAGACCCCTGTTCCTCTGTCGACGCGCTCCATACCACGTACGGTTCCTGTCCCTCGGTGGCGCTTGGAAGGCTATCGGCCTGTGAGACAGTGCTGCCGGGGGCCAGCGAGGTCAGGCATGATGTCGGGCTGACCTTGCCACGCGTCACCACTGCCGATCCACCCCACACGACTGCTGCGACGATGACGGCTCCCAACACCCACACTAGGGGCGAGCGATGCTTCAATTCACGCTGTTTCCCTTGCATATCTCCCATATGGACTCCTTGCACGAATGGTTTTCGGTTATCAGGACAGTGTACCGGCCTCCACAGAAGCGTCAAACGCCTGCGGAGGCCGGAATGTTCACAGCTGGACTCGCGCTATCGCTTGCGACGCGCAAGCACTGCCTTCACGGCTTGTTCAATGTTGGCCGCCCTGCAGCCGAAGGCCGTGAGCAGTTCGTCAGGCGTGCCGGATTCGCCGAAGCGGTCCTTGATGCCCACGAATTCCATAGGCACCGGGCAATCCTGGACCAGCACCTCGGCCACGGCGGAACCGAACCCTCCCATGACCTGGTGCTCCTCTGCGGTGACGACAGCACCCGTCTCACGAGCAGCCTTCACGAGCAATTCCCGGTCGATGGGTTTGATGGTATGGATGTTCAGGACGCGGGCATGGATGCCCTGCTTCTTCAGTTCCTCGTGCGCCAGCAGCGCCTCGTACACCATGTAGCCGGTCGCGGTGATGGTGACGTCATCGCCGTCCTCAAACGTGATGCCCTTGCCGATTTCGAACGGCGTAGCATCGTCGGTGAGGATAGGCACCGACTCACGGCCAAGCCGGATGAACACCGGGCCCTGCATGGCGGCAACCGCCAGCGTGGCCTTGCGGGCTTCATTCACGTCACACGGGTTGATGACGGTCATATGCGGCAGCATCCTCATAGTGCCCAGATCTTCCAGGGCCTGGTGCGTGGCGCCGTCAGGGCCGACGCTGATGCCGCCGTGTGCGCCGACGATCTTCACGTTCAGCTCGCCATAGGCGACGGTGACCCGTATCTGGTCGAGCGCCCGATCAACCATGAACGTGCCGTAGGTCGACGTGAACGGGACCTTGCCCATCAGCGACAACCCAGCGGCAATGCCGACCATGTTCGCCTCGGCGATGCCGCAGTCGATGAACCGGTCGGGGAACTCTTTCTTGAAACGTTCACTCGTGGTCGACTTGGCGAGGTCGGCGTCGAGCACGAACACGCGCGGGTCTGTCGTACCCAGGATCAGCAGGCCATCGGAGTAGCCGAAGCGAGTCGCCTTGCCTTCGAGGGTGCCGCAAACGTCCTTGTGTGCAGTCGCCATGTCACTCACACTCCTGTGCGTCCAGCTCGCGGATGGCCTGAGTCAGCTCATCCTGGGACGGCGCCTTGCCATGCCAGCCGACAACGTTCTCCATGAACGAGACGCCCTTGCCCTTGATGGTATGCGCAACGATGGCGGTAGGCTGTCCCTTGACCGTTTTCGCCTCGTCCAGCGCGTTCACGCACTGCTCCATATCGTTGCCGTCGATGCTGATGACGTGCCAGTTGAACGCGCGCAGTTTGGCGGCAACGTCGTCGATGCACATGATGTCGGAACATTTGCCGTCGATCTGCAAGCCGTTGTTGTCGATGATGGCACACAGGTTGTCCAGCTTGAAGTGTGCACCTGCCATCAGTGCCTCCCAGATCTGGCCCTCCTGGATCTCTCCGTCACCAGTGAGACACCAGGAACGGACCGGCAGATGGTCGTACCGGGCAGCATAGGCTGCACCCACGGCGATGGAGAGCCCCTGGCCAAGCGAGCCGCCCGACGTCTCCACGCCCGGAGGACTATCCTTCTTGGGGTGTCCCTGGAGACGTGAGCCGAACTTGCGCAATGTTGTGAGCTCTTCCTTTGGGAAGAAACCCTTGTAGGCAAGTAGGGTGTACAGCAGGGGCACGATGTGCCCCTTGGACCAGAAGATGCGGTCACGGTCGGGGTCGGTAGGGCTGTTCAGGTTGGCGGCCCGGAAGTAGAGGGCCGTCATAATGTCGGCAGCCGACAGCGAACCACCCGGATGCCCTGAACCGGCCGCCGTGATGGAGCGCAGCGTGTCCTTGCGGATCTCGGTCGCAAGGTGCTTCAGTTCCTGGATCGTCAGCATTGGATCCATGATTGGTTGCTCGCTCCTACTTCAGTTCAGCCAAGGCCGTGCGAATCCGCCCGAGCGCCAGGGCAATGTTCTCGCGTGACGTGGCGTAGGAAAAGCGGAGATAGCCTTCGCCAAACGAGCCGAAGCTACGCCCCGCCAGGCAAGCTACGCCGGCGTTGTACAGCAAGTGGTCGGCGATCTCCTGGGATGAGCGGCCAAAGCTCTTGACGTTGGGGAAGACATAAAAGGCGCCGTGCGGTTTGCGGCAGGTGACACCGGGGATGGCGTCGAGTCCCTCGACAATGATCTCGCGGCGAGCCAGGAACTCCTGTCGCATCGTCTCCACATCATCCTGCGGGCCGGTCAACGCTTCGATGCCGGCAATCTGTGTGAACGTGGCGGTGCAGGACGCCGTATTGGCGATGATCTTGGACATCCACTCGATGAGCTCGCGCGGCCCGGCTGCATAGCCAAGGCGCCACCCGGTCATGGCGTAGGTCTTGGACATGCCGTCCACGATGATCGTGCGTTCCTTCATCCCGGGGAGCGACGCGATGGAAAAGTGCTCACCTTCGAAGACCAGACGCGAGTAGATCTCGTCCGACAGAACATAGAAGTCATACTTCTTGGCCATCTCGGCGACCAGCTCCAGGTCCTCGCGCGCGATGATGCCACCGGTGGGGTTGGCTGGAGAGTTGATGACGACAAGCTTGGTGCGCGGCGAGACCAGCTTGACGAAGGTGTCGCGGTCAAAGCCGAAGTCCTTCTCCTCGAGGATGGGGAGAGGCACAGACTTGGCGCCGGAAATGTTGATGATCGACTCGTAGATGGGATACGAGGGATTGGGGTAGATGGCCTCATCGCCGTCCTCGAGCAGGGTCATGCACGCCGAGTAGAGGACATCCTTGGCGCCGGGGCTGACCAGCACCTCTTCAGCCGTGACTGGGACGCCACGGGTCCTGCTGATGTACTCCGCGATCGCCTTGCGGAAGTCCATACGTCCCATGGTGGACGAGTAGTGCGTGTAGTTCTCCTCGATCGCCCGGATGCCGGCCTGCTTGATGTTCTCGGGGGTATTGAAGTCGGGTTCGCCGATCTGCATATAGATCATGCTCTTGCCCTGGCGTTCCAGTTCCTGCGCCTTGGCCATGACGAGGAAGGCTCCCTCGCCGCCGGCCCTCTGCACGCGTTTCGTTACGTTCAGCATGTCCTGTACCTCCCTCCAGATAATTCAGCGCTCACGCGCGATGGTGCGCCTGTCTACCTGTCGTGTTTGTGTCCGGCGTTGGGCTGCATGAACGGCCGCTTGACCACGATGCCTGCCTCGGCCTTTCCGCGAATCGAGATATACACCGTATCGCCAACCTTCACCGCGTCCTTTGCGACCATGCACAAGGCATAGGAGCCACCCAGGGTCGGACAGTAGTTGCCACTGGTCACGTAGCCGATCTTGACGGGCGCTGCCGCATCACCTGCCAGGCAATCGAACCCGTTGCGCGGGATGGCCCTGCTGTTCATCTTCACGCCAATCCACTTGCGTGGGACACCCTTCTCTTTCATGGCCAACAGTGCGGACTTGCCCACAAAGTCGTGGTCCCAGCTGATCACGAAGTTCTGTCCGGATTCGAGCGGCGCTATGGTGTTGTCAAGGTCATGGCCATACAACCAGTAGCACACCTCGAAGCGCAACGTATCACGCGCACCCAGTCCGTTGGGGACGAGGCCGAACGGCCTGCCGGCTTCCAGGATGGTGTTCCACAGATATGATGCCTCTGCAGGACCGAAGTAGATCTCGTACCCGTCCTCGCCCGTGTAGCCGGTACGCGACACGATGCACTTGCGTCCAGCAACAGTGGTCTCCAGGAACTGGAAGTACTTCAGGTTCACGATGTCCGCAGGGGTCATGCCTTTCAGGATGTCCTCGGCCTTCGGCCCCTGGAGGGCTATTTCGGCATACGTGGCCGTCGCTCCGGTGATGGTAATGTCGCCCTGTTTGTGGTCCAGGATCCATGCGAGGTCTTTGTCGTAGTTGCCGGCGTTGACGACCAGCAGGAACTTCGTCGCACTGTACTTGTAGATAAAGAAGTCATCGACGACCGTCCCTTCCGGATACAGAAACTCGGCGTACTTGATCTCGTACGGCTCGAGCAGGGCTGCATTCCACGTGGAGATGTAGCTCACGAATTGCTCGGCATCCGGTCCCTCGACCTCGATCTCGCCCATGTGCGAGACGTCAAACAGTCCCGCGGCCGTGCGGCAGGCCTTGTGCTCTTCGATGATGCTCGTGTATTGAATCGGCATCTCATAGCCCGCAAACTCGACCATCGTTGCACCGAGCTTCACATGCTCGTCGTACAGCGGCGTACGCAACACGTTTGCCATGTTCTTCTCCTCTGCTTCGATTCAATGGGGTGCAGGCGCCCTCTGACGGGTCTGTCCCGGATGGTACGCGCTAACTCTCCTGGAAATACTTCTTCTTGAAGACCTTGGGAGCCTTGATGACGCCTCCCCCAGCTACGACGTACCGGACGAAGTTCTCCCCGAAACGATAGGGGATCTCCTTGTAGGTATCGATGTCGAGGACGAGCAGGTCAGCGTCCTTGCCCTCGCGCAGCGAACCGGTCTGCGTGCCGCGACCCACGGCGGCGGCGCCGTTGATGGTCGCCGCGACGATGACTTCCTCGGCGGTCATCTTCATGTGCAGGCATCCCAGCGCCATGATGAGCAGCATGTTGGGACACATGCAGGTCCCCGGATTGTAGTCCGTTGCAAGAGCGACTGGAACGCCATGCTCGATGAACGCGCGTGCATCCGCGAACTTCGTCCGTCCCAGCGAAAGGACGGCGCCCGGCATGAGTGTCGCGACAACACCCTCCTTCGCCATGGCTTTCATCCCCTTCTCGCTGGTCCAGATGAGGTGATCGGCACTGACACATCCCATCTCGGCTGCCAGTTCGGCGCAGTGGTCATCCGCCATCTCGTCGGCATGGAGCTTGCGTGGCATGTCATGGTCACGGGCGGCCGTCAGGATGCCGCGAGCCTCTTCGATCGTGAATGCTCCCTCGTCTACATACACGTCGACGAAGATCGCCAAATGGTTCTCGTGCACCATGGGAATCATGTCCCTCGCGACGAGTTCCACGTACTTGTGACGCCTGGCGACGTATTCGGGAGGGACGACATGCGCCCCCAGCAAGGTCGGGACGATGAGGATGTCCGTTTCCAGCGCGACTTCCTTGATGACGCGCAGGAGTTTGATCTCCTCCTCGGTGTTCAGGCCATAACCGCTCTTGATCTCCGCCGTGGTCGACCCATAGCGCGACAGCTTGAAGATGTTCCGCTTGAGCGAGTCCCGCAGCTTCTCTTCGCTGGCCATGCGCGTTGCCCGGACGGTCTTCACGATGCCACCGCCCACTGCCTGAATCTCGGCATAGGACTTGCCCTGCTGACGCATGAGGAACTCATCCTCGCGCGTGCCGGCAAAGATGGCGTGGGTGTGGGAGTCGACGAACCCTGGACACACGACCTTGTTCTCGGCGTCGATGATCATCGTCTGCGGACCCACGACGTAGGAACCACCGTCCTTGGTCCCCACGTAGAGGATCTTCCTGTCCTTGACGGCGACCTCGCCACGCTTGATGATACCCAGGTCCCCAACGGTGGGTGCAACGACCGGATCGTCCACCCCCTTCATCGTAAGCAGCTCACCAATATTCCGGATGACTAGGTCTGCAATGACCGGCTGTGCCATGACGTTCTCCTCCCGTGTTTTCGACACTACTCGTAGATTCGTGTTTCGACCAGAGCGTCCCTGCTCAGCCCCGGCAACTGAAGATAATAGGATGCCACGTCCATGAACGCCTGTGCCGGAGCCAGGCCGATAAGTTCGCTCTCGACGATGCCGACGCCGTAGCGCGCGGCCTCCATCTTGACCAGCTCGAACACGCGGCACAGTGGTGTCGTGGCGAAGTTGAGGATGTTCATCGACACCTGCGCCCTCTGCTTGTCTTCGAGGAAGATGCCCCTGGCCTGCACGTTCATGAGACCGCCCGACGACTCGCGCATGCTCTTGGCAATACGGTTGGCGATGGTGACATCGCTGGTGTCCAAGTCGATGTTGTACGCAATCAGAAAGTTGCGCGCGCCCACGGCGACACATCCCGCAGTCGGATGACGTTCCGCGGGGCCAAAGTCCGGCTGCCATGCTGGGTCCTTGATCTTCTCGGCGAAGCCCTCGAACTCCCCTTCACGGATGGTGGGCAGCTTGCGGCGCTGTGGTACCCTGGCAGACTCGGCATACAGGTACACGGGCACGTTCAGCTCCTGACCGATACGCTTGCCAACCTGCTCCGCAATCTCGCAGCATTCCGCCATCGTCACGCCACCGACAGGAATGAACGGGATAACGTCCACGGCGCCCATACGAGGGTGTTCGCCGTGATGCTGCGTCAGATCGATGCTTGCGATTGCCGCCTTGGCCACGTCGAATGCTGCTTCGGCGACAGCCTGGGGCTCACCTGCGTACGTAATGACGGTCCGGTTGTGATTGGGGTCGGACGACAGGTCCAGCAGTTTCGCTCCCGATCGTTCGATGACGCCCGCGATGGCGCCCACCTTGTCAGCGTTCCGGCCTTCGCTGATGTTGGGAACACACTCTATAACCTTTCTCACGCCGCCTCCTGAAGTACACCCGATGAACGATTGATAGTATAGCCCCACCTGCGCCCGTGCGCAAGGAAGACACGCCTCACAGCCGACAGACAGCGGCTCTCGCGCTCTGCACCGCCCAGTTGCACGACACACGGTCCCGTAGTAGAATACTTGTAGTACATCTCGTAAACCGGTATGGGGGTAGACTATGAAGGGAAGCATCCGTGTTCTGCTGACAGTCATTATGACGCTCGGCCTGGCCTTCTGTCCCGCAAGCCGCATACGGCCTGCGGCTGCCGAGACGACGGTCATCACGTTGACAATCGGTAACCCCAATATCACCGTGAATGGCACGCCGCGCCCCATCGACTCCAGCGGCACGACTCCGGTGATTGTCGCTGGTCGTACACTCCTGCCGATTCGAGCAGTCGTCGAGGCAATCGGCGGCACCATCGAATGGGACGCCACGACACGGACGGTCACCATTGTCGCTGGTGCGGTGACCATGGGCCTGACAATCGGCAACCGCATGGCAACAGTCAATGGCACCATACTTCCCATCGATTCCACCAACGCCACTGTCGTCCCACTGATCGTAGGCGGACGCACCATGCTGCCGGTCCGGTTTGTCGGTGAGCAGTTGGGAGGTACGGTCGAATGGAGTGCGACAACCAGGACCGCAACACTCACGTTCGTCGCCCCCGCTCCACTGACGGCCCCCAGCCTGCTGGAGCCAACAGAGGGTGCACTCTTCACCTCGACGACGGTTGCGTTCCGGTGGACCCCCGTCGAGGGCGCGACGTCCTATAGCCTCTCGGTAAGCACGGGAGGTGCAGAGGTGTACCGCGGTACGAGCACATCGAACTCATTCACCCCGTCCAGCAGTGTCTTGACGGCCGGACAGTACTCGTGGGCCGTCACAGCCGTGCGAGGAGCGATGACCGGCCCTGCCTCGTTGCCACGTCGGTTCACGGTCCAGCTGCCAATGTCCGCCGCCGACCTCGTCAAGAAGGCGACGCCATCGGTCGCTGAGATTATGGTCGAGTATGCCGACGGCAGTCTCGGCGTAGCAGCAGCATTCTTCATCGACCCTTCGGGCATGTTCGTTACCACCTACGAGGTCATCAAGGGCGCCGTCAGCGGATCGCTCGTCCTTGCAGACGGCAGCAAATTGACGTCAGTGCGTGTCGTGGGATACGCCCCGTCTGCCGACATCGCGATTCTCACGACGCCTGCCGGCAAACCCCTTCCTGCGCTTAGTCTGGCAACTGGCTCGACTGCTCAAGTCAACCAGGAAGCGGTCATGGTCGGCCCCGTCGTCACTGGCATACCCCAGTTTACGGTCGCAGGTGTCGTGAATGGTCTCACTTCCACTGGCTTCACGGTCCGTGGTGATGCCGACAGCGCGGTCGAGGGCAGTCCAGTACTCGACGAGTTTGGCGACGTCATCGGGATGGTGACCACTGACATCCAACCTGCCACCGGAGCCTTCCCCGCCGCCTCGGCCGCTACGATTCGCGGCGTGTCGCGCACGGGCGACTGGACCATCCGTGAAGTCACAGAGCGTGAAGGTACGGGCCTGCAGGCTCTTGATGCCCCACTCCTCGCGGCACCTGCCGGCGAGGCAGTCATTGGATCGCTGACTCCGCAATTCCACTGGAATACAGTGCCGGGCGCTAACCGGTATCAGTTCTGGGTCGGCGAGGGGCGCAATGCGTCGGGAACAGGCCTGGTGAGCACGGTTATCACCTACACCGACCCCGCCATCCTCCCTGGCGTGCTGAAACCTGGAACGACCTACACGTGGGCCGTCAGGGCCGGCAACGACAACGGCTGGGGTCCCTGGTCTCCAGACCGCATATTCGCGACCAGCAGCTCCATTGTTCAGCCACCGGCGCCAGCTATCCTGGAACCCCTTGATCTCTTCGTGGTCAAGTCGGTCGAACCCATTCTCTTCTGGAGTCCTGTCGCCAACGCAAGCCGGTACTACGTCTGGATCGGCCAGTCGGAGGAAGATAGGCTCTACGAGACATCCACGACGAACACCTCGGTCACGATTCCCTCAGGGACACTCACATCCGGGAAAACCTACTTGTGGAGCGTGCGTGTCGAGAACAGCTCGGGCGTGAGCAGTCTATGGGCCCAGCCACATCCGAAGTTTACCGTTGCCATTCCGGCGGGTATCGGCGTCCCCGCCCTCGTGAGCCCGGCACCAAAGGCACTACTGCCATTTCTGAACCCGACGCTCACATGGCAAGCTGTTCCTGGGGCCACCCGCTACGACGTCTGGATCGACAAGGGCACGACTGACAGCAAGGTCTACGAAGTGACTGTCATGGGGACGACTGCCACGATACCCGCCGGCAGCCTCGAACCTGGCGTCGCCTACTGGTGGACCGTCATTGCTGGAACACCTGACGGCTGGAGCAAGACGGGCGACACCTGGAACTGGTCCATCGGCCGTACCTTCACGATCAATCTGTCCGCAGTCATCGACGTGCTTCCACCCATGCTCATTGCCCCTGCGGACGGCGCTGCCGTCACAACCCTCACACCGACACTGCAATGGACCTCCGTGCAGGGAGCGACGTGGTACCGCATCTACATCGGCAAGGGAACCAGTGAGTCGAGTCTCGTCCAGGTCCTGAACAGAGTCCTCGACCCGAAAGCTGGCGACATGCAGCAGTTCACGCTCCCCGCCGGCACGCTGGAGGCAGGCTCCACCTACTATTGGCGTGTGCTTGCGGGTGCAGGCGAGGATATCGCCACTCCATCATTCATGCACTTCACAACAGCACCCTAGCGCGCTCTCGCTGCAAGCAGGTTTGCAGTCAGAAGCCCCTCGCCGTAGCAGGCGAGGGGCTTCTTCGTACATACGAGAGCCGCCCCCGGGGATGGGCCGGGGGCGGACGTTGTGCACTACGTAAATTGGAAGAGCTACGGCCAGTAGGTCAGGGAGATGGTCCTGGAGATGGGTTCCCAGGCAAGGTCGAGGCCCAGGTTCTCGGCGACAGCCCGCAGTGGAAGGAAGGTACGACCCTTGACGATCATGGGGGCGACGTCCAGGGCAACAGGCTTGCCGTCTACGAGAGCAGTCTTGCTGCCGATGGTCAGAGCAACCGTCCGACTGCCCAGCATGACCGTGGCAGTCTTCGTGGAAGCATTCCACTCCACGGAACCACCAAGTGCTTCGATGAGAGCACGGATGGGAAGCAGCGTGCGACTGTCCTTGATGAATGGAGCGGCGTCCATCTTCTGGGTCATGCCGTTCACCTGCATGTCTGCGCTGCCGATGGTGAGGACGACGTAGAGGGAGGAAGGAGCTGTCGTGGAAGAGGTGCCATAGGTTACTGTAAAGGTCTGGGAACTGGTGTTGCCCGCCTTGTCTGTCGCTTCGACAAGAATACTGTTGGCACCCCGTACGAGTGCCAGCTTCTCACTGAAGGAACCGTCCAGGAAGGGAACGACGGGGATCCCGTTGATCGTAAGAGACTTGAGGCCGGAGCCTGCATCCACTGCGGACCCAGTGATGGAAAGCACTGAGGAGGAAATAGGAAAGGGAAGGGCATCGACCGAGAGAGCCGGCATCATGCTATCCAGGTAGATAGTGAGCTTCTGGTTTGCCCAGTTGCCCGCTCCGTCGGTTGCGATGATCTCGACGTCGTTTCGGCCCTCGGTCAACGAAAGCATATACGTGATGAGGCCGATGCCCACTGGGTCGACGACGACTGTGCCATTGACCTTGATCGTCCACTTGGCATATCCGCCATCATCTTCAAGCGTGAACTGAAGTGGAAATGGCGACGTACAGACGGTGAACGTCTGCACTGGTCCATCGATCCATAACATGACCCCTCTCTCAGTCCCGAATTTCGGCAGGGTGATGGTCGGGGGCAGCACGTCAGCCTGTCGCGAGAACGTCGCGGTGATAGCGTGTGGAGCAGTAACACTCGTCAACGTGAGCGTGAAGCCGAGTTTGTTCGACGCCTCGACGATCTGTGCCCCGTCGAGGACGATGGCTTCGATGAGGTATCCCGCCTCAGGCTTGATGATGTAGGTTTGTGCAGTGTTGTACGGCAGCATCCCCGTTCCAGGGGTTACGGTCCCATGGGGTCCAGCATTCACTGTGACCATGGAGCCATACGCCAGAGTGTACCGCCCGATAAGCTGCGTTTTGCTGCTACCTGCCGTATCCCGGGCTTGGACGAAGACATCAAACGAGCCGCCAGAGACAGAACCCGTGCCGTCAATGTTCACCGCAGCAGTCCCGGTCCAGTCACCGACGACGTTGTCCCCACCACCAAGGGGCGACTTGATGATTCTGTACGCTGCGATGTTGTTCGTGGTCGAAACGATGTTGAACGTAAGCGGGGCCATGCCTTCATAGACGATGGTGCCAAGCACGGGAGTGATGGTGATGGTATTGCCCTCCTTGTAGACCGTGACGGTCTGGCTAAAACGTGCAGACCACTCGCCCTCGCCCTTCCGGACTCGGAGCTTGATGGTATACAGACCGCCTGGCATGCCGGCGAAGTCGAATATCAGCACTGCCGGCTTCGTGGAGTCGGTGTACGTCTTCGCAAGACCCACCTGCTCGACCAGTGTTGCGTTGTACACCTTCCATTCCCAGTCGGTCAGCGCTTCGCCCGCCGGATGGTAAGAGGTGTCGGTGGCGGTCACGGCCGTACCCGTACGGAGACTGATGACAGCCGTATCGGGCATCAGTTCGTTGGTGTCCAGCGAGAACTGCGCGATCGGCGGGGCATTGGTGTCATTGGCCGCATAGCCGATGGCATAGTCGCTCCACTGGAGCGTGACCGAATCCTGTATCCTCAACGACACAAAATTGTAGGTGCCGGCCCCAAACGTGAAACTCTTCGAGCTCGTCGAGCCAGGCTCGTCGACCCATGTACCGGTGGCGACGTCCATATGCTTCCATTGGTAGAGACTGATGAGATTGCCCAGCGACGTGTGAGTGTCGGGCGTCAGGAACGTGACGATCCCACCACCCGGGAACTGCGTGTTGATGATCGGCTTGTCGATGCCGGCCATCAGGGAACGTTGCCCACAGATGTAAGCTGCCAGGGCGGTCGTGCCCTGGTCCAGTGTGAACAGCGCGGCATCGCTCCGGTTGATGAACGTGCCCTTGCCGCTGTTGCGTGCGATGAACCCGTTGGCCTGGTCCATGACGGAGGTGTATCCGCCGATGCTGATCGTATTGTTGATGCCCCATCCGACGTAGTGGGCGTTGTTCTGCATCACGTAATAGAGAATAGTGCTCAGGCTCGAGGTTACGCCAAAATCCGGGACCCCGTCGTTGTCCAAGTTTGCGATGATGCGCAGTGACCCCGGGTAGTTCCAGTTCGTGCTCTTGACGAGGTCCGTGAAGCTGACTGATGTGTCTTCAGACATGCTGATGTTGCTGAAGGTGAACCGCGTGTCCTGCGAGCAGCTATGTGAAAGGTACGATGCAAAGGGGCCGAATCCGAAGTCGTTGAAGACGGCGGGCAGTGTGTAGTTGTCGATCATCTTCGTCTGTACCGTGCTATAGGTGCTGCTGGTGAACTGGTAGAAGGAGACGGTCGTCGGTGATGCCACGAGCTTCAGGTACCTCAGCGTACCACTGGACGTTCCCGGCTTGGCAGTCTGCTGCAGAAGCGTGACGCCACTGTAGGACCCACCGGACAACCCGCCAATCTCGACGTTGTCCAGCCGGTACAGGCGGACGTTGAACTGTGTCAACAGAACCAGGTACCCTGTCAACCTTCGGTCCGAGGGGCCGACGTACGTGTACTTTGTATTGAACAGGAACCCGGCGCCCTCACCACTATGATACGACGTGTTCGCCTCATCGATAGTGAACTGGAAGATCTTGTTGTTAGCGGTCCCATTTGGGGCGAACAGGAAGTCCTTGTAGGCCGGCGCCCCATATCCGTAGAAGTCGATTTGACTACCAGAGCCAGAGCTAATGATGTGATAGTCGTGACACAGGTTTGAGTAATTCTCGTTGTAGTACGTCACCAGACTCGTCGAGGTGCTCTCGGCCAAGCTGACGTTGTTCGTGTGGTCGAACCGGTACCAGTTGAAGCTGCCTGAGACGGCCGCTGACTGCACGGCGTTGACGTGTACCTTGTCTGTCGGAATGCCGCACGTCGCGTTGAGCTTGGCTTTGAGCAAGTCGGCGAACCCGGTTAAGTCCAGGTTGTTGCTGACAGGATCGGCCGCAATGGTAACCTCGATTTCGGGAACCGGCGTCACACTCATGGCAGACGGCAATCCGCCCGGTTGGATCCACAAGCCTGCAAACATGGTGAGTGCGACCAGAGCCGCCAAGCTTCTTCGCATTGATCGACATACCGTTTGCGCGCCTTCTTTGGAACCCCATCGATTCGTCATGTTTTCTCCCATCACCTAGGATGAACCACTGCCTCCAATTATATGGGCTCGCCGCCGTTGTCAAGGGCTGCGCATCGACTCGATCAGGTGGACATGACAGTGCAGAGACCGGCGGGAGCACCATGGGACAATCTGGGGCGGTGCCACACAGCCAAGTGCACTGATCTCTGCTACGACTCAGCAGTCCGTGTCGACACCTTGTCCTTGAGGAACTGCCCCGTCAGAGAATCAGGGTTGCGGGCGATCTGCTCCGGCGTGCCCGTGGCGATGATGCGGCCACCCTTGTCGCCGCCCTCGGGGCCCAAGTCGATGACCCAGTCGGCGTTCTTGATGACGTCCAGGTTGTGCTCGATGACGATGACCGTGTTGCCTTTGTTGGTCAGCTCCTGGAGGACACCCACGAGCTTCTCGACGTCAGCGAAGTGCAGGCCGGTCGTCGGCTCGTCGAGGATGTACAGGGTCCTTCCTGCCGTCCGCTTGCCCAGTTCGGCTGCCAGCTTGATGCGCTGGGCCTCACCGCCCGACAGGGTCACGGCACTCTGCCCAAGACGGATGTAGCCAAGCCCGACGGCGTCCAGCAGCTTCAGCATGTGCTTGAGACGTGCGTGCGCCTCGAAAAAGTGCAGGGCCTCCTCGACCGACATCTCCAGCACGTCAGCGATGGATTTGCCCTTGTAGCGGACCTCGAGCGTCTCGGAGTTGAAGCGCGCCCCGTGGCACACTTCGCAGGGAACATAGACGTCGGGCAGAAACTGCATCTCGACCTTGGTGAACCCGTTGCCTTCGCAGGCCTCGCAGCGGCCGCCCTTCACGTTGAAACTGAACCGGCCGGGCTGGTACCCGCGCACCTTCGCCTCCGGCATGCGAGCGTAGACCTCGCGGATGGGCGTGAACAACCCTGTATACGTAGCGGGGTTGCTGCGCGGCGTGCGCCCAATAGGCGCCTGGTCGACCACGATGACGCGGTCGATGTATGCGACACCCGTCAGCTTCTCGTAGTGGCCGGGCTGATCCTTGGCATGGTACAGCTCGCGCGCCAGCCCCTTGTACAGGCAGTCGTTGATCAGCGTGGACTTGCCCGAGCCGGAGACGCCGGTGATGCAGGTGAACATGTGCAGGGGGATGTCCGCGTCGATGTTCTTGAGGTTGTGCTCCGTCGCGCCCGTGATAAGCAGGTGTTCGCCGTTGGGTGTGCGCCTGGTTGCCGGCAGAGGGACGGACAGCTTGCCCGTCAGGTACTGCCCCGTCAGCGACGTCGGCTCGGCGATGATGTCTGCTAGGCTACCTGCAGCCACGATGCGTCCGCCGTGTTCGCCGGCCCCCGGGCCCACGTCGACCAGGTAGTCCGCCGTACGGATGGTCTCCTCGTCGTGTTCCACGATAACCAGCGTGTTGCCCAGGTCGCGCAGTTCCCGCAGGGTACTCAGGAGGCGCTCGTTGTCCCGCGGATGCAGGCCGATGGACGGTTCGTCCAGCACGTAGAGGACGCCCACCAGCTTGCTACCCACCTGCGTCGCGAGGCGCAGTCGCTGCGCTTCACCGCCGGCGAGTGTCGCCGACGCGCGCGACAGCGTCAGGTACCCGAGGCCGACGTCCAGGATGAACTTCAGCCGTTCGTTGATCTCGCGCAGGACCTGCTTGGCAATCGTGCGCTGCGTCTCCGTCATGGTTCCCGGCAACTGCGCAACATACTGCGACGCCTGGTCGACCGACATGTCGGTGACCTCACTGATATTGAGACCAGCCAGCTTGACAGCCAGCGCCTCGGGCTTCAGGCGCCTGCCGTGACAGGTCGGGCAGTCCTTCTGCACCATGAAGCGCTCGTACTCCTCTTTCATTGCTTCCGAGGTCGTCTCTTCATACCGGCGTGCCAGGAGGTTGATGAGCCCTTCCCAGTGGAACTTGTAGACGTGGTCGAGCCCTGCGCCGTCCTCCCAGTGGACCGGGATGCGTTCCTTGTCGCCATGCAGGACAATGTCCATAGCGCCCGGAGGCAGGTCCCGCACCTTCCGGTCCGGGTCATATCCGCGGAAGCGGAGCGCTTGCACGACGAAGTCCTTGCTGAAGGTGGACGCGGCAAGGAAGCCGGGGATCTGGATGGCCCCCTCAGGCAGCGACTTGTCGCGGTCGACGATCATGTCGATGTCCGGCTCCAGTTGGAAGCCGAGACCCGTGCACGTCGGGCACGCGCCGTAGGGCGAGTTGAACGAGAACAGGCGCGGCTCAATCTCCTGGATGCTGTAGCCGCAGATGGGACATGCGAAAGTGCTCGAGAAGAAGTCGAGCTTGCCCGTCGCCAAGTCCAGAACCTTGAGCACGCTGTCCCCTTCCTTGAGCGCCAGTTCCACCGAGTCGAACAGGCGCGTGCGTTCGTCCGCGGTGACCAGCAGCTTATCGACGATGAGCTCGATCGTGTGCTTACGCTTCTTGTCGATGCCCGGGACCGGGTCGTCGACGCTGTACTCGGTGCCATCGACACGGTAATTCTCGAACCCCTTGCGCTGGACGTCTTCGATGAGCTTGCGGTACTCGCCCTTACGCCCCTCCACCGCAGGCGCCAGCAGAGCAACGGTGCGCCCAGTGTAGCCCGCCAGCACGTGCTCGACGATCTCCTGGGGCGACTGCTTCGTGATGGGGATATCGTGGTTGGGACAGTACGGAACGCCGGCGCGTGCAAACAGCAGGCGCAGGTAATCATAGATCTCGGTCAGCGTGCCGACCGTGGACCGGGGGTTCTTGCTGGCTGACCGCTGGTCGATGGCGATGGCGGGCGACAGCCCTTCGATGAGGTCGACGTCCGGCTTCTGCATCAGGCCGATGAATTGCCGGGCATAGGCGGAGAGAGATTCGACATACCGGCGCTGCCCCTCGGCGTACAGGGTGTCGAACGCCAGCGACGACTTGCCCGAGCCGGAGACACCGGTGATGACGATGATCTTGTTGCGCGGGAGACGCACGCTCACGTCTTTCAGGTTATGGACGCGCGCACCCTTGATGAAAATGCTTTCTTCAGCCATTCATCGACCTCTCACTTCGAATTGTGAATTCCCTTGGTGCGAGGCACCAAGGGCATTCACATTTGTGGGCTAGTGCTTGCGGAAGACGACACGGTCCGCTTCGTAGTCGGCCAGGACCTTGTCGCCAGGCTTGACCTCGCCAGACAACAGAGCGTCGGCCAGACGGTCTTCCAGGACCTTCTGGACCGTGCGCTTGAGCGGACGGGCGCCATAGGTCGGGTCGTAGCCGATGGTCACGAGATGCCTGCGCAAGTTGTCGGACACCATCAGTTCGATGTCACGCTCGCGCACCTTGGCCACAGTCCGTTCGATGACCAAGTTCAGGATCTCCGCCAGTTCGGTCTGTCCCAGCGGGTTGAAGACAACCACCTCGTCCACGCGGTTGAGGAACTCCGGACGGAACACCGTCTTCATGTGCTCCAGCACCACGGTGGTGACGCGCGAGTATGCCTCTTCGTACGCGACCGTCCCAGGCGTTGCCTCGATGCGGCTGATGATGTCGCTGCCGATGTTGCTGGTCATGATGATGACCGTGTTGCGGAAGTTGACCGTACGGCCCTTGCCATCTGTCAGGCGCCCGTCGTCCAGGACCTGCAGCAGGATGTCGAACACGTCGGGATTGGCCTTCTCGATCTCGTCCAGCAGGACGACCGAGTACGGATGCCGGCGCACGGCCTCTGTCAACTGTCCGCCCTCTTCATAGCCGACGTACCCGGGAGGCGCGCCAACGAGGCGGCTGACACTGAATTTCTCCATATATTCGCTCATGTCGATGCGGACCATGCGGTTCTCGTCGTCGAACAGCACCTCGGCCAGCGCTTTGGACAGCTCGGTCTTGCCGACGCCCGTGGGGCCCAGGAAGATAAAGCTGCCGATCGGGCGACTGGGGTCCGACATGCCTGCGCGCGACCGCTTGATGGCCGAGGCGACGGCATGGATTGCCTGCTCCTGGCCGATGACGCGCTTTGCAAGACGTTCCTCCAGGTTGACCAGCCTGGTCACCTCGGTCTCCATCATACGGGACACTGGGATGCCGGTCCAGCGGCTGACGACCTGCGCGATCTCCTCTTCGGTCACCGACTGCTTGAGTTCGACGCCGCCCTTGTCCTGTGACTCGAGCTGGTCGTGCTGTGCCTCCACCTTCTTCTCCAGTTCAGGAATCGCGCCGTACTTGAGCTGCGCCGCGGTCTCGAGGTCTCCCTCGCGCGTCGCCTTTGTGAATGCGACTTTCTTCTCCTCGAGCTCCTTGCCAAGCCTTGCCGCTTCCTCGATGACGTCCTTCTGCTTGCGCCAGGACAGCTTCAGCCGGTCCGCCTTCTCCTTCAGTTGCGCGATCTCCGCCTGGACATCGCCCAGGCGCTTCTTGGACTTGTCATCGGTCTCGGCAACCAGCGACTTGCGTTCCATCTCCAGGATGATCAGTCTGCGGTCCAGTTCGTCGATCTCGACAGGCATGCTCTCGAGCTGCATCTTGACCATCGACGCCGCCTCGTCCATGAGGTCGATGGCCTTGTCGGGCAGGAAGCGGTCGGTGATGTAGCGTGCCGACAGCTTGGCCGCCATGACCAGGGCCCCATCCGCAATGCGCACACCGTGGTGCGTCTCATACCGTTCCTTGAGGCCGCGCAGGATGGCGATCGTATCCTCGACCGACGGCTCACCAACCAGGACCGGTTGGAACCGGCGCTGCAACGCAGCATCCTTTTCGATGATCTTGCGGTACTCGTCGATCGTCGTGGCGCCGATCGTCCGCAGTTCACCCCTCGCAAGCGCCGGTTTCAGCATGTTGGAAGCGTCCATGGCTCCCTCGGCCGCGCCGGCCCCGACGACCGTGTGCAGTTCGTCGATGAACATGATGATTTTGCCATTACTGGCTGTGACGGCCTTGAGCACGGACTTGAGCCGGTCTTCGAACTCGCCGCGAAACTTGGCGCCCGCGATCATCGCGCCCAGGTCGAGCGCAAAGATGGTCTTGTCCTTGAGCTCCTCAGGAACGTCCCGCGCCACGATACGCTGCGCAAGACCTTCGACGACGGCCGTCTTGCCGACGCCGGCATCGCCGATGAGCACCGGGTTGTTCTTGGTCCGACGCATGAGGATCTGCATGACGCGCCGGATCTCCTCGTCACGGCCGATGACCGGGTCCAGCTTACCCTGGCGCGCCTGCTCCGTCAGGTCCCGACCGTATTTCTTGAGTGCGTCGTATTTATCTTCGGGTTCCTGGTCCGTCACGCGTTCCGTGCCACGCACCTTCACCAGCGCACTCAGGATGGCTTGCTTCGTGACGCCGGCCTGCTTCAGCAATGGTCCGCATGAGCGGCTGTTCTCGGCCAGCGCGATGAGCAGGTGCTCGACGCTGATGTATTCGTCCTTGAGCGCCGTCATCTCCTCCTCAGCCTTGCGGATGACCGTGTTCAGGTCCTCTGAGATAACGAGCTGGCCGACAGGGACGCTGCCCGAAACCTTGGGAAGCCGTTCGATTTCCTGTTCGACGTGCGACGACAGCGCTTCGACCGAAACGTTGAGATATGGGAAGAGGGAAGCCGCAAGGCCCTCCTTCTGATCAAGAATGGCCCGGAGAAGATGTAACGAATCGGTGGTTTGGTTGCCGTGGCCTTCGCTGAACCGCGCCGCCTGCTGCAATGCTTCAGCTGACTTCGTCGTAAACTTGTCGAGTGTCATATCGTCCGCCCTTGGGGCGTCACCACCTCCCGTATGCAGAGCACGTTTGTGCCGATCTGAGACCGTCACAGTATACGGTGGGCTTGAAAAAATGCCAAGCACCCATATGATGAAGAAGCATTGCCGTGCCAAGAGCACGGAGCTCGTCCAGGACTGACATACGGGAGGGTCGACCTTGTTCGTTCTCCTGACGGTAGCACGGAAATGAGCCCTGAACTCCTGCTCGAACAGACACTCAGCGGGGGCATGAGAGAAGGCGTTGTGGGAGCGCTGCTGGAGGTGCTCGAGCGTACCGATAACTTTACGCTCACGCATTCCTATCGTGTTGCCCAACTTGCCGTCCCCATGGGGGTCGCCCTTCACCTGTCCGAGGACAACCTCGAAACCCTCCGCGTCGCGGCGTTGCTTCATGATCTGGGCAAAGCCTTCATTCCCGCACAGATCCTGCTCAAACAGGACTTCCTCACCGAAGAGGAATTTGCCATCATGCGCAAGCACGCCGAGTACGGTTCTGCCGTCATCGGGCGGGTCCCCGGCTTCTCTGACGTCTGTGACATCATCGAGTCCCATCATGAACGATACGACGGTGCAGGCTATCCTCATGGAACGGCCGGCACGGCCATCCCGTTGGGTGGACGCATCCTCGCGGTGGCTGACTCGTTCGATGCCATGGTGACTGCGCGCGTGTATCGGCATGGCGCACAGCCCGACATGGCTGCCGCGGAAGTGGCGCGGTGCGCCGGATCGCAGTTCGACCCGGTTGTCGTGGAAGCCTTTCTGGCCACAACACACTTCAGTGGAGCCCATCATGGCGAGAAGAGCACAGCGCAGCGAACATGATCAGCTGACCGGGCACAAGACCGGCAGCAGCGTCACCAAGGGGTTCGCCGAGGGAGCCAGGCGCGGCGAGACCTATCTGGAAGAGTTCGTCATCGCCGAGGAAGTCCAGGAGGCTCTCCGCAAGGGAACGCCCGTCGTCGCCCTCGAGTCTGCCATCATCACCCATGGCATGCCGTACCCGATCAACCTCGAACTGGCACAGGAGCTCGAGGGCATCGTCCGCAAGGGCGGAGGAATCCCGGCCACGACTGCCCTGGTTTCGGGCAAGATCCGCGTGGGCCTCTCCAGGTCTGAACTCGAGATGCTCGCTCGGGCCAAGTGGGTCAAGAAGATCGGACCCCGCGACATCCCCGTCGCCGTTGCCATGGGATTCAGCGGAGGCACGACCGTCGCTGCGTCGTTGCACATCGCCGACGCGGCAGGCATTCGCGTCTTTGTCACCGGTGGCATCGGCGGCGTGCACCGCGGCGTGAGCGAGGTCCTCGACATCTCACAGGACCTGCCCGTGATCGGGCGAGCTCGCTGCATCACCGTGTGTGCAGGTGCCAAGTCCATCCTGGATCTGAGGAATACGCTGGAGTACCTCGAGACGATGTCCATCCTCGTCCTGGGCTACCAGACCGACACCCTGCCCGCCTTCTACGTACGCGATTCCGGCATCCCGCTCGAGCACCGCGTCGAGAGCGCATCGGACATCGCAGCCATCGTGGAGGCACGCGACCGTCTGAAGCTCGACACCGGGATCCTCGTCACCAACCCGATCGCCGAGAGTGACCAGGTCGACCCGGCAAAGCACGAGAAGGTCCTTCAGGCAGCGCTCAAGAAGGCTGCGGAAGAGGGCGTCGAGGGCAAGGCGATGACGCCATACATCCTGGCCTACATGCAGAAGAACCTGCCCGGCGTCATTGAGGCCAACATCGCCCTGATCAAGAGCAACGTCGCGCTGGGGACACAGATCGCCACCCTGCTGAAGCTCCGCTGATCGCTGGTCCCATGTTCTTTGTCACGGGTGACCTCAACATCGACACCACGACAGTAGCGCCTGCCCTGTCGCCTTCCGGAAAGGAAGCGCAGGCGGACATTATGTTGTCCTGCGGGGGGCAGGGAGGCAATGTCGCCTTCTTCCTGCGATGCCAGGGCCGGCCGGTACAACTGTTCGGTACCTTGGGGACCGATGTCGCAGGAGACCTGTATGCTGTGCGCCTGGCGCGCCTCGGCATCGCATACGCGGGAGACCGCGTCGACACTCCGACAGGCATGGTCAGCGTCGTCCAGGAGGCTGGCTCCTATCACATGTACCGTCAGCGAGGCGCCAACGCAGCGGTGGATCCAGCCGCATTCGTACGCTTCGTACGCAGCGCGCGCAAGACCGCTGGAGACTTCCTGTTCGTCTCAGGGTACAGCCTGCTTGATGAGGGTTGCCGAACAGCACTCGGGGCGGTGCTGACAAGTTCGGCCCCCACACGACCGGTCGTCGTCATGGATCCCGCCAGCATCGACGCCATGAACTCCATGGGCCGCGACGCAGTCCTTGCAGCGGCACGATGCTGCGACTACCTGTTGCCCAACGAAGAGGAAGCCTGCTGGCTCACACAGGAGACAGATGCGATGGAGGCAGCCAGAGCACTCCACCGATCGATTGGGGCAACCATCGTTGTCAAGCTCGGCGCACGAGGTGCCCTCCTCTGCAGTGACCAGAGCATCATCACGGCACCTGGCGTTGCCCTTACGCCCGTCGACGTGACTGGGGCGGGAGACTCCTTCGCGGCCGCCTTTTTGTCTGCGCTTGCCTCGAAGTCAGACCCCGCGATTGCGCTGACAGCCGCCGTGCGCTTCAGCGCCGCCAAGGTGCAGCTGGCAGGAACACAACCTCTGGAGCTCCTGGGTTACAGTGGCTGACCCTCAGCGCCCCCAGGTCCTTCCGCAGCAGAGCGGCGGCTGACAACGATCCCCACTGCCAGCCCGGCCAGAATGATGGCGCCTCCCACAAGCTCGGCCGGACCCGGCCGATCACCCAGCACCAGGAACGCCAGCAGGCTGCCCAGAATTGGCTCCCACAACAGCATGAGCGCCACGAACTGCGGCTGAAACGACTTGAGCGAAGCATTGATGAGGCCGTGGCCGACGGTTTGTCCCAGGACGGCGGTCACCGCGAGCCACAGAAACGACGTGCCCGACAGCGCCAGGAGCGGCCTTCCAGCTACAACGCACACGACCCCCGTCAGGACAGCGGCCCAACCGAACGTGCCCACATTGTAGGAAACAGGGTCCATCTCCCGGGACGCCCTGCGCCCGACGATAAGATACAGCGACGACGCCAGCGCCCCACCGAGCGCCAGCAGGTTTCCGAGGTTGGCGCCCGTGCCGGACCGCAGCCCAATGAACACACCGCCCGCGGTCACGACCCCGACAGCCACCCACAGCAGAGGGCTGGTACGTCCCCGAAACAGGACGAGGTCCAGGACAGCCACAAACAACGGGGTCATGGTGACGAATACCAGCGAGGACAACACGGAGGTCATCGACAGCGACGTCACCCACAGAGCGAAATGCACAGCCAGGAACGCGCCCGCCAGCATTGTAACGCTTCGGGACACAACCACCCCTCGTCTTGAACAGAAAGGCTTGGGGGGTTCCGTTTCTGTAACAGTGTTACACTTCGGGACAGGTCCATTCCTGGCGAGCGTGTTGCGCCTGCGCCACACTTGGAGCGGAAGCAGGAGGAGCGTCGACAGCGCTAAGCGCCAGAACGCCGTCACAAGAGGATCGGTTCCCGCCAGCTTCATATACGTCGACGTGCCAGAGACGCCCAGCACGGCCAGGATCAGCCCTGCCCAGGCCCGGATGTCGGGTCGACCCCCACTCTTCTGCCGCGCTGCTGCTCTCATGCCGTACAGTATAGTCACACTCCACTCTGACGAGAGCATCGGAGACTGTAACACTCTCGGGACGGTTCCGTTTCTGTAACAGGGGACAGACGTGTTTGTTGTAACACTTCCACCAACAGGGAACACAGACATTTCGTAGCAAGCTGACAGCATCTGTGCATGCAAAGGGCCCGCCAGTAATGGCGGGCCCAAGTCATTCAGGAGACGAGAAGGATGTCAGGGTTCCCAGGTGATGGTGATCGTCCGCGTGGGAGGATACCAGCCGATCTCCAGACCAAGCTGCTCGGCGATGAACCGCACGGGCAGGAAGGTCCTGCCCCCAAGGATGATGGGGACGACCTTGCTGTTGGCAGGATCGATGAGGATGCTCTTGCCACTCACGGTGGCCGTGTTCTTGCCGATGGTCAGCACCATGGTGACCCCACGCGCTTTGACTGTGACCTGACGGGTCTTGGCATTCCAGGCAATGGAGCCGCCCAGTTCGTGCACAAGTGCCCGCAGAGGCAGGAGGGTCCTGCTCTCCTTGATGACCGGTGCCGTATCAAGAGCAACCGTCCTGCCGCTCACATCCATCTTTGTCCTGCCGATGGTAAGCGTGATGACAGTAGCAGCGGGCAGGGGCTGGGCGGTCGTGGCATACGTCACCGTGTAGGTGGCTGTTGCCGTGTGTCCGGCCTTGTCCTCGGCTTCGATGAGGATTCTGTTGATTCCCCTCGTGAGGGTAAGCGTCTCCTGGAAAGAACCATCCAGGTAAGGTATCACTGCTGTTCCGTTGATGCTCACCCACTTCAGACCCGCAACGGCATCCCCGACGCTGCCGGCGATCGTCAACCGGGAGGTCGTGACAGAGGAGGGAAGCGCAGGTTCAACGGTCAGCACCGGGCCCATGGTGTCCAGGTAGATGGCCAGCTTCACGCTGGCGGTATTGCCTGAAGCATCGGAAGCACTGATTTCGACGTCATTGCGACCTTCTGAGAGCGGCACGGGATAGGTGATGACGCCGGCCCCGACGGGGTCGACAATGACCACGCCGTTCACCTTGATCGTCCATTTCGCAGATCCGCTGTTGTCTTCCAGTGTGAACTGGAGCGAGAACGGAGAGCTGTTCACGACAAAGGTCTGAACGGGTGCACCGGACCAGCTGGTCACACCGGGCCAGGAGAAGAAGTCAGGAAGATCGATGGTCGGAAGGACCATATCGAGGGACCTGGCAGAGAGGAACGCACTGTCCACGGTCGTGCTCATGGTCGCAGGGAGTCCTACGCCATTGTCCGTACAGGTAACACGGACCGCGAGATACATCCCTCCGTCGATGGGAGAAACCACATAGGTCGAAGCTGTCGCGCCGGGGATGAGCACGAGGCCCGTCCCTGCAGCGTCGCGTGCCCGCAGCCACTGGTACGTGTAGGAAAGCACCGAAGTGCCGGAAACGTCCGTGTCGATCGCATCGTTCCAGCTGCCGACCACGGAGCGCACCTCGTAGTTCACGAACAGGCTGCCGGCGATGCCGGGGTGCACTGTGCTAACAGGAGCGTCGTTGCGGGGGTTCACGGTGACCGTCACAGTGATGGTGGCGGTACCCGTCAGACCGTCATCGACCTGAAGGGTGAAGGAGTCCACGCCGTTCCAGTTGGATGCAGGATGGTAGAACGACGGAACTATCGACATCCCAACTGATGGGGCAGGAAGTGTCAGCGTACCGTGTGCAGGAGACGCGAGGATGTGCCATGTCAGTGTGTCGACAGCATCCGAGTCTGTTGCATGGAGCGTGAACGTGAAGGCAACCGGCGACTTATCCTCGTCGCAGGCTGTAGATACTGAGGCCCCTTCGGTGATGACCGGTGCAGCGTTGAGGATGGTTACCGATACGGGTGTCGACAGCTCCGACGTCGTCTGGTGCAGAGGGAGTCCGACGCCGTCGTCGGTGCACGTGACTTTGGACCGGACCGGTTGAAGGTTGTCGGCAAGGGTCAATATATATGTCGGACCGACGGCACCGGGGATGTCGGCAAATATCGTCCCCCCGTCCGTGCTACGCTGCCATTGATAAGCATAGGACAGGGCCGACGTGCCGGAAACGCTCGTGTCCATGAGATCATTCCAGACACCATCCGTCGTGGCTAGGGTGCGGCCAACATGCGGAATTCCTGAAATGACAGGGACCGCCGTATTCACTGGCGGGTCATTCACGGGAGTGACGGTGATGTTGAAGGTCTGTGCAGCGGTCGTGAGAGCGGCACCGCCCCTCGTGGCGTCGTCCGTGAGCGTGAGCGACACCGTCGCCACGCCGTTCATGTTGGCAGCCGGGGTATACGTCAGGATACCGGTAGCAGGATCGACGGCCGGCTGAACGCTGAAGAGTCCGTTATTGTTGTTGGTGGCGATGAACGTCAGAACCTGCGGAATCTCGTTGGCTGGACCGACACTGATGGCCGTCGCCCACGGGTTCACCGTCTGCGCACCGCAATCCTCGAGGACTGTCTGGTCGGCGCCCTTGGTGAAGGAGGGCATGTCGTTGACGGGAGTGACGGTGATGGTGAACGTCTGGGGAGGCGAGGTGTTGACGCCACCGTTCGCGGTTCCGCCGTTGTCGCCGAGGGTCACGGTCACGGTCGTAGGGCCGTTCGCATCGGCGGCCAGCGTGTACGTCAGCGTGCCAGTACCAGAGTTGATGGCTGGCTGGACACTGAACAGTGCATTGTTGTCATTGGTGACGTTGAACGCCAGGGTCTGGCTGGATTCGTCTGCAGGACCGGCGCTCATGGCGCTTGCCCACCCGACGACCGTGTGTAGGCCAGTATCCTCGAAGGCTGTCTGGTCTCCGCCCTTCGTGAAGCTGGGAGCGTCATTGACGGCGGTGATCGTAACGTTTACGGTGATGTCATCGGTGCCGCCATACGTGTCGCTGACACGCACAACGAACGAGTCCGAGCCGTTATAGTTGGCGGCGACAGCATATCCGATGCTCTTGCTTGCGCCGGTGCCACTTGCCGTGGCCGTGCCGTGGGAAGCAGCTGACGAGATACTCCACGTGAGGGTGTCGCCGTCGACGTCCGTCGCGTGAAGCGTGAGGCTGAACGCCGTGGGGCTTCCGTCCTCGCTCATGGTGACTGACGTCGATGCGCCTTCGGTGATGATAGGGAGGCTGTTTGCAACCTGAGACGACCACGCGGAGTATGCGAACGTGCTCTGAGACGAAGGAAGGCCCTCGCCAGTATCGGTGCAGTTCACAGAGATCCGAATATACTTGTGTGCACTTCCGGTGCCGATAACGTATGTCGAGGAGTTTGCTCCCGGGATGACTGTCAGGTTCGCACCAGCGGTAGAATCTGCTCGCTGCCACACATACTCATAGCTCAACGTGCCAGGCACCATGTCCAGATTGTCGTTCCAGGTGCCAGAGGTGGCCGTCAATGTATCACCGACGTTCATGGTGCCAGAGACGGTAGGAAGCGCTGTATTCACGGGAGCATCGTTAACGGCATTCACCGTGACGGTGACAGTAGCAGTCAGGACTTCTACCGGGGCTGCAGGATCACCAGCCATGCCACCGTACTCGACAACATAGCCTGCAACAGTAGCAGTGGACGAAAGATCGTTCCACAGTCCTGTACTGCCGCCAAGGAACTGACCATAGTCTTCGTCACCGCCGCTGTTATTGGGCTCGCCGCCATTCCAATTGTTGTAGCGGCTACCGACGGCGGTATAGCCTCCCGTAGAGTTGCCGTACCCACCACCGCCTGTCTCGGTGCAGAACTGCGTACTTGCTTCCGGGCCTGTGACCCAGCACCACGTTCCTTCGGATGAAACATCGCTAGCTCCCATCCAGGCAGTAGTGCCGTTCAGCTTGGTATTCACGAAGTTCTGTTCTCCGTCCGATGTTATCGTCACAAGGTATCCCTGCAGTCCGTATAAATGCTTGCCTGCAGCAGCTGTCTGTGCGGCGCTCCACGTTATTCCACCGGGCACTGAGACGAACTCGTAGTAGTGACTGGTTCCAGAGTAATATGGGTTAGCGCTCTGGAGGACAGTATACGTGAACGAGTCCGTCCCATTCCAGTTGGCATTGGGGGTGTAGGTGATGCTCCCTCCCCCAGACACGATGTTCGCAGTGCCATGCCCAGGAGTCCCGGTTGAGTCAACTCTGAGTCCGGTACCACTATCGTTCGTGAGAACGGTGCAGTTGACGGCAATATCCTCATTGGTGGTATATGCATCATTGGCTGCCGTCACTGCACTGACCGGCGCCGCTAGTGAAGCGCTGCACAGCAGCATGGCCAGAAGTGCAACGATCGCTTTGCCAAACAACCGCTTCACTACTCTTCCTGATGTCATCTCTCCCCCTGAATGTGCAAGCTAAGTGAAGAATGGCCCACAATCCCCACATGTCAAGAGCAGTCGAGGTATTTCAGGTGAGGTGTTGGATTGCGCAGGACTGGGTTCCCGCGTGCCCCCCAGATATGGAAAAACCCCCGTGAGGGGGAAACGCCCCTCGCATTGAGAAAAAGTGCTCGGGGGGGATATGGAAACAACATGACCCTGGCAGCGACCTAC